>CALVSW010000040.1 GCA_944359625.1 uncultured Bacilli bacterium | reverse complement strand
CTCTTGGGGACTACGTGGGGACTAATGCTGTTATTGTTTTTGAACAATTAGGTTTAATTTTAATCTTAATCTATAATTTTTACTAAGTTCTTAAGTTTATTATTGATGTCATATTGCTTTAAATAATATCCGCTTTCATCCTTGATAAAAGTTGTATGATTTGTATTTGTTGAAATTATTTGTTCTTCAGTTATATTATATTTACTCCAAGAATTTAAAAGGAATTTTTTGAACACTTTGCCATCCCATATACTCCAAGGACTTGAGCTTGAAAGACCATTTATGGGTAGTGAAAAAATAATAGAATGATCTTCTTGTTCTTCTATCATGTATTTAGGAACTCTGTTAAAGAGAGAATACTTATAGTTAATAACAGCACAAATTTCATCAAACTGAATGTTAGCCAAACTGATTTTATTATAACCAACAAATTTATCCTTAAAAAATTCTTTATGGATACCATTATCTTCAAAAATTACAATTATACCTATATCATTAAATCTCAAACTACAAAAACCATTATAAGTATCGTGATAGAAAAAATTTCTCTCATCTGGATATTTTAGTGTTTTAAATATAAAAATAGACCATGGTGTAGTATTATTAAAAATATATGGTTTATGCACAGACTGCAAGAAGAAATGTAACATTTCAAATCTGTATATATCATCTTTATTCAATATAGTACCATTGTTTGGTTTTTCTCTATTCATATACAAAAAAAACTCTTTATAATGAATGCCATAATATATTTTTGATATCCATTGAAATATTTTTAGTTCATCTAATTTTATGAATTGCTCATAGCCTAATTTAGCACTTTCAGATATCTGCTTTTCAATTTCTTGTAAATATTTAGTGTTGCATTCTTTACAGCATGGTACTTTCAACTGTTTATATGGTAAATCTGTACCATTTAATAATATAATGCGCTGATTCCATAAGTCATATTGTTTTTGCAACCATTTAGGAAAGACATGTTCTTCTGTTTTAGGATTGTTTTCACAAAATTCCTTTCCACAAATAAAACATTTTTCTGAACTTAATTGTAAATTAAAAACATTATCATTTTCCATACCAATATAATTCCTAGTGACCTAATATATTTGTACTTACATCTCAAATATTCTTTTAGATACTATCATAAAATTTTTACAGTTCAATTGCTTGAAATTATCAATGCAACAAACCTTTCAAAATTTTATGAGCCATTAGAATTTCTTCTTCGCTTGCGGATTTGAGCATTGTGTAAATGTCTGATAATAGTTCATCTGTTGTTTTAATATGCGTTATGTCTAACATCTCCGCGACATCAACGCCGAAAACTTTTGCATAATTTTCAACCAGTTCGGCTGACGGATAGTTTTTGCCTGTTTCAATGCAACTCTGGTGTTTAGTTGCAATCCCAACTTTTTCGGCTAGTTCCGATTGTTTCAAACCGTTTTTCGTTCTTAATTCCTGTATTCTCTTTCCAAGTAGTTTCTTTAATTCCATATCACAACCCCACTTTCATGTTATGAGGTCAACGATTCTTATAAACATTTTTTGAGGTTATACGGTTTGTAAATAATCGTTGTTTATTATAGATTAATAACAAATAAAAAGGATTATTTATAAATAAATCCTTGTTAAAAATAGATAAGGAAGGCGGGTTATGAAAAATCAATATGCAGGTGATGTTGGTGACTATACAAAATTAGGTATTTTAAGAGGGCTTGAGAATGCAGGTTTCAGCATAGGTTTAAACTGGTATCTAACACCTGATGAGCCGGAACACTCAAAAACTTTTACAGACGGCAAGCACACAAAATTTTTAGAATGTGATTGTGATACTCCGGACATTGATTTGTATTGCGCCCTACAGAAAATCGGATTGAGTAATAACAGAACAGTTGCAAGGCTTGAAAGAGCAAAACTCTTTGAAAATACTTTATTTTGGAACAAAATGCTTGAGGGCAAGAGCCGCGATAAATGGCATTTAGAAGCCTTAAAGAAATTAGGTAAGCAAGATGTAATATTCTTAGATCCTGACAATGGACTTGAAGTTAAAAGCACAAATCCTTATTCAAAAAACGGTAACAAATACACAACGTATAAAGAAGCAGCGGATTATTATGTACAAGGGGCAACGGTAATTATTTATAATCATAGAGATAGAAAGCCTGAAAATGAATATTTAAAAAGATTTCACCGTTTTAAAGATATGGAAGAAACGGAAAATGCAAAAATGTTTTATTTAAGGGCTTCAAGGTATTCTGTAAGAGATTATTTGTTTTTAGTACAAGAAAGGCATTTTTCTGGCTTAGAAAAGGCTATTGATAATTTCTTGGCTACTGAATGGTGTCGTTACCTCAAAAAGTATCTTCTTTGACTTCAAAGACATTTTTTCTTTAATCTTGAATACAGATTGTCCATTGTAGTTGCGGCTTGAGTTTCTTTGCTCTGAATTGCATGAGAGTAAGTATTTAATGTTACGGTTTTATCCGCATGCCCAAGTCTTTTGCTTAATGTTACCGCGTCTACTCCGTTTGCAATCAGCAAACTTGCGTTTGTATGCCGGAGTTCATGAAAAGTAATCTTAGGCAGATTATGCCGTTTTAAAAAGTTCATAAACCACTTGTAAGGTCTTGTCGGGTGTAAATCCTGTCCGTCATCGTGCTTAAATAAGTATTCACCGTTTTTCCAAGCAGAGCCGAGTTTTAATTTATCTTCCGCCTGTTTCTGTTTGTACTGCTTTAGCATTGTAACCATTTGAGATGATAGTGTAACTGTTCGGATTCCATTTTCTGTTTTAGGTTGTTTTTCCATTACCCCAAATGTGCTTACATATTGCCGCTGTTTGTTGATTGTCAAAACACCAGTTTCAAAATTCACATCTTCCCATTTTAGTCCGCATAATTCACCGGAACGTAAACCTACATCTATAGCAAGACAGATTATTGTTTTATATGTCAATGGTTCATTTTCAAGTTCTTTGAAAAGTTTTGCGGTTTGCTCATCATCATAATATTTTACCTGCTTTTTAGAAATCTTTCCTAAATCAACCTTTTTAGCGGGATTATGGTTAATCAGATTCCATCGTTCCGCAAGTGTAAATATTGAACTAATGTCTGTATGGTGGTGCTTAATCGTTTTATCAGATAATGGATTGTCGTTTGTTCTTTTAAACATCTTTTTAAAATTCAAATCAAAAGCCCCGCAAATTTTTTGAGCAGTTTTAAGGTTTGTCTTCTCTCCATTTTTTAGGCGCAGGCATGTTTTGTTCGTAATTCCTGTTATTTGAACAAGTTCTCCAGTCTTATATTTAGACAAAAACTCCGACATATTTTTTGTCGGAGTATAAAAATCTTCAAGTCTTGAGCCGTTATTTCTTAATTTGTTATAAAATTCTTCTAAGTGATAGGTTTGAATTTTGCTTAACTTATGATGCCCTAATTCAGGAATAATCCTATCTTTTAATCTTGCCAAGCAGGGCTTCAATGATGCCGGCGCATATTTTGTTTTTGCGTGTTTTTCAATCCATATTTCTGTAAACTCTGCGAAAGTTATTTTTTCACCGTCAAGGTAATTTTTGTTCAGAACCTCATTTTCAAACAGTATTTTTTGCCGCAGAAGTTCATTTTGTTTTTGTCTTTCAGTTAGATTGGGCGGAAGTTTGATTGTCTTATATTTTCTGATCTTTTTGCCGCCTACATCATAACCGCAAGAAACAATAACACGATATGATCCGTCTTTTCGCTTCTCAATGCTTGCCATTATTGTTTTTCCTCTAAAGTTTTGTCAATATCTTTTTTTAGATTTGCCAGTTTCTCTATAAGATTTGCGAAGAAGAATTGTGTCAAAGTTGTGTTATATAGCGCACCGATTATTTCTCTACTGCTTACATTGCAAGCACAAAGTGAAATTTGTGCATCTTTGTCTCCATCTTTGATTTCTACATCATGAAATAAGTAATTATATAGATTTTCTAGCAAATCATCTTCAATGTTTTCAATAAGATAATTAAGCATTTTTATTTTGTCATTCTTTCTATTTGTTGAATTTTTCTTAATATAACTTTTTAGAATTTCGCATGCGTTTTCATCTATACCTAATTCTTTTAGTATCATTTCATTACTTGGTTTTGTTGCTTCTGCATACCCCAGCACATAATCTGCTGATAATCCAAATTTTTCTTTTATAGAATAAATAATATTTACATCAGGAATACTTTGTCCACTTGCATATTGACTAATAGTTTGACGAGCGACTCCTATAATTTTTCCTAATTCTTCTTGAGTTAGGTTATTTTCTTTCATTATTTTTCTAATTGCTTTTGCAAATGCTTGTTGTTCCGTTTGATATGTCAGCTCTTTTTTACGTGGCATGTTATATCTCCTTAACTTTGTTATTAAATGCAGAATTTTTGATTTGCATATTGACAAAATTTTAATTCATGTCATGCTTATATAACATTATTTTATCATATGTTAATATAATCTGTCAAGTATATACTTGGCAAAGGAGGAAAAATGGCAGATAACAACAATTTACTGGGGATTAAACAAAAACAAATGTTTACAATTCAAGAAGCAGTTAAACATTTCGGCATTTCAGAATACTCAATCCGAATGGGAATCAGACAAGGGATTTATCCGGCTATCAAAATCGGCGGCAAACGGGGTAAATACCTTATTGATTCAGAATTGTTTGAATCAACTTTAAGAATTGAAGCAATTAGGAACATGAAAGAGTACAGAAAAGGAGAACAAAATCATGACAAAATTTAGATTACCCAAAATTATGAATGAAACATTAGACGTGTTTTCAAATCGTTATGTGAACACATCAAAAACAGCTATTACATCAATACAGCTTCTGAAAGTTGCGCAAATGATAACCTCAAAAGGTGTGCGGTATAAGAACCTTGATACTATTGATATCCCTAATTATTATGCAATCGTATTGCTTCCGTCAGGTGGCGGTAAAGATAGAATATCTAACGAGTACGACAATTTAATTTTTAAGCCGTTCAGAGATTGGTTCAAAGAAAAGGCAGAAGCGTATTACCTTGAGAAAAAACAAAAAATTCAAGAAGAATATACGGACAAAAACAATAAGCCCATAAAACAACTTATCAAAGAAGCTGAAAAATCTATTCGCTATCCTGTCTTGGAGGTCGTGGACGGAACACAAGAGGGGCTTTTTGAAGATGCAAAAACTCTAAAAGAAGCAGGATTCGGTGCGATTACTTATAAGATGTCGGAATTTGGAATGTTTTTAGATTCCGCGCAAAATACCGAAAAACAATTTCTAGGCTGTCTATATGACGGTTATGACGGTAAGATTCCCTCAAAATCACTTAAGCATGGGAAGCGGGAAGCAAGTATTGAGGACATGCCAGTAAATTGTCTGTTTCTTTCAGATCCAACCCTTTTT
>CALVSW010000039.1 GCA_944359625.1 uncultured Bacilli bacterium | reverse complement strand
ATGTATATAGGTATTTTTATTTCGGATATCCAAATTTAAATTTATATATAATTCGGATTTCGATATTTTAATGAACATAATTATTAATTAAATATACATTTATTTTTTTTTATGTTATAATTTTTTTAGGTAAAGGTAGTGATAACATGAATAATAAGGGGTTTATATCTTCCACATTAATCTATTCTTTTATAATTTTATTTATTTCTTTATTAGCTGCTATTATTGGCACTTACGTTTATTATCATGGAATTATATTTAGTAATAATCGTGATATAACTAATTCTTTAAATGATCGAATAGAGTCTCAATATGTAACGATATCTAACTTATTACAAAATTCGGGATTTGAAGAACCTATTGATCCTAGTACTTTGTCAAATTCGGATGATTTAGCTGAAGTACATTATGATGGTTCAAAAGCATATAAGCTAGATCCTACTATAGATAATTGGGTAAATGATAATCGATATGCTTATCGTTATGTTAAGGATACTAGCTATTCTGGAGATTATGCTTTAATGTTAGGTAATTATAATTACTCAGAAATATATCAACAAAATGGTCAAGATTATACTTATATTGATGAAGTTGGTATTCAAAATGTAAAACGTGTAGTAAGTCAAAATGTAACTGACTTTACTCAAGGAACTCATTATTTATATTTTTCTGCTAAAGTTTTTAGAAATGGTCCAACTGATGGTACAAGTACAATTAAAGCTGCTTGTAATGGCGGATGTACTATAACAGGAACTAGTACGATTGATATTAGTGGAGGTTATTCTGACTGGAAACAAGTATCTATGATTTTTGAGGTAAGTGCTGATAGTGATGTTAATACTTTAACAATAAGTTTAGAATCAGATAATAGTAAATCTGGTACATTTATATTAGTTGATGAACTTTTGTTAACTGATGTTACTAAAATTATCGATGCTACTATGTGGACACCAAATGAGGCAAAGACTTATTTTGATGGTGCAGCTTTAAACCCGGATAATACAATTAATAATCGTTATCGAATTGATTATTTTGAAGGTTCGTTATCTTATGAATTGTTTGAAAATATTCAAAGAGTAAAGATAACTTTTGATAATGGGACTGATGTTCCTGAAACATCAATAACAATTGTTTCTGGTAAAAATATTACATATGTTGACCCTCCTACAAGAGAAAATTATACATTCTTAGGTTATTTTAGTAGACCAAATGGATTAGGTACTCAATATTTTGATCGTCTTGGTCGTCCTAACGAAAGTGAATACATCAATAAAGATATGACTTTGTATGCCTTCTGGACAAATGAGTTATTTTATTTTCCATATACTGGAAGAATTGTACGCATTCTTTTAGTTGAAGCTGGAGAATATCGTATAGAAGCCTGGGGAGCTCAAGGTGGCAGTGTAACTACTAATGGTAAGACTTACACAGGTGGCTATGGTGGCTATAGTGTTGGCATAATCGATGCCGCTGCAAACACCTATTTATATATAGGTGCTGGGCAAAAGGGTTCAGATAATAATTCTAATTCAACAAGAGTCGGAGCAAGCTTTAATGGTGGCGGTGGTGCTACTTGTTCTGCTGGTACGTTATGTTCTGGCGGTGGTGGCGCTACTCACGTTGCTTATAGTGATGGAATATTAAGTGGTTTTGAAAGTGATAGTAGTAATGTTATACTAGTTGCCGGTGGTGGCGGTGGTGCTATTTATAAGAATAATACTGGCAAAAATGGCGGTTCTGGTGGTGGCTATATAGGTGCTGGAGCAACTACAAGTGAAAATGGTGGTACTCAAAGTTCTGGCTTCGGATTTGGTCACGGGGAATCTGGAAATGAAAATTCTGGGTCTGGTGGTGGTTATTATGGTGGAGTTCATAGTAATACAGGTATTGGTACTGGAGGATCTGGATATATAAATAGTAGTACATTAACCGATAGATCAATGTATTGTTACAATTGTCAAACATCTGATATAGAAAATACTTATACTTTATCTACTAATAGTATTTCTGGTAAAGATGTTGATGATTATGAACCACTTAGTAATTCTGCTAAAAAGGGTAATGGTTATGTAAAAGTAATTAAATTAGATAATAGTTTAGTAAATTATATTGAATTATTATTTGATGGAAATGCTCCTGATGCAGAAGTAACTCCAAAATCTATGTGGTTCTTCCGTGGGTCAATATATGGCGTTTTACCAACAGCAATACGAGAAGGATACGAATTTCTTGGTTGGTATACTGAACCTGAAGGTGGAACAAAAATTAATGAAAATGATACAGTAACTTTAGAAAGTTCACAGACTTTATATGCTCATTGGGGATTAGGAACTTATACAGTTGAATTTGATGCTAATGGTGGTGTTGTAAGCCCTACAAGTAAAGAAGTAATGTATACTGAAAGTTATGGTGATTTGCCTAATCCTAGTCGTAATGGTTATACTTTTGATGGATGGTATACTGATGCAAATACTGGGACTAAAGTTATTTCATCAACTACTGTGACTATTGGTCATGATCACAAAATATATGCTCATTGGATTCCAAATCAATATAAAGTTTCATTTGATGCCAATGGTGGTAGTGTTAATACTACTAGTATTGATGTTACATTTGAAAAAGCTTATGGTGTCCTTCCAGTTGCAACTAGAAATCAATATAATTTTATTGGTTGGTATACAGAAAAAACTGGTGGCACTGAAATAACTTCTTCTTCAATTTATGAAGTTGTTGGTAATCAAACTTTATATGCTCATTGGTCTAATAGAAAATACAATCTTAAAGTAACAGGTGATTCTCATGTTTCTTCATTTAATATAAAAGTTGGAACTGAAGCTCCATTAAATAACCAGAGATCATATAATCAATCAATTCCTTTTGGTACAGAGTTTGCTATTTCAAACATCTCGATTAAAACCGGTTATCATTACAATGGATATACTAAATCAGGAGCAGTTCAAGAAATAACGAGTAGTGATACATCTACACTTAAGTTCAAAACTTCGGAGGGTGATGCTTCAGTCACATTACAAAGTGCTCCTAACACATTTACAATTAAGTATCGTGCTGGATCAGGAAGTGGTTCTATGGGAACACAAAAATGTACATATGATCAAAATTGTACCCTTTCATCTAATACTTTTTATAGAAGTGGTTACAGATTTGCCTACTGGTTAGGAAGTAATGGTAAAACTTATAGCAATAGAGCTAATGTAAAAAACATTTTATCAAGTAATGGTTCTACTATTACTTTAACAGCACAATGGACTCGCAATAGCTCCGGCGGCAGTAGCGGCGGCGGAGGCGGCGGAGGCGGTGGAGGTGGAGGTGGCACCTACACCATAAAGTTCCATAATACTGCATGGTTTGCAAACGATTCAAAAATGGGAACACAAACTTGCTATGTTAATTCTTATTGCACTCTTAAAAAAAATAAGTTTACAAATCAGCTATGGTCTTTTGTAGGCTGGTTAACTCCAGATAATAAAGTTTATTCTGATCAAGCACGTGTATATAATCTTGCTAGATCAGGGCAAACTATTACTTTAACTGCTCGATGGTATTTTCCTGGTATAGGGTATACTCCTAGATAAAATGGTTCTTAAACATTGAGGAGTGATGAAATATTTTCATTACTCTTTTTATTTCTAAAAATATTAGTAGCAAGCAT
>CALVSW010000038.1 GCA_944359625.1 uncultured Bacilli bacterium | reverse complement strand
GTTGTTGATGTCTATTTTTTTGTATTCAAAAGGAGTGATGGATTTTTCCATCACTCCTTAATGTTTAAGAACCAAAATAATTACTTAAAAATTGTAATTATTTTTTTTAATTAAAATTATTTAAAAAATAAAGTATTACTATTTTATAAACATATTATGACTTTAATTTAGAAATGATTTTATCAAATGGAAATTTAGAACCAGGACATCTTTTTCTAACGACTGGATTAATCTCATTATGACCTATAATATGATCTCTATCAACTATAAAATCATAATTATATTTATCTTTTAAATACTTAATTATTTCTTTCATAACTTTAACACTAGATTCTATTTGTTCATCAGTTAATGTTCCATCAAAACTTTCATGTTCAATAGAAAAAGTAAAGTAATTAGCATTATCTGGTATACTACTAATTAACTTAGAAGTAGCAAATTTATAATAAACATCACTACTCTCTTTTAAGGAAGTACCATTAGCCCAAGAAGAATCATCTAATGATACAACTTGTTTAATATGACCATCTCTTCTAATTACATAATGGCTAGATACATCACTACTAGAATCATAAAATCTTTTTATAGCCGAATTATAAGTATTATTAATATGACATACAATAATATTAGGAATATAATCTTTATGTCCTTGATAACAGTTAGAACTAAATCCTTCTGGATCACTAATATCTTTATATAAAATATTATTAAATACTTCTTTATAATTATTTAAACTAATATTTATATTTAATTTACTTTTAACTAATTCTTGTAATTTTATAAATAATTCTTCATTATATAAATTTAATATAACAAAATAGTAATATAATGCTTTAAATATATACCAATCATTTTCTATAGATATTATCTTATCTATAATTTTTAATTGATACTTATTATCTAAATAATCTACATCATATAAAATATTATATAAATAACATGGATCATCATTACTATCTAAAATATGATTTAAAAGTTCTTCATAACAATCTAACTTAAAAAAACGTAATGTAAAATGCATATATCGATAATTTTTTAATTTTAATATTTCTTTAGCAATAATCTCTTTATTATTTTTAGTAAAAAATAAATATAAAAATAATAATCTAGCATCTTTTGTATTTATTACTTCTTCTTCTAACTTTTCTATATCATAATTTTTATAATTTAATATCTTTTCAATCATATACTACTCCTAATTAGTTATTATTTTACATTAAATTTTATAATTATACTACAAAAAATAGTGAATTTTTGTTCACTATCCTACATAAAAAGTTTCATTATTATTATTTTTAAATCTTAAAATATTAGAAATTATATCTTCTTCATCCTCTATTTCTTCCTTAGGAATATTAGTATATACTTCTTTTATATCTTCTAATACTTTATTATAAGTATTAGATAAACTCATATCATTATTAATAATTAATAATATATGATATAATCTTTTAAACTTAAATTTATTATTAACAATATTATCTATTATAGGAGTTTCTAAGACTGCTATCTTTTTTAATTTATCTATTGGTATATTGGGATAACATTCTTTTATGTCATTACAAACATTAACTATTCTATCCTCTATATTTAAATTACCATTATATTCATATTTCATCTTATATACCTCGACCTTTTTTTCTTTTTATATCTTGATAACTTTCCAATAAAATTATATCCGAATCACCATAAATTAAATCATCTAAATACCAGTTTAATATATTTTGAAAAATACTATTTAAACCTCGTACTCCTTCTCCTAAATAGACAGCTTCTTCAGCAACTGATTCAATAAATGGAGAATAAGGAGAAGTAATAACATTTTTACCATATAAAGAGCAAGAAAATACAAAATTAGCTAAAGGACTGATAGTAGAATTATTTAATATATTTATATAATCTTCTTTAGTATATTTAGGCATATAATGATACACCCCAATTCTACCAAGTAACTCAGTTTCATAGCCAATACTAATTAAATTTTTTATTTCATCAGTACTTAAGTCATTACTATATTCCGTTATATCTTGAAAGGCACCGGCAAGAATAAATGTTACTTTAGAAGTATCAAATGTAATGGAAGAATTCTTTGCATTTAACTGAACTTCTCTACCTTCTAAATAAGATAATAATTCTCTTTGTAAAGCTTTTGGAAATTGTATATCTCTACCATCTTCTGGAATTCTAATTTTATCAAATTCATCTAATAAAATAATACCTTCTTCAGCTTTTTTAACATCTCCATTTGCCTTTTTTATTAATTCAAGAAAAATATCTTGTAAACTTGATCCTACATACCCATTTTGCGTATACATTGATAAAGATGAACTTTGAAAAGGAACATTAAATTCTTTAGCTAAATCACTTACAATTGCCGTTTTACCACCACCGGTAGAAGAAATTAAAAGAATGGTACTAATATTATCTCTTATTTTCTTTTTATCAGTTGTAGCTTCTTTTACTTTACTATTATGGTAAAAACTATTCAAAAGCATTCTTACTGTTTTACTACGGGCAATATATTTATCACTTAATTCTTTATTTAAACTTCTTAAATTTTCTATTTCTGTATTCAACTTTACTTTAGGAGTTTCTTCGATAAGCTCTTTCGTGTCAGTTTCAGGTACAATATTAGCATTTATTTTTTCTTTTAAAATTTTTATTTGCTCTTTTGCTTCACTCATGCCAAGATTTGCAGCCATTTCATATAATTCTATTGCTCTTTTATAATCTTGGGATACACCTTGGCCCTTTTCGTAAAGCCTAGCCAAATTATACATTGAACTTGCATTACCAAGTTCTATTGCCTTTTTATATAATTCTATTGCTTTAACATAATCTTGAGATACGCCTTGGCCTTCTTGATACATCCAAGCTAAATTATTCATTGCACCTAAATTACCAAATTCTATTGCCTTTTTATATAATTCTATTGCTTTGGCATAATCTTGAGATACGCCTTGGCCTTTTTCATACATCCAAG
>CALVSW010000037.1 GCA_944359625.1 uncultured Bacilli bacterium | reverse complement strand
GTATTATAGTCTTTCTTGTAGGAAAAGTAATAAAGAATAAATATTCAAAGTAAAAGATAAATAGTAATTTAAAGTGAACTAATAGTATGTTTAATATTAGATAAAAAATTGATATATTGTTCTTGGATGGTGATAAAATGAATCAAGAAAAAATAGGAAAATTTATTGCTAAATTAAGAAAGCAAAAAAAATTAACTCAAGAACAGTTAGCAGAAAAATTAGGGATAACCAAAAATGCTGTAAGCAAGTGGGAAAGAGGATTGGGCTTAATGGATTTGTCATTGTTAAAACCATTAAGTCACATTTTAGAAGTCTCGGTTACGGAAATATTAAATGGTGAGAGATTTACTAAAGAAGAAATCGATTCAAAAAGTGAGGAAACTTTAATTGATACACTTGATTATTCTGCAAAAGAAATAAAAAAGGTAAAAAAGAATAAGTTTATAATAATATTATTAACAATAGTTATTACTATTTTGTCAATTGTAATATTAGACACAATTCAAGCAATAGTATTTAAAAATAGCCCAATAATAAGTTGGAGAATTGAAGATGCTAATGATAGTGATAGTTATGTAGACAAAGGTATTTTAATTGATACTTATTATTGTGTTAGCGATGATGTAATAACGGTAATTCCAACATTTAAAAATACAAATTATAATTGCCCATCAGAATAATAATTACAAATTACAATTTAGTGATTTGTTAAATAAATAGTAATTTGCCGATAATCATTTTTTGAACAAAAGTTGTAACTTTTTTAAAATATGTTACTATGTAGTTGATTATTAGTAGAATTAAAGCTTATTTTTATTAAAATAAGAACAAAATAAAGGAGGTATTGTTATGAAAAAGAAAAAAATTATTATTTTATCTATTTTAGTTATCTTTATAATTGCTATGATTTGTGGTGTAATTTGGTACTTTAACAATAGAAATTCAAATTATAAGCCAAATGGCAAATTAAATTATGATACAGTACTTGTGAATGAAGAAACAAATCCATATTATCAAGTTGGATTTGCTGATTATGTGTTTATAGGAAAGGTAGATAAGGAAATTGAAAGGACATTCTCAGATGATGGCTCAGCTAGAACTATATATGAAATCGAGGTAACAGAAAATTTGAAGGGTGATCTACAAAATATAATTAAAGTAACTTATCCTGGTGGATATGATAAAGATGGAACTCTTATATTGCATAAAGGTGATTATATAACGGATGAGGAATTACCAAAGATAGGTGAAAATTATATATTTGTGGGTATTGGACAGCCAAACGGAACAATATTATTACAAGATTTATATTCTGATACTCCATATACAGAAGAAAATAAAGAAAAATACTTGGACTATATTAATAATCAAGAGAATGTAGACAGAGAAAGATTTAAAAGTATTTATGAGAATTAGAAAAATGCAATAGTTGATTAACAATAACTACTTTTCTTTTTTATGCTATTATTGTAAAAGACAAATTACAATTTATAGAGTAGATTTAAATCTACTTTTTTCTTAGGGTGAAAACATGATATAATATAATAGATTTATGAAGGAGTGACAAGTATGAGCAAAAATAAAAATGAGGAGGTTTACAAAATCGGTATCAACTGCTTGATACCAATTTATTTAACCTCTCCAAGAAATCCTTATAAATAAAGGGTTTGCGAGCATATAGGTTTTACGCATTTTTTCAAAAAAAGGTAAAAAATAATAAAAAGCAATCAAAAATAGTTAAAAATTAGGTATTTGTTTTTAGTTGATACCACAAGGTTAACCCCATAATATTTTGACGAGAAAGGAGATGAAAGATATATGTTAAATGAACAAAATAACTTATTAATTTATAAAGACAAAAGTGGGAATATAGTAGTTGATGCAATATATAAAGATGAAACTTTATGGCTCACTCAAAAAGGGATGGCTAAAGTTTTTGATTGTAGTGTGGATAATATATCATTACATTTGAAAAATATTTTTAAAGAGAAAGAACTGAATGAAAATTCAGTTATCGAGGAAACCTCGATAACTGCCTCTGATGGTAAAAACTATAAAACCAAAATATATAATTTAGACGCAATAATTGCAGTTGGGTATCGTGTTAATTCTAAAAAGGCAACAGAATTTAGAATATGGGCAACTAAAATATTAAAAGAGTATATGATTAAAGGGTTTGTATTAAATGATGAGCGATTTATTAGAGGAAATAAGTATGATGCAAAATATTTTGATGAATTATTAGAACGAATTAAAACGATTAGGGTAAGTGAAAGAATGTCTTATCAAAAAATCACAGATTTATTTATTGCAACATCAGTAGATTATAATCCTAAAAGTGAAGAAGCTTATACTTTCTTTAAAATTGTTCAAAATAAACTTCACTATGACTATGCAGAATTGGATTAATGCTACAGATGATTTGTTAAAATTTAGAAGAAAAAGTGTATTAAAAAATTCAGGGACTATTTCTCATCAGCAAGCTATGGAAAAAGCAGAAAATGAATATGAAAAGTATAGGTTGATTCAGGATCAACATTATATTTCTACTATGGATGAATTTTATGATAAATATTTAAGGGAAAATAATGAAGTGAGTGATGAAAATGAACAATGATTCAATCAACAGCTTGATATCGTAATGTTAACCTTTACATTAATTAGAAAGAAAGTGTTACTTATGAATATAGTAATAGTGATTTTAAGTTAGTGTAATTTTAATTAATAATGATTTATGGTTCATACAAGATTTGATTGCTGAATTATTTGAAATAAAACGAAGCATTATTACAGAATATATCAACAATATTTTAAAAGAGTGGTTAATTTAAAGAAGGGATTTCCGTCGGAATTTCCGACAGAAGTTCTAGAGAAAACAAGATGATAAATCAGATTTTGATTTATTATTAGAAGAAATAGATAAATAGTAATTTGAAAGTGAGGATTACATATGCATAAAGGAAAAACTGGAATATTATTAATAATATTAGGAAATATATTGTACTTGGCTTATAC
>CALVSW010000036.1 GCA_944359625.1 uncultured Bacilli bacterium | reverse complement strand
AAATATTCACCTTCAGGTTTTTCTTTTTCTAATAGTGCTTCTTTATTTTCAATTATAGCTTCTTTAAGTTCACTATTATTACTAATCATATCATCGTCTTCTAGCTCTATTAATTTTAAAATTTCTTCAAAAGTAGTTAATCCCTGTAAGACTTTTTCTAAACCATCTTGAAGCATAGTTGTAACATTTCCATTATCATAAACTAGTTTTCTAATTTCTTCTTTAGGTTTACCATTACTCAAAGCATCGCGGATATCCTGATCAATTCTTAAAACTTCGTGTATAGCAATACGGCCTTTATAACCATCATGACATTCTTCACATCCCTCGGTATCCCATATTTCATCAATATCTTTATTCAAAACAGTTTTAAACACCATTTTTTCATATTCACTTGTTTTTCTTTTTATTTTACAATGTGGACATAACTTTCTAGCTAATTTTTGAGAGATAACACCTTCCAAAGCCGAAGCAAGTAAATATCTTTGAACATCCATATCTATTAATCTTTCAATAGTATTAAGTGAAGTATTTGTGTGTAAAGTTGATAATACCAAGTGACCAGTAATTGAAGCTCTAACAGCAATTCTAGCAGTTTCAGTATCTCTAATTTCACCTATCATAATTATATTAGGGTCTTGTCTCAATATAGATCTAAGGGCATTTGCAAATGTTAAACCAATTTTTGGATTAGCTTGAACTTGATTAATTCCAGTTATATCCATTTCAATTGGATCTTCAACTGTAATAATATTAGTAGCCGAAGTATTTAACTGCTGTAAAATAGAATAAACAGTCGTACTTTTACCACTACCAGTTGCCCCAGTTACTAAAATAATACCATTAGGGACACTAATCATCTCTAAAACCTTTTTATAGTTTTCCTCGCTAAAACCAAGATCCCCTAATCCAGCCATACTTCTAGTATAATCAAGAATACGAACAACAATTTTTTCACCAGTACTAACAGGAAGAGAAGAAACACGTAAATCCAAATCATAACCATCTAAATTTTCTTTAATAGCACCATCTTGAGGAAGTCTAGATTCAGTTATATTCATCTTAGAAATAGTTTTAATACGTGTAACTAAATAATCTCTATATTCGTCTGGTACTTTAGCATAATCCATTAAAACACCATCAATTCTAATTCGAATAAGCATGTGGTCGTCGTAAGGATCAAAATGGATATCACTCGCACCTCTTTTTTTCGCATCAACTAAAATATCATTAATTATATCGACAATTGGCATTTTAGCGAAATCTAAAGTTCTCAACATATACATTTTCCTTTCTATTCTTTTAATATTAGGACTAGATTTTATCCTAAATATATTATATAATAGTTTTAGAATAAAAACAATTCAAAAGGAGCAAAAAAATTATGAAAAAAGATAATAGGGGTTTTTTATTAGCCGAATCGCTAGTTGTTTCGACATTTGTTTTAACAGTTTTAATATTACTCTATATACAGTTTAGCAATTTAATAACAAACTATAAAAATAGTTATAATTATAACAATGTAGAATCTATTTATGATTTGGCTTCAGTAGCAAATTATCTTCAAATAAATAATTATAATTTATCAAATCAACTAACTGATAGTAAACCATATGTAGTTGTATATGAAGAAGGTACATGTAATACTAATTTAGGATTAAGTGATGCCTTTTGTACAGAATTAATAAATAAAATGGATGCAAAAAAAATTATTTATTCATATTCAGATATATCAGTAATCAAAGATTATGTTTCAAATCATAATGATAGTGAAATAAATCAAAATATGCGTGAGTTTATAACCAGAGTAGAAACAAATACAGTTTTAAATAAAGGTAGATTATTTGCTGAATTTGAAAATGGAACATATGCCACTATAGCTATGGATAACGAAATAACCGCACCAGATATACCAGATGTACCGACAGTTCCAACAACATCTATAGGCGGAGTTGAAGTAAATTTAGTTACAAGTGGAACAGGACTATATTTTGATAACGGAAGATATATTTATAAAGGTAATAATCCAAACAACTATATTGATTTTAATGGAGAAAAGTGGAGAATAATTTCAAAAGAAACAGATGGTTCATTAAAAATCATGAGAGTAAATGGAATAAATAATCTTGTTTGGGATAGTGCAGACCAAAGTAATTACAATTTTTCATCATTAAATACATATTTAAATAATACTTATTTGAATTCAATTAGTTCAGCACACAGAAATAATATTGTAGAAAAAACATTTAGTATAGGTTCTATTACTAATACAACTTTACAAGGTCAAATAGATAAAGAAAATTCAGAAATTTCTAACAATAGAGTAGGACTAATAACAGCAAGTGAGTATATTAAAGCACATTCTAACACCATATGCTCTACATTAAGCAATGTAAACAGTAACGCTAGTACGTGTAAAAGTACTAACTGGATGATACCAAAAACTGGTAAACTATGGACAATAACACCATATGATCCAAATTTTGTAACAGTAATTAATTCAAATGGAAGTATAGAAACAAATATTAAATCATCGACAGCAAATATCAGTGTTCATCCAGTAGTATACTTATCACCAAATGTATCTTTAACAGGAACAGGAACATTAGAGGATTCATTTAAAATAGGAGGTTAAATATGAATAGCAAAGGTTTTACAGTAGTTGAATTAATCGCTTCATTTGCTTTAACAATGATTATTACCGTATTCTTATTTGAAGTTTTAATCGAAGTTAAAGATGTATTTGCCGACGCTGGTACTAAAAGTGCAATTCAACAAAAATTTAGTATTATATCTAAAAACATTAAAAATAATTTAACCTCTAGTGCCTCTGTACAATGTACATCCAAAAACACTTGTAATATTAATGGGCACAATTTAACAATAAATCAATCAGGAAGAAAAGTAACCATCAATGGTCAAAATTTTGAAATGCCTGATACAGTTAATATTAAAAGTTATAACTTAAATCAAGATTGTTATGGAAATAATTGCTATTTAAATATTCAAATGGTCTTAACAAGCGGTAATTTAAAACACGATTATAATTATGATGTTACATATTATTATTCATCATAACCATAAATCAAACAAGAAAAATAGCATTAAAGAAGATATAATAGCATGACAAATTCTCGCACATAAAAAAGGTAAATATTTTATACCAGTATCGCTTAAGATACTCATAATCTGCATATGTACAGAAATCCCACCAAAGGATAAAATCATAACAGTTAAAATACATTTTAATTTTAAAGGAATAGCTTCTTTAGATATATATTTTAAACCTTG
>CALVSW010000035.1 GCA_944359625.1 uncultured Bacilli bacterium | reverse complement strand
TCATTCATATGCTCACCATCTTCATACTATAAGAATACAACTTTTTAATTATTTAATCAATATGGTCTAACATAGATTTTTTATATTGAATTTAACAAATATTAAAATAACTTAGCCAAATATCGTGACATCAGATTGCAGATTGATTACCGGACGCAAGCCATAGCCGTCGGTCACACCGTGGCCGGCATAACCAGTCGCGAGCTGATAGAACTCGCCAGCAGCAGAGTCGCCAGAGTAGAAACGGCTCGGCGACATGGACCAATAATAGCCATTTTGGTAGAGATAAGTTAAGCGATTCATATATCCGGTGGCAAAAAAAACAAATTAACATTTTCCTTATAAATATGAGAAAATATTATGATTATCAACAAGTTATTTAGCAAATTATTCTTGACGAATATTAAAAATAATGTTAAATTTATTTTAGATAGTAGAGGGTAGAAATATGAATGTAGAAGAAGAAAAAAATGAAAACAAATTAAAAAGTAATAAAAATCATAAAAAATATGCATATAAATATGCTGTTATTGTAGGGTTATTAATATCTATAGTATCAATTATATCTATGAGTTATGCATATTTCTTATATACTGAAAAACAAGAGGGTACTAATGTTTTACAAAGTACATGTTTATCATTTGAAATGACTGATCAACAAAATGATATTACATTACAAAGAACATATCCTATATTAGATGAAGAGGGTAAAAAATTAACACCATTTACATTTACAGTAAAAAATACTTGTGATGCTTACATGTCTTATACAATAAATTTAGAAACTTTACAAGATTCTACTTTAGCTAACAAATACGTTAAAGTAATGTTAAATAATGAAGCTATAGTTAATTTAGCTTCATTACCAGATGCTACATTTAAATATTATGATGGTTCAGTAAGTTCTAAAGTTTTAGGTACATATTCACTTGGTGGAAATGAAGAAGAAGAGTTTACATTCCGTTTATGGATGGATGAAGATACTCCAGCAGTTCCAGAGGCTATGAATAAAACTATGTCTTCTAAAATAGTAGTTAATGCGACTGTATCAA
Source organism: uncultured Bacilli bacterium (assembly GCA_944359625.1). GTDB lineage: Bacteria > Bacillota_I > Bacilli_A > RF39 > UBA660 > CAG-605. The sequence goes on along the minus strand of CALVSW010000035.1, from coordinate 2,316 downwards.
CATTTAATCCAGTAGAAAATGGTATAACTACATTACATGATGCAATTTTTGCTAGTGAATACCAAGTAACAGATGTTGCTACTGCAATTGAAAAAATTGAAGCAAAACAAACAGTAGATACAACAAAGACTGCTCCAATAATAGATTGGCAAGAAAATGCTTCAGCAGCTCCAAAAGATGGTGTTACATCATCTACATTACCTGCAAAATCATTAATTGGATCATCATTTGATGTAACAGAAAATGAAACGAAAGTTAGATTTGGTAATTCCTATAAATTTAATTCTGAAACAGGTTACTATACAATTTGTAATCGTCCAACACCAGAATCTCCTGATTCAGAATGTGTAACAAGTAATTTACAATATTATGATCCAGAAGAAGTAAATTATAATGATGGCAATTATTATTATTGTAGTACAGGATATAATATTTCAAATGCAGATAAAATTAGTACATATTGGAATGTAAGTAATTGTGCAACAATATATCGTATAACTGGAGTAACTCCAACCGCAACTGAGTCAACAAATTCATTAACTCAAACAAAGTTTGCAACAACAAAATATACATTTAATGGATATACATTAAATCAAGTTGAGTTGGAAAGTGATAAATCTGACCGCGGATTATATGCTGCCGAAGATGATTATGGTACTACATATTATTATCGTGGTAGTGTAAAAAACAATTACGTTTATTTTGCCAATGCTTATTGGCAAATCATAAGAATTAATGGTGATAAATCTATCCGCATGATATATGCTGGCACCAAACCAAATGCTACTGGAAGTGCTACATATATTAAGCCAGCCCCTTTCAATAATGATAGAGATAACCCAGCCTATGTTGGATATATGTATGGCAATACTTTAAATTCAAGTTTAGCAGAAACTAATGCCAATGAAGTTTCATCAAATGCTAAAACTGAATTAGAAAATTGGTATAAAACAAACATTGAAGATGCTGGGTTAAGTTCACTTATTGCTGATTCTGGTTTTTGTAACGATCGAACATTATCTCCAACTACAACTGGAAATGGATATACAACTGATGTTACAACATATTATGCTCCATATTATAGATACTACACTAGTAAAACCCCAACTTTTGTATGCTCAAATAATGAGAATGATCTTTTCACAGTATCAAATGAAAAAGGAAACAAAGCTGCAACATACCCAATTGGCTTAGTAACAGTCGATGAATTAATGTATGCCGGATTTGCCACCGGATATATGAATCGCTTAACTTATCTCTACCAAAATGGCAATTATTGGTCCATGTCGCCGTTCCATTTCGACTCTGGCAGCTTAGCTGCTAACGAGTTCTTTCAGGACGCGACTGGCAATGCTTACAGCGACTGGGTGACCGGCGGCTATGGCTTGCGTCCGGTAATCAATCTGCAATCTGATGTCACGATAAGTGGAGGAGTTGGAACGAGTGATAATCCATACGTCGTAGTAACAGAGTAAAAAGGAAGATTGCTCTCCACCTGACTCCTCAGGTGGAGAGCCGCGCTGGTTATCCACAGCTTTAAGATAAAGTATTCACATATAGTAAAGTATTAAATAAATTATTTTATTAGGGATAATCTACAAATATCGTGAGTTCCATGTCGCCGTCCTATTTCAACGTTGGCGCTTCGGCTGCTAATGGGTTCAATCAGAACGCGACTGGCGATGCTAACGGCAACAACAATGTGACCAACGGCCATGGCTTGCGTCCGGATTCCTACTACGATTAGTAAATACTAATGTACTGAGAATAGATGATTATGGTTATCTGTTAGAAGAAGTAGTAAGTATATAAAAATATACTTATAATCTAATTACAGATTGGAAACGAGATTATTCCTTGGTAATTTACCAGAATAAAAAATACAGATGTTAAAAACTACTATAAGTATTTTAAGACTATAAACTGTATTAGATAAAGCAGGATTTTATTCCTGTTTTTTGTTTTTAAATATTTAGGAGTGATAAAAGAGATTTTATCCATTATTTATATTTTTTTATAAATTGTAAAATAAAAAGTCAAAATGTTAAATTTAATATAAAAATGTACAAAAAATTTACTTAATTTTATATGGCTATCTGAATCCATTTTTAGTTTATCTTCTAAACGATATGAATTATCATTTATATTTTTAATTAAGTAAAGCTATCATAATTATAGAAAGTGAAGGTAGTATATAATCTTCAAATTTATATTATGTGCACTGTTATCTTTTTTTCTTATCTATGTTAGACCATATTGATTAAATAATTAAAAAGTTGTATTCTTATAGTATGAAGATGGTGAGCATATGAATGA
>CALVSW010000034.1 GCA_944359625.1 uncultured Bacilli bacterium | reverse complement strand
GTTGTTGATGTCTATTTTTTTGTATTCAAAAGGAGTGATGGATTTTTCCATCACTCCTTAATGTTTAAGAACCAAAAAAGCAATTATAAATGTTCTATAATTGCTATATTTTTATTTATTTTATCAATTAAATCATCATGATCATATTTTTCAAATACATCCTTAAAAACAGAACTATCCATTAAAAACATTTCATAATAATTTTTAAATATTAATAAATAATTATTTATATCTAATTCTTTTAAAATATTTATATTATTTAAAACTAATCTTTCCTCTTTATTTAATTCTTCCATTATTAAAGAGGGAATACTATCTTCCATTTCTGCTATTTCTTTTGCATTAAAACCAATATTTTCTAACAATTTCATATACCCTCCTAATTATTAAATGTATTTATTACAGATTGACAAGAATTAATATCTTTATGAGAATTATATAATAAAGAAACTATTAATATATCTTTAATTTCAGCATTACTATCTTTATTTAAAATATTAATAATATTTCTTAAAGTATTATTCTTAGAAAATAATAAGTTTCCTAAAGCATAATATTCATCTTCTACGACAGCTTTATCTTCTAATCTCTTAATAATACGATTAAATTCTTTTTCTTGTTTTTCACTTTCTAAAGATGGATTATAATCAGTAGCATTATCTAAAATATCTACTAACTTTTCATTAGCAATTTCTTTTAAAGTAGCATTTACATCCTTAGCTTCCCTAATATTATTTAAATCTAAAGGCGTTTCTAATAAATCTTCTAATATCTTTTGATCATAAATAAATGATCTAAACATAAAGTGACGTCCATTTTCTTCAACATAAGGAATAGAATTGGTCTTACAGAATAAAATACGTTCACATATATCTTTAACATTTTTAGTAATAACTTCTACATTAGTACGAACTACTTCAATATCGCCAGTTTCTACTAAAAGATTTAAATTATCTATTAATTTAGAAGTATCTAAACTTAATAATTTAAAACATATCTTACCATTAGTTTTTAATAGATTTATTTTATACTTCTTTAGGATTACTAAGTTAGCTATTAAATCATTATTATTAATTAAATATAAAACAGCACTAAACTTTTCAATATCCATATCAGTTAATTTATAACCATTATCTTTTAAAGTTTTAATATTATTTAAATAGTTATTTAAATCATGTTTATAAACAAGTAATGGAACACTACCTATAGATATGTCTAGACTCCCTATTTCTTTAATAAAGTTATCTAAATCTTCTTCTTTTACATCAACAAATAAATTACTTATATATTGAGCATCATCATGATTTTTTCCTAGTTTATCTAAAATCTTATTAATATCAATCTTTTTATCTTGAGCTGTAAATTCATAATTAATTTCATTATCTGAAAAAATACTTGTTGTATCTGGTTCTTCAGAAATTGCTGGTTCTTCTTTATCTTCATTAAGATTTAAAAAACTTTCTTGTAATTCATTTATAGATATAGGAGTATCTGGTTCTTTACTAAATTCTTCTTTTTCATTTTTAGAAGTTAAATCTAAATTTAATTCACTTAATTCAATTGGAGCATCTTTTTCTTCTTCTGGTAAAATACTTGGAGCAATATCACTAGAACTATCTGTATCCGTACTTTCTTCATCACTATCTAAATCAATAGTAATATTATCAATTGATTTTTGAACTTCCTCTAAAACCTTATTTTCAGCGAAGAATGGAATTAATTCATCTTCAGGGAATAGAATTAGTTTAGCAGCCTCAATTGCTTCATCTTCTTCAAAAGAAGCATCTTTTAAGACCTTAATAACTTCATCCCTAGTTTTATTTAATTTACCATCTACAGAATCTTTTACTAACTTAATAAGTTCACTTTGAAAAGACTTAGCATCTTTATATTCCTTATCAATATCCGTAACTCTACTTACTAAAGAATTAACATCAGTTTCTAAAGTACTAACATCTTTTGATAAATCTTCAATTTTCTTTTCTTTTTCTTGAACAATTTCTGGTAATTTTTCTTCTACAACTTTAGCATCCTCATCAAAATGAATATTTAAACCTAAAACATCTATTAAAGTTTTAAAATCGGCAGTCTTATACATTTTAAAAATATTATTTATTTTATTTGCTTCATTTTGTAAATCATTTACTAATTTTTTTAATTCATCTATTTTTAAATTCTTACTTTTTATTTTTTCTTCATTTTTATCTTTTAAATCTATGGCACTTAATTTTTGATCTTTTAAAAGAGCCAATACAAAAGAGTCTTCACCCATTAAATTTTCTATTTTATCTAATATTGTTTGTGATGAATATTTTTTCTTAGTATTTTCCATAACCATCCTCTTCCCTATTCTTGTATAATTATACCAAATAAACATATAGATGTAAATTAAAATTTTAGGATACTAAAACACTAGATAAGTCCTAGTGTTTTTAGAATTTTACTTGAATATTTTCTTTTTCTTTATCGTTAATTTCAAAGTATGTACCTAGTTTAAATCCAAACATTTTAGCTACAATATTTCCAGGAAACATTTCAATTTTATTATTATACTTTAAAATATCATCATTATAAAATTGACGGGCATAAGAAATTTTATCTTCTGTTTGAGATAACTCAGTTTGTAAACTAGTAAAATTAGCATTAGCTTTCAAATCAGGATAAGCTTCACTAATAGCAAATAAACGACCAATTGCATTAGATAATTCTCCATCAGCTTTCATCTCTTCTTCAGGAGTTTTGGCATCTAAAAAGGTATTACGAGCTGCTACTACTTTTTCTAAAGTTTCACTTTCATGCTTTGCATAACCTTTTACTGTTTCAACTAAATTAGGAATTAAATCAAATCTTCTTTTAAGTTGAACATCAATTTGGGCCCATTGATCTTTAGTTTTATTTCTTAAACTTACTAAACTATTATAAGTAGCTATTATCCAAATAATAACTATGAAAACTACTACCCCAATAATTATACCTATAATCACTTAAATACCTCCTACATTTAATTATAGCATATTTAAACATTTATTAATACTCTCAATTATTTTATTTTTAAATATATTTTTCCTAAAGTATTTAAAGGTAATGCAAATGTTCCTAATAACTCTTCTACATGACCATTAAACCCATGTTTAAACTTATATACACCATCATTTTTATCATTTTTTATCCCATAAAAATTATATCTTTTATAACCATGTTCTAGGGCATACATTATAATATGCCATTGCATTAAATAAGAACCACCAAACTTTTGATATTCATCTAAAGAACCACTAAATAAATATACTACTTCAAAACCATATAGCATAAACATAGATGCTGCAATTAAAATATCTTTTTCGGGCAATTTTTTAACTTCTAATATTTCTTTTTCTAAATTAGTTATATCTAACTCATAATTTTTTTGTCTATTAGGATTATTTGTTTTATTTAACTTTTCTTTTAAACTACTTAATTCTTTATTTAAATTATTTAAAATAGTTAAAGGATTAATATAAGCTCCTAAATATATAACATCCTTATCAAAATATTTATACATATCTTGATAATATTTTAAAGATTTATCTTTAAAACCTTGTTTATTAGCCGAATAACTTGTTACTTTTCTAAAATCTGCTAAATCATTATAATCTAATTTTTTAATTTCAACATTATATTTATTAATGGCTCTATTAATAAGATTACGATGATTACTTCTAAAATTTTTAAATATTTCTTCTTGAGACTTATTTTCTAAATCTAATACATAAGTCCATTTTACTTGTTCATATTCACCAATATATTTATAACCTAAATCTATTAAATACTTTTTTACTTGTAAATTATCAATATCATTAGTTATATTAAACTCATTATCACGACTAACACTTACAATATTAGGATCAATATATAAAATAATACCCTTTTTACTTTTTAAAAAACTTTTAATATTTTTAGTAAAAAAGGCTACTAATTCATGATTATTATAATCTAATATATATCCCTTATAGATATTAAATATTTTAAAACCAAATTTACTATATGAAGATACAGTTAGGGCGGCGCCGATTACTTTATCATCTTTTTTAACACCTAATAAATATGTTTCCCAGCCATTATTTTGATAACGATGATACATATTAATAGTTTGAAAAAAACTTTGCTGTAATGCTTTATCCGTAAACATTTTAAACTCTTCTTCAGTAAGAATTGTAAATTTCATATAACCACCACTAATATTATAAACAAAAAAAATAAAAAAAACTACTAAGCATTTAACTTAATAGTTGAAAATATTACTCAGCATTCTTTGTTTTATTTCTAGGTTCAACAACTTTTTCACCTTTATAGAACCCACATGCCATACAAGCACGATGAGGTTGGATAGTAGCACCACAATTTGGGCATGTAGTTAATGTTCCAACGTTTCTTTTTAAGTGAGTACGACGCATTCTTTTTTTAGTTTTACTTGTTCTTCTGAATGGAACTGCCATAATTTCACTCCTTCCCTTCATCAAGTAGAGCTTTAAAACACTCTAAACCTGATTCCTCTTTTTTGGAAAATTCATCTTTCATTTCCCAACCTTCACCTTTTTTTATTTCAACTTCTGCAGTTTTTGATGCACGAATTGGGACTTCCAATACAATATTTTGCCATAAAATCTCTTTTAGGTCAAGATTATTTTGCATATTTTTACCTTTTTCAGTAAAGAAATCATCACTTGCTAAAACCTCTTCAACATCAGTTTTAAATGGATAATCAATTAGTTCTCCAGTATGATAATCCTCCAGCTGCATGATGCCATTTATTGTACCACTAAATATAACTTCACGAGTTGTACTATAATAAAGACGACCCGTTACATGAACATTATCTAATTTTTTTATCGTTGTAAGTTTTAAATAATCTTCTGAAAAAGATATGTAATTATCAATAATTATACCAGTACTTGTTACCTTATTTAAATCAAATTCCATAATCTCACCTTTGTACTAAGATTATATATTATATTTTAATTATTTGCAAGGTACCTAAGAATTATCCTTGAATAAAATTGTAAGTTCCCGTAAATATTTATATGGGAACTTAGTTATAGAAATTTGATTTAAGTGATATA
>CALVSW010000033.1 GCA_944359625.1 uncultured Bacilli bacterium | reverse complement strand
ATACTTTAATAGAAGTAATGGGAACTCCTGATATAAAAGTTATCACAGGAGTTAGAAGAAGTGGAAAATCTAAATTATTAGAACTTTTTAAAGAATATATAAAAAATAATGTAAAAAATTACAATATAATTGATATAAATTATAACTCATTAGATTTTGAGCACTTAAAAGAATATCATAAATTGAATGATTATATAACACAAAGATATAAAAAAGGAATGAACAATTTTGTATTAATTGATGAAGTGCAAATGTGTGAAGGTTTTGAAAAGACTATAAATAGTCTACACTCAGAAGAAAAATATGACATATATATAACTGGCTCTAATGCTTTTTTATTAAGTAGTGATTTAGCTACATTATTTACTGGAAGAACATTTGAAATTGAAGTTTATCCATTTTCGTTTAAAGAATATCTTGAATATTTTCAATATGAGGATATCGATAAAGCATTCGATAAGTATGTAATGGAAGGTGGAATGTCAGGTTCATATTTATATAATTCGATAGATAAAAAATATGATTACTTAAATGATATATATAATACTCTAATAGTTAGAGATATTTTTGAAAGAAACAAGATAAAAGATGAGAAACTAATGAGTTCATTAAATGATTTTCTAATGGATAATATATCCAATAGAACATCTTTAAGAAATGTTGCTAATTCATTAAATAATATTAATTTGGAAACAAACCATAAAACAGTTGGTAATTATATTGAATATTTATGTGAGGCGTTTGCTTTTTATAAAATTAGTAGATATGACATAAAAGGTAAAAAATATTTAAATAGTGATGAAAAATATTATTTATGTGATCATGCATTTAGATATGCTCGCTTAGGCACAAAATCTTTAGATTATGGTAGGATATATGAAAATATTGTCGCAATCGAATTACTAAGAAGGGGTTATGAAGTATATACAGGGATGTTATATAATAAAGAAGTGGATTTTATAGCACTAAAAAGAAACGAAAAAATTTATATTCAAGTTTCAGATAATATAGAGTATGAAAAGACTTTGAAAAGAGAAGTCGAGCCATTATTACAAATAAAAGATGCATATCCAAAGATAATAATAGCAAGAACAAAACACGAAGATTATCAATATGAAGGAATACAAATATATGATATAGCTAATTGGTTAGCAAAGTAATTAAATATATTAATGACATAAAAAACATTATATTGATTAGATAATTAAATTAATAAAATTCAGACTAAATTTCATTTTAGAAAAGAGATTAAAAATATTATAAAATGTAAGTACATGATTGATTTATAAAATTAAAGTCTGAGTAATTGAAATTTTTTATAATAAATATTAAGAGGAAAATTTATGTTAAGGTTAATTGAAAATGAATTAATTAAAATTTTAAAAAATAAGAATATATATATACTCTTAGCTATTCGGATTTTTGGTTATTGTTTTATATAATATGATTCAAATAATTAATTTTTCTAGTATAGATGTTGTTAATCAATATAAGAAAGCCCTAAATAGTGATATTTATTATATGGAAAATAATAAATTTGATAAAGAAGATGATGATGAGATTATAGAAAGAATAGCACTAGAAAGGTATGCTATTGATAATAATATTAAGTATAATATTTTATTAAATTCACAGAATATAAATGCAATATTGCCACAGGATGCAAGAATATTATTAATGAAAGTATTTGATAATTTTGAAATATTAATAATATTTTTGATTATTTATCTATCGTGCACAATTATATTAGAAGAATTCCAATCAGGAACTATAAGAAATGTTTTAATCAAACCATATTCTAGAATTAAAATATTATTTTCTAAAATATTAACGAACTTTCTAATTATTACAGTATCAGTAATAGTATTAGTAGTTCTTCAATATCTTATAGGAGGTTTATTATTTGGTTTTGATAGTTATAGTTTAGAAGCAGTACGATATAATAGTTATAATAAAGATATAGTAACTATGGGTTTAATCCAATATATGCTAACAATAACTGTATCAAAAATATTTATGTATATAACATTCAGTAGTTTTAGTTTATTACTTGGTATTATTGTAAATAATATAGCTTTAAATATTTTGATATCAATTGGATTATATTTTTTATCTACATTTGAAAGCCTAATTAATAAATTCACCCAATATTTATTTATTTTTAATTGGAATATTAGTAATTTTTTGTTTGGTAATATTAATATGCTAGTTCAGTCTATAATGATTTCAACTATAAGTTTAGTAATAATACTTTTATTTCTTATTACTATTTTTAAAAATAAAGATATTAAGGATTTGTAAAGAAAGGAGTATATAATGGAAATACTAAAATGTATAACAATAAAAAAGCAGATAAAAGATAAAATACTTGTTGAAGATATTTCTTTTTCTATAGATAAAGGTGATGTGATAGGGCTAATAGGACCAAATGGAGCAGGAAAAACTACGATTATAAAGTTAATATTGGGATTAATGAGGTTGTCTTATGGAGAAGTTAAAATTAACGGATATGATATAAAAAAAGATTTTGTCAAAGCAATAGAAAAGGTTGGTGCTATTGTTGAAAATCCTGATTTATATATGTATTTGTCGGGATATGATAATTTACAAATAACAGCTAATTATTATAAAGATATTTCTAAAGAGAGGATAAACGAAGTAATTAAAATTATAGGATTAGAAGAAAAAATTAATGATAAAGTTTCAACTTATTCATTAGGTATGAAACAGAGATTGGCAATAGGAGAAGCAATAATAAATAATCCTGAATTATTGATTTTAGATGAACCTACAAACGGTTTAGATATAGAAGGAATAGTAGAAATGAGAAATTTAATCAAAGATTTATCTGAGCAAGGAATTGCAATACTGATATCAAGTCATAATCTAACAGAAATAGATAATTTATGTAATAGAATTATAGCAATAAAAAATGGAAAGATTATTACAAATGATAGCATAGAGAATTTTAAGAGCGAATCTAATATAGTTTCTTATGAGCTAATATTAAATAGTTTAGAGAATATAGAAAAAATTATTTTAAATTATAAATATGAAATATTAAAAGATAATACAATAAAAGTATATATTTCAAAAGAAAATGTTTCAGGGTTAATGCAATTACTAATACAAAACAATTATCAGATTTATTCAGTTCAAGAAAGTAAAATGTCATCAGAAGAAGCTTTTTTTAAAAAAGTAGGAGATAATAAAAATGATTAATTTACTAAAAAATGAATTAATAAAAATATTTAAAAGGAAAAGCATATATTTTTTATTTATTGTTTCAATAATATCAATAATTATTTATAACTATTTAAATCCGGATCAAAATATAATAGTTACCGAAAAAACTGAAGATATGAATTATATCAATGTTCAAAATGAAACTATCAAAAACAATGTTGAAAGCTATATTTATTCTTTAGCATATAATGATTTTGCAGAGATGTATAATAATTTATTTGATGAAAATTCTTGGCAAAGATATGCTTTAAATAAAGAAAGAAATGGATATTCTTACGAAATAATTTATGATCAAGATATTATGGAATATTTAATTAATATTAAAGATTATGAATATAATAAAAACACACAAGTAACAGAAAAAACATATGAAATATCAAAAAGTAAATACAATCAGTACATAGACGTATTAAAATCAAATGATTGGAAAAAGTTTGTTGAATTAAAAATTAAAAACTTAGAAGAGAAGAAAAATACACAAACTTTTTCAGTTGAGGAACTTAAAGAAATAAATTTTGAAATTGATTGGTATCATTTAAGATTAAATAATGATATAAACTATGGAAATACTATTTTAAACTATTATTTAAATGAATATAGAGAAGATTATTATATAATTATTTATAAAGAATCATATATAGAGAATAAAGCACAGTTCGATGTCAGAGAATTGAATGAATATAAAGCTAGATTAGAGTTAAATAAGTATGCTATTGAAAATCATATAGAATATGATATATCAAATGAAGAAAATTTAATTATAAATAATAAAGTAGATGCAAGAATTGCTTTTATTAGAACTTTTAATCATTTTAATATAATTTTAATTATAATTACTATATATATATCATCAACTATTATAACAGAAGAAATAAATAAAAAAACAATTAAAAATATGCTAATAAAGCCACACAGAAGAATATCAATAATTATCTCAAAAGTATTAGCGTGTATGATTACTATTGCTCTTTCTATGTTTATTATTAGTATAGTACAATTTTTAGTTGGTGGATTTATTTTTGGTTTTGAAAGTTATTCTAATAGATATATAGGATATGATATGAATAATAATAAAATTTTTAATATTAATTTGTTAACTTATATTATAATAAGTGGAATTTCTAAAATTCCCGAGTATATAATAATTAGCTTATTTTGTATTCTTATTGGCTTATTTAATAAAAATATTACTATGTCTATGATTTTGACATTAATTATTTGTTTATTTGCAAATACAGTTTTAGTTGAATGGTCTAAGGTAGATTCTTTATCTAATGTCACAAGATTTTTTATAACAAATAATTGGGATTTTAGTATATATATGTTTGGAAATGCTTCATATGTTAATGGTTTAAATTTATGGAATTCTATTTTTATATATGGTATTTATTTTATTTTGTTATTAAAATTAGTTGTTTATAAATTTAAAAAAATAGAGATTTAAAATATATATTATAAAGGTATATGAAATAATTTATTTTGCAAAATAAGATTGCATACTTTGTAAACAAAATGTTGATAAATCAAAGAAAAAAGTCTCTCAATCAAGGTAGGGGTCACCATTAGATGAAAAAGTTAACCTTTTTCATCTTTTTTTGTTGTTTTTCAAAAAGTTCTTATTAATTTGCAAAATATTTTATAACACATTCTATTTTCAATTGTTATAGATAATATTAATTATATAAAGAATCTATACAGAATTAATAGATTTTCGAACTAGAGAAAGAATTTATAAAAGAACTTTTAATGGCAAATAAGTTTCGAGATGAATCATTAGAAAGATAGTTTATAATAAGTAAAAGAGAATAATTGATAATCGTTTTCTTTTATGATAATATCTAAAGGACAAATAGTAATTT
>CALVSW010000032.1 GCA_944359625.1 uncultured Bacilli bacterium | reverse complement strand
TTAAAAAAAGGATGTTATAAAGAAGGATCTAAAACAAAAACATATAGTGTTAAAATTAAAAGTGATACTCATATTTCCCAAATGGATTATATGAAAACAGAAGAATTTGAAAATTATTTCAGCCACAGGTATAAAATAGAAGCTAAGAATGCAGAAATAAAAGCAGTATATAATTATGATAAATCAACAGCATGTGGGAAATCTGGTATGACAATACAAGGGGCAACTACTCTCTTTTTAACTAATTTAAAAAGAATATATAAATTAGAAGATGAAAAAAGGGTAATAAAAGTAGAAAAATAGTAGAATATTCTTTTTCATTTTAAAAATTAAACAAAAAAATTGATAAATAGAAACAAATTCTAAATATCAATTTTTTATTTTGTTACTTTTTCAGTGACTTCGATTAATTTATTTTCTTTTTTTCTTTTATATAGTATAATCAAGGTAGAAAGAAGTGAGTAGTTGTGAAAAAGTTATTATCAATTGTTGTTCCTTGTTATAACGAAGAAGAAAGTATACCTGTATATTATGATGCTATGGTAAAAGAAATGCAAGAAATGGATTATGTTGATTTTGAAATTATTTTTATAAATGATGGTTCTAAAGATAAAACTTTAGAAATAATACGTGATTTAGCTAAAAAAGATAAAAAAATTAGATATGTATCCTTTTCTCGTAATTTTGGTAAAGAAGCTGCAATGTTAGCTGGATTACGCGCTAGTAAAGGGGACTTTGTAACAACGATGGATGTTGATTTACAAGATCCACCAAGTTTATTACCAGAAATGTATAAGGGAATTGTTGAAGAAGGTTATGATTGTGTTGCTACTAAATCAACATCTAGACATGGTTATTCTTTTATACGTAAAATATTTACTGGTTTATTTTATAAGATAATTGGTAGTATGTCTAAAACAGAAATGGTTGCTGGTGCTCGTGACTATCGTTTAATGACTAGACAAATGGTAGATGCTGTTTTAAGTATGAGCGAATATAACCGTTATTCTAAAGGTATATTTTCTTTTGTAGGTTTTGATACTAAATGGATTGAATATGAAAATCAAGAACGTGTTGCTGGTACAACAAAATGGAATTTTTGGAAACTACTTAAATATGCTGTTGATGGTATAGTCGGCTTTTCTACTGCTCCTTTAATATTTGCTTCTTATATTGGATTACTATTTTGTTTTATTGCTTTTATAATGATTATATTTATAATTATAAGAACTATTATTTGGTCAGATCCAGTAGCTGGATGGCCTAGTTTAGTTTGTATAGTATTTTTTGTAGGTGGTATAAATTTATTTTGTACAGGAATAATTGGTGAATATTTAGCTAAAACATATTTAGAAACTAAAAAAAGACCAATTTATATTGTTAAAGAAACGGAAAGAGAGATAAAAACAAAATGAGTATCCTTTTTTGTATAATAGTTGGTTTATTATTTTCTTTAAATCCTATAAATGATAATGATTTTTTTTGGCATTCAGTTGTAGGTAGTTGGATTTCTAATAATCATACTATTCCTAATGTAGAATTATTTTCTTGGGCAAGTGGTGAAAAGTGGGTTGCTCATGAATGGTTAACAGAACTTATTATGTATAAATTAGGACCAGTTGGTTGTCTTACTATAATGCTCTTAATATTTATTTTATTATATATTTTAATGGCTAAAATGTTAAAATTAAAATTTAAAAGAGTATTTGATTTTAAGTTAGTATATTTTTTAATTATGTGTATTTTCTTTAAAGTAACGGGACCACGTCCATATATCTTAAGTTTAGTTTTTTTTGCTTACTTAGTATATGTTTTATTTAGTTATTTAGATGATAAAAAGTGGGCTCATAAGTTAATATGGACACTACCAGTATTACAAATTATTTGGGTAAATTTACATGGAGGATCTTCTTCTTTAATATATATCTTCTTAATAGGAGTATTATTATGTCATTACTTTTTAAAAATTATTCCTATTAAAAATAGTCGTTGGACTGATTTTACTTTAAGTAAAACTCAGTTAAAGACTATATACTTATTATTACTTTTAGTACTTATAGCAACTTGTATAAATCCTTTTGGTTATGAAATGCTTTTATATCCTTTTACGAATATGACAGATACTTCTATGACGTCTTATATAGTAGAATGGAATAGTCCTTCTTTTCATAATTTATTAGGTTTATATATCTTTTTGATGATAGTTATTCCTTTATTTAATTTAATTATGCAAAATAAAAAAATGAAATTACATGAAATAGGATTTCAATTAGTACTACTTTATATGTGTTTAAAATCTCAAAGATTTATAGGTATGTATGGAATTTATTCTACATGGACTTTAGGAAAATATTTTTTAATTGATAAAGATACTTATAAAGTATTAAGTAAACCTTTTATAAAATATATTAAACCTCTTACTATAGCCTTTTCAATATTATTAATTACCATTATAGGAGTAGTAGGATATAAACAAATATCTACTTTTAAAGATATAGGTATTATAGATAATGATGGTTTTTATACTGATGAAGCAGTTAAAAAGTTAATAGAATTAAAACCAGAAAGATTATTTAATGATTATTCTCAAGGAGGATACTTATTATATAAATTAAATGAATATAATTCTGATATTAAAATATTTTCTTATGGACTAGGAGATGTCTTTAGTAAAGATTTATTACCTGATACTGTTAATTTATCTGATTTATATACTAATCCTAGAGATATAATAAATAAATATAACTTTGATTATATGATTACTACTAAAAATCATACCTTACATTATTATTTAGATGAATGTAATGATTATAAACTTATATATGATGATGGTGAATGCTTTATATATGAAAAAATTCAATCTTTTTAACCATAATTCATCAGATTGCAGATTGATTACCGGACGCAAGCCATGGGTGCCGGTCACCCAGTCGTAGGTAGCGTAACCAGTCGCGTGCTGATAGAACTCAAGAGCAGAAGAGGTGCCAGAGTGGAAATCGTACGGCGACATGGACCAATAATAGCCATTTTGGTAGATATAAGTTAAGCGATTCATATATCCGGTGGCAAAATAAAAAATAATACCTCATGACAGAAGTATTATTTTTTTATATGTGATTTTTTTATTGCTGCTATTTAATGGGGTCTAGCTTAAATAGCAGGTACTACTAAGTTATAGTGTGATTTCTACGCCATTCATACGATCGTATGTATTGGCTGCAACTCCAGAGAAGTTAAATACATTACCATAACCAACTCTTGATAGAGTATAGTTTTGACTATTAGCAAGAGATATGTTTCTCATTGCATGTTGGTAACTTGCGTAAACAGTGCCTTGTTCTTCAACACGGAAGTTCTGATTAATTTTTAAATCAGATGCATATTGTGGTAACTGTATAGATATACCAAAACCATTACTAAACATACGATAATTTGAATAAAATTGTCTTCCTTGATTAGATAAAATGCTAGTAGAAGGTGTATTTGTTAAACTAGTGTTATATAAATAAGCACCCATGACATCATAACTTCTAACGGTTGGATTTCCTTTCCAAGTATAAGTGACTGATACAAAGCAACTACTATCGCATGCGTAAGATATTTCTAATCTGGCAGCACGATCTTCGATATAAGTAGCTCTAGTTACAGGCGGCTCATAAAAAACTTTACCTTTTTTAGAACTATTTATAAGATCATAATCGATGTACTTATCATAATCTGCTTCGGTCATTACATCTTGAAATCCATCCCAGAACATATAAGTAATGTAATCATATTCTTCCTTGGTGAATGTAACCCCTTTATCATTTTCATAAAAAACTTCTTCAGCTGCTACTTTAGTAACATTAAAGGCAAAAACTGTTACTAGTAACAACATAAAAAACTTTTTCATGTTGTAAACTCCTTTCTATGCTTCCAACATATCATGAAGCCTAAAAAATGTATAGGAACTTTTTCCTCCCATCCTTAATTTTTGCCTAAAATATCGTTTAATTTAGTGAAAAAATATTTTATTTTTTCTTCATCAAAAGTGCAATTATTGATTAAACATTTAAACTTGTTATTTTTATATGAAAAGTAATCTATTGTATTTTTGTCAATTGATTTTTTGTATTCTAAACTTTTATCATCAACATAATAATTCCATTCTTCGTAATAATTATTTTCATTTGTATATTGTAATGTTAATAAATTAATTTCAGGAATAAAGTAGGCGGTAGTATTATTATCTTCAAAAGAATAAACATTACCATTAAATTCAAATTTTTCTTTAATTAAATCGATATCAATATTTGTATCATATTCTAATAAGTGAGCTTGATTATTAATAACATTATCTTCATTAAAAAAGAAAAGTTTATTATTAGCAAAATCTTTTTTAACATTTAATTTAATATTATATTCATTAGTATCTGATTTAATTAATAGATATAAATTATTAATTACAATATTTAAATCTTTATAATCAAAGTATCTTTCGTATTGATAATAATCATAAATATTAATATAAGAATTATTTGTTTCATATATTATGTGTTTATTATTGTTATCCATATAATATAATTTTAATTTAGTAATATCATCAGGAATACGTATATCAGAAAAGTTAAAATAAAATTTTTCTCTAGTAGTTACAAAAATACCATTATATACCATAATATTATTATTAGTATCTTCATAAGAAATATTATATATTTTTATAGAATTAAAAGTAGATATAAAATAATAAGCAAAGAATAATATTATTAAACCTATAATAGAGATAATTAAGTATTTAACTACTTTTTGTTTCTTATTATTTTCATCATATAAATTAAGTGCTAATTCTTTATTTTCTTTTATATTATTAAATTCATTACGTCTTCCTAAGATTAATTCTTCAGTAGTTACATTAAATAATTTTGATAATATTTCTAAACTAGTACGATCTGGTTTATTACGACCACGTTCCCATTTACTAACTGCTTCTCTAGTTATAGGTATTTTATCAGCTAATTGTTGTTGAGTCATATTATTTTCTATTCTTAATTCTTTAATAAATTTACCAATTTTTTCATAGTCCATACTACAACACCATTCTTAATTTTACCATAAAATGGTAATATTTTA
>CALVSW010000031.1 GCA_944359625.1 uncultured Bacilli bacterium | reverse complement strand
AGATAAGTTAAGCGATTCATATATCCGGTGGCAAATCCGGCATACATATCTAAATTAAAAGCATAAAAAAAAGATAAAACTCAATTTATCTTTTAAATACGATAGAATTTCTTTTTTCTACTTACAGCAATGATAGCTACTAAAGCAACTAAAGAAACGCCACCTAATATTGCATAATTCGCAAATGCTCCAGTATCTGGTGTAGGACAATCTTCTTCTGTACATTCTGATTTATCTACAGTAGGTCCAAAGCAAACACCACTATCCGGTAAATCAGCAGGTGTAGTTTGATTAAATAATAAAGTGCTTATACATAATTGACCACAATTTCCCTCTGGTAAGTTTTTAGCTTCTGTAGATAATGTTAGTGTAAATGAAAATACTTGAACTCCAGCACTAGCATCAATACCTGGATTATTAAATGAATAATAACTTGTTGCAGTAGTATCTTGTGTCCATCCAGCAGCTGTATTAGCTTGAATATTAGACATAGATAAATATTCAGATGTTGCTATTGAAAATATAGCATTTGTAACTTGTTCATCATGAGTTGCAGTTACTGTACAAACAGTAGATTCTCCTGGTCTAATATAAGTATCTTCGCAGGAAATAGCAGCTGTTGAAGCAGCACTTACACTTCCTACATATAAAATACTTACTAATAGACCAAATAATAATTGTTTAAAACCTTTCATATAAATACCTCTCAATTCTATTTTTCCCTATTATTATAATTTTATTATAACAAATTTTGTCGCAAAATCAATAATTATCATTTTAAATAATTAGAGCATCGTCAAGCAAATGTAAATTTAATAAATTTTATTAATTTTTTGTTGCCAAACCAATATTATCTATGATATTATTAACTTGTCGTTGGGGAATTAGCTCAGCTGGCTAGAGCATCTGCCCTGCACGCAGAGGGTCAAGAGTTCGAATCTCTTATTCTCCACCAATTTGTTATATAACTCGGATAACCGAGTTTTTATTTAAACTAACAAGATTGTTAGTTTTTTTATTTTTTTATTTATTATTATGTGGAAGTAATATACGACCACGAGCATATTCGGTAACCAATGACGAATACGTTTCCGTTCTCATTGGTATTCCATTTTCATTCATATAATTAATTAGTGCCCTTTTTTCTTCTAATAAAAGATTTCTTTTTTCAGAACCAATATTCATAAAGAAATTTATTGCTAAAGCATCCTTTTCATTTATGTAAGAGCCTCGTAAACTTGAACTAATAAAATCTCTTAATAATTTAGTTTTATTATATTCAAGTTTTATTCCTCTAATCATAATATTTAAGTTTTCAATTGACAACGTTGTTAATGAATAGTAATCAATAATCGTAAAATTACGATAACTTCCATCTTCTAATTTAATCTTATTTTCTAAGTAATAACATACTTTATCAATTAATTCACTTACTAATTCTTTTTCTTTTGAAAATTCTTTTTGACATCTTTCATATAATAATGGATTTTTATTTTTTAAACGACCAACACAACCATTAAATTTATCAATTGATCCATAAAACCTACGTGCCCAGTCTAGTCGAAATAAACCACTATCGAGCATTGTTTCAACTACTAAAGAATCAGGATCTTTTACTTCTTCGTGTAATTTTATTACATCACCATTAATTTCCTCTATACCTTTTTTAGTATAAAAACTTGTTAACATATTTTTAAGTGAATCAATATATTTAATAAAAATTGGTAAATTATTATTATTTAAACTTCTAACTACATATACAATAAAATCAGTTAAAAATTGTTCAACAACTTCTTGAATGATTTTAACATCTTTACTTGAAAAACGATTTAAATAAAATTTTTTATTATTCATTGGTACACTTGGATCTAATATTGTCATAATAATATCTTTATAATTAGAATCTAATTTACCTTTATTAAAAACTAACTCTTCAATTGCATTGTTAAAATTATTCTTGCAAAAATCACTTATCAGCATATCATTAGATTTTACCTTGTTAACACTTAAGGTACTACCCATAGTGTCATGAATAAATAAACTATGGTCTTTCTTTAATAAACAATCACAATATCTTCTAAATACTATTTCCATAAAATAAGAATGACATCTTTGTTCATATATATTCTTAATACGGACACCGCCACCTTTATAATTCGTAGCATTATTTAAATAATTACTATTAACAAAGTCAATATTTTCCATTTCTAAGATAATATCACTTGTTTCTTGCAAATTTATCTTATTATTAAGACCAATTTGCATAACAAATGCAATTATATTTGTCATTATAGGACGATATATAAATGCAGTTAATACCCTTTTTTCTTTTTCTGAATATATCATATAACAACTCCCCCTCAAAGTACGTCTTACAATACCACAAGTTGGTTAAATTGTCAAACTAATATTTTATGGTATATTCTGTTTTTAAACCGAAGATATTTTTATTATAAATAAAAGTTCAAACATAATATTATTTGAACTTTTTAATTAAATAGTAGATTATTAAAAAAGGTAAAGTCATTTGACCAATAATCATTATTGGGGTAAAAAAGATACCACTTAAATTATATATAATATGAATTGGAGTACCAGGAAAATCTTTAGAAATAAACATTAAATTACTATTAAAAATATTATTAATAATTAAAGCGATGATTGATAAAAATAATACTAAAGCAGCATAATAATATATATCATTTAACTTTAGTTTTATATATCCTGTTATATTTAAAAGTAACCCTAAATAAATCATTGTTCCATGAAATAAAAAACTATGAATAGATATAAAATGATAGGCTGGATAATATGGTAAAGAAGTTGTTGGCATAATTAAAAATATTATTCCTCCAATTAAACCACCTGTAGCTAAAAATACATCGCCAACTCTTCTTAAACATTTATTTTTCAAATTACTAAGTAATAATGCATATAATAACATACTACAAAAATAAAGGGGTAGATATTCATTAACTCTTATTAAAGGGGTAAATTGTAAAACAAAAACTATCTTTATTATTTCTAAAATCCATAATAATATACAAGTTATTTTTAATACTTTTTGAACCTGATTATGATTAAATCTTTTAGTAAAATGTAATACTATAAATATAATAGTAATAGTTAAAATAAATAAAACCAAATGTTCAATTCCATATAACCCACAACCCTCTTTTACACCTCTAATACTAAACATAAATATCTCCCAAAAATAAAACTCGAATTTCATCGAGTTAATAATCTATCTGGTGCTCGTATTCGGACTTGAACCGAAACTCTATTGCTAGAAGTAGATTTTGAGTCTACCGCGTCTACCAATTCCGCCATACAAGCAATACAAGTAGATTATAACATAATTATATTTAAAATCAAATAGTTTTTATTTTCTCTTTTAAAAGATGTTTTTTAGATTCCATATGTATTTTTTGACATACAGATAAAAGAGCTAAGACATTTAAATTAAAAGATCCACCATAACTTAAAAGTGGTAATGGTACTCCTGTTAAAGGAATTAAAGCTAAAACACCTAATAAATTAATTAATATATGTAACAATAAAAATATAAAAGTTCCATATGCTAAAATAGAATTTCTAATATTATTAGCTAACAAAGATATTCTTAAGATACGATATAACATAAAGCAATAACCAATAATAATTCCGATACCAACAATTAGTCCTAATTCTTCTACTATAATTGGGAAAATAAAATCAGTATGTGATTCTGGTAAATATAAGTATTTTTGCGTTGAATTTCCAAAACCTAAACCAAATAAACCTCCATTTTTAATAGCGATAAATCCATTACAAACTTGATAACCAGTACTTTCACGATAGCGAGAACAAGGATTTTGAAATTCTAACCTTTTTCTTTGATACTCATTAAATATTTTATCACTAAATAAAATTAAGAAAAATACTCCAATTACAGCTAATACTCCAAAGGCTTTATAGCATTTTAATTTTATATCTTTTTTAATTGGTACAGCAATAAAAATAAGGACTCCTAAAGCTCCTACTATTAAAGCACTACCTAAATCAGGTTGTTTTAATATTAAACCAGCCATTACAAAACAAGCTAAGACTGGTATTAAATATTTAATAAAATTTTTATCATTATTTTTAATCAAACTATTATAAGTTACTGCCATATATATAATAATAGCACTTTTAGCAAATTCCGATGGTTGGATACTAAAAAATCCTAGATCATACCAACCAGCTGTACCATTAGCAATATGTCCTTCAACATACAAACCTACTAAAGATGCTATAACAGCTAATAAATAAAATAAAGAAAAATACCGATATTTACTAGTTGGTATATTTAAAATAAAAATACTTGCTATTAAACTAAAAAATAAAATAATACATTGTCTAATAAAATAATAATTTGAAGAAACATCTTGTGTTAAAAAAGTAAAGATAGAAGATGCACTATAAATCATAATACACCCTAGGACTGCGTATATAATAGTAATAAAAAGTAACCATAAATCCATTTTAGCTAAATACTTTTTCATCGTACCAACCCTATCTAATACAAATATATCATAAATAAAATAACTCTAATATATACTTTTATATTTTTTATGTCAAAAAGGTGTCTAAATTAATAAAATATAATAGATAAAAGGAGGTTATAAAATTATGTATTACTATGGAAATAATGCCTATTATGGCGGTCAAGGATACTATAATAATCCTTATTGTGGTTCTTATATTGGTCAAACATCTGGTTATGGAATTGGTGCCGCTATCTGGATTGTTTTATTTATATTATTAGTTATTATTATTGGTACTGGTTGGAATTTTGGAAACAATAATCATTAATTAAAAAAGTTGTGAATTACTCACAATTTTTTTCTTTGCCACCGGATATATGAATCGCTTAACTTATCTATACCGAAATGGCTATTATTGGTCCATGTCGCCGTACGATTTCCACTCTGGCACCTCTTCTGCTCTCGAGTTCTATCAGAACGCGACTGGTTACGCTACCGACCACTGGGTGACCGTCGGCCTTGGCTTGCGTCCGGTAATCAATCTGCAATTAATAAGTTTACTTAATTAACATGGCATCGCCGAAAGAAAAGAAGCGATAATTATTTTGAATAGCAATTTTATAAGCATTTAAGATATTTTCTCTGCCTGCTAAAGCTGATACTAACATAACTAAAGTAGATTTAGGTAGATGAAAATTAGTAATTAAACCATCAATTCCTTGAAATTTATAACCAGGATAAATAAAGATATCAGTATTTCCAGACATAGCAACAAATTTACCATTATTTTTACTAGCTACTGTTTCAATCGTACGACAACTAGTCGTTCCTACAGCATAAATTTTACGTCCTTCTTGTTTAGCTAAATTTAACGTTTCAGCAACATCTTTATTCATGATAAAAAATTCACTATGCATTTTATGTTCTAAAATATTTTCTTCCATAACGGGGCGAAAAGTACCTAAACCAACATGTAAAGTAACATATTTAATAATAACACCTTTATTTTCTAATTCTTTTAATAATTCTTTTGTAAAATGTAAACCAGCAGTTGGTGCTGCTGCAGAACCAATATTTTTAGCATAAACTGTTTGATAACGATTATTATCTTGTAATTTTTCATGAATATATGGTGGAAGTGGCATAGTACCTAATTTATCTAATATTTCCATTAATATGCCATCATATAATAATTTAACATGAACTATTCCTTCATCTAAAACTTCTTCTACTCTAGCCTTTAACATACCATTACCAAATACTACTATTGTATCTTTATGTAATCTTTTTTGAGGTTTAGCTAAACATTCCCAAGTATCATTACCTAAATCATTTAAAAGTAATAATTCAATATGAGCTTTAGTATCTTCTTTTTCTCCTATTAAACGTGCTGGAATAACTTTAGTATCATTTAATACTAAAACATCTCCCTTATTAAAATAATTTGTTATATTATAAAAATAATCATGTTTAATATCCCCATTATCTTTATTTAATACCATTAATTTAGAATCACTTCTATTTTTTAATGGTGTTTGGGCAATTAATTCTTGTGGTAAATCATAGTCAAAATCATTAATATTCATTTGTATCACCTGCTAATAATTATAGCTATTTTTAAAAAAAAGTCTATATAAAATATTACCAT
>CALVSW010000030.1 GCA_944359625.1 uncultured Bacilli bacterium | reverse complement strand
GTTAAGATTAAGGTATATGTCCCTGTAGCATAATAGGAAAATGCCTTCGCCTCCTAAGCGAAAGATTGGGTGTTCGAGTCACCTCAGGGACACCATGTTGATATGAAGTGATTATGTTAAAGTTAGATAAATATATTATTAAACTTTGATATAATCACTTTTTTAATAGTTTAGAATATAAAAATTCTTTATTTAGGTAAGAATATAATGTATAATTATGTTGTAAAAAGGTTAGTTGTTTATGGATGATAACATTATAATAAGATTATTAAATACATATATATGTGATTTAAATTTTACTCTTCGTACTTATAACGTACTAAGAATTAATGAATTATATACTTTAAGAGATATTGTTAAATTAAAGAAAACTGAATTAAAAAAAATAAAAAATATCAATGGTTCATCATTAAATGAAATAATGCATGCTGTTTATTTAAATGGCTTATGTTTTATGGATGATTATCCTACTTTTAATAGAGAATTATTAGATATATATAAAGAAATAGATGAACCATATTTAAAAAGAATTGAAGAGTTAAAATTTAGTTTAAAAATACTATTAGCTCTTCGTAAGAAAAATATTTATAATGTTGGTGATTTAATTAGTTTACAATTTAATGATTTAATAAAAATTCAGGGACTTAATAAAGATGATATTAAGTTAATAGTTTCAACTATTGATAATTTAGGATTAAATTTTGGAGAAGAACAAGGGGAAAAAATGAGTAGATAGTTGGTGTAATTTTATGAATAATATTTATGGTATAACAAGAAAAGATTTAGCAGAATATTTTTTTAACATAGGTGATAAAGTCTTTAGAAGTACACAAGTTTATGATTGGTTATATAAAAAAAGAGTTAATAGTTTTTCTTTAATGAGTAATTTAAAAAAAGAAGTAATAGAAAAATTAAGCAATGATTTTAGTATAGATACCATAGAAATAAAAAAAGTAGAACATGATAAAGATACTTATAAGTTTTTATTTAAATTAAATGATAATAACTTTGTAGAAGCTGTTTTAATGCAGCATGATTATGGTAATAGTGTCTGTGTATCTAGTGAAGTTGGCTGTAATATGGGATGCCGTTTTTGTGAATCAGGACGTTTAAAAAAGGTACGTAATTTAGAATCTTATGAAATGGTATTACAATTATTATTAATAGAAAATTATTTAAATATTCGTATTTCTTCAGTAGTTGTTATGGGAATTGGGGAACCATTTGATAACTATGATAATTTAATGAATTTTATTAGAATTATAAATGATGATTTAGGATTAGCTATTGGTGCTAGACATATTACTGTATCAACTTGTGGCTTGGTACCTAAAATATATGATTTTGCTAATGAAAATTTACAAGTAAATTTAGCTTTAAGTTTACATGCTCCTAATGATGAGATAAGAGATAAGATAATGCCAATTAATAAAGTGTATAGTGTGAGTAAAGTAATTGCAGCAATAAGTGATTACATTAGAAAAACTAATAGACGAGTTACAATAGAATATGTTATGCTTAATAATGTAAACGATAGTGTAAATGATGCAATTTCTTTAGCTAAATTATTAAGAGGATTAAATGTGTATGTTAATTTAATTCCTTATAATGAAACTAATACTTTAGAATTTAAGAAATCTAGTAAAGAACAAATTGAATTATTTTATACTACTTTAATTAAAAATGGCATAAATGTTACTATAAGGAGAGAATTTGGTAGTAAAATATCGGCTGCTTGTGGACAACTAAGAAGTAAGGAGGCTAATAAATGAAAACATTTTATTTAACAGATGCTGGAAAGGTTAGAAGTCATAACGAAGATTCTGTAACTATTTTAAAAAATCAAAATGATGAATATTTACTTATCGTTTGTGATGGTATGGGTGGACATCGTGCTGGAGAAGTAGCTTCTAGTATGGTTGTTACTCATATGGGCAAAAGATTTAATGATTTAGCTAGTGTTGGTACAAAAGTTGATGCTATTAACTGGATGAATGATAATATAAATGAAATTAATCGTAATATAGAAGAATATGCTAGTAATAACCCTGAAAGTAAAGGGATGGGTACGACAGTAGTTATGGCTTTGTTAACTAAAGATTTTTTAATATTTGGAAATATTGGCGATTCATCAGGTTTTGCTATTAAAGATGGAAAACTTCATAAAGTAACTAAAGATCATACCCTTGTAAATCTTTTAGTAGAAGCAGGGGATTTAACGGAAGAAGAAGCTAAATATCATCCTAAAAAGAATGTACTTATGAAAGCTCTTGGTAGTGGAGAAGTAGCTGAACTTGATATTTTTGATGTTGATATGCGTACTGAAGGTATATTATTATGTAGTGATGGTTTAACCAATATGTTAACAAATGAACAAATTGAAAAAGTTTTAAATGATGATACTTTAGAAATAGATGAAAAGGTAACTAAGTTAATTAGAAAGTGCAATGCTAGAGGGGGAACAGATAATATTTCGATTGCCTACTTAGTAAAAGAAAGTGGTGAATAGTATGATAATGAAGGGGCAGAAAATTAATGACCGTTATCAAATTATAAAATCTATTGGTGAAGGAGGTATGGCTAATGTTTATTTAGCATATGATACTATCCTTGATCGTAATGTTGCCGTTAAAGTACTACGTGGTGATTTAGCTACTGATGAAAAGTTTGTTCGTCGTTTTCAAAGAGAAGCTTTATCAGCTAGTAGTCTTTCTCATCCTAATATTGTTGAAGTATATGATGTTGGTGAAGATAATGGGCAATATTATATTGTAATGGAATATATTGATGGTAAGCAATTAAAACAACTATTAAAAAAACGTGGTAAGTTAACTTTAAGTGAAGTAATTGATATCATGTTACAGATTACGGATGGATTAAGTGTTGCACACGATGCATATATAATTCATCGTGATATTAAACCCCAAAATATTATGATTTTAGAAAATGGTTTAGTTAAAATAACTGATTTTGGAATTGCTATGGCGATGAATTCAACGCAGTTAACACAAACCAATTCCGTAATGGGAAGTGTTCATTATTTACCTCCAGAACAAGCAAATGGTAAAGGTTCTACCCTCCAAAGTGATATTTATTCAATGGGTATTTTAATGTATGAATTACTTACTGGTGAGCTTCCTTATAAGGGTGATAATGCAGTTGAAATAGCTTTAAAACATTTAAAAGAGAAATTCCCATCAATAAGAGAAAAACTTCCAGAAATTCCTCAAAGTGTTGAAAATATTATTATTAAAGCAACAGCTAAAAATCCTAAAAATAGGTATCCTGATGCTAGAGCAATGAATGAAGATTTACGTACTTGTTTAGATGAATCTCGTAGTCATGAACCTAAAATAGTATTACCATATCCGGAAGGAGATGAAGAAAAAGTAAAAGCTCCTAAAAATAATCCTGTTAAGGATAAAAAAGGTGAAATTATTGCTAAAAACATTACCGAAAATTATGATGAACAGAAAAAAGAAAATAAAATAATAGTTATCTTGTTAGCTATATTTACAGGTATCGTTTTAGTTATAACTTCAATAATAGTATTATTACCATTTATAACTAGTCAAAAAGAAGTATTAATTCCTGATGTAACTAATATGTTACCAACAGATGCCGTAACTATTTTACAAGATGAAGGCTTTATTATTGCCGATACCCAAAAAGAAATAAGTAGCGATGAAATAGAAGCAGGAAAAGTTGTTAAAACGGATCCTGTTGCAGGAACTAAAAGAACAAAGGGTACATCAGTAACTTTATATGTTTCCACAGGTAATAGTGGCTTTGTAATGGAAGACTTTACTGGTAAAAATTATTTAACAGTTCAAGGAACATTAGAAGCATATGGTATACTAGTTTTAATTGAAAGAGAAACAGTTGAAGATACTGATGTTGATGCTAATCAAATTATTAGACAATCTGTTGCCGCAGGAGAAAAAGTATCTAGTGGTGATACCGTAATCCTTTATATACCTGATGTGGTCATAAAATATCCAGACTTTACTGATGGAACTTATACGAAAGCTGATGTAGAAGACTTCTGTAATCAGTATAATATAACTTGTAAATTTGTTGAAGATAGTACTGGTTCAGGACATAAAGATGGTGATATTATTAAACAAAGTAAACCAAAAGGATATACAGTTACAGCCGGTACTACAATAACTATTACGATTTATAAAGAAGAAGACGAAACTTTAGAATGTAATCCACTTGAGGGCGAATGTGAGTAAGGGTAGAATAATAAAACAAATAAGTAATCTTTATACAGTTTTGGTTGATGATAAAATTTATGATTGTCGTTCATGCGGTAAATTTCGTTTAGATAAGATGAGCCCGGTTGTTGGCGATATTGTTAATGTTGATCTTACGAGGAAGTATATTATTGATATACTTCCTCGTAAAAATTATATTTTACGACCAACAATAAGTAATATTGATTTATGCTTAATAGTAACTGCTTTAAAAGAACCTGATTTATCATTAAACTTATTAGATAAACAACTTTGTAATTTATTCTATAATAAAATAAAACCGGTAATTGTTTTAACTAAGATAGACTTATTAACTAAAAATGAATTAAAAAAATATAATAATATTTTTAATTATTATAAAAAAATTGGAATTGCTGTTTTTTATAATACGGAATTAGAAAAATTAGAAAAGTATTTAAGTGGTAAAGTAGTTGCTTTAACTGGTCAAAGTGGTGCTGGGAAAAGTACTTTAATTAATAAAATAGGAAATATAAATCTTAAAACTGCTGAAATATCTAAAGCTTTAGGTCGTGGGAAACATACTACTAGACATACAGAAATTCATCAAATTAAAGATTTTTGGTTAGCTGATACTCCTGGTTTTAGTTCTTTAGATATTACGAATATAAAAAAACAAGAATTAAAAAATACGTTTATTGAATTTAATAATTACCAATGTAAATTTAAAGATTGTATTCATTATAAAGAAATAGATTGTGGTGTTAAAAAAGAAGTTGGTAAAGAAATATTATTAAGTCGTTATGAAGATTATTGTAAATTTTTAGAAGAATTAAAGTAGGTGATATAATGAAAATTTCGGCTTCCTTTTTAAGTAGTAATTATAATTTAGAAGATACTATTAAATATTTAGATAATAGTAGTATTGATTTTATTCATGTTGATTTTATGGATAATACTTTTGTTCCCTATGAATCTTTATCTTTAAAAGATTTAGAAGTTTTAAAAAAAAGTAAAAAAGATTTAGATGTTCATTTAATGGTAAATAATCCTTTAAAATACTTATCTTTTTTTTCTAAACTAAATACTAAATATTTAACTTTTCATTATGAAGCAGTTAATAATCATTTAGAGATAATTGATAAGATTAAAAAGGCTAATATTAAAGTAGGTATTGCTATTAATCCAGAAACTGCAGTTAATGTTTTAAACCCATATTTAGACTTAATTGATTTAGTTTTAATTATGAGTGTCGAACCTGGTCGTGGTGGTCAACAGTTTATTTCGAACATACCAACTAAAATAGATGAATTAAGAAAACTAGATAAAAAGATTTTAATAAGTGTTGATGGTGGTATAAATAAAGATACTATAA
Source organism: uncultured Bacilli bacterium (assembly GCA_944359625.1). Lineage (GTDB taxonomy): Bacteria > Bacillota_I > Bacilli_A > RF39 > UBA660 > CAG-605. The sequence goes on along the minus strand of CALVSW010000030.1, from coordinate 750 downwards.
AATTAGTTAATACAGATATCGTAGTAGTAGGATCATATATTTGTAAAAGCAATAATTTTGAAGAAAGAATTAACTCATTACGAAGTTAATTTTTTTATATATAAATTATTATGATATTATATTATTACTTAAGATTTAAGTTATTTGGAGGAGGAATAAATGGAATTAATAAATAATAATTTTATAAAATTAAGTAAAATTGATATTTTTTTAGAAATACAAAATCAAGAAAATATTGCTAAATTAAATTTCTTTCAAAGATTATTAAATGTAATATTAGAATATGAAAGATTAGAAAAAGTAAAATTTGATTATATTTATATGAGTATTAAAGATTTATTAGACTTAAATATTTTGGATTTAAATAAAATTCCTATTACTCGTAATAGTCTTTTTAACGCAACTTTATTTGCTATTTATAGTGGTGAGGTAGAGGTAGCTCAAAAACTTCAAAAATATTTTTATAAAGATAAAATATATAAAGAAGAAATACCTGATTTATTTAATTATGTCTTAGAACATAGTATTGATATGAATGAATATTTTAATGGTGAAAGAAAAAGATTAGTTTATAGCAATACAAATAATAAATTAGAAGAAGAATATATTTATACATTAGATAAGTTAAGAGTAAAAAGAGTATTAAAATAAAGATAGATTAATAATTCTTAGGTAGCTTGAATTAAATTGAAAGTTCCCGTAATAAGAAAAATTTTAGTTTTAATGAGAAAATTCCCATTTTATGGCGAA
>CALVSW010000029.1 GCA_944359625.1 uncultured Bacilli bacterium | reverse complement strand
CAGCTGAAGATAGAGCAATGATAGAAACTTATAACAAAAAGGTTAATTTTATTGATTTTTCTAGTTTAGATAAGATAGCTAATGAAATACAAAAATAAAGACAAATTACAATTTATCGAGGAAATCAACTTAATATAGTTAGTTGGTCTTTTTTAATTTTTGCTAATAATATAAGTACTAAATTTAAAATAATTAACATTATTATAACCATTATAATTTGTCTACCTAATATAACTTCTTTATTATTAATCGTAAGATGGATACCAAAAGTATCATATAAAATATAATGAATATTATATGGATAATTACTTAATATTTTAGTTGTTATTGTATTAGTTTTTATATTTCTTAAAATACTAGTAGTTTGACATAATGGAAAATAAAAGAAGATATTTCTAATTGTTAAAGGATAATAACCAATTGGTATATAGACACCAGTAAAAAAACCTATAATTACACCATATAGTGTTTGAAAAGTAGCAAAAGAATTAAAATTAGTAATACCTAAAGCAATAATTAAGATAAGTAAACTAGCAATTATATTAGATAATAATATAGTAATTAATGAATTAATATTAATAATTATTGAAGAATAGTCATTATAATAATAAATAAAAAATATTTCAATACTTATATAGGCTATAATAGTTATTATTGTAGAAACAATAAATGCTGCCATAAAATATGAATAAATTATTTTAAGATATGAGATAGGTGATACTAAAAAATCTTTAATAGTACCAGTATAATTATCTCGAACAAATATAAAGATAATAGATAATACACTTGTTGCTCCAATTACTATTAATAAACCAGAAGTCATTAGTCTATCAACAAATAAATTTGTATAATCACTAATAAAACCATATTCACCAACTGCTTTTATAGTAAAATCACGGATAAATAAAAAATATAAAGATATTATAACCAAAGATGATAAAAAACTTAAAATTATATTACTTGGACTTTTTAAAAATATTTTTAAATGTCTATATACAAGAGTTTTCATTCTGTACTAATTTTAAGAATATTTCTTCTAAATTACTATTTTTTAAAGAAAAAGTATTTATTTTATTAAAGTCCAATTTATTTAAATAACTTATTGCAGTACTAACTGAATTTATTTCTTTTTTTAAAGTATTATTTTGTAAATCTATTTCTAAATGTTTATTACTATACTTAGTAATTAAATCTTTATATGTTCCATTAAAAACTATTTTACCTTTATTTAATATACATAGATTAGTAGCTAATGATGCTTCATCGATATAGTGTGAAGAATAAAATATTGTTAAATTCTTTTCTTTATTTAATTTTAAAAGATAATCCCATACTTTTTTTCGTGCTTCAATATCTAATGCTGTAGTTGGTTCATCCATGATAATAATTTCGGGATTAGTTAATAAAGCTTTAGCAATCATAGCAATTCTTTTTTGTCCACCAGAACAATATTTATATTTATTATGTAAATAAGAAGTCATATTTAAATCATTAGCAAGTTCTAATATTTTATTATCTAAGTAGTCTTTTTTTAAGTTATATAATTTACCTCTAATTATCATATTTTCATAAATAGTTAATTCATTATCAAAAGTATTTTCTTGAAATACAACGCCAATTTTATCTTTTTTTAATTTACTATTATACATTAATATATTTCCCGAAGTAGGTAATAGTATTTCTAGAATAATATTTAATAAAGTACTTTTACCAGAACCATTTAATCCTAAAAAGGCAAATATACTTCCTTTAGGAATACTAAATGTAATATCCTTAAATACTAATTTATTTTTAAATACTTTTTTAATATCTACTAAATTGATTATAGGTTGCAATCTAATCACCTAATTAAATATATTAAATATTTAGAAAAAGTTTATTAATTATATATAATAATTAATAGAGGGTATATAAACTTATAGTTTATAATACACCTTTTATAAAAAGGAGATTTATGTGTACATGTATTAATTTTAAAACAAATGATTATTATTTTGGGAGAAATTTAGATTTAGATTATAACTTTAATGAAAAAGTAGTAATAACTCCCAGAAATTATCAATTAAAAAATAACTTATTAGTTAAATATGCAATTATAGGAATGGCTACTGTTGTTGATGATTATCCCTTATATGCTGATGCTGTAAATGAATATGGTTTAGCAATGGCTGGATTATATTTTCCTCATAATGCTTATTATAATAATTATGATGCTAAAAAGACAAATGTTACATCATATGAACTAATACCATTTATTTTAGGTAATTTTAAAAGTATTAAGGAATTAAAAGACATTTTATATACATTAAATATAACTAATGAGGCTTTTAATGATAAATTACCAGTTGCAGATTTACACTGGATGATTAGTGATGGTGATAATTGTATTGTTATTGAACAAGTAAAATCAGGATTAAAGGTTTATATTAATAAAGTGGGGGTTTTAACAAATAATCCTGAATTTCCATATCATTTAACAAATTTAAATAATTATATAAATTTAAGTCCTAAAAATAAAGAAAATACCTTTTCTAATAAAATAAATTTATATAATTATGGAGAAGGGATGGGTGCATTAGGACTTCCTGGTGATAATAGTCCTTCATCTAGATTTGTAAGAGCAGCTTTTAATAAATTGAATTCTGTTTGTAATAACGATGAAGAATCTTCAGTTAATCAGTTTTTTCATATCTTAGATTCTGTTTTAATGACTAAAGGTAGTGTTATTACCGAAAATGATAGATATGATATTACAATATATTCTTCATGTATGAATATATCTAAAGGTATTTATTATTATAAAACCTATAATAATAGTAGGATAAATGCGATTAGATTAAGTGAAAATACTATTAATAATAAAAGATTAACAATTTATGATTTAGTTGATAAAGAAAGGTTTAATTATATTTAAATCTTTTTTTATATAAATATATTATATTTATGTTACAATAAAAAAGATGCACGATTATATGGCATTACATTAGTAATAGTAGAAAGGATATATTATGAATGAAATAAAATGTCCAAAATGTGGTACAGTGTTTCAGATAAGTGAAACAGATTATGAATCAATTGTAAAACAAGTAAGGGATAAAGAATTTTTAAAGGAAATATCATTAAAAGATGAACAACATAAATTAGATAGAGAAAGTGCGATTAAATTAACAGAAAGTAAAGTAAAAGAAGAATTAAATAAAGTATTAAGTAAAAAAGATATTGAAATTACAGAACTTAAAAGTGAGTTAAAAAGTAAAGAAGAGCAAACTAAAAATAAGGTAGAAAACGAATATTTATCTTTAATAAGTAAGAAAGATTTAGAAATTAGTGAGTTAAAGAAAAAATTAGAATTACAAGATTCTAATAATCAATTAAGTTTACAAAAAGCAATAAGTGAAAAAGATAAAAGAATTGATTCTTTAAATAATGAATTAAATATAAAAAATAAAGAATTTGATTTAAAAGAAAAATCTTTAAAGGAAAATTATGAGATTAAATTAAGAGATAAAGATGAACAAATTGCATATTATAAAGATTTTAAAGCTAGACAATCTACTAAAATGATTGGGGAATCCTTAGAAGAACATTGTAGTATAATGTTTAATAGATTAAGACCACTGTTTAAAAATGCTTACTTTGAAAAAGATAATGATGCTAAGACGGGATCTAAAGGAGATTTTATCTTTAGAGATTATGATGATGATAAAAATGAAATTGTCTCTATTATGTTTGAAATGAAAAATGAAGCCGATACTACTTCTACTAAACATAAAAATGAAGATTTCTTTAAAGAACTTGATAAAGATAGAAGAGAGAAAAATTGTGAATATGCCGTTTTAGTATCTTTATTAGAAATAGATAATGATTATTATAATGATGGTATTGTTGATGTATCTCATTATTATGATAAAATGTATGTTATTAGACCCCAATTTTTTATACCTTTAATAACTTTAATTAGAAATTTAGCTTTAAAATCATTAGATTATAAAAAAGAATTAGAAGTAGTTAAAAATCAAAATATTGATATTACACATTTTGAAGAAAAACTTATGACTTTTAAAGAGGGCTTTGGTAGAAATTATCGTTTAGCAAGTGAAAGATTTAGTAAAGCTATCGAAGAAATTGATAAATCTATTGATCATTTGCAAAAGATTAAAGAACACTTATTAAAAACGGATGATAATTTAAGATTAGCAAATAAAAAAGTTGATGATTTATCTATTAAAGGACTAACATACAATAATCCTACTATGAGTGAAATGTTTAAAGAGTTAAAAGATAATGAAAATATACCTAATGAAGATTAAATATAAAGAGGTTTTATGGAAAAATATATAATTGATAAAGAAATGTTAGAAAGCTTTTTAGAACAATTAGAACAGATAGAAAAAAAATATGGAATTATGTCAATTAAAAATGTCGGCATTTATTATATGGCTTTACATTTTATAAATTATGATGAAGAATTCTTAAAAAGTATTTATGAATTAGCTTCAAAATTAAAAAAAGATGATTTAGCAAATAAAGTATATCGAATTACTCAAGTAAAAATAATAGAAAATATTAAAACAGCAATAAAAAATGGAGCTATCGATGAGTATTTAGCTAGCCTTGATATGTTTACAAAATGTGATTTAAAAGTATCTATTGATTTAATATTTTCTAAGTTTTACAAAGATACTCAAAATTTACTACCATTACTTAACGCTTCTATTGATAATGATTTAAGTAAAGAAAGAAGTAGAAAAAAGTAAATTTATTTTTATTTATTAAATTTTAAATAAGTAGTATAATAAACTGCAAATTAAGGAAGAATATTATGGAAAAAAATAAAGTTAGTATTGAAGATTATAGAAAATTTATGCAAGAAATCGAGAAAATTGAGAGAAAATATGGGATAATTTCAGTAACTAATGAAAATATTTATACTATTATTAGTATATTTACAAATTGTGATGAAGAATTTTTAAGTGGTGTTTATGCATTGGCTTTAGAAGAAAAAAGGTCCACTTTTGCAAATAAACTTTATAAAATAATTCAATTAAAAAGGTTTGTAGAGCTTTATAATGCTTTTAATGATAAAACTATTGATAGTTATTTAAAAAAATTAGATTTAAAGGCAAAGTCAAATTTAATGACTTTTGTTTTATCAAATTTTTATTTAACGGAAGATAAAAAGAAAATTATCTCATTACTTAGCGAATCGATAAAAAAAGATATAGAATCAGATTCCTTGAGTGAGAAACTTAATAATGTAACTGGATGGATGGATGATAGTGATTTAGAGGCATTTATTCCTGAAGATATTATCATTAGAAGAAGAGGCTAAAAATCTTTGGTTACTTATTAAATTTCATGTAAATTATATAATATTTTACAATATACTTAGAAGCAGGAGATTAATTATGATAAAAATTGAAAAAACTATTTTTGGCGGTAATTGTGCTGTTTTTAGAAATGATCAAATTATTAATAATAATTGTGGTGTAATTTTACCAAATGGTAATATTGTGCTAAAAGAAATGTTTGATGATATTATGTACTCAGTTGGTGATTGGGCAATTGTATCTGTTCGTTTTAGTAAATATATGCATTCAGATCTTATCTATTATGGAATTATTGATAAAAATATGCATATAGTTATCGACCCATTATCTAAAGAATATTTTGGATATGAAGGATATTTAGAGATTGAAAAATATCTAATGAATTTATATGAAGAAAAATATGGTATGAATTCTAAAATTAAAAAAAGGTTATGTAGAACATTAAATAATGCTAAGTAGTAATACCAGCTTTTGTTTTAAAAAAATATATAATGTTAGTAAAAATACTTATGAAGATATAAATAATACTTCGGTAATAGATACATTAGATGTAGTAACGACAGAACTTCGTAATGCAACTTCAATATGTTTATTATTACTTAGTGCTGATGGTATGGTAATTAGTGAAAGTAAAGATAGTAGTACTCCTGAGTTATAATTTATCTAATAGCCGAAAATGTATTATAATGTTATACTTATTTTGGAGGTATTAAATGAATTTAAAAGAGATTGATAAAAAGGTTAAAGAAATAGAAAATGTAATTTCTAAATCAGATGAAGATATCAGTGATAAAGTTAATTGGTCTAAAGTTTGGAGTAAAAAATACCCAGTTTTAGGAAGTTATCAAAAAGTTGTTAATATAACAAAATATAAAGCTAAATTAAGAGATATTTTAGAAGAATTAAAAAGAGATTATAATTATAATGAAGTTGATGCAGTATTAGTTTTAAAAGATATTTTGTATCATGAAATGAAGAGGTAATTTAAATGAAAATAAGTATAATTTATTCAAGTATTACAGGTAATACTAAGTTAATAGCATCGGCTATTAAAGATGCTTTAAGTGATAAAAATATTGTTTACTTTGGTCCAGTTGGAAATGATTTACCAGAAGCTGATATTTATATTATTGGTTCTTGGACAGATAAAGGTAATGGTAGTAAAGAAGTAATTAATTTATTAAAAACTATGAAAAATAAAAAAATAGCTTATTTTGGAACAGCTGGTTATAAAAAAGATAAAGAATATTATGCAACTTTATTTAGTAGAATTAAGGATAATGTTGATAGTTCTAATGAAATTTTAGGTTATTTTTATTGCCAAGGTAAAATGCCAATAGCTGTTAGAGAAAGATATGTTAATTTATTAAAAGAAAACCCAGATGATGCTAATTTAGAAGTTAGTGTTAAAAACTTTGATGAAACATTAAATCATCCTGATGATAAAGATATTCTAGATGCAAAAAAATGGGTAAAAGATATAATAAAAGGATGCTAATAAGCATCCTTTATTAATGTGTGCCGTGCATGGCATATAGCTAGGTGGTGAAAGTCCACTATACACGTCGGTATCTGCGAAGTATTAGGGAAG
>CALVSW010000028.1 GCA_944359625.1 uncultured Bacilli bacterium | reverse complement strand
ATTTTTTTTGCAAATTTCTATATTTAATTATTGATTTTAACCATTTTCGTGATATAATGCTTATGAGGAATAAAAAATGAATGAAATAAATTTCATTCGCCAACCATCTTTGATGGTTGCTTTTTTTGATATAATATTTTTGTGATACTTATGATTATTTGTACTCAAGATGATATTATTTTTAATAAATATAAGGATGCTGTTAATAATAGAAAAGTTAAATTTAAAATTCAAGTTATTTTTTCTAAATGGTGGCCTATTTTTTTAAATAAATATAAACATTTAAATATTAGACCCATTGTTAAAGAAAATGTTGATAAAATGATTAATTGTAAAACTGGTAATTTAGGTTTTCATATTTTTAAGTGCCCTAATTGTCATAAAACTTTAAATGTTGCTTGTACTTGCAAATCTCGTATTTGTTCTTCTTGTGGTAATAAATATAATGAACAACGTTCTACTTCTATATTCTCTAAAATTTTTAGATGGAAACATAGACATGTGGTTTTTACTATTCCAGAAGAACTACGTAGATTTTTTAGAGAAGATCGTAATAGACTTAATTATTTATTTGATGCTGCTTCTTTAACTATTAAATGGTAGTTTAAAGAAAAATATAAAAAGCAAAAACTTATTCCTGGATATATCTCTGTTATTCATACTTTTGGTAGAAGTTTAGTTTTTAATCCTCACATTCATATGATTTTATTAGATGGTGGCGTTTCTAATATTAATAAATCTTTTGTTAATATCAATTTTTTCTCTTATGCTTCTTTTAGAAAAAGATTTATGAAATTAATTCTTGATATGTTAGAAAATGATATTGGCAAAGATAAATTTAGAAAAATTAAAAACTCTATGTACTTTGAAAATACAAAAGGCTTTTATATTTATGCTCCTCCTAATAAATTCAAATCTTTAACACAATTAGTTAAATATGTTTGTAGATACGTGGCTAGACCTGTTATGGCTGAATCTAGAATTATTAATTATGATGGTGAATATATTACATTTTGGTATCAAAAACATGAAGACGATAAAATAGTTATTGAAAAAGTTCATGCTTTTGAATTTATATCAAGATTAATTATTCATATACCTGATAAATCTTTTAGGCAAATTAGATATTATGGCTTATACCATAACTCTACTACTATTAATATTGATTTAAAAAGAATATGGTCTAAAGAATATTCAAATTTTAAAAAGAAATGCCTTAATTGGAGAACAATGATTACATTATCTTTTAAAAAAGATATATTAAAATGCCCAAATTGCCAAAATATAATGATATACTATAAGAGTGAATATCCTTAATGGAGGTATAAGTTATGATTAAAAAAAGTTGGCAAAATTATTTTGGCAAAAATGAAAAAATATATGTTTTTAAATGTACAAGATGCAAGTATGAAGATCCTGTACCTAGTTGGCTTTTAGAAGAATGTGGGGGTTTTACTCCATTGAAAAAGATACCTAAAAAAGATTTTAAAATGACATGTCCTAGATGCGGAAGAGATACAATGGAATATAAAAATGATAATGTATAAAACACTATCACTTTTTTGCGTGAGTAGAAAAATATATCTACCATTTTTTTATATTTTTAATAAAAACGTTTTTTCCTAGTATATAACAAAGAAAAATTTAGGGTTAATTCCCTAAATTTTTCTGGAAAGTGTTTTTGATTCTTCATTAATTTGCTCAATATTATCGACTAATTCTTGTAATCTCGTTTTAGGAATATCAATTAAATTATGCGTTTTCATATATACTAAATTAAGATAAGAATTATAATCTCCTAATTCGGTTGCTTTTAAAAACCAATAATAAGCACATTCATAATTTTTATTATCTAAACATATTACTCCTAAATTAAACATAGCGGCTATATTAGAACTACCAGCAGCCTTCTTATAACATTCCTCAGCTTTTTTCTTATTTACTTTTCCTAATGTACCTTCATAATACATGACCCCAACATTTGATAAGGCTGTATCATCACCAAGCATAGCAGCTCTAGAAAACCAAAAAAAGGCTGTTTTAGGATTATAAGGAAAATACTTCTCATCTAAATGCATATAACCTAAACTATTCATAGCGCTAGCATTATTTAAACCAACTAAAAAGCGATATATTTCTACGGCTTTTTCGCAACTTATAGTCGTTTCTTGTTCACGATATTCCCTAGCTAAATCAAGTAAATATTCTGGCTTTCCTGTTAAAGCTAATACTTTATATATTAATATCTTTAATTCTTCTGTCATCATAATTCTGTGTATTTTTTAAAAATAATTTTAAACTACCTTTACCTTTATTTTTATCATAAAATGTTGTATCAAATAACTTCTTTAATATTTCATTTTGTGATTCTATATTATTTTTAAATTAATTAACCTTTCTTTTAATTGTAATAAATTTGTCTTTTTAGCCTCTTTATTATTACTTATTAAATAGCTAATAAGAGTTAAAACTTCACTAATAATTATTAATAAACTAATACTATTTCTTATTATATTTATACTATTAATAGATATAATTGGTAAATTTAAACTACTATAAAATTTTATAAAAGATGTATAATCACTGGTAATTAACCCTATAAAAATTCCAGCAGCTAAAACCTACATTTTAGCTTTACCAACTAAACTGCTTTTAATAGATTTACCTATTAGTAATTTAAAAATTCCTATACTTAATATAGCTAGTTCTAAAAATAAAGCTATCCATAAATTATGTATAGTATTACATAATAAAAATAAAGAAATAATACCAAATAACTTATCAGAAAGTCCATCTAATAAAGTGCCAAAAAAGTCGATACCCTCAACTTTCTAGCTAAAAAGCCATCTATCCAATCGGTTGATATTATAAATAAAAATAATAAAGATGTAATAGTAGGACCCATTATATAAAATATTGGTATTAATGCTATAGCACCAAATATTCTTAATCCAGTTAAAATATTAACAAATATTATTTTCTTAATATTTTTATTCATATATCCCCCTATTGGTATCTCTTAATCTATCAAAAAGTATTTTAAAAGTCAATCTAATCTTATGGTAAAACTAATTCTTCTACTTTACCTATATCACTATAATTACATTTATATTCAACATTATTATAAGTATAATTTATATCTGTAACATTATTTTCATTAACAAATATATTAATACTTATTGGTAAATCTTGATAAATATTATTATAAATATATACTTTTTTATTACTATCAATCTTAGTTTCATAATCTAATTTTTTTACATAATTATATACATTTATAGGAATTAAAAAATAACTTAAATAATTATCATAAATATTAATAACTTCTTTAGTTTCATTATTATAATATGCTATACCATCACTATAATAATTTAAAACACCATTACTTATTTTACTACCAACATTAATAGCACCATAAGCTTTACCTGTATAGTTAATTAATATGTCATTAGTAATATCATAAATACTACTATTATAAACATAATTATTTATAGATAAAGCAGAAAAACCATCCTCTAAACTTATATAATCAGTATCTTCTATAACAGTTTGACTATTATCTTTATAAGTTAAACGTCCTAATATAATTATAACAAGAAAAAATAATGTCCATCCTATTACATAAAATAACTTCTTAGTTACATCTTTATCCATTATTTAACCTCAAAGTTTTTAAATTCATCAATATTTACACCATTTAAAAAATCTTTAACAGCCATTACTTTTTTGCCAGCTGGTTTTAATTCTTTAATATAATATATTCCATCTAAACAAGTTATACCTAATTCTTTTTTAGATATTACTATTTTATTAGGAATTACTTCTTTACTTGGTTTAAAATAACCACTAACTATTTTATATTCAATATTATTTATTAAAGTATTAGCATAAGGTACAGGATTTAACCCACGTACTAGGCAATCTATTTTTAAACCAGTATTATTAAAATCTATATGTTCTTCTTCTCTTTTAATATTCCAAGCATAAGTAGCTAAAGAATTATCTTGCATAATTCTTTTATTTGTTTTATTAATTATACTAGGTAAAGTATCTATTAATAATGTTGGGGCTAGATTTTTTAATCTATTATAAACAGAACCATAAGTATCATTTTGACTAATAGTAATATCACTACTAGCAATTATATCTCCTGTATCCATTGCTTCATCCATATACATAATAGTTATACCTGTTTTATCATAACCATCTATAATTGAATGTTGAATTGGAGCGCCACCTCGTAAATAAGGAAGAAGTGATGCATGAACATTTATACAACCATATTTGGGACAATCAAGAATTTCTTTAGGTATTATTTGACCATAAGCACAAGTAATTATAATATCAGGTTTTAAATCTATAATCATTTTATAATCATCTCTAATTTTTACTGGTTGAAATACTTCAATATTATTTTCTAAAGCTAAAGTTTTAACAGGGGTTGGTGTTAATACTTTTTTACGTCCTACTAATTTATCTGGTTGACTAACTACTAAAATAACATTAGTATTTTTTATTAAAATATCTAATACGGGTAAACAAAATTCGGGAGTTCCCATAAATATTACTTTTAAATCTGACATAATTCCTCACATTCTATTAGGATTAAAACATATTTCAATATTTACTTTTTTATCTAAAGCATAAATACTATCAATATATTTTAATGATTGATATACTAAATTATCATAACGATATTTTATCATAATTTGCATACGATAGATATTATTTATTTTATAAATAGAAGCAAATGTTGGCCCATATATTAAACTTTTACTATCTATATGTAATTTTAAATAATTAAATACTTTAGTGGCTTCTTTATTAACTAATACTTCATCTTTACTAGTTACTAAAATACTTATTAAATAATAGTATGGTGGATAATGAAGTTTCTTACGAAAATTCATTTCATAATTATAAAAAAGTTCATAATTATTAGTTTTAACAAATTGAAGATAAGGATTATTAGGATCATAAGTCTGTAATACTACTTCTCCAGGAAGATTACTTCGACCAGCACGGCCAGATACTTGGGAAAGTAACGCAAAAGTTTTTTCACCACTACGAAAATCAGGAATATTTAAAGAAGCATCAGCATTTATAACACCAACTAAAGTAACTAGGGGAAAATCAAGTCCTTTACTTACCATCTGCGTTCCTAATAAGATATCATACTCATGATTTTTAAAAGAATCAATAATATGTTCATGAGAACCTTTATTTTGCGTCGTATCAACATCCATTCTAATAATTCTAGCTGTAGGATATTTTTCTTTCAAAATATTTTCTAATTTTTCCGTACCAACTCCTAAATAACTAAGACTATTATTTAAACAATTAGGACATCTATCATCTTTTAAAACTGTATACCCACAATAATGACAACGTAAATTATTTGATGTTTTATGATAAGTTAAAGAAATATCACAATGCGGACATTTATAAGTATAACCACAACTAGAACAAGTAATAATCGTAGAATACCCTCTTCTATTTAATAAAAGAATAATTTGTTCTTTTTTATTTAATCGATCCATTATTAACTTATCTAAATAACCACTAATAATAAAATTTTTCTTAGGTACTTCTTCTTTCATATCAATAATATTTATTTTAGGTAATAAAGAACTACCTATTCTGTTTTTCATTTCAATTAACTTATAAACACCTTTTTTAGCTCTTGCCATAGCTTCTAAAGATGGTGTTGCTGAGCCTAATAAAAGAGGACAATTATAATAACTAGCACGATACTTAGCAATATCAATAGTATCATACCTAGGATTACTATCTTGTTTATAAGTTTCTGAATGTTCTTCATCTAAAACAATTAAACCAATATTTTTTAAAGGGGTAAAAATAGCACTTCTTGTACCTACTACAATTTTTACTTCATCATTATAAATTTTTTGATATTCATCATACTTTTCCCCTTCAGAAAGAGCACTATTAAAAATAGCTACTTCATTTCCAAAACGACTAATAAATCTTTTAATAATTTGCGCAGTTAAAGATATTTCTGGGATTAAAACTAGAGCTGTTTTTTTATTATTTAAAACTTTATCTATTAATTCCATATAAACTTCTGTTTTACCAGATCCAGTAACTCCATGTAACAAATAAGTATCATAAGTATCTAAATTAACTTTATTTACAGCATTCTGTTGTTCTAAACTTAATATAGGTTTTTTATAATTAGGATCTTTTAAATGTGTTAAACGATATACCCTTTCATAAAATTCAACTACTATATTAGCCTTTATTAAATTATTTAAAGCTTCACTGGTAAATAAAGATTTTAAAGAAGTTTTATTTTCTTTTAAATAATTAATAATTTCTAACTTTTTTTTAGATCTTTGATTATTTAATATATAATCATCTACTTTTTTTAAATCATCAGTTAATTTTATATAAGTATTATATTTATTATAGTTATGAGCTTGATTTTTAACTTTTAAACTAGAAGGAAGTAAACATTTAATAGCACTCATTTTACTACATAAAGTGACTTCTGATAAATAATTAGCTAAAGAAAATAATTCTTGATTTAAAATAATACTTTTATCTGTAATACTAACTATTTCTTTTAATTTATAATTTGTTTCATATTTTTCATATATTTTTATTACTACGCCATTTATTATCTTATTATTAAATGGTATTTTAACTTTCATTCCTACTTTTAATTCTTTAACAAGTATCTCTGGTATTTTATAAACAAATGATTTATCGATAGCTTTATTAGTATATTCAACTAATACTTCAGCAAACATAACTATTTATTTCTTTTACCATGATAATAGTTAAAGACATTTACTTTAGTTCTTCTAATTGAATAAGAATTGTAGATAAAAAGAGGACCAAATAAAAATAGAAATGCTGGTAATATATATTCGTACCATTCTTCTTTAAAAATAATATTAATAACTAAATAAGTAAGTCCTAAAATAATACATAATATACCGGTTATTCTTAATCTTTTTAATCTTTTATTAATAGCTTTCCCCTCTTCACTATTATTAAAAGCTTTATCATCTAGTTTGTTTTTATTCATAATTAGCACCACCTAAAGGTATTATAACAATTTTTTACAAAAAAAGATAAAAAACTATTGCAAATAATTATTTTTTTTAGTAGAATTAAGTAGTCAGCAACAAATGGGCTTGTAGCTCAGCTGGTTAGAGCGCACGCCTGATAAGCGTGAGGTCGGAGGTTCAAGTCCCCCCAAGCCCACCATTTATGGCCTGTTGGTGAAGCGGTCAACACATATGCCTTTCACGCATACATTCATGGGTTCAAATCCCGTACAGGTCACCAATTTTGTTTATTCCATCTTACTTTTGTAAGATGTTTTTTTATGTTAAAAAATTTAAACTTATAAATAGTATTGAGTTCATACATATTTTTAATATTAACCTTCAATCAATTTAAAAGGAATGATGAAAAAATCCATCATTCCTTAATATTTATGTAATCTTTTTATAATTATATTTTAATTATTCAATCTATGAATTAGTTTTTTTTCGAACTCTTGTAATTCTTTATTTTCTTGATATAAGACATCATTATTAATCTGTGATAAATCTAAAGTTTTAAAATATTCAATAATAGCTTTAACATATTGTTTTAATGATTCTTTATTTTCAACAATCTTGAAACCTCCATATATTGGGTACCAACCACCACTATTATTGATAACATAATAAAAATCATAATCATAAATTTCATTTTTTTCATCACAATATAGTTTTATATCTTCTTCAAAAAAATAATTATAAATAGTTTCAATAGAATAGGCTGATGAAGAAAGGGTTGAAGAAATATTATCTTTTTTAACAAGATGACTAGCCCATAATACCA
>CALVSW010000027.1 GCA_944359625.1 uncultured Bacilli bacterium | reverse complement strand
ACTACTGGCTTCTTGCTAGGAATTACCAGGTTGGGGTTCCACCAACTATATGTTACACGCCGAACTGACGCACCACCGTCTATTCCCGATTATATCATATATAATATAAAATATGGTTAAATTTATTAAAAAAATTTACTTGTAGGCATTCCTATGTTAATATACATTTTATGGAAGGATTTGCATCAATTGGAGCAGTTTATTCAATACCTAATCCTAAAAAATATGAAGTTGACTCTAAAATATTATATACCTGTTCTGGTTTAGGTATTATATTACCTCCAGATGGAGATATTGTAATTGAAAATGGTCGAGAGTATGTTAAACCTCGAGAAGAAATAAAAGAAATTAGTAAAACATTAAAATTAAAGAAATAAATATAATAGAAAAATAAAATATCAGGAATAAATTATCCTGATATTTTATTGATTATAATCTTTGTAATTTTTTTAAAGTAGCTAAAAATTCTTCCTCTTTAGCATAACTTATTAGTTTTCCTCTACTATTATTAGGAGTTACAGCATTAACTTCATTTACTGCAATTGGTTTTGGTTCTGTTGTATTAGCTAAATTATTTAAATCAATCTTTTTAACAGTTAAGCCTTCTATTTCTTCTTCTTTTTGATAATTAATTACTGGAATACTTTTAGTATTAACTAATTCATCATAACTTATAATAGCTTTTGCTTCTTGCTCTGCTTCATAAGATAAAACTTGATTACTATTATTATTAATTAAAGAAGCATCTTTAACATCTTTTTTTAATTCATTAACATTTACTTCTGGAAGATTATCTAAATATTTATTATCAGAAATTCTTATAACATAAATTAAGAATATAATTAAAATAATTAAAGTTATTGTGGCTCCAAATAATATTATGTCAGCCATATTTAATAAACTTAACATACCTATTATATTTTTTATTATGTTCATAACTACTATCACCTAACATTATTTTAACATATAAATATATATATATTAAAAAAAATTCATAAATTTTATTAATTTATGAATTTATTTGACAATTTTTTTACTTATTAATCTTTATAAAAAGCATCTAAATAATAAATTGGTCTTCTTTCCTCATAATATTTTTTTTCAAAATCAGTCATAATATTAGGAATATTTCTTTCATCATGATGTAAATCCAGACTAACAATATTAAAAGTATACCAATATTGAGATAAATACTCTAAAGAATGTGCAAATAATCCTTTATTATCTGTTTTTAAGATTATATGTTTATTCTTTTTAAATATTCTATCATATAATCTTAAATATACTTCATGAGTAAATCTCTTTTTCTCATCTTGTTTTTTAGGCCATGGTTCCGAAAAAGTTAAATAAATAGTATCTATTTCTTTTCCAAATATATTAATTATTTCTTTAGCATCACAATTAATTAATCTTAAATTAGGCAATTTTAAATTAGCTAGCTTATCTACGGCCATAACCATTTGCGATGGATATAATTCAAGTCCAATATAATTTATATTAGGATTACTTTTAGCCATGTTAATAATAAAATTACCACGACCCATACCTAATTCTAAACATATTGGATTATTATTATTAAAAATCTTAGACCAACTATTTTTATATTGAGTAGGATTTTTAATAACATATGGACTTCTTTCTACAATCTTAGAAGCATCCTTTATTACATTATAACGCATATAATACCTCCTAAAATATTATACCATATTTACCTTTTCATTAAAGATTTAGTTTTAGTAGCACAATATCTACGTAATAAATTATAAATATCATAATCATTTAAATAAATATTATTACTAATATAATAATTATATATAAATATAGTTAAACTTCTTAATTGCTTACTTGGATTTAAATAATTAGACTCTGGTATATAATTATATAATAACCAATCTTTATTTAAGTTATTTAAATCTAAAAATCTTTCTACTACTTCATTAAATGTTAACATATTATACCCCCTTAATTGCTAGATATAATAACACAAATAATAAAAAAAAGAAAGTATTAATATACTTAACTATTTACAACCATTAACCTCATTTTTTAATGAAACCATTCTTTTATCTAATTGATTAACTATTAAAGAATATTCATACATTTCTTTCTTTATATTTTCTGGAACTAAATCTTCATATTTATATTGTATTTTATGATTTAATGAAGCCCAAAAATCTTGAGCAACAGTTCTAATTTGGATTTCAGCCTTAACATAATCTTTTTTACCTTTATATTCAATAGGTACTAAAACAATCAAATGATAGCTACTATAACCACTATCTTTAGGTTTAGCTATAAAATCTTTCTTTTCTATAATATTAACATTTAACTTACTTGATATTAAATTAACTATATCATATACATCAGTTAAAAAAGAACAAACTAATCTAAAACCTATTACATCTTTTATATTAGTTACAATATTATCTATTGTTATATCTAAATTCTTATTAACTAACTTCTTAATAATACTATCTTTACATTTTATACGACTTTTAAAATGTTCTACTGGATTATACCCATGTTCTTTAACAAAATTATCTATTAATTTGGTTAATCTTTCTTCTAAAACATTTTTGCCAATTAAATATTTATCTAATAACTCATTTATATCATCATTATCAATATTCATAACATTCCCTCTTTTTTGCATGAAACAAAATGATATCATATAATTACTATTATGTCAAATCACTTAAAATAAAATAAATTACTTAAAATAAAATAAATTACTTAAAATAAAAGTTATTGACAATTACTTAAAAAAGAAGTTATTACTTATTAGGAGCAATAACTTCTTTTCCACCCATATAAGGTTGTAATACTTTTGGTATATTAATACTACCATCTTCATTATAATTATTTTCAACAACCGCAATTAAACCTCTAGGAGTTGCTAAACAAGTATTATTTAAAGTATGAACAAAATATGTTCCATTTTCTCCTTTAACACGAATACCTAATCTTCTTGCTTGGGCATCACCTAAATTAGAACAAGATCCAACTTCAAAATATTTCTTTTGTCTAGGACTCCATGCTTCAATATCACATGATTTAACTTTTAAATCTGCTAAATCACCACTACAACATTCAAGTTGTCTTACTGGTACATCTAAACTTCTAAATATTTCTACAGTATATTTCCACATTTCATTATAGAATTTCATAGAATCACTTGGTTCACAAATAACAATCATCTCTTGTTTTTCAAATTGATGAACCCTATATAAACCTCTTTCTTCTAAACCATGAGATCCTCCTTCTTTTCTAAAACAAGGAGAATAAGAAGTTAACTTAATAGGCAAACTATCTTTTTTAATTATTTGATCTTTAAATCTACCTATCATAGAATGTTCAGAAGTTCCAATTAAATATAAATCTTCACCCTCTATTTTATACATCATAGCTTCCATTTCTGGAAAAGACATAACTCCAGTTACTACATCACTATGAATCATAAACGGTGGTATACAATAAGTAAATCCCTTATCAATCATAAAATCTCTAGCATAAGCAAGCATAGCTTCATGTAATCTAGCAATATCACCAGTTAAATAATAAAAACCTTCACCACTAGTACGACCAGCAGATTCTTTATCTAATCCATTTAATCTTTCTAAAATATCAGCATGATATGGTATTTCATAACTAGGTACTTTAGGCTCACCAAATCTTTCAACTTCAACATTAAAAGTATCATCTTTACCAATTGGAACACTACTATCCATAATATTTGGTATAACTAACATTCTTTCTCTTATTTCTTTATTTAAGTTAGTTTGTAATTCTTCTAACTCAGTGATTTTACTAGCCATATCACTAACTTCTTTTTTTATAGTTTCTACTTCATCTAATTTTTTATCTTTTATTAATTTACCAATTTCACTACTTTTTTTATTTTTAATAGCTTTTAAATCATCACATTTTTTTTGAGCATCTCTTACCTTTATATCTAATTCATAAATTTCATCTACTAAAGGTAATTTTTCATCTTGAAACTTCTTTTTAATATTTTCCTTTACTAAATCTTTATTATCTCTTATTAACTTAATATCTATCATAAGAAACCTCCTAAATATTACTAACATAGTATATCAAATTTACTTATTTAATTACAATACTTAATAATATAAAAATGTAGGCAACTAAACAAAACCAATTGTTAGTTTCCTACATTTAATTTTACAATTTATACAGAATCGCTGTTTCACAGCTATTCGGAGGACAAAACAACACGCCACGAGACGTCGGAATACGCACCGCCATCGCCGTTGCTGAAGCCGAAGACCCCCGCATCAGAGCCACCGCCGTAGCTGCCACCGAGCTTGAACCACGGACCAAACGAACTGACAAAGATCGCGTAATCGTTATTCCAACCCTGAGTTTCCTTAGTAGCATCACCTAACTTACCATTAGATATTGATGAACCAGTATATACATCATAATACTTACTATCAATACTTCCAAAATTGATTTCAGAATAACCAACGATTTTATTGTAATTTCCCATGACGTACTCCCAAGCTCCACCACTCATGTCATAGATACCATAAATGTTACCAGTAGTAGAGGCATTGACACCATCTGTTGTATTCCATTGGTTACATGATGAGGTAGATGATGCATCTGCAGAACTACCAGCGCAACCAGTAGTGAAATTACTATTATTATTAATCCATACTTCACATCCAGATGAGATACAACTACCAGTAGATTCGTATCTCCCATATTTAGAATTAGTAAGGTAAGCTACGGCACCCCATTCCATATTTTTCATCATATGAGTATCTACTTCAGATGAAGTTAGACCATATTTAGAATTTGCTTCAATGGCACGACTAGCATTGAACATATTACCAACGGTTTGATTACGTAAACTAGATACATTTGGTATTATCTTAATATCAGATATATCATTACTTGATTCGAATTTACCTATCCAGATTCCATTTAACTCGGTAGTACCAAAGGTAAACGCTGGATGCGTTAACCATTCTCCGTTCTGAGTACCATTTGATTTAGATGTAGTATTACTTTCAAACTGAATATTTATCATTTGAGCTTCTGTATCTGCACCTTCAACATTAAACAACTGATACTTATATCTTGGAACCCAGACATACATTTGTAGTATATCTGTTTCTTCTACTACTGTTCCAGATTTATATGTTCCATCAGCATTTAAATACTTATTCTTAGTTGTTGTATTATTTTGGTCAATAAGTATTGCATTGGCCCATTCATGAGCATCATAATCATACCAATTACTATATAAATCAGCAATTACTATTTCATTTGTATCATTATAAGTTACAGGTATTAAACCTGAATATAATTCTGGCTCTGAAGCTCCTGAAGAATCTTTATAAAAAGTTTCACCTGCTTCTCCATACATATCAATTTGAAGTAATATATTTTTACCTATTATACTTGTTGGTGCAGTTTCTTCTATCCATACTTTAATATTATGAGTTACAACATCACCTTCTTCATTAGCAGGTGCAATATAATTATTTGCTAATAAGATTAATCCTTTTTCTGAATCAACTTCTAAATCACTTAGTTTTGTTACTGGACCATCATCAAATGATATTTTAATATATTCATATTCTAATGGATTAGATGATGCTTTATTATTTATATATAAATTATATAAATATCCTAATGTACCATTATTTTTAACACTAAAAGTATATCCTTCACTACCTAATCCTTCAATATCTGATAACGGAACATTATTAGTAGTTATTGTATTTCCTTTATTTGCAGATAATACTAAGGTACCACTTTCTACTACTTGTACATCATTAGATTCATCTACTTGCATAAATAATGAATAACTAACGCCTATTATGATTAAAACCATAACAATTACAGATATTAAGATAATAGATGTTTGTCTTTTTAAGATGCTTTGATAATTCATATTATTACCTCTATTCTACTAATATAATAATAGCATGAATTAATATTTTTAACAATTTATTTTTTACCTTTTTCTAAATTATCCATGATATACTTAATTTAGTGCTTTCAAAAAAATAGTAAACTTATTGTTTACTATCTACTCGTTTCTTACGCACTACAAAGCCATGATCTTTAATTAATTCTGAAGTAGACCATGCTAGGGCTTGACTAATATCATCAATAGCATCTACAGTAGCCCCTATATTTGCATTCTCAATATCGCTGATTAAAGAAACACTACGACCTGTTCTTTCAGCTAATTCTTCTTGTGACCACCCTTTTTCATGTCGCAAGTAAGTAACATTGATAGCAAGTATATTTCTTGTAGTCCAGTTAGAATGATCTTTTGTTGCTTTATTTTCAAGTTTACTCATATACATCCCCATGAATATATTATGGAATTTTTAATAAAATATGTCTAACGGATATATGCCTTAAACTTTTTATATATTATGAAAGCATTAATTAATAGAAAAGGAGAAAATAAATAATGAGTTTAATATACTTATTAATATCTATTATAATTATATTAATAATTATTATAATAATCCTTAGTATTAAATTATATAACATAAATATAATATGTAATACTTTAGAAGAAGATTATAATAGATGGAAACAAGAATTTATTAATACTAAAAAAGAATTAGATTATTTAAAGAATAAAACATAATCTAATTCTTTTTATTTATAATATTTAATAATAAAAGTAGTCCCATTACTATTAGATTCAACACTAATTATCCCATTATCTTCATTTATAATAGCTTTTGCTAAAGATAAACCTATTCCTATACTATCAGGACTAGAATTTTTACCTTTATAAAATCTTTCAAAAATATGTTTTAGATCATCATGAGCTATACCTACTCCATAATCTTTTATTTTAATAATACTATAAACATTATTAGTATTATAATCTACTAATATTTCTTTCTTATCTTTAGTATGTTCAATACTATTTTTTAAAATATTAGTAAGCGCTTCTACTTCCCATTTAAAATCTGAATATATAGTACTTTCATCATCACCATTTATAATTATTTTAATATCTTTTAAATCACATAAAGTAGATACATTTTTTATAGCTTCTTTTAAAATATTAGATAACTTATTATTTTCTTTAATAAAATGAATAGTATTAGAATCAAATTTAGATAATTTTAATAAATTTTGAACTAAAAAATTTATATTAACTACTTGTCTTTTAATATCAGTAATAAAATCTTGTCTCGTATTAATATCCATATTGGGATCATCTATTAGATTATCTAACATAATTAAAATACTAGTTAGAGGTGTTTTTAATTGATGGGATATATCTTCTAAAGATTTTTTAATACTTAGTTTATCATTATTAGTATTTATATAAGCTTCTTTTAATTTAATAGTAGTTTTATATATTTCATTTTTTAATATTGATAATTCATCTTCAGATATACTATTAATTTTTAATTCATAATTACCTTTATTAATTTCTTCAATATATTTAGTTATATCTTTTATATCTTTATCTTTATTTTTAATATATATTAAAAATATTATTAATAAAACAATAATTATTATATAAATATATAACGCATTAAAAATTATAAAAGTATTATAATATTTATCATTTTCTAAGATTATTGATGTATTATCTATATCTATACCATATTCTTTAAATATATTAGTAGTATTATTCTTACTATTTAATATTTCCATTATTTCATTTTTAGTTATTAAGGGATATTTAGTTTCTATTAAACTTATTATAGATTCTAAATTATTATTTATATTATTTCGATATATTTTATATTCATATATATTTATTAAAATATTTAATATTATAAAAATAATACTTATTATTAAACTTATAAATATATATCTTTTTAATTTAACTTTATTTTTCATCTATTCTATACCCTATACCTTTTATAGTAATAATTATATCTTTAACTATTTTATCCCTTATTCTATTAAAATAAACGGTTACTGTATGATAATCAACATCATTACCTGTCCATTCCCATATTTTATCTAAGATAGTACTTCTAGTTACTACTTTATTAATATTTAAAAATAATAAATTAACTAATTTTAATTCTAAAGCCGTTAAATTAACTACTCCATTATCTTTATATAATATTAACTTATCCATATCAAAAGATATATTTTTAACTTTAATAAGACTATTCTTTTTATATCTTAATAATGCTTTATTTACCCTAGCTAATAATTCTTTAGTACTAAAAGGTTTTGTTATATAGTCTTCTGCTCCTAGTTCTAAACATTTAACAATATCATCTTCACTATCATTAGCAGTTAAGAAAATAACTGGTATATTTAATTTTTTTATGTAATTATTATATAAAGTTATCCCATTACCATCTGGTAATGTAATATCTAAAATAATTAAATTTATATTATTATTATTATTCATATAATTTATTGTATCTTTTATATTAGTTTTAGAAGTTATATTATAATTATTTTTTATAAAAGAATAAGTTAGTCCTTTTATAATAGTTAAATTATCTTCAATTAATAAAATATTCATAAAATCCTCCCAGTACAAATTTAATATATATAATAATATTAATAAAATCAAGTGATGGAATAAATAAAAAGAACTAATTTATTTAATAGTTCCTTCTAATATTTTTATAATAATTTCTAAAGCATTTAATGTATATTCATATGTTACTTTTCTAGCATATTCTAATTTATTTTGATAATTTAAATAAACGTTTTTTATATTATTATCTTCTTTTAATAAGTTTAATACTTGTTTAAAACATTCTATATTGTAAGACGTATTTCTTCTAATAAATGTATTTTTAATAGCGTTAATTAAATTATCATTATTTATACCTTTATTTATCAACATATATATATCATAAAAGTCTTTTGCTCTCGTAGTGATAATATTTTTAATAATTATACTATGAAATTTTTCGGCTATAACTGTTTCAATAGTATATGCCATTATATTTATTTTTTTATCTTCAAATATAGAATTATATTTATATTCTATTTCTCTTGGAGTAATTATATCACCAGTTGTTATTTCAATAAAAAAATTATTTTTTATTTTACCAAATACCCCTTTTACGTTTAATTTAAAACCACCATATTCATCTTCTTCTCTAATATCTTTTATATCAACTATTTCAAAATAAACATTATCATGTATATCAGTTTCTAAAATTTCTTGAAAAATTTTAGAAACTTCATTTACATTTAAATGTATGCTTTTTAAAGTTGTATCCATATCTTTAGTAGTTCTTAAATCCTCACCAATTATAGAGGATAGTAACACCCCACCTTTTAATATAATATTATTTTTATATTTGCTACTAGCTATACGCATTAATACATGTTCAAAAAAGAACATTTGATGCATGTGATGAGCTAAATTACTATTTCCATTTACTTTTCTTTTAATAATGTTATTTAGTTTATCAGAATTTATAAAAGTACCTCCATTAATTCTACAACTTCTTTTTCAATATTTAACTTTTTAGAATATTTAATTAAATTTAATAAATTTTTATTATTACTTTTTGAATATCCTTTTAATGCCTTAGAATAAATTTCTTTATCCATTTTATTTTTATCTTTAATAATATCGCAAATGGTTCTTTCTAAATCATAACATTTTACACTTAAACCATTAATAGTTTTAATATTAATCAAACCTAAATTAAACAATGTTTTTTTTACATATTTTAAAGATACATTTTTATTTTTTAACAAATTCCCACTATAATTGTATGGCACAGTAATATCATAAACTAATGGGATTCTATCAGTCATATTATGTAAATATAGTGCCGTAGCATGAGAAAAGCACGAATTCTTGCTACTATTTGATAAGATATAAAAATTATCCACTGGATATTCAACTAATTTATAAACTCCTACTCCTACTTTTTCTAACTTATTTGCTTTTACCAAATTAGTTAAAAACTGTTTATGAATTTTTAAATTATTTAATTCTTTATAAGTAATATAACCATTATTATTTCTAACATATTCAACAAGTTTATTTTCCATATTATTTCCTTTTTCTAGGAAGATTATATATTTTTTCCTAATTTTTGTCAATATAAAAAGTGACTATTCGTCACTTAATTTTCTAAATATGGCTTAATATAGTATCAAATATAGATTTACCACTTTTATTAAAAGTATCATCTTTTACTTCTTTTAATAATTGTCTTGTTAATGTAGGATATTTTTCCATAATAGATGTATCATATTCATCACTAATTGCTTTTAGTTCTTCTAGGGCTTTTTTTATCATTAATAATGACAATCTGACTTTCATAATTTCGTCTGAATCCATATTTTCTAATCTTTTTAATATACTATTCGCTTCTTCATATTGCTTAAGTAAATTATCATAAACATGACTCATTTTCGCAGAATTTCTAATCATTGTAGAACTTCCTTGAATTTTGCTTTCCATTCGTAATATTTCATTAATAATAAATTCTTTATCTACACTATTAGGAAGTCTATTAGGATCAAAAACTAAACTATTTAAGAGAATACAATTACCATAATCTTTTATTTCTCCTTCAGGAAATATTGCATATCCTAAACAAACTGAATTAACTATTCTATAATTAGAACTTGTTGTAGCATATGTAATATCATGAACACTTTGATTAGGTATTGGATACATATTATCTAAATAACTTATTCCCAATTTAACTTTAGAATCATCATAAAGAATATATTGATATATATTTTTACTAAAATCAAAATTTTCATCAAAATAAATTTCAGTAAAACCTAGTGATTCTAATTTATCTAATAATGCTATTACTTTGTTTATTTCTTCTTTATGATCTTTTAAATATTCGTAATAATAATAGTCCATTTTAGATTTCATGCTAGGAAGTAAATTTATTTCACTATATTGATTTATATTATCTATTGCCTCTTTATATTTTTCATAACATTTTTTTAATTCTTCACTTTTAAAAGGTTTCTCACCAATAGATGCATAATATAAATCATCTATATCACCCTTATCAGGTTCTAACTGATATACTTCACTATATATTGTTTCAACAAATGGATAATAATCTATAATATCAATTAAAGTCCTTAATAAGTAAATCTCTATTTTCTTATCAGAATATTCGTCTAGGTATAATCTTTCTCTTCTCAATTTACACCCCTCCTTCAATGGGTCTTACAATAACATATTATTTTCTTAAAATCAATCGAGTAGAGGAAAATAAATAGATTATTTTGCCCCTCTCACACCACCGTACGTACGGTTCGCGTATACGGCGGT
>CALVSW010000026.1 GCA_944359625.1 uncultured Bacilli bacterium | reverse complement strand
TTCTTTAAAACCTGTCCTTCCTCGTAAAATAAAGGTTTCTAATACATTTTCCTTTATTTTAAACAACTCCTTAGGAGGCGATTGCATTCTCCAATTGTGCTACGAGGACAAATACTATCTTTCAATAGTAAGAATATTATAAATAAATATTAATGCCATACTTAATTTTAATGCTAATTTATAATTACCTATTTCATAAACTGCTGCTACTTTATCCATTAAACTTACTAAAATAGACTCTTTAGTTTTAGGTAACTTTTTAGTAACAGGAAACATATGAGCTTCAATAATATCTTTTTGAAAATTATCAATATTAAAATATTTATAAGCATTTTGGGATGCTACAAATGGATGAGATGATAATCTTTGAGTAGAAGTTTCATTACCTAACTCTTTATCATTGTAAAAATCATGTAATAAAGCTGCTCTAGTAGTTTCTACACATTTATTCATACGAAAAGTTTTAGCTATACAATATGTATATCTAGCCACTCTAATAGAATGTTCATATCTTGTAATACCATGATGTAACTCATTATTTAAACTTTTAAATTTTTCATTACTTAAAATATCAGCAACAATATATTCAAAATCAACTTTTCTTTTAATAGACACAATCTATTCACCCCAAAATTCTTAATTTCCACAAACTACTAAAAATATTATAACTAATATAATTATACTAAGAAGAGCAATAGAAGAGTATAAATTTCTTAATAATACTGCTAAATTCTTATCTATATAACTATCCTTTCTAGTAAATAAGAAAAACATTTTGATAATATTTTTAATAGTAATAATTACTAAAATGGAACCAATTAATAATATCCAATACTGATAAAATCGCATAATTATCTTTCCACGTTCTATATTATATCATATTACTATCTACTTTTTAAGTTTTTTAGCTAATGTGTCACGAAGTAATAAAGTATCTAGGTAACTATCAAAATCAATTTTATTAATAAAACCTGCTATTTTTTCTTTAAAATTAATGTCATGTAAATATTTTACTACAACTTTTCTTAAATAATTAAGAAGTTCTTCACTACGTAAACTCAAACAATCAGAAAGTAATCTTTCGTAATGTTCATTTATATATGGTATATTTGCTATAGAATATATTATAGTTCTTAAATCTCTTTTTATTATTCCATTTGCAGGTAATAAATTTTTATAAACAATTTTAAATTCTTTTAAAGAAAAATTGTATAATCCTGGAAATGTTTTTATAAACATTTGATATAGTTCTTCTGTAGTAAAGTTATCTTTTTTCATCAATAATTGAGCAATATTAAATGATATAGTACGATTTAAATATAATAAAGTATCAACTGATGATTCTGATTTTATAGTTTCTAGTTCATAACATGATATTTTATTTAACGAACTACAATTATATTTTTTTAAAGAATTTGTTAAACATGGATAAGTAAATATGTAATTATGTATTTTTTTATTATTTTTACCATTTACTACCCTATAATAATATGGCAAATATTCTTCAACAAATCCTCTTTTTACATCTTCTTTAGCAACCGAAGAAGTATTTTGAGGTAAATCTTTCATTTCTGCCAATAAAATGATATTTTCATCATCTAAAGCTTTAACAAACACACTATGAAAATGTTCCCAATAACTCGTATTATCTTTTAATTCTTTTAATTCATCTTCAATTTCTTTCATAAAATTTCCTCTTATCAAGGCATAGTGTAACATTGTTAATTTTTCTTGTCAATAAAAAAGAAAGTTACATCAAGCAACTTACTTTTTAAATTGAGCGTTATATAATTCAGCATAAAAACCATTTTTAGCAATTAATTCGTCATGGTTTCCTGATTCAATTATATTACCATCTTTCATAACTAATATTAAATTAGCATTTCTAATCGTTGATAAACGATGAGCAATAATAAATGAAGTACGTCCCGCTGCTAATTTATCCATAGCTTTTTGAACTAATTCTTCAGTTCTCGTATCAACATTACTAGTTGCTTCATCTAATATTAGAAATGGTGTCTTATTAAGCATACCACGCGCTATTGTTAAAAGTTGTTTTTGACCTTGAGAAACTGAATCACCATCATCGATAATAGCATCTAAACCACCTGGTAATGTTTTTATAAAATGATCAACACCAACTATTTTTAAAGCTTCCCATATTTCATCATCAGATACATTTTCACGATTAAAGCGAATATTATCACGAACTGTACCATGAAATAACCAAGTATCTTGTAGTACCATAGTAAATAAATCATGAATATTTTCTCTAGTTAAATCTTTAATTGATGTTTTATCAATTAAAATATTACCACTATTGATATCATAAAATTTCATTAATAAATTTACCATCGTAGTCTTTCCAGCTCCTGTTGGACCTACAATAGCTACTTTTTCACCACTATGAACTTCGGCACTAAAGTTTTTAATAATCATTTTATCTGGATTATAACCAAATACAACATTATCAAATGTTACATTACCAACTACATCTTCCTTTTTTAATACTTTCTTAATATTAGTTTGTAAAGGCATCTCAGTTTCATTTAAAAATTCAAATACTCTTTCAGAAGCAGCGGCAGCTGATTGTAACCCTGTTGTAGCTTGGGCTATTTGGGATAAAGGATTAGTAAATAAACGAACATAAATCATAAATGCAACAATAATTCCAAAAGAAATTACATCATTCATAACAAGTAATACGCCAGCGATACATACACAAACATATCCAAAGTTACCAATAAATCCCATTAAAGGTTGCATTAATC
Source organism: uncultured Bacilli bacterium (assembly GCA_944359625.1). Lineage (GTDB taxonomy): Bacteria > Bacillota_I > Bacilli_A > RF39 > UBA660 > CAG-605. Next base: position 10,550 of record CALVSW010000026.1, on the reverse strand, counting down.
CAGATAAAAATTGACTTTTTTTATTGCAATCATATAGCCTTTTATTTAGGCGATCAAACTCATTTTTAGCTTGTTCTTCACCATTATAGGCTTTAACTATTAATTGACCAGAATAAATTTCTTCAATATGAGCATTTAAATTACCTAACTCTACTTGTTTTTGATTAAAATATTTTTGGGATTTATTTAAAATAATAAACATTAAAATAAAACCAATTAAAGACGAACAAATTGCAGTAAGAGCCATTATCCAGTTTGTGTAAAACATCATTATAACTGAACCAATAAATAATGTTATACTATGAACTAATGATCCTAAACTTTGATTTAAATTCATTGCAATTTGATCGACATCATTAGTTATACGAGATAAAATATCTCCCATTTCATGACTATCAAAAAATTTTAAAGGTAAATTATTTATTTTATTAGTAATTCTTGTACGTAAGTTTAAAGCATAATTATTTGATACAGTACATAATAAGAAACCTTGGATATAATTAAATAATGAACTTAAGACGTATAAAATAGCTAGTAAAATAACTATATTTAATACTTTATCCATATCTATTACAGGTTTTACTAAATCATAAATAGTTGGTGGAAACTCATCAACCATTTTTACTATTGCATCTGTATTTGTTAAATCAGTATTACTTAATAAACGAAGAAATTTTAATTCATCTTCTTTAGTAATAACATTACCATCAATATTTATGTCTTCTAATAACATAAGAATTATATTATCAGGCATAGTTAAAAATAGTTGCCATTTTTCTTCTTTAGAAATATTACCTTGAATATTATTTAAAACATTTAAAAATACTTCTTTATCTTCCGAACTTATCTCATCCGTTGTTAAAATGTAATTTACTTCTTCATCAGTTACCCCTACATTATTACCAATGTCATTAATAATTACTTCTAATTTTTCAGTATTAGGTTTTATTCCTTCCGTAATAATATCTGTTAAACCGGATAACTTATCTGGTGCTATTAAAGCTAAAATAGAACTAGCAAAAGCTAAAATAATAGCAACTAATAACCATAAATGCCAGCTTTTCATATCTTTTAATAAGTTTATTACGGCGCCCTTAAAATCTTTTGATTTTTCAGAAACGCGTCCATTTCCCATTCTAGGCATTTTCTAGTTCCTCCTTTGATAATTGTGACAAAGCAATTTCTTTATAAACATCACAATTACGTAACAATTCTTTATGAGTACCCATACCAACACAACGACCTTTATCTAAAACTATAATCTTATCCGCATTCATAATAGTACCAATACGTTGAGCAACAATTAAAATAGTTGCATCCCCAGTATAATTTTTTAAATTTTTGCGTAGTAAGGCATCTGTTTTAAAATCAAGAGCGGAAAATGTATCATCAAAAATGTAAATCTCGGGATTTTTAGCGATTGCACGCGCAATAGATAAACGTTGTTTTTGCCCACCTGATACATTAGTACCACCACGAGCAATATCAGCATCATAAGTACCATCCATTTTTGTTACAAATTCTGTAGCACAAGCAACATCTATTGCCTTTTTGATAGCTTCTTTATTAGGGCGAGATTTTCCATTATCACCATAAGCTACGTTATCACTAACACTGCCTGTAAACATAAAAGCCTTCTGCGATACATAACCAATTTTATTTCTTAAAGAATGTAGGCGATACTTTTTAACATTGATACCATCTACTAATACCTCACCATCAGTTACATCATAAAATCTAGGTACTAAATTAATTAATGTTGATTTACCACTACCAGTTGAACCAATAAACGCTATGGTTTCTCCTTTATTTGCTTTAAAAGATATATCTTTTAATAAGTACTCAGAAGCATCAGGATATTTAAAAGAAACATTTTTAAATTCTACTACACCTTTATCTTTTGTAGAACCTGTGTAATCTCCATCTAATATTGATAAATCACATTCTAATATTTCATTAATACGTTCAGCAGATATTTGCGCACGTGGCCACATCATAAATATTAATGCTAACAATAAGAAAGACATAATTACTTGCATACCATAACTAGTAAAAACAATCATATTACTAAATAAATTTATTTTATCAACCATTGTAGCTTGTACAATTAAATAAGCACCAATAAAATAAATTCCTAATGTTAAACCATTCATTACTAAATTCATAATAGGATTTAAAATAGCAAAACATCTTTGATTAAATAATTGAGTCTTAGTTAATTCATTATTAACTTTACTAAATCTATCTTTTTGAAAATTTTCAGCATTAAAAGCCCTTATTACTCTAATACCAGTTAAATTTTCTCTTGTTACACCATTTATTTTATCAATTAACTTTTGAACTATTTCAAAACGTGGTAAGACAATAACCATTAAAGATATTACCGTAATTAATAAAATTAAAACACAGCCAGCTACTAAAGCACTCCACTCAATATTTTTATTTAATATTTTAGTTATAGCCCATACAGCCATAATAGGTGCTTTAATAAATGCTTGTAAGCCCATAGCAATAATCATTTCTAACTGACTTACATCATTAGTTGTACGTGTTATTAAACTACTTGTTTGAAATTTTTTAATTTCTGCAGTTGAAAACTGTTCAACTTTATCAAAAACGTCATCACGTAAATTATAAGAAAAATTAGAAGAAACACTAGCAGCAATATAACCAACCCCAATAGCAGTAACTAAACTTAATAAAGCACAAGCTAACATATAGCTACCTTCTTTTAATATGTCACCAATAACGGTATCTTCCGTTTGAATTAATCTAGTAATTTCTGTCATATAATCCGGTATTTTTAATTCCAAGAATACTTGAACTACTATTAATAAAATAGCTATAATTATTAAACTTATATCTTTTTTATCTAACTTTTTTAATAATTTAAACATATATTCCTCCTTTAATATTTGTATTAAAAATAATACAACAATATTAATGTTTATTCAACCAAAAAAAATGATTACTATTTACAAAAATAATAATCAAAATTTATTATATATAAAGCATTACAATTAGTAGTCATCACGACTTCTTAAAAATGGTGGTATATCAATATCTGAATCATCGTCTATTATATTTTTATTATTATAATTATTTGTTCTTGAGTAAGATTCACCATATTCATCATCGTTATTATCTTCAAACCCAGTAGCAATTACCGTAACAATTACCTCATCATTTAAATTTTCATTAATTACGGCACCAAATATCGTATTAATATCAGTTTTAGCAGCACTACGAACTACTTCAGCAGCATCTTCAGCTTCAAATAATGTTAAAGAATTACCACCAGTAATATTTATAATGGCATCAGTGGCACCATCTATCGTAGTTTCAAGTAAGGGAGATGCTACGGCTTGTTTAGCCGCTTCAATCGCACGATTTTCACCAACACCAATTCCTATACCAATAATAGCATTACCACGCTTAGACATAATTGTTTTAACATCAGCAAAATCTAAGTTAACTAAACCAGAAACAGCAATCAAATCCGAAATTGATTGAACACCACGTCGTAAAACATTATCAACTTCTTTAAAAGCTTCAATCATAGGTGTAGTACGATCAATAATATCACGTAAACGATCATTTGGAATAACGATAATAGTATCAACATGTTTTCTTAATTCTTCAATACCAACTTCTGCATGTTCCATACGAGTACGGCCTTCAAATTTAAATGGTTTAGTAACAATTCCAACAGTTAATGCTCCTAAATCTTGAGCAATTTCAGCAATAATTGGAGCTGCTCCAGTTCCGGTACCGCCACCCATACCACATGTAACAAATACCATATCAGCACCAGTTAATGCTTCTTCAATCTCTTTTTTACTTTCTAAAGCTGCTTCACGGCCAATATCAGGATTTGCCCCTGCACCTAAGCCTTCAGTAATATTTTTCCCAATTTGTAATTTAACATCGGCTTTACTTACATTTAAAACTTGTAAATCAGTATTTGCTACAATAAAATCTACTCCAACAACTCCAGATTCAATCATACGATTAACAGCATTACAACCGCCACCACCAATACCGATTACCTTAATTTTTGCTATTTGATCAACTTTCATCTCGTACATTCTACACTCTCCTTAATTATCAAAAAAATATCCAAATACCTTGCCGATTACGCTATTATTACTAATCGTACGTTCTTCATCCATTTCACTATAATCTGTTTGTTCATTAAGACTAAGAATTGAATAATCCCTACCCTTTAATCTTTGATTATAGTCAAACCATTTAATTAAACCAACAGCACTAGAATACTTATTATCACGAACACCTAAAATATTTATACTTCCAAGAGTAACTCTTTTACCAAATACTTCTTCCAAAGATAATTTAAAATCAGCCATTTCCGTTACTCCACCAGTAAATATTATATAACTAATTTCTTTTTTTGTTAAGACGTTTATTTGCTTTTTAGCAATATTAAGTATTTCTTCTAAACGAGATTCAACACTTTTACTAATATCATATTGACTAATTTTTAACTTTTGACCATCCTTATTTACAACTTCTTCATAATCATTTTTAGAAGCTAATTTTGTATTTGCTAATGAAAAGTTCTCTTTTAATTGTTTTGATATGCCTTTATCTAAATTATAAATATATGATATGTCATTATCTATGTTATTCCCGCCTAAATAAAACAATGCTGTATTAGTTAAAACTCCTTTATTAAATATAGAAACCGTAGTTTTACAAGCTCCAATATTTACAATTGCTCCAACTTTATTTTCTGTATTCTTATTTTTAAAAGCAAAATAATCTCCTAAAGAGTCATAAGAAATATCGATAACATCTATACTAATTTCTTCTAAACACTCTAATATCGGATAAATTTCCGATTTTAAACCACTTACAATAACTGTTTTTACTTCTAATGTTTTGCTAAATCTTTTTTTAGGATCAATTACCTTTGTACCATCATCTAATGTATAATTTATCGGAATAATTGTAACTAACTCAGCATTATCTTGTACTACATTTTTGGCAGATAAACGAACTACATTAACTAAGTCTTTACTAGTTACTAATTGTTCTTCATTTTCAATATCAACCTTAGCATTACCAATTACAAACATAGCACTTTCAGATGGAACAGTTACTAAAGTTTTTTTTATCTTAAAACCTAATTTCTTTTCAGCATCACTAAATAATTGTTTAAGAGATATTTTCATTGTTTCTTTATCAGTTATTTTACCTTTTTTTATACAATCAATTGGAATCGTACAAGTAGATAGGATATTTAACTTGTCTTTTATCATTTCGCCAACCACTAACTTAAGTTCATTTGCCCCGACGTCAAGACTTGACATAATCTTTCGCATAGTACTCCTCCATATTCTCTAAAAGCATTATACTAAATATTTTTTTCTTTTTCAATTGGCAATTAGTAGTAAATACGCATATTTTAGGTAATTCATTAATTTTATAAAACTATGACTAGTAATAATACTTTCTAATAAATTTACTAAATTTAAATTAAGTTATTATATCGAAATCAAACTGTCAAAAAATTAATATTGACGATAACAACTATTTATAGTAAAATTAGGTTGTTAGCCAAGATTTGGAGTAGTACTCAAGAGGCTGAAGAGGCGCCCCTGCTAAGGGTGTAGACCGGGTAACTGGTGCGAGAGTTCAAATCTCTCCTGCTCCGCCATTTAATGAAATTAAAAAGAAGTATTTTGTTACTTCTTTTTTTCGTTGTAATATTTATTTATTCTTAAACATAATTCACTTGGTGTTTCATCTCTATTATAATCTTTAGGATAAAAGCCTAACTTACCGCTTAATATTCTTAAAACAGGAGTAATATGTTCCTCTTGTAATCCACGATATAAATCTAAAAATACTTGATGTTCTTGTAAATCTTTATCTACTAAATCATCATCAATAATAACATATTCATTAACATCATGTTCTAATAAGTATTTTTTTATTTCTGATGACCTATTTTCTCCCATAGGAGTTAAATCATAAATTTCTATTCCTAACTCATTTAATCTTTTTACATAAGTATTATAATAATCAGATTTATAAAAATCACAATTTTCTCTTTGAATACTATATTTGCTACTTGCTGTAACTACTATTTTAGCATTAGATAACGCAATAATTTTCTTTAATACTAAAGCATTTTCTTTTGCAACACCATAAAAGCAGTACCAATTATTAATTACACCATCAAAATCTAAAAAAATACAATTCATACGCATCATCATTAATAATATATCATATATATCTATGGTAAATAATATTTAACTAATAAATTTTCTTTAGTAATTTTAAATTCAATACTACCATTTTTATCAGTTCTAAAAATTTCTGATTGTTCTAATATTTTTAGTACTTCTTTATTGGGATGTCCAAATAAATTATTTTTTCCAACACTTATTATCGAATATTTAGGATTAATATAATTTATAAAATCCTTACTAGAACTTGTTTTGCTCCCATGATGACCAACTTTTAATACATCTATATCGTTTAAACTATAAGTTTTAATTAACTTATTTTCAACATCAATACTAGCATCGCCCATAAATATAAACTTATAATTACTTAATTTTAAATATAAAACACTAGAATTGTCATTTTCATTATTATAAATTTCTTTATTTAAAAAATATAATTTACTATTAGCAATATTTAAATATTCTAAACTTTGATAATAAGTAATATTTTTTTTATTAAGAATATCAATTAACTCTAATTCTAAATCATTAAATGTTCCATTATTAAAGATAACATTTTTTACTTTATAATTATTAATTAAGTAACTACTATATCCCATATGGTCATAATCACCATGAGTTAAAATTAAATAATTAATTTTTGTTATGCCTATACTTTTTAAAAAGTTAATAATATTTTCAATAGGATAATAATTAGCAAACAAGCCTCCAGTATCAATTAATATTACTTCTTTATGTTTGGAAGATACTATTAAACTAGAATCTCCCTGCCCTACATCAAAAAAATAAATATAAGCATTATTATCAAATAAATAAGAATATTTATTAAATATTAAAACTAAAAATAAAAATAATTTAAAAATTCTTTTATTATATTTAATAATTAAAAGTAAGAAAAAATAATAAGTTATAATTATTGCTATATTCATTTTAGGCATAATTATAATAAGAAATTTTATTTTATAAAATAATTTAGAAATTAATTCTAAAATAATTATCCCTATTTTTAATATAGAATATATTAAAGGAATAAATAAAGTTAATAAACATAATGGATATATTATATAAGATACTAAGGGAACAACTAAGATATTTATTACTAAAGTTAAGATATTAATTTGATAATTATTATTAATAGTTATTGGTAAACTAAAAATATTAGCAATTAAACTAATTTTAAATAAAGATATAATTTTATTACTTTTATTTATAGATTTACTATAAATAATTAGACCTAAAGATGTACTTATAGAATATAAAAAACCTATATCATATATATAAAAAGGATTATAAAGGATCATAATTATAATAACAAGTATTATAATTTTTAAATTAGAAATATTTAATTTAAACCTTTTATTTATATTTAATAATATATACATATATAAACTTCTCGTAACAGAAGGGGTAAAACCAATTAGCATACTATATAAAATTAAAAAAATAATAATTACTATCATTATTAAATCATTATTTTTTATAAATTTTTTTAATAATTTTAATAATAAACTTGATAATAAAGATATATGCATACCAGAAATAGCAAATAAATGCATTATCCCATTAACTTTATATATATTATCTATTTCTTCATCAATATCATTAATACCTAATACCAAAGATTTTATATATCCTAAACTATCTATTTTATTGCATCTATCTATTAAATAATTTTTTATTCTATATAAAAAAGAAATATTATTATCTACTATATCAAAATCTTTTGCTGTAAATAAATAATATATTTTTTTAGTTTCTAAATAATTTTTATAATTAAATATATTAGGTATCGTATTATTAAGAGGCTTCTTTAACTCTCCAAAAACTTTAACTTTAAGACCAAGTTTTAAATTATTTATTTCTTCCTTACTTTTATAATAATATGTAACTATAATATCTTCATTACTTTTTAAAGTTAATTTTATATTATCATCATTTATTATAATTTTAGATATTATACCTACTACTTCTTTTTGATTATTATCATATATCGAATTATACTTTTTTATTTTAGTAAAATAAAATACATAGATAATAGAAAATGTTATTAATATTAAATAAAAAATATTAGATTGTAATATTATCTTTAATCTTTGCAAAAACTGTTTCTCCAATACCAGATACATTCATTAATTCACTTATATCTTTAAATAAACCAACTTGATTCCGATAATCAATTATGCTTTGAGCTTTAGCTTCTCCTATACCATCTAATGTTTGTAATTCACTAAGACTTGCTGAATTAATATTTACTTTAGTATTTATACCGGGATTTTCTAAAACTATTTCCGAATTATCTTCTTTATTAATCTCAACATCATTTAAAGGCTCTTCTTCTTTAATTTCTTCTTTCTTAGGTACATAAATAACCATTTCATTAACTACTTTTTTACTTAAATTTATCGTATTAGTATCCGCATCATTACTTAACCCACCGGCTAATTTAATACAATCATTAACAATTGATTGGCTTGCAACTTCATAAACACCAGGTTTTTTTACGGATCCTTTTACATCTACTAAAACCGAAGTTTCTTCTACTTCCGGTACTTCTTCTTTTATTTCTACTTCTTCTAACGTATCTTGAATAATAGGCTCTTCTACGAAAATGTTAAAATAAATAAGCATACTTACAATTATAATATTTAATAAAATAATTATTAAGGATAAAATATTTTCTTTCAAGTAATTTAAAATAATATCAATCATATAACCACCACTATACATATTATCTAATTATTCTAATTTTCCTTTAATTCTTACTAACGGACAGTTTTTACTAAAGCGTTGATTATTCGTAGTTAATATAATATTTTATTCGCTAATTAATATATGTTTTAGTTTTGACTCTTCGTTATTTGCTAAAAAACGTAATTTTTAAATTTAAAAATTACGTTTTTTAATATTTAACCACAACAAAAAATTAAAGTTTTCACTTTTTTTGTTTTATTTTAAATATCATATAATTTGAGGGAAAATGGTAACCTTATATATTTGCTTGAATTAAATGCATATTTAAATAATGTTAATCCGGTATTAAATAATGACATTACTCTTTTCTTAACTCTTATACCTTTTTCAATAAAATATTTATGTGTTGTTATTTTTACTTCTTTATAACAATTCTTATTTTTTGAATAATCTGTTCCTAGTATAGTTAACATAAGCATTGAAAAGCATACAAAAGTATACATAGATTTAAAATAATCTAATTTTGCTTTTACTACTGATTCTATATAAAATCCATTACTTTTTTGATTCTTAAATACCATTTCTATTGAACCAAATCGATAACCATAATCTCTAATTGCTCTTTTAGGTGAACCATTAGTTACAATTACCCATGGTTCACTTATATTATTACTTTTACTTATTACTATATTTGTTTTATGTAATTTTTCTGTTAAATAAATGTTATTTAAAAACTTGGAACTCTTTTTATATGGTACTAAATCTTCTATAAATTTCCAAACTTTATGTCCTTCATTTTTATCATAATAATATATTTTAATATTCTTTTTAAGTCTAATACAATATGTATGATTTAATGATTCTATATGTTCTAAAAGTGTAGTAGAATTAAACCATCTATCTGCAAGAAAGATTAGATTATATGAACAATCAAATAATTTTGAAACGTAAGAAATACCTTCTTTTAAAACTTTTATACAATATGCTTCAGGATTTTCTTTTCCTTCAAAGCATCTAAACCATAAAGGAATACCTTGTTTTCCTACACGCATAACAATCATAAAAACAGTATAATTATCATGTGAATACATATGATCAAAAGTAATATGAACTCTTTTGTCATTATGTTTGGATTTAAACTTAGATATAACATATCTAATGACATCATCATAAAATTTATAAGGGTCAAATAATTTATTTTTAAAGAGTCTTTTGATTCTTTTAACAACAGAATCAAGTTGAACTAAAGAAAAGTCATCTTTAAGATGTTTAGCAATATCACTAGCAACAGAAGACTCAGATAAAATAATACCAATAACTACATAAGGAATAATATTAAGTTGAGTTTTTCTCATGTTAGGATTAACCTCTAATAAAATTTTTTTGATTTTTCTTGCAATTTGTTCTTGGGTATTATACAATTTATTCATAAACAACCTCAATTCTTTAGTATTATCTATATAAAGAATATCAAAAAAGGTTGTTTATTTCAATTTAAAATAACAAAAGTGACTTAGTAAAAACTAAGTCCTTTTTTTAAATTTTTAAAAACTGTCCGGTTATAAGCGAAGTCGCTGAAAAAGTAATGAAATAAAAAATGATATTTAGAATCTATTTCTATTTATCATTTTTTTATTTAAATTT
>CALVSW010000025.1 GCA_944359625.1 uncultured Bacilli bacterium | reverse complement strand
ACCACTAGCCTAGTATCTTCAGGCATTTCATAATCTACATCAGTTTTATTAGTTAAAGGCAAAGTAGTCCTTGGAAACAGTTTATTATCAAAAAATACTAACCTATATACATATTTTTGTTTTTCTCTTTCATCATATCTAGCCTGAGTAGTATAACATCTCGCATCTACACCATCAAGTAAGACTTTTCCATCATTATCAGTAATAGTAATGTAATGATTATTATATTTTTCATTATATTCAATTTTTGATATAACACCACCTATACCAATAAATAGTGCTTCATCAAGTATTGGAATAACGTGATCTCCTACATTTAATCTTTCACCATAAAAATCTATACACTGTTTTTGTTTTCCCATTTTATATAATTCCTCCTTTTTAATGTAAAGATTATTATAAAAAAACATTTTAAAAAGTCAAGGATTTTAATAATTTAAAAGGCTATATGCCAGAACAAAATTATATTAGTCATAAATTTCTTTTATTAAGCAATCAAAAAATTTATTAATTTTAAAAAATTAAAAATAAAAATATAGTTAACTAATAATTATCAACTATATTTTTTCTAGTTAATTTAATATTCTTAAATTCTAATAATAATTCTAATTCATTAATATTACTTACTACACTATATAAATTTCTTTTTCCTTCATTAGCAAAAGATTCTTTATACATAGTTTCTAACATCAAAAGTAAATTATCATAGTAATGATTAATATTAACAATAATAACTGGATAAGAGACATCTTTACACCTATTACTTTCAATCGCACCAAATAATTCATCAAATGTTCCAATACCACCTGGTAAAAATACTGCTAGGGAAACATTATTATATAATGCCTTCTTACGATCACAAACACTAGGAAATAATTGCATCGGATATGGATAATAATCTACTAAATCATTCTTAGTTTTCATTATTTGAACACTCATACCATTATTTTTAAAGGCTAAGCTAACAGAGTTCATTAACCCACAAGTACATCCACATACTAGGTTATACCCTTTTTGAGCTAGATAATCTCCTATTAAATATGCTTCATCATAATAGACTTTATCCAAATTAGAAGATGAATAACCATCTACTAATACATTATTATTCATTATAATAATCTTCTATTTGAAATAGCCAATTTAATTAAATCATAGTAGGTATTAAAGAAATTATGTGCAACTACACTAATAAAATTCTTTACCATATCATAATCAAATACATATAAAGTATTATCTTCAGTAGCATAACTTTCTTTTATAAAACTTTCGGTTTTATTTAATATAGAAATAATATTACTATAATCAACTTCTTCTATACCAGGATTTATAAAACTTTTAGAACTATCTAATAATCTATTTTTATCAAAGATGCAACCATAATACTCTAAAAGAATCTTATTCATTACTGTATAATCATGATAAATACTTTCTTTATTATCTCCATTCCAAAATTCAATTTGACTATAAATTCTACCATTTTTCTTAACATACATAGATGTAACTTCTTTAGCATAATTAGTTTCCCTACCATCTTTATCTAAACAACTAAAAGTTGCCTTAAATAAATCTTCGAAGAATAATTTATCAGTAAATAAATGAAAAAAATAACCTAATACTGATATATCTTCCTTAAATAAATTACCATATTTATTAATAAATTTACTTAAATCTGGCTTCTGAATACATAACTCTAAATCATTATTATCTCTAAAATGAGTTGCTATTTTCTCATCTTGAATTAAATTTCGATAATATTTTTTTATTTTCTTTAATTCTTCAGCACTTACTCCTTTTGGTATTACTTTTTTTATTTTAGAAGAATCAACTATTAAATTACCTAATAAAAACTTATCTTTTTGTTCTGGAGATAAATTTATACCTGATTCTTCTAAAAGTTGTAAAAATTTTTCTCCTGCAATATTGTGAACTACAAAACTTGCCATACATATTCCTTCCTTTCATCTTTAAAAGACGAAATATATCTTAAATAAAAAAAAGAAATATGTAAAAAACATATTTGTTATATATAAATAACTATAAGTTATATTTAAAGCATTCTTTTTAAAGTGTTACATTCCTTATTAAAATCATGATGGACAACTTCTTTAATGTTAATATGATAATTATAATCAACTTGTAATACCTCGATATCAATACTAATTACTTTATTATTGGTATCTCTATTAAAATTTAAAATATAACCAATAGTTTTATTTAAATTAGATTTATTTAAAGCAGGTACTCCTAAATAAAAAGTATTATGTTTAAAATCTTGGCGATATATATTATAAAAGAATGCTTGATGAATATGACCTGATAATAATATATCATTATTTAAATCAATAAATAAATTAGCTGGATATTTAATTAAATCTTTAATACCATTTATAGGATAGTATGAAAACATATAACTTATATATAAAAAATGACTAAAATGAACTTGTAGATTATCTAAATAAGATGTTAAACTACCAGTATTATAGGGATTATAACTATTATTATAAGGGAACATATAAAAATTAGGATTAAAGTATGTTAATGCTCGCAAATCACTAGTTTGAAAAAAAGCACCACTTTCTAAATAATCATTAATATATTTATCATGATTACCTACTAAAGCATACGTTTTTACTTCGTTAGGATTAGGATATCTAGTTAAAAATAATTTTAACTCTCTTTCTAACTCTTCTACTTTTGAATTTTTAGTAGCACCAAATAAATCGCCTAAATGAAACATAGTACTAATTCCTTTTTTAATAGCAAAATCATAAATACTATTAATCAATAAATAATCTTCTAAGTTTGGATTACCAATATGGGTATCAGATATAACAATTGTCTTCTTTAATCCATCTAAATTTAAATTAGAATAAAATTTAGTATAATTAGATCTTTTAACATAATCATTAACTTTAAAATATTTTGTTTCTTCATTACTAAAATCTCTTCTTATTATACTTCCCGATTCAATTATTAAAAAATTAAGCAATTTTAATATTTCATTATTATGTAAATTAAATCCTTTACTATGTAATATTTGAGATATTTCATCTAAAGTTAACCATTTTTCAAAATCTATTGCATCCAGTATCCTATCTTTTAGGATAATAAATTCTAAATCATAATTAAATATATTAAAATTATCTTTAAAATTATTCATATGTCCCCCAAAAGTACTAGTTATTATACATAATAATTTAGATAGATACAATAAATTATTTACAAACAATAAATATATGTTATTATAGTAAACACTTTATTAAAAAGGGAGATTATGATATGAATATTAATTTTGAATTATATAAAACATTTTATGTAGTTGCTAAAAATAAAAATATTACTAAAGCTAGTCAGGAATTATTAATTAGTCAACCAGCCGTTAGTAAAGCTATTAAGAATTTAGAAAATCAATTAGATTGTACTTTATTTATTAGAAATAGAAGTGGTGTTTATTTAACAGAAGCTGGTTTAGAATTATATAAAGAAGTAGAAAATGCTTTATTTATTTTAAATAATATTGAAGATAAAGTAAAAAGTATTAATGATATAAACTATGGTGTTTTATCTATTGGTACTAGTAAAACTATTGTTGAAAAATATTTATGTAAATATATTGAAAAATTCTATAAAAAATATCCTAATATTAAAATAAATATTATTACCGGTTCTGATAAAGAATTGATTAAAAAAGTAAGAATGGGTATTATCGATTTTATTATTATTAATACACCATGTGATATCCCAAATGATTTTACAATTACTAAGTTGCAAAAATTAACTACCTTCTTTGCTGGTACTAAAGAATATAAAGATATTATAATTACTTATGATAATATTAAACATCTACCTCTTATATTACAAAGTACTGGTTCTACTACAAGATATTATTTAGAAAAAATTTTAAATAATCAAAATATTACTATTACTCCTAAAATGGAATTTACTAGTAGTACATTAGTATTAGAATTTATTAAAATGGGTTTAGGAATTGGTTTAGTAATAAAAGAATATTTAAATGATGAACTAGATAAAAATATTATTTATCAATTAAAAACTAATATACCATTAGAAAATAGATATATTAGTTTAATAACTTTAAATGATAAAAATTTAAGTAATATTGCTGTTAAATTTATTGAAGTTTTAAAATAGAATAACTATTTTTATCTTTTTCTGACTAAAAATCTAGTTGTTAGTTTAGATAAATCATCTTCAGTAACATTTTTATATTCTAAATCTAATTTATACATAAAAAAGTCATAAATTTTTTTGTTATACTTTTTAGAATGCAAAAAATCTTGTACAAAAATACTATTATATAAACCATTTTTTAACTTCTCGTTATTAAAAGTATATTTACTAAATAATAATTCATTAGGTATTTTAGGATAATCATTACTCGATTCAATACTAATTCCAAATGGTTTATCTGGTTTAAATTCTTCATGTGTTCTTTGAAATCGACCTTCTCCATAAGTTTTTTCTTCTACAAGCCAATTACAAGTAGTTGTATAATAATAATTATGTTCTTTACGATCACCCCAATTATACTCATCGGGATATGCAATATGACAATTATGTAACAAAGCTTTTATTAAAAAAATTAATTCTTCTGAATTTAATAAATATCTATCTTCAAAATAATAATCATAATTACTAGGTAATAACTTTTTAAAATCATCTATTTTACCAGCATATGATCTACCAGCAATTACCCAATTATATATAGGTATTTCATCTAAAGGTTTATAATTAAAATTATAATTAAATATTTTTGCTTGTTCTACAACCTTTAATATAAATTCCGGACTATATCTAGTTCTAGGTAAGGATAACAATGTATGTAAATATGTATAACATTTACTTTCTTCTGCAACATGAACTGGCATATAATTAAAAATAAATGATAAAATTTTAAATATTTTATCTTCAGAAAAGGAATGTAAGAATATTTCATGTGGTATATAATTACCAGTTCGTAAAATAATTTTAGATAAATTATCTTTACCAAAAAAGCTTAACATTGATTCCTCATTAATTTCTGATTCTTTGGAACCTTCAATATAAGTAAATAAATTAGGTAAATTTAACTCATGATATAATATACCATTATAATAAGATGTTCCTTTTAAAGATAGATTTCCCCATGGATTATTCATAAACTAATCACATCTTTTCTATAATTTCAATTTTTTTTCTAAACCATAATCATTATTTAAAGAAGTAATAAAATTTTCCAAATCATCTAATAAATTTTCACCATAAATATTTAACTCTTCAGGAGTAGAAATATAAATATAATCTGTATTAAAAGATTCATGTTCTAAAATATCATCAACTTCTCTAAAGCCTAATGCTCTTCCATATCCTCTTGACCATTCTTCATCTGTTAAGGGCATCAATTCTTTTGCTCTAAAACATAATCTTCTTAAAAAACTTGGATGTACAATTGGAAAATAACATTTTTTTAAATTTAATTTTTCATATGTATTTTTTAAAGGGATTTTTATCATTGCAATCTCATTATTTTGAATAGATGCTGAAATTAATAAGAAATTTACTTTGATAGAATTACTTTCTAAATAATTTATTAAATTTAAAGTTAATATTCCTCTATTTATAATTTGTTCCTTAGTTTGATAGCAATTATAACCTATTTGCATATATATATTAAGTACTTTAGTTGCTTCTACCTTTTTATAGGCATACATACTAGTTGGGATACCCTTTAAATACCTAGGAATATTTGGTAAGTAACCAACAGGTAAAAAATCTCTTTCAGTCACATAATCTTTGGCAAAAATATAATTAACTTTACGAAAAAGATTATAAAAATTATCAAACCCATCATCCCACGAAAACCGACATAAATCCCAAGCTTCTTTAAATGAAGATGTTTGCGTAAAATTAAAACTACCATTCACACTCGCAAACTTATTAATAAATATATCATTTATATCTTCATCAGTAATAGCTTGTAAAAAAGAATTTAAATCTTTAAACTCAGATATATATAAAGCATAACCATTATAATTTTTTATTACTACATTACTAAGCATAATACCTCCTAAAAATCATCAAATGGAAAGCCACCATGATTAAAGCCATAAGAATCAAAGTCATTTTGTCTTGTCCTTGTCCTACTAGCATTTTGATTATATTCATTTAAATTAATTCCTTTCATTTTTAAATAGTTAATAAATGAAACTATATAATTATCCTTTGGCGCGCTAACTAAATCTTTTAAAATCATTCTTAAATCATCATCACTCATGCTTTGAATTATCGTATAATCAAAAATATTATTAATCGTAAACATATTAGAATTAAGCATTCGATCAGCATTGACAATATTTCTTGTCGATATAACATGTCTTATTTTATTTTTATTTATAGATTCTCTAACTTGCCAAAATAAATTTAAAATACTAGTATTTTTAACTAAATTTTGTTCTAAATTTTTATCATAATCGATAAATATTGGTAAAAATCTATTTAATGATGCTCCATCTAAACTACTTCTACCACAATATATTTGATCTGATCCAGTTCCATAAGTATTAGCAGCGGCTGCTAAATAAAAATCTGGATTGCTTTCATAAAGTATCCCATCAGGGAAAGTTAAATATTGATGATATCCAGTACCTAAGGCGGCATTAATTGCAAGTAATGCTGAAGGATGCGAGTTATCCATTTCATCAATCATAATTAATCCACCCTTAGTAAATGCTTTAAAAAATTGAGTTTGTTGAAATTTACCATTAGCATCGACAAATCCCATAACTTTATGTTCTTCTGTTACATCATTAACATAATAAAAATTTAATTTTAAGGCTTTAGCAGCCTGCTCTAAAATAACATTTTTACCACTACCTGCCGGACCTACTAATAAAGGATGAAGCCTAAGAGATAATACTTTTACTACCTCTTCAAATTTATTATGAAATAATTGTCCCGGTAAAACATTAGTCTTAATATTATTAATATTAATAACTACTGTTTTAAATCTACAACTTCCTTTAAACTGTTCCATGGCTTTATCAACTATATTTTTTACTATTTTATCAGTTTCATCTTGAACTTTTTTAAAACTTTCTAAAATAGATAAATTCATACTATTAAATAAATCAGTACTTTTTTCTTCAATATCATCTATTTCTTTAGAAAAATAAGCATTTAATTCCTTTTTTATTTCTTCTAACTTTCTTTTGTAATTATCAAATTCATTTGTTGAAAGTTGCTTTAAGTTATTGACTAAACTGTTAACATAATCAATTTGCTGGCCTACATTAACTAATCTACTATTTATAATAGTATCTATTTGTGATTCTAAAGTTTTTATATATTCTTGATCTAATGATTTAATTTTTCTTATTTTTTCTAAAACTTCTTGCATATTTTCATAATATTTACTTATATCAACTTCCATTTTAGCTAAATTTTTTAAATATGCATCTTGTTCATTACTTAAATTACTTTGTTTTTTATTTAATTCATTAATTAATGATTGAACCCAAGCATTATAATCAGCTTTTCTTTTTTCTAAATCTTCTTTAGATAAATCATTAAAACTTATTATTTCTTCCATTGTAGCTGATATATCATACATTTTTATAATAATTTCGTAATAATCAGTATAAGGTAATATTGTAACTTCTTTAAAATCTTCAATATTTTCTATATTACCTATAATTAACTTTAAATTATCACTAAGAAAAGAATTTTTAGGTAATACTTTTATACCAGGGTGTAAAACTATATATTGAATATTGTACCAATCTAAAAACGCATCTTCACTTATACTTGTAATTTGAATTGGTACAATACACTCTTTACAATCTTTAACCGTATCTAATTTATCAGCAAAAAAATCTCTATTTAATAACATAAAACCACCTGAACTAAAATCTTCGTCTATTATAAATTAATAATTATTTGATATAAAATATAAAATAGTTATATAAATATAATTTAAAGTTATAATAAAAAATGTAGTTTCCTACATTTTATATTTACTAACAATAGCTTCAGCCACTTTTATACCATCTACAGCACTAGATGTAATGCCACCAGCATATCCAGCACCCTCACCACATGGATATATACCTTTAATATTAGATTCGTAATTTTCATCACGACATATTCTTACCGGTGAAGATGTTCTAGTTTCTACTCCACATAAAATAGTATTAGGATTATTAAAATCATTAATTTTATATGCAAAAGAATTTAAAGCTTCTTTAATACTTAATGTAATTTCTTTAGAAAATAATTCATTAAGATTTGCATAAGTATAACTTCCTTTGATAAAAGATATATCTTCTATTTTATCTAAAACAGTATTATTATAAAAATCTTTTAATGTTTGAATAGGAATACTACCTTGTCCTAATTCGTAAGCCTTTTTTTCTAATCTTTCTTGATATGCTATTCCATCTAAAACATTATTACCAAAATCTTCTTTACTAACTGTAGCTATAATGGCACTATTGGCATAACCACTATCTCTTTTATAGTAACTCATGCCATTAATAGCTAAACGATTATTTATACTAGATGAATTAACAACATAACCACCAGGACACATACAAAAAGAATAAACGCCTTTATTATTAGAAGAATGATAAGTTAACTTATAAGTAGCTGGAGATAATAATTTACTATATTTAAGACCATACTGAGCTTTATCAATTAAAGCTTGGGGATGAGCTACTCTAAGACCAACAGCAAAATTCTTACTAGTCATATTTAATCCTAAATTATATAGTAATTTATAAGTATCACGAGCAGCATTACCAATTGCTAAAATTAATATATCAGTATCTATTGTATCTTGATTATTTATCATTATTTTAGTTACTTTATTATTTTCAAATATTATATTAGTTAAGCAAGAATTATAAAGAAAAGTTCCTCCTAAATCAATTATCTTATTTCTTAAATTCTTAATAACATTACTTAAGATATCAGTACCAATATGAGGTTTATAATCATATAATATATCTTCATGAGCACCACATTCGATAAAAGTATTAAATACTTTACGAATACGATTATTTTCATCACTAATACATGTATTTAATTTGCCATCAGAAAAAGTACCAGCGCCACCTTCACCAAAACTAACATTACTATTAATATTTAATTTACCAGTTTTCCAAAATAAATCAACATCTTTAATTCTTTCCTCAACTTTTTTACCTCTTTCAATAATAATAGGTTTAAAATCATTTAAAGCTAAGATATAGGCTGCAAATAAGCCAGCGGGACCACAACCGATAATTACTGGTCTATGTTCTAATTTTATATTACCTTTAGAAGGCATTTTATAAGATAAATCAGGAGTTTTATATACATCTTTGTCTTTTAAATACTTATTTTCATTTTCAATTGCAATAGAAACTTCATATATATAATAAATATGATTCTTATCACGGGCATCAATAGATTTTTTAAATATTTTTAAAGATTTAATATCTTCTTTTTTTATATGTAATTTTTTAGTTATAGAAAAAAATAAATTATCTAAATTATCATTTGTTACTTCAATTTTTATTTGTCTAATATTAATCATTAATACTATCTCCTACTATATATCCTGATATAAATGCAAAAGCTAAATTATACCCTCCACATATACCATCTACATCTAATATTTCACCACATAAATATAAATTAGATACTTTAGAGACTTCTAAAGTATTAGGATTAATTTCTTCTAAACTAACACCGCCAGTAGTTACTTGAGCCATATTATAATCGCCAATACTAGTTATCTTAATGGTAAAGTTTTTAATTAAATCTATTAAACAATCTAGTTTCTTAGAATCTATTTTATTAATATTAGTATTTATATCTATATTAGCTTTTTTAGATATAATATCTATTAACTTTATATTAATTAAAGAATATAGTAAATTTAAAATTGTTCCATTTTTTAATAGCTTAATCCTCTTAAGTAGATAAGAATTCAAATCATCGATATTTGGTAAAAAATCAATCCTTACTTGAACATCCTTTTTATTACTTAAAGCCTTAGCAACTAAACTACTTATATTAAAAACACATATTCCACTTATACCATCTTTAGTTAATTGAATCTCGCCCTCTTCTTCTTTTACATACCTACTATCAATATATAATTTAATTTTAGCTTCACTACGAATCCCAGCCCACTTTTTTAAGAAATCACCTCCAGTAAATAAGGGTACTAAAGCTGGATTTAAAGCATTTACTTTTATATTTTGTTTACGTAACCAAGGATACAATATGCCATCACTACCGGTTTTAGGATAAGCTAATCCTCCTGTTGCTATTACTAGTATATCACCAGTAATATCCTTATTTTCAGAAATACATTTAAATTTATTAGCAACTTTAATTATTTTTTCTACTTTAAAATTAGTAATTAAATTTACTTTACTATTTAATAATTGACTTTCAAATATCTTTTGAACACTTAAAGCTTCATTACTATATGGGTAATATAAACCATTTTTAATTCGAGGATAAATACCTAAACCACTTAAAAATTTAAATACTTCATCTCTTCTACTTAATAATTTTTCCAATATATTATTATTATCAGTATAATAATACTTACTATCAATATTACTATTCCAATAATTACAACGTCCATTACCAGTAACTAATAATTTCTTACCAATAAAAGAATTTCTTTCTAATAAATAGACATCATATTTTTTAGTAGCTAATTTTAAAGAGGCAATTATACCGGATGCGCCACCACCAATAACTATTACTTTTTTCATAAGAATCACAAGAATATTATAATTCATCAGATACATTTAGCCAAGTATTATAATGCTCTTTATTATCATAAATTATAATATGAATAGTAATATTATAGAAACTTTAAAAAAAATTAAAATTGAAGATTATATTTGGTATATATATTTATTTTTAGTAGGATATAATTTATATTCTAATTACTTAGAAAAAAAGTATTTAATAACTAATGATAAGAATCTCTATGATAAGTTTCATAAAATAAACACTACTATATCTTTTATAGCTTTAATAATTTTTATTTATTTTTTAATAACATCATATGAAGATGTTACTAAATTAAATAATAATGCTAGTGAAAATGAAAAAAAGTTTAAAACTTTAACATTTATTGCTAGTTTGTTATTTGTAATCGGTAGTGCTATATCTTTATATGTTACATATAAATCAACTGATTTAGATGACCAATTACCAGTTATTTAGCACTTCGATAAGTTTTACCATTTTCTAAATTTATATCTTTTAGAGAAAATAACTCCGTTATATTAACTATTTTGTAACCATCTTCTTGTAATTTAGGAATAATTAAGTCTAATGCTTTAACAGAACTTAAATAATGATCATGCATTAAAATAATACTGCCATCATGAATATCATCGATAGAATTATTATATATTTTTAAAGCATCTTTATATTTCCAATCTAATGTATCTACATTCCATAAAATAATTGGATATTCAATAATCTTTTTTAATTTATTATTTATACTTCCATAAGGAGGTCTTATATATTTAGCTTCTATATTAAATCCTTTTAATAATTTATTAGTATATTCAATTTCTTCAACAACTTTACTTTGTTTTATTTTCGTAAATTCTTTATGAGAATAACCATGAATACCCACTTCATTACCAAGTTTAATTAATCTTGCCATAGTATTATTATATTTAGTATTTAAATTTGTTCCTACTACAAAAAATGTTGCTGTAACATTATACTTTTCTAAAACATCTAATATTTCATCGGTATAACTAGATGGACCGTCATCAAATGTTAAAGCAACTACTTTTGAATAATTATCAGTAGTTTTATTTAAAGTAGGTTCATATTCAATAGTATGATTATTTATTTCTTTCTGATTAGATGATTTAATCGTTCCAAAGAATATAAATGGGCAAATAATTATAATTAAAAAGAATAAAGATAATTTCATAAATGACTCCTATTAGTATTATGGTATAATTTATAGATTTTATAAATATTTTATATTATAATGATATTAGAAAGGAGTATTTATGCTTATTGTAGTTATTATTATAGTTATAATAATTCTACTTAATTCTATTGTTCAAATTAATGAATACGAAAGAGGAATCAAATTTAGTTTTGGTAAATTTTCTAAAGTAATGCAACCAGGATGGAATATAGTTATTCCTATTTTACAATCATATAAAAAAGTAGATATTCGTACGAAAGCCGTTGATGTTCCTGAACAAGAAGCAATTACTAAAGATAATGTATCTATAAAAATTAATGCCGTTATTTATTTTAAAGTATTTGATGCATCTAAAGCTATTTTAGCTGTTGAAAACTTTATGTATGCTGTTTCTCAATTAGCTCAAACAACTATGCGTAATGCTGTCGGGGCTGTTTCATTAGATGAACTTCTAGGTGAAAGAGATAAAATATCTACTGAAATATGTAGTATTATAGATCAAGCTACTGATCCTTGGGGAATTGAAGTAGAAAATGTTGAACTAAAAGATATTGCTCTTCCAGAAGAAATGAAAAGAGTTATTGCAACAGTAGCTGAAGCTGAACGTGAAAAAGATGCAATTATTACGAAAGCTAAAGGTGAACTAGAAGCTGCTAATAATTTAGCAGAAGCTGCAGAAACTTTGAGTAAAACTCCAGGTGCTCTACATTTACGTACATTATCAACATTAAATGCGATATCAGCTGATCAATCAAATACAATTATCTTTGCTATTCCAATCGAAATTTTAAATGCTATAAAGGGTTTTGGCAATATGAATAATGATAGTGAAGATAAAATAAAGAAATTATAGGCTATAAGCCTATTTTTCTTTGCCATAAAAAAAGAGTGTTTAACACTCTATTGATAATAACTAACGTAATAATGATCTTTTTGAGCTGGAAATTTATTTAATATAATACCAGCAATCTTATCTTCAAATTTTTCTAATCCTTTTTTAGTATTTTGCAATACTTCCATAGGGGTATGTTTATATGCTGACACTATAACTATTTTATCTACTAAATCAGCCATAATAACTGAGTCAGCTAATCCACCAATTGGAACACCATCATATATAACTAAATCAAAATTTTCTTTTAATATCTTACATAATTGCTTATTTTTTTCACTTGATAATAATTCACTTGGATTTGGAGGAATAACGCCCATAGGTAAAACATAAATATTTTCATAACGTGTCTTTTGAATATATTTTTTGTATTTCTTTTCAACATCATCAATCAATAAATTAGATAAACCAACGATATTTTCTATGTGAAATATTGTGTGTTGTCTTCCTCTACGCATATCACAATCTACTATTAAAACTTTAGTTCCAGCTTGTGCAAAAGCAACAGCTAAATTAGAAGCAATAAAACTTTTTCCTTCACCAGAAATTGAACTAGTTATCAAAATTGTTTTAACTTTTTCATCTACAGATGAAAACTGTAAATTTGTTCTAATATTTTTAATAGCTTCAGCAATGCTAGACTTTGGATTATTAGCAACAATTAGTTCGGAATTCATTAAGATCTCCTCCTCTTATTCTTAGATATACTCTTTATTGGTACAACCCCAAGAACTGGTAATCCAAGCTTATTTTCTATTTCTTCAGAACTCTTTATAGTTGTATCAAAGTAGAATGTAACAAAAATAACTGCACATGCTAAGATAAAACCAATCAAAAATGCTAATATTATTTGTTTTGGTACATTGATATTGTAAGGAGTAGTATCTTCTTCTGCATAATCAATTATCGTTATATTTTTTATATTATAAATGCTAATTATTTCATTCGAAAAAACGCGTTCAATTTCATTAGCAATATCTTTAGCATCAGTAGGATTAGAGCTATTAACAGATATTTTAATAACTTCAGTATCTTTTTCACTTGTGACACTAATATTTTTTTCTAATTCATCAGTACTTATATTTAAATCTAAATTATTTATAACTTGATTTAATATTCTCTTAGATTTAATGATTTCACGATAAGTAGAAACTAAATTTTGATTTAATAAAATATCACTTTGCGTAATACCTGTACTATCTGTCGTTGTAGAATCATTATCAGTTCTAGTTAATACGATAGTGGTATAAGAATTATACATAGGTTTTTGTATCCACAAACCATAAGCTATTCCTACTAATGTAGTTAAAAGTGCAGCGATAACAATTATTGGTAACTTACTCACAAAGTACTCAAATAATTCTTTTAAATTTATTTCTTCCATATAATCCCTCTTCGCTAAGCATTATTATATAAGATTTAGAGGTAATAAGCAACCCTTTTATTACTTTTTAATGGCAAAATA
>CALVSW010000024.1 GCA_944359625.1 uncultured Bacilli bacterium | reverse complement strand
ACCGCCGTATACGCGAACCGTACGTACGGTGGTGTGAGAGGGGCAAAATAATCTATTTATTTTCCTCTACTCGATTACTCAGGTGTTTCTTGACTACAAGTTTCACTAACAGAAACTATTCGTTTAAATTCATAATTTTTATTATTATATTTAACAGTATAAGTAATTTGATATTTTCCTATAACAGATGTATCAATGCGACTTACTGTAGTATTATTATCCATATTAGTTATTTTAGAACTTACTGTTACTTTAGAAGTAATATCATTACCATTTAAATCAGTTACTGTAACTGGTTTTTTAAGAGAATCTTCATAATATCCATAAGATTTAGTAATACATTCATCTTTACCATTAAATTTAATTTCAATATTTCCGCTTGTTCCTTCAGTTTTAGCATTAATTGTTAAACCATCAGATTCATTAGCAGTAAATATTGAATAAGCACTTTTAATTATAAATTTATAACTTGTTCCAGCTTCACCTTGGAATGCAAACGATGTATCTGTAGTTTCGCCAACATATTGTAGAGTACCATTATTTTCTAAGTAAATTTTATATAGTAAATATCCTATTTTAGTATTGTTATAAGATATACGATTATTATAATATTTTTCTGCTGATATAATGTAATTATCATTAAAATAATTTAATAAATAATCTGGATTAATAGCATCAGGTGTATCTATACCATCCCAACTTAAATATATTGTATTCCCATTAGTATTAGCTTTACCATTTGTTGGAGCATCTAACTTATTATAACGATTAGATACTTCAGTTGGTTCTGTGCCTACTTTAAAGTATTCTTCCATACGCATATCAGAAGGCGTATATTGACTTGCTAATTGAAGAGGAATTGTTTCTTTTTCAACTTCAACTTTAACAACACTACTTGGAACTTCAAAACGTGAATTTTTAGGGAATATTTTTTTAGCCATACCAGCCATCATTTTTCCTTTTTTATTAGCAGCTTTAACACTATCGGTATAATAATCAGACATTAAGTGATCATATCCATACCATAAACTAATTGAATAGTCTGGTGAATAACTAATTGTCCAGTTATCACGTGATGCTGATAAAGGTACACCGGCATCTTCTAAAGCACTTTGTTCATATGTTGATGTTCCTGTTTTAGATGCTACATCAGTACCACTAATTTTGAAACTACCACCAACACTATAAGTATTTTGGGCTGTAAGTAAAATATTATTAATTAAGTAAGCAGTCGCATCAGACATAACTTTTTCTATTTTAGGTTTTTGCTCAATTTCTTCATTAGTATCTAATAACACTATTTTAGTGTAAGAATAAGGCTCAATGTAGTAACCACCTCTACCAAATGCAGCATAAGCTGCTGATAATTGTAATGGGCTTGTTCCATCAAAAGCACCGATAGCGGCAGATTCATATAATACATCTCCATAATCAATGCCTAAGCTATGAACAAATTCTGTAATTTTATTTTTATCTACTTGCTGAAATGCTTGAACTGCAGGAATATTACGAGAACGGGCTAGAGCAGTACGCATAGTAAGTAATCCTAAATATTTACCATCAGAGTTTTTTAAACCTTGACCATTTGAATATGACATTGGTTCATCTAGAAAATAAGTACCAGTTGAAGCCCCATTATATTCAATTAAAGGAGCGTAATCAAATATTGGTTTAGCAGTTGATCCTGGGTGGCTAAACATTTGTGTAGCACGATTATATGAAAGTAATCCAGTTTGATTACGACCACCATATACTGCTGTTATAGAACCATCTTTAACATCAGTAACGGCAACTGCAACT
Organism: uncultured Bacilli bacterium; assembly: GCA_944359625.1. Classification (GTDB taxonomy): domain Bacteria; phylum Bacillota_I; class Bacilli_A; order RF39; family UBA660; genus CAG-605. Next base: position 13,684 of record CALVSW010000024.1, on the reverse strand, counting down.
TGTTCATAGTCATTAAATGAAGTATAAGCACCATTTGCCATATTAACTAATTCATCTTGAACACTAGGATTTAAAGTAGTGTAAATTTTTAAACCACCATTATAAGCATTAATACCAACATCATTTTTTATTTCTTCAACGACAGTATCAATAAACCATTGATAATTGCTATTATTATCTTCACTTCTACCAGCTAGTAAAGACTGAACTGATATACTTTTAGCATCATTCATTTGTTCTTCTGTTATATAACCATGACGATACATTAAATCTAATACAGTATCTCTTCTTTCACTAGCACCTTCAGGATTACTATAAGGATTTAATAGGTTAGGAGCATTAAATAATCCAGCAATTAAAGACGCTTCTGGTAATGACAAATCTTTAACACTCTTACCAAAATAAGTTTGACTAGCTTGTTCAACTCCATAAGAATATTCACCTAAATAAGGATAATTAACATAAAATTCAATAATTTCTTCTTTAGTATATTGTTTTTCTACTTTAAAAATAGCCATATATATATCCGTAAATTTACGAATTATTCCTTTTAAACCAGATACTAATGTAGGATCAGTATAAACGGTTTTTACAATTTGCATTGTTAAAGTAGAGGCACCACCGGCATCATTACCGGCAAGTTGACCTAACGAAGCTTTAATAAAACGAGCTATATCAAAACCTGAATGTTGAAAAAAACGAGAATCTTCAGTAGCGACAATAGCATCTACTAAAACTTGAGGTAACTCATTATAAGTTACAAGTTCACGATTTTCAGGACCAATTCTAGCAAATTCTTCGCCATCTTTCGTATAAAGTATAGAAGATTCAGTACTATATAATAATTCTTGATCAAATTCAGGAGCATTAAATATTATATAAAGTATAAATATCAATCCTGTTGCCATGATTAAAATCATTATAGAAATAAGTACAATTAAGAAAATATTTCTTTTTTCTTTTTTAATTCTTTTATCTACTTTATCTTTACTTTTAATTTTATCTTTTATATTTAATTTTTTATTATTAGTTTTTTCTTTTTTTATAATTTTACTTTTACTAGCTTTACTAGTATTTACCTTTTTAATTTTCATTTTTATTCTCCTTTATTAAATTATCTATTGCTTTAATATAATCAAGAGCAGGGCGATATCCTTCTTTTATTTCATAAGAATTATCTTTAATATATTGATAGGGAATTGATTTTCTACTATTATTATCGATAAACATTATCAATTTTTCTCCAGGAAATAAGAAGTAACTATTACACATTTTTATTATTAAAAAAGTAATACCTCCATGTTTTAATATTCTTCTAATATGTAAAATTTGATGTTCATGAATGTTTAATAATGGAAAAGCAGTTTTATTATTAGTTTCCTTAGCATCAAAATCAATGTAATACCCTTTATATATTCCATTATAATCTAAAGTAGAAGGACTTTTAAAATATGCTTCTTTTATTACTTGTTTATTTTCTTTATAAGATATTTTATTAATACCAATTGGTGTTGGCTTTTTATATATAATTGCAATATCTTTATCTATATAATATTTATTCGTTTCGTTGATTAAATTTTCTAAATTCATACCACGATTAGCATAAGATTCTTTTAATGCGTGATATTCTTTATTTAAACTAGGATAATTCATCTCACCACCACCATAATTATACTATAAAATGTCCTTATTTAAAAACGATTTTACTATTTTTAATTAAATTTTACATTTTATAACTTTTTTTGTAATATTTTGTCGATAATAATACTTGTTTTGTAAAATAAGATATAATAAGGATAGAAAGTGGGAAATATGAATAGATTAATGCGTACTGATTATTTTATTAGTAAGTTAATTGAGGAGATTGATAAGCATCAAATCTTCTTAGTTGACAAAGATAAAGAAATTAATATATAATTATGTTGTAAGAAGGGATTATATGTATAACGAAAAAGTAATTTTAACTCCACAAGATATTGTAGAGAAAGACTTTAAAATTAATGCTCGTGGTTATAGTGCCCAAGAAGTTGATAAGTTTTTAGATTTAGTTATTAAAGATTATACTGAATTTAATAAACAAATTAAAAGACTTATTAAAGAAAATGAAGCATTAAATAGTGAAAATAATAGCTTGAGAAAAGAAGTTAGAAATTTAAAAGAATTACAAGATGTTGTAAGAGAAGAAGCAAATAATAAAAGACAAGTTAGCAATGTTGACCTTCTACAAAGGCTTAGTCAATTAGAAAAAATTGTTTATGGAAAAAGTGAAGAATAATTTATGAAGACAAATGCTGCGTGAAAAATCGTTGAGGAAAGTCCATGCTTACATAATCTGAGATTGATTATAGTGTTCGTGCTAGATGAATAAATAAATCTAGGTAGTAGAAATACTAACGGCGTTGAAATAACCTGTAAAATGGTTAAAGTAAATATAAAAGTGCCAAAGAGACGAGTATTTTAGGAAACTAAAATAGTGGAACGAGGTAAACCCCGCGAGTAAGAAATCCAAATTTGGTAGGAGAGCCCATTAAAAGGAATAAAACGGATAATGGGAGTTACTTTTTATAAGTAACTAGATAAATATTTGTCGCTACTTTATAGTAGTACAGAACATGGCTTACTTAGATTATTCTTTTTTTATCATTTAAAATATAACGTAAGGAAGTGAATTGTCTTGAACGAAATAGGCCTGATGCTTAGGGGTGCAAGAGAATCAAATGGGGTATCCTTAGAGGAAGCTAGCCTTGATTTAAAAATTAAACCAGCAATATTAAATAATATTGAAGAAGGAAATATGGGCTGCTTTAAAGATATTTTTGAACTTAAAGATTATGTTCGTGATTATGCGAAATATTTAGGTATAAATCCTAAAAAAATAGTTGATGAATTTAATGAATATATCTTTGAAGCTACATCGAAGATACCAATAAAAGAAATTGAAAGTCAAATAATAGAAAAACAAAAATTAGAAAAGACTAGTGAAGTAAGAATTGCTAGTCCATATACTGATGATAGTGCTAAATATAAAAGTAAATCATTTTATTTATTATATTTATTAGTTGTTTTGTTAGTAGCACTAGTAATCTTTTGGTCAGTAAAGCAAATAACTGTCGATAGAAGTATTGCAACTAAGATTGCTACAATTAAATAGTAAAGAGGATATTATGAAATTAAATTTACCAAATAAATTAACTTTATTAAGAATTATTTTAAGTATAATAATTTTATTATTGTTAGGATTACCAACTCATTATTTTGGTTTTAGTTATCCAACTTATCTTTTAGGAGGAAAAATAGTTTTACAATTAAATTATATAATTGCAGGAGTTTTATTTGTAATTGCCTCTTTAACGGATATGTTAGATGGTAAGATTGCTCGTAAATATAATTTAGTTACTGATTTTGGAAAAGTAATGGATGCGATAGCTGATAAAGTATTAGTTAATGGATTATTAATCGTTTTAGCATATAATCGTAATATATCCGTAATAGTACCCGTCATAGTCGTTTTAAGAGATATCGTTGTTGATTCTATAAAAATGGTAAGTGGTAATAAAGGTAAAGTAGTAGCGGCCTCAATTGCCGGTAAAATAAAAACTGCTTGTATGATGGTTGGACTTACTTTAGTTTTATTTGGTAATATACCTTTTGAATTTTTTGGTATAGATGTTGCCAATGGTTTAGTGTTATTAGCAACATGTTTATCAATTTATTCAGGAATAGAATACTATTTAGTTAATAAAGACTTATTTTTAAGTTAAAGCCATTAGGCTTTTTTATTATGTAAAATAACTATCAAATAAGATAGTTTTTTTTAAAAACTTTTGATACAATTAAATTGGGTATAATAGAGGAGGAAAGATATGCCAAAAAAGAAATACGTTTACGACTTTAATGAAGGAAATAAAGATATGCGTAATACCTTAGGAGGAAAGGGTGCTAATTTAGCCGAAATGACTAATATTGGATTACCAGTACCTCGTGGGTTTACAGTTACAACAGAAGCTTGTAATAAGTATTATGAAGATAAGGAAGTAATAAATGATAGTATTTTAAAAGAAATAGATCATCATTTAAAAACTTTAGAAGAAACTACAGGTAAAAAGTTAGGTAACCCTAAAAATCCATTACTTGTATCTGTAAGAAGTGGTGCTAGAGCATCTATGCCTGGTATGATGGATACTGTTCTTAATTTAGGTATGAATGATGAAGTAGCTAAAGAATTTACTAAGATAACAAATAATAAAAGATTTGTATATGATTCTTATAGAAGATTTATTCAAATGTTTGCAGATGTTGTAAAAGGTTATCCTAAAAGTAAATTTGAAAGAAAATTAGATGAGATTAAAGAAGAAAAAAAGGCTAAATTTGATACTGATTTAACTGCTGATGATATGTTAGAAGTAACACTTGCTTTTAAAGATATTTATAAAAGTATTGCTAATGAAGATTTTCCCCAAGATCCTCATACACAGTTAATTGAAGCCATTAAAGCAGTATTTAGAAGTTGGAATAATGATCGCGCTATATATTATCGTCATATGAATGATATACCTAGTTCTTGGGGAACAGCTGTTAATGTTCAAGAGATGGTATATGGTAATACTGGCGAATTATCTGGAACAGGTGTAGCATTTACAAGAAATCCAGCAACCGGAGAAAATGAATTATTTGGTGAGTATTTAATGAATGCTCAAGGTGAAGATGTTGTTGCTGGTATTAGAACACCACAACCTATTGCAACTTTAAAAGAAGTAATGCCGGAAGTTTATAATGAATTTATTAGTGTTGCTAAAAAATTAGAAAATCACTATAAAGATATGCAAGATATGGAATTTACTATTGAAAATGGTAAGTTATTCATGTTACAAACAAGAAATGGTAAGAGAACTGGTACTGCTGCTGTTAAAATTGCGGTTGATTTAGTAGATGAAGGGATGATTAGTAAAGAAGAAGCTTTATTAAAAGTTGAACCTAAACAGTTAGACCAATTATTACATCCTACCTTTGCTGCTGGTGATTTAAAGAAAGCTAAAAAAATTGCTAATGGTCTTGCAGCATCACCTGGTGCTGGATCAGGTAAAATATATTTCACAGCAGAAAGTGCTACTGCTCATGATAAAGATGGAGAAGATACTATTTTAGTACGTCTAGAAACTTCACCTGAAGATATTGAAGGTATGCAACATGCCAGAGGTATTTTAACTATTCGTGGAGGGATGACTTCTCATGCTGCAGTTGTAGCTCGTGGAATGGGTAGAGCTTGTGTATGTGGTTGTGGCGAATTAAAAATTGATGAAGGTGCTAAAACATTAACTACTAAAGATGGTAATGTATATCATGAAGGTGATTATATTTCTATCGATGGTTCAACCGGTAATGTATATGCTGGTAAAATTAATATGGTTGAACCATCTATTTCAGGATATTTTGAAAGATTTATGAAATGGGCTGATGAATGTCGTCGCCTAAAAGTACGCACAAATGCTGATACTCCTAAAGATGCTTTAGTTGCTTGTAAATTTGGAGCAGAAGGTATTGGTTTATGTCGTACAGAACATATGTTTTTTGAAACCGAAAGAATTTTTAACTTCCGTAAAATGATTGTAGCAGATAACGAAGAAGATAGGAAAAAAGCTTTAGATTTAATATTACCATATCAAAGAAGTGATTTTGAAGGACTATATCGCGCTATGAAAGGTTATCCAGTTGTTATTCGTTATTTAGATCCTCCTTTACATGAATTCTTACCTCATACAAAAGAAGAAATTGAAGATTTAGCTAAAGATTTAGGTATTACATATGATAAGTTAAAAAGTAAAGTTGATTCTTTAAAAGAATTTAATCCAATGATGGGACATCGTGGTTGTCGTTTAGATATAACTTATCCAGAAATTGCAGTAATGCAAACTAAAGCTGTAATTGAAGCTGCTATTAATGTTTCTAAAGAAGGTATTAAAGTTAAACCAGAAATAATGATTCCTCTTGTATGTGATGTTAAAGAATTTAACTATGTTAAAAAAATTGTTTGTGATACAGCTGATGAAATTATGAAAAAAGAAAATATTAAATTAGAATATGAAGTTGGCACAATGATTGAAGTTCCTAGAGCGGCATTACTTGCTGATGAAATTGCTAAGGAAGCTAAATTCTTCTCATTTGGTACTAATGATTTATCACAATTAACATTTGGTTTTTCACGTGATGATGCTGGTAAATTCTTAAAAGATTACTATGCTAAGAATATATTTGAATCTGATCCATTTGCTAAACTAGATCAAAATGGTGTTGGCAAACTTGTAAGTATGGCAGTTAAAGCAGCTAGAAGTGTTAATCCAAATATTTCCTTAGGTATATGTGGTGAACATGGTGGTGAAGCATCAAGTATAGAATTCTGCCATAATAATGGCTTAGATTATGTATCTTGCTCACCATATCGTGTACCACTTGCTAGACTTGCTGCTGCTCAAGCCGCTATCAAATCTGGAAAGTAGAAGTAAAGCAAGATATAAGAATAAATTGGTTTAATGTAATATATTTGTATATAAAATTAAGACTAAGATGATGATTATGATACATATTTTAGTCTTTTTTTAAAAATCTAATTAATGATTTAAAATTATGAAAATAAAGCTTATTTAACGAATTTTAATTTCTTAAATATGATAGAAAATGATAAGTATAATTTATAATATAAAATAATAATAATTTAATGAAAGGACTTGAAACTAAATGATTGATATTAGATTTGAAAAGGAAAACAATAGAGCAATAGCAATAATTAATAATAAAATAGTAGGGAAATGTGATTTCTTGATTGAAAATAATACTTGGAATATCATTCATACTGAAGTTGAATCAGCTTATCAAGGACAAGGTATAGCAAAAGATTTAGTTACATGTGTTATTGAAAATGCTGAAAAAGAAAATTTTGAAGTTATTGCTGATTGTTCTTATGCTAATAAAATCATAAATTATAATTAATTTATTAATATAAATATATAAACTTTATCTAGTATGATAAAGTTTTTTTGTTTGTGATACTTTAAATATTCAATATAAAATATTTACCAATAATAAATTTCATAAATAATATACTAATTAATCTCTTTATATAACTAAAAGTTATGATAGTATAATAATATTATATTTGTTATGCTATGATTTAATTGATAATATAAATGCGTCTTTGTTAAGAAAAACACGATTAATATATTCAAACATTAATATGAAAAAAGTAATAATATAAGATTTTAATAGTAAGGTAGCTAAGTTACTTACGTGGTAACTAAAAATATCTAATAAATTATTTAATAAAAATGGATAAACTTTGAAATTATTTTATTTATTAAATGCTTAAATGTTTTATATTTTAACCTATAATATTATCTTAAGAAAGATATAAGAAATTTTTAACAATAAAAAAGAGGTGAAAAATGAGTTTAATACTCAAAAGTATATGAAAGATGATTTAAATGTATTTGATTTTAAATTTATTGGTAAATTTGATTATGACAACCCTAATCATAAAATTATCATTGATGATGCAATAATGTATTATATTAAAAAAAATGATAAAGAATCTTTATCAAATATAATTAAAATAAAAAACTATAGAATAGAAAATTTTATAAATTCATTAGTGTTATCTCAAAGTTTTGATTTATGTGATAGTTTTTTTAAACAAGCAGAGGTCGTAAATATTTTATATAATTCAAAAAACAGTGACAGTTTACGAAGATTTTTTTTACATATTGTTTTATATAAAAAAAACTGGGGTTTAGGTAAAGAAATATTACTAGACCTATTTGCACTAAAAAACATTTCTGTATTAATTAAGCTTCACAAAAATATGACTTGTGGCTTTTTATTGCCATACGGTAAATATTATGCCAATGAAATAAAAAAACTGGAGCAAGAAATATATAACAATGTATCGTCAGAAGAGGCTACTCAATTTTTTTATGCTTTTGTTCGTGGATATACTTGGACTTATAGAACATTAAAACAGGAACAATATTTTGAGAAATATTTTAAAATTGCTGATTTAGATTCTTTATATAGTTGCTTTTGGAAATTAGTCTTTTTTAATTGTTACACTATTAATGGACTTGAATTTGAAGATGCATTAAAAAATCATTGTCTTGTAAATTATAATAACAATCTTGTTTATGCAGTAGAAAGTCGTTTAAAAGAATGTGATAAAATAGATGATTATAGAACTTCTGACTTTATTGAACTATTTATTATTGACTATATAGCAGCTATTTCAAGCTTTAAAACGTATTGTAATTTAAGTTCTTCTAAAGATTATTTAGATTATAATAGTGAAATCGTTTACATAGGTGATGAAAACGCTGAATTTTATCGTTATTTCAAAAGTATGATGGGAGTATATCCGGCTAATCAAGCTGATTTAGCTAGGTTTGAAAATCTTTATTTTGACAAATGCTCTTATGCAGATTTACTTTGTTGTTATGCTTATAAAAAAATAAAATGTTCATATATAAGTGCTAAAGACACTGTATATACAATTAGAGAAATTTTAGAAAGACTTATTTCTAAATTCGATATAAAAGATGTTATGAATTTTTTGTATCATTTGTATAACTTACACTTTTCAAGTGTTACTGATTTTTTTGAAAATGGCGGATATTACCAATTTGCTCAAGCTATTATAAAAAGCAAAAATGCAAAATATATATATGATTTTACAAAATTATGTTTAAAGGATTTAAAAAGTGAGATTATTAATGACTTGAAAAAAAATATAATTAAACTTAAAGATTATTATTATATATGTGAGTTTGCAATAATTTATCAAGAACTTGATTTAAGTTTACTTCGTATTATTCTTAAAAATGGGAGTACAGAACAACTATGCAATTATGTTATTAGTCATTATCTTAATTTAGATACTAATAATTTTAATCTATTACTAGAGCAAATTTTGTTAAAGAAAGAGCCAGAATATATTTATAAAATTGCTAAAGAAATTCCAAATATTGATTTTAATTTGCTTAAAAATACAATGTATTCACTAAATTTAAAAGAAGATAATAAATGGTTATTAGAATTTAAAAAATTGGAGGCATTTTATGAAGATATTTTACAATATGAAAAACTTACTAGCGCTTCTAATATAGGCCAAATACTTTTAGATAAATCTAATGATTTTATTCAAAATTTTAAAATTTATTTAGTAAATAATATTGGACTTAATAATAATTACTTAATATTAAATAATTATAAACCCTTTTTTGAAGGATGTGAAATATCGTTAGAAAAAGCTAATTATATGGATTGGCAATATTCTTTATTACTGAGTGAAAAGGAGCATTATAACATTATAAGTAAAATAAGAAAAATAGCAAAAATATATGATTAAAAGGGTATAGACAAGTGATTTTTATGGTGCTACTTAAAATTATTTAAAAAAATTATAAATATATAAACTTTATCTAGTGTGATAGAGTTTTCTTTTAGTTTATGATATTTTATAAAGGGAGCAAATATATGGAACAATTTTATTTAGAATTACCGTCTAAAAATAGAAAAGATAAAATATTAGATTATATAAATGAAATTATTATATATAATTCAGAAACAAATGGGTTAGGAGCTTTATCTAAAATAATAGATGGATATTCTTTTGAAGAAGTGTTAGAAATATGTTTAAATATGCAAAATAAAGAATATGCTAAGAGACTAGGAAAATCGCAAGTAAAAACCTTTTTGCTAATTAGAAAAAATGATGATAAAATTATTGGCTGTATTAATATTCGTTGGAATTTAACTAAGTATATGAAAAAATATAGTGGAAATATCGGGTATGGTATAAGACCAACTGAAAGAAATAAGGGATATAATAAAATTAATTTGTATCTTGGCTTATTAGAAGCTAAGAAATTAAATCTAAATAAAGTTATGTTAGTTTGTGAAACTAATAATTTACCTTCTAGTAAAACAATAGAGGCTTTAGGGGGAATATTAGAAAGAAAAGAAATTGATCCTAACGATGGCGTACTAACAAGTTATTATTGGATTGATATTAATTTATCTATTAATAAGTATAAAGAAACTTATAAAAATAACATTTATTAGTCTTTTGTTATTTTTAAGTAAATTTTAATAAATTATTAGTAACTATTGTAATAGTATTAATTTCAATAATTTCATTTGATATATTTAAATTAATGAAGATTAATAAGTAGTAACTTTTATTATTTAAATAAATTACTTTTTAATTAAACATAAATGTTGTATAATAATAACTAAGTAAAGGGTGATTTAATGTGATAAAAATAGTAAGTATTGGTCATGCTTCTTATGACATTTATATTCAGGTTGAAGATTTTCCTAAAGAGGGAGTAAGAGAAAGATACGTTAATAAATTAGGTGTCGGCGGTGGCGATGCTGGAAATGTTGCTTATTTATTAGGCAAATGGGGTGTATCTACTACATTTGCTGGTGTAGTTGGTAACGATGTTTTTGGAACAAGAATAAGAAAAGAATTTGAATCAGTTGGAATAGATTTAAGATATTTAGAAACTTCTTATGAGAAAGATACTACTATTTCTTTTATCTTCTCTAATTTAAAGAATCAAAGTCATACTATATTTAATGTTGCTGATGAATATGTTAAGTTAAAAAAATTTGATTTTGATTTTCAACCAGATTTAATTTTTGTTGATGGTCATGATCCTTATGCTTCTAAATCTACTATCGAAAGATTTCCTAAGGCTATAAGTATTGTTGCTGCTAATAGATATAATGCTGATATTGTTGGAATTTGTTCTATGGCAAATTATATAGTTTGTTCTGTTGCTTTTGCTGAAGCAGTAACTAAAATAAAAGTAGATTATAATAATCCTAAAACTTTAGTTAATTTATATGATGAGTTAAGGAAGAAATTTGAAAATCAAGTAGTTGTCGTAACTTTAGGAGAGCATGGAGCTTTATATATGGTAGAAAATAATATTAAGGTTTCTCCTGCAATTAAAGTAAAAGTTGTTGATTCTAGTATTGCTCGAAGTGTATTTTATGGAGCTTTCTGCTATGGTGTTGCCGCTGGATTTGATTTAGAAAAAACTATTAAATATGCTAATATTACCGCTGGTTTATCTACCCAATATATTGGTACAAGAAAAGCAATTCCTAAATTAGATGAGGTAACTAGATTATATGAGAAAAATAGTTGATCCATTTACTGTTAATTTACCACATCTAGATTTACATGGAGAAGGCTGTTTTTCTTTAGAGTTTTTAATATCATCTTTTATTAATGATTCTTATAAATTAAAAAATGAAAAAATTGTAATTATTCATGGTAAGGGTAGTGGAATGTTACGTAAAAAAACACATGAATTGTTAAAAAAGAATAAAAAAGTAAAAAAATATTATATTGACGGATTAAATGATGGTCAAACTATAGTGGAACTTTACCACAATTGATAATAATATGTATAATAGCTAAAAAAGTATGTCAATAACTTTTGAAAATGTCTCAAAAAATTTAAAACATAAGCGTTAAGTATATACATATTCTGTATGTGCTTTTTTCTTTTGTTTTTTAAAATAACTTACTCTCCATGGATGATTCATGGGAGGAATATATATTTTTTCTCTTTTGGAATATTTTCAATAACCTGATCTAATTCTAATGATATTTTTTTATGACTTTCTAATTCTTTTAACGAATAAACTTGATCATCTATTGTTACTAATAATGTACCATCAAAGGCTTCGATTACTAAACATTCCGTACCTTTCATAAAACATTTTAACTTCGAATTAGAATCTACTGGTTGATAATATTTGTTTTTAAATTTTATAGAATTCCCATTATCTATTTTTCTTGTAGATAATACCGCTAGTGTATAATTTATTTTTTCTTTAGAAGGTGAGGTCTCAAACGAACTTGGTAACTTTTTATAATTTAAAGCAAATCGTTTATTAAAAGAAGGAATAAAAGTATGTATTAAATAATCATTTGCTTTATCAATATCACTAATACCTTCGATTCTTAATTCTTGAATTAACCTACCTTGAAAAGTACCATTTGCTCTTTCAATCGTTCCTTTAGCTTGTGATACACTAGTAGTTTTTAAATTAGTTCCTAGTATCTTACAAGCATATCCAAACTGTGTTAAAACATCTTTATCACTTGTTCTTTTTTCTTTATTTAAAGACATATAGTTAAATACTGTTCGATTATCTGTTTTAAAACATAATGGAATACCATAATTATCAAGTATTTGCTTGTATATATTATAATAGCCATGTAATGTTTCTTGTTTATCAAAATAACCACCTACAATAATGCCAGAACATAAATCTATAGCTAAATGCAAACATGACTTATAATTACCAAACCAATTATGTATTGAACCATCCATTTCAATAATTTCACCAAAATACTTTGGTTTCTCTTGCCTTGGGTGAGATTCTTCAAGTTTAAGCTGGTGAGAAATCATTATTTCAATATCCTGCTTAGTTTTACCTTTATTTTCTTTTTTAGAAAGTAATTCCATTCGTTTTAAATTTCTTCTTGTCTTTTTTCTTATTTTAGGGGAATAGATACTATTTTTAGTTAAAGTTCTATAAATAAAATTATAAGAAACACTGATATTTTCTCTTTCTTTTAATAAATCTTTAAAATGATTAAAATTACAATCATAGTATTTATTCTTATAAAGTAGTATAATATCTTCGGAGATTGATTTATCTAGTGCCTTGGTAGGGACACGTCCACGATTACCGTGGATAAAACCAGATTTACCTTTCTCCTTATAAATAATAATAAGACGATTAATTTGTCTTTTAGATAAACCTAATTTAATAGCAGCAGTATTTTTGTTACCGTTATTATCAACTAAATTTTTAATAATTATATATTTTTCATATTCTTTCATTCTTAAAATGACCTTTCTCATAAAATCACCTTTAGGTGATGTATTATATCTCAAAGTGGGACATAATCAAAAGATAACTATTAAGACATTATCATAAGATAAACATAATAATATGTATAATAGCTAAAAAAGTATTGACAAATGTCAATTTTTTTGTTATGATTAAGTTCCTAATGGTAGCTGTGATTGTAGCCTACTTTGACAAATATACTAAATTGTGCTATAATTGAGTGTACAAAGGGAATTTAGGGGGATTTTGTTTATGAAGGGTTTTGTTTTAGATTATACGAATGAAAATGAATTTCGTAAGTTAGAAAGAGCTTTAAAAAAATATAATATGTTAGCTTATAAGAGATTGAACTTTCAGTATTATCCAGAATTAAGAAATGGAAATTTTGTTGGAAAGTTAGTATCTCAAAATAAGAGCAAACATACTAAGACTTATGAATTAAAGTTACCTAGTGATAAAACATTTGCACAAATTCATGGTGATGTAGTTTTACATTATGTAGTATATGAAAATGAGGAAACTGTTGTTTTAGATACTATAACTCCATCTGATATATTATTAGAAGGTCATCAAACAGAATTAGCTACTTATAAAGGAGTAATGATATCTAAAGCTAATGCTTCTAAAGATATGTTTAAGATTGATTTACTAAACATGTTACAAAATAAGTAATAAAAATACTTATTTTTTTGTTACAGTTCAGATAGAACATGACAAAAATTAGGTAGGACTATCAAGTTCTATCTATTTTTATGCCAAA
>CALVSW010000023.1 GCA_944359625.1 uncultured Bacilli bacterium | reverse complement strand
CTTTTTATATAATTCTATTGCTTTGGCATAATCTTGAGATACGCCTTGGCCTTTTTCATACATCCAAGCTAAATTATACATTGCACCTGAACTACCAAGTTCTATTGCCTTTTTATATAATTCTATTGCTTTGGCATAATCTTGAGATACGCCTTGGCCTTTTTCATACATCCAAGCTAAATTATTCATTGCACTTTTATTTCCAAGCTCTACTGCTTTTTCATATAATTCTTTTGCTCTTTTGTAATCTTTAGGTACTTTCTTACCTTCTTCATACAAATGAGCTAAATCACACATTGCATCAACATTGCCTTGTCGAACTTGTTCTTCTAATTGTTCGATTTCATCCATTTAAATCACCTTTTTTGGTATAGTTTATAACATTTAATTATCTAATTCAAGTTCTTTTTAAATGTAGGTGTATTAAATTTGTGCCTATTTTTATTATGTAAATTAATAATCTTATTTTTAACCTCTAAACTTATATTTAAACTATTATTTTCTATTACAGCAGCTATTTCACTATATTTAACTCCTAATTTATCTTCATCACTTTTGCCACTTAATCCATCATCAGGAACTTTATGAACAATGTTATCTGGTACTCCAATATACTCACCAACTTTTATAACTTCTTCAACTGTTAAATCAGCAAGTACTTGAATATCCGCAATATTATCTCCTCCCTTAGTAAAATAACCAACATATATTTCACATTTATTACTTGTACCAGCTACTATATAAGTACCTTTCTTTTCACTACTTAAATAGGCAGCATGATAATATAAAGTAGCTGTTCTTAATCTTGGTTTTATATTTATATTAGCATCAATTAATTCATTATCATTTGCACCATTTATATTCTTAAATTCTTCTACATAATTATCATAAGTTTTTGTTAAATCAAACTCTTTTAACTCAAAACCAAAATGCTTAGCTAATTTAAGAGCATTAAATTTATCTTCTTCTTTAGAATGACATGGCATCCATACTCCTACTACATTTTCCCTACCTAATGCTTTAGTAAATAACCCTGCTACAACTGCTGAATCTTTACCACCACTTATACCAATAACAACACCTTTTAAATTATTTTCTTTATAATAATTTCTAATAAATTTAATTATTTCATTTGTAACTTTCTTAACATCAAACATCTTAATCACTCCTTTATATATTTTTATAACATTAATACTTCTTAACTAATTTTCTAGTTCTTTTAATCATATCATTTTTAAAATTAATATATTCTAATGTACCATCTACATAATATTCTTGAGGCATAATTGTTCTTTTTATTTCTGGATATAAATAACTCATTTGTAAATTACAATACTCTTGTTTTTTCATTATATCTGGATCATCATAAACTAACTCTCCATTAATAAATATTGGTTTTTGTAATTCTACTAATTCAAAATTCTCTAGCTTAGTTTGTTTTAAATAATCAGTAACACTTACAATAACTAAATTATTTTTATTTAACTTTTCATCTTTATTTGCCATAACATCCGCTAGAGCATAACGAGTTTCTTTATCATAAGCTCTATATAATTTTTTATAACCGGGATTTACTATTTTTATTGTATCATTACTTAATTTAATTTTAGGAACCCATATATTGTTTTCTTTTAAAGCAACTTCTTTATAAACACACCCCATTCTTCCTTCTGGTTTTGAAATATTATCACCTACACCTAAACTATCAAATTTAGCACCTTGATTTATTAATGTCTCAATAGTCTCGGCAGTTAGTCCATTACTTAAACATATCTTTGCTTGAGAAAATCCTGCTTCATCTAACATTCTTCTAGCTTCTTTTGATAAGTATGCTAAGTCTCCTGAATCAATACGAATACCAATATTATTAATATTCATATTATGATCTTTCATATATTTAAATACTTTTATAGCATTTGGTATACCACTTCTTAAAGTATCATAAGTATCAACTAGTAATATACAATTATTAGGATAAGTTTTTGCATAACTTAAAAATGCTTCATATTCACTAGGAAATGTTTCAATCCAACTATGAGCTTGCGTTCCCATAGCTTTCATATTTAACATTCTGGCAGACAATATATTACTTGTTCCAACACACCCAGCCATAATTCCATAAATTGAAGAATCAATTGCAGCTTCACATCCATCAGCACGTCTTGCGCCAAATTCCATTACCCCAACATTTTTAGGTGTAGCTTCGATTATTCTTCTAGCACCAGTTGCATGTTCCATCGCTCCGTTTATCATTGATAATATAGCAGTTTCAACTACTTGTGCTTCATTTAATGGTGCTTTTACTGTAATTAATGGTTCATTAGGAAATACTGGTGTTCCATCTGGGATAGCATAAATATTGCCAGTAAATCTAAAATCTTTTAAATAATTTATAAAGTATTCGTTATATCCTTTTTCTCTAAAATAATCTAAATCATTTTCTGTAAATTTTAAATTTAAAATATACTCAATTATTTTATCTAACCCAGCCATTATGGCATATCCACCACCATTAGGTATTTTTCTAAAAAAGACATCAAATACCGCTTCTTCATTATGTTTTTTACTAATTAAATAACCATTAGCCATAGACATTTCATATTCATCTGTCATTAAAGTATAATTTCTTGCTAATCTTTCATATCCATTATATATTTTCATAAATCCCACCTACTTAGTAAGTTTTAAAACTTTTTCTCTTTCTTTTAATTCTTCATAATTTTCGACATAAGTAATTCCTGCTTGTTCCATAACCATCCGTGCAATTTTCTTCCATTCTTCCCTATTATGATTTGGTGCATCAAAAGTATCAACAGTATTTGCAACTACAAACATATTTACTTTTCTATTTATTTCATCTAAGTATCTTGCACAAGTTCTAGCAAAATCCATCACACATAAATCTTCACAAACACCCATAAAAATTATTTCTTTAAGATTTTTCATATCTTCTAAATCTTTTCTTACTTCTTCATTTAGCATTCCATTAATAGAATTCTTACGATAAATTCTTGTATTAGGTAATTCTAAAAAAGGTTTAAACTCTTCTATAAATTCTGCTTCTGCTGTATTAAGTAAACAATGTTTTGGATAATTTAAAAACTCGGTAGCATCCTTTTTATGTCCTTCCCCAATAAAATTAAGGGCTTCATTATCCGGTACTAAATCAAACATTATTTTTAATTGTTCAGCAATAAGTGCTCTATACATTGGATTAGCCATGGCTCCAAAATCGACAAAACCTTTTACCATATCAATATTGTAAATAGCTTTTGTATACTCACTTAATTGTTTAGCCTTTATATCCTCTTTCATTCTTTCTAATTTTTTTCTTATTTCATTAACATGTTCATAATTTTTCATAAAATATTTTCCTTTCTTTTAAACAATTTGTTAATATCAGCTTTAAAAAATATATTTGTTATTACTATTTTGTTAATAACAAATATTAAAATTTAAACAAGTTTTTACTTGTTATTAACATTTTATTAATATCATAGCAATTTGTCAACCATTTTTTAAAAAAATTTAAAAAAAAGAAAGCATTACTTAATACCTTCCTTAATTAAATTATTCAACTTATTTTCTAATTCTTTACATCTAGTAACATCCATATCGGGAGTACCATTTAATTTATAATCAATATTTAACTTCTTATATTTATCTATTGCCATTGTATGATATGGTAATAATTCTACTTTTAAAACATTTTTTAATTTACTTATAAAATTGGCTAATTTTAAAATGTATTCTTCCGTATCATTTATCCCAGGAACAATTACTTGTCTTATCCATAAATCTTTTTCCATTTTTTGACAGATATCTAAGAACTTTAAAGATTCATCGATTTTATTACTCGTAATATATTCATAGTTCTTAGAATCAAGAGCTTTAATATCAAAAATAACTAAATCTACTAAAGATAATATTTCTTCATAATTACCATTACCTACTCCGGCTGTATCTAGAGCAATATGAATATTTTCTTTTTTTAATAATTTACAAGTTTCAATTACAAAATCACTTTGTAAAAGTGGTTCACCACCAGAAAATGTTACACCGCCATTATTTCTTTTAAAATATGGTTTATTTCTTATTATTTTATTAAATAATTCTTCCGGAGTATAATTATCTACTCCTTTTTTAAACATCTCTGGATTATGACAAAATAAACATCTTAACTTACATCCAGTTAAAAATACTACTGTTCTAATTCCTGGACCATCTACTAAACCAAAACTTTCAATTTGAAAAACGCTTCCTTTAGTCATTACATTTTTTCATGGAAAGTTCTAGCAATAACTTCCTCTTGTTGCTTTCTAGTTAAACGATTAAATCTAACAGAATAACCAGATACTCTGATAGTAAGTAATGGGTATTTTTCAGGATGTTCCATCGCATCAACAAGTGTTTCTCTATTTAAAACATTAACATTTAAATGATGTGCACCTTTTTCAAAATAGCCATCCATTAAAGATACTAAATTTTCTATTTGATCATTTAAATCATGTCCTAAAGCACTTGGAATAATAGTAAACGTATTAGAAATACCATCTTTACAACAATCTTTGTATTCTAATTTAGCAACTGAATTTAAGGAAGCAATCGCCCCATTTACATCACGACCATGCATTGGATTAGCACCTGGAGCAAAGGCAACACCTTTTTTACGGCCATCTGGAGTTGAACCAGTTTTAGAGCCATAGACAACATTTGATGTAATAGTTAATACTGACATAGTTACTTCAGCATCACGATAAGTTTTATGTTTAGCAAGTTCACTATGAATTTGTTCTAATATTTCTTTAGCTATATCATCAACACGATCATCATCATTACCATATTTAGGAAATTCTCCTTCAATTTCAAAATCTACAGCAATACCATCTTCATTTCTTATTGGTTTTACTTTAGCATACTTTATTGCTGATAATGAATCACAGGCAACAGATAATCCGGCAACACCATATGCCATATAACGATGAACATCAGTATCATGTAGGGCCATTTGACTAGCTTCATAAGCATATTTATCATGCATGTAATGAATTATATTCATTGAACCAGCATAAATTCTAGCAACTTCGGCTAACATTTTAAAGTATTCTTTTTTAACCTTTTCATAATCTAATACTTCTGATGTATCTTTATCAAAGCCTTCAATTATCTTATCCCCACTAACTTCATCTACACCGCCATTGATAGAATAAAGTAAAGCTTTAGCTAAGTTACAACGAGCTCCAAAAAATTGCATATCTTTACCAAGACGCATTGCGGATACACAGCAAGCAATACCATAATCATCCCCATAAATAGGACGCATTAAGTCATCGCTTTCATATTGAATAGCATCAGTTTTAATAGACATCTTAGCACAATATTTTTTAAAGTTCTCCGTTAACTTTTCACTCCATAATACTGTCATATTAGGTTCTGGAGCAGGATCTAAGTTAGTTAATGTATGTAAAATACGATATGATGTTTTTGTAATTAAAGGATTACCATTTTCTGATACACCTGCAATTGAACAAGTTACCCAAGTAGGATCTCCTGAGAATAATTCATCATATTCTGGAGTTCTTAAATGACGAACTAATCTTAATTTAATAATAAATTGATCAATAAGTTCTTGGATTTCTTCTTCCGTAATTGTTTTTTCTTCTAAATCCTTTTCAAAGTAAATATCTAAGAAAGCATCTACTCTACCAAGACTCATCGCTGCTCCATTATTTTCTTTAACTGCAGCTAGATAACCAAAATATAACCATTGAACAGCTTCTTTAGAATTTTTAGCTGGTTTAGAAATATCATAACCATAGCTTAAAGCCATATCTTTAATTTCTTGTAAAGCACGATATTGCATTGATAATTCTTCACGAGTACGAATAATATCTTCACTCATATCACATTTAACAGGAGCATCCCATTCTTTTTTCTTTTGTTCCATTAAATAATCGATACCATATAAAGCAATACGACGATAATCTCCTATTATTCTTCCTCTTCCATAAGCATCAGGTAAACCAGTTAATAATCCAGCATGACGAGCTTTTCTTATTTCCCCAGTATAAGCATCAAATACGCCTTCATTATGGGTTTTACGATACTTAAATTCATCTTCAACTTTAGGACTTAGTTTATAATTATAAGCTTTTAAAGAATTATAAACCATACGCATCCCACCAAAAGGATTTACCATTCTCTTTAGGGGAGCATCCGTTTGAAGCCCTACTATAACTTCATTATCTTTATCAATATAACCAGGATCAAAAGCATTAATACCAGCTACATGCAAAACATCAATATCTAGTACTCCTTTTTTTAATTCTTCTTTTAATAAATCACTACACTTATTCCAAACTTTATTAGTTTTATCGGTAGTACCAACAAGGAAATCTTCATTTCCTTCATAAAATTTATAGTTATTTTGGATAAAATCTCTAACATTTATCTCATTTTTCCAAGTTGTGCCTTTAAATTTATCCCATATTTCCAAATTACATTCCTCCAATCATCTTAGAACTATTTTCTAAGAGTACAAATCAATTATAGCACAATTAATAATAATAAAAAAAGAATAATTTAGTTACTCTTTACCAATAATATTCTTTTATATTTATTTTTACTTTGTTTATAAAGAACTCTAAGTAAATTAAGATTTTCTAAACTTTTTTTAGGTTCCGAAGTATAAGATATCAATTTTTCTACCTCTTCAGTATAAATAATCTTTCTTAAAGCTGTTACTGAAATTTGTCTAACTCTTTCATTAGAAATATTTAATAATCTAGCAATTTCGATTAATTTTTTAGGAACTTTTCCACAAAGACCATACTCTAATACAATAACTATTTTTTCTTTATCCGTTAAATTAGCTTTATTTAATAAATCACTTATTTCTTTAGATAATAATCTTTTATCAACAATATCATCAATACTACTATCAATTAATATTTGTTCATTATCTAACTTATTAGAATCGATTAAATAATCTAAACTATTATTTCTTTTTAAGACAAAAAATAAATATTTTACATCATCAATAGATAATTTTAAAATAGAAGCTACTTCTTCAATACTTGGTTCTGTACCATATAAATAATATAATTGTTCATATAAAATTTTAAACCTATCATATATTTCACTTAAACGATTAGGTAATTTCTCTCCTTTAACTTGGATTATTAAAAAATCTAAAATAGCTTTTTTTATCCACCAATAAGCATAAGTAGAAAACTTAGTACCATAACTAGCATCATACTTATCTACAGCTTTTATTAAACCAATATTACCTTCTTGAATTAAATCTTGAAAATCCATGCCTCTATTAGCATATTCTCTAGCAAATTTATTAACTAAATTTAAATATTTTTCGATAAGAATATTGCGAGCTTCTTTATCACCATTTTTAATTTTTACTAATAATTCTTCATCACTGCATTCTGGTAAAGATAAATCTCTTAAATCTTGCGTATACAAGTGTTTAGAATCATTTAGTAATTTACTTCCAAAATCATATTCACTAGTATCTAAATCGATATTATATAATATACAATAAGTATCTATTAAACTTAATAAAATTTCATCATCTAACACATCATCTAATCTACTACACTTAGTTAGAATTCGATTATTATCTACTATTATTTTTAATAAATCCCTAAGAGTACTACTATTTTCAATTAATTCCATAAAAAAATAATAATCATTAAAAATATTTATATTACTTAAAAAAGTAGTTAATTTTTTTACTTCTCTTACACAATAAAAATATTTACTTCTTAATACTATATTTTTATCTATAAAATTAAGAGTAATATTTAATAACTTATCAGGTTCTTTTAAATATTTATTTAAATAATTACTAAAATACATATTTAGATATTCGATAAATACATTATTAAAATCTTTTATAATATTACTATTTTTCATAGCTTCTAAAATATTATCTACTAAAATTTTATACTCTTCATCAGTAAATAAAAAAGCATAAAAATTATGAAACTTATTAATTATATACTTTAATTGATAATACTCTTTATTATCCATCTAAATTATCTCTTTTCTATATTTATTTTCTATTCAAAAAAAGTCTACGATAACAATAATCTTGATTATTATAAAAATCTCTTGATTCTTGAAGTTCTATTAAGGATTTTTCTGGATTACTAGTATAACTTGCTAAACTTCTTGTCAAATAGGAATTAGTTATTTTCTTTAAAGCTTTTGCTTCTAATTGTCTACACCATTCTCTAGAAACACCAACTATTTTTGCCGTATCTTTTACATTAAACTCTCTATTATTATAAAAACCACTTCTTAATAAAATAATTTTAATTTCTTTATCTGATAATCCACAATTTTTTATTAAATTAAAAACTTCTTGTTTTAATGATTGAGAATCAATGTATTTATCGATATCAAAAATAGTATCATCATCAAACTTTATATCATCTTCATCAATAATACTATCTAAACTAATAAAGTCTTGACACATAGTATATAATTGGAAAACTTGAGATAAAGACATTTTTAATCTTGTTGCTAACTCCTCAAAAGTAGGTTCTCTTTTAAGTTCTTCTTTTAAATTATTATATTCTTTTTTTAATCTGGAATAATTACTTTTAATAGTATCTGTAAAGCGAAAATCACGGGATTTATTAGCAATCGCTCTTGTAATTCCTTGAGATATCCACCATTTGGCACAAGTAGAAAACTTTGTTTTTCTAGTACTATCATATCTATCGACAGCTTTAATTAAACCAATATTACCTTCTTGAACTAAATCCTCAAGTTCTAAACCATGATTTACATACCTTGTAGCAATTTTTAAAACTAACTTTAAATATTTTTCAACAAGAATATCTTTCGCTTTCTTATTACCATCTTTTATTTGTTTTAACAATTCCTCATCATTATAGCTAGATATTGAAAACGTATTTATATCTCTTTCATATAATTCCATAGAACTAATTATTAATCTATTACCAAATATAAGCAAATCATCTTTATCAATGTTATTTAATAAACAATATGCTTCAATTAAACCTAATAAAATACTATCATTTAATAATTTATCTAAAGTAACAGTCCATATTAAATTCATATTACTACTTACAATAATACTTAATAATTTTTTTATTTTTTCATTATTTTCTATTAAATCAATAAAAATATAATAATCTAAATTAATATCTATTTTGGCTAAAAAGTTGGTAAGTTTTTGTAATTCATTTAAACAAGCATTATAACTACTCCAAATATTTATATTCTTATCAATATAATTAAAAACAATTTTTAATAACTTATTAGAATCTTTTGCCCATTCTTTTAAATAGCTATCAATATAATTACTTAATCTTTCCATAAATATATCATCAATATTATCTTGCTTAATACTATCTAAAATATTATGAACAAGATCATAAAATTCACTTCTTGTAAACATATAACTATATTTTAAATATAACCTTCTTATTTTAGAATAATTCATATAAAACACCCCTTTAATTAATGGTAACCGCTATTATATCACAAAATTTAAAAACAGATTAAAAAAGATTACTAATTAGTAACCTTTAGACACATTATATAAATTTATCACTTTTTTAAAGTTAATTGTTTTGGGCTTCTTTTTTTATTATCTTTTAGAATCTGGTTCATTAACGGTAAAGTTCTTTCATAAAACACTTTAGAAACATTAGCATCAAAATTATCAAAAGTTAAAGGCTTAGATAAATCTAATCCATATCTTGACTCTAATATTTTTCTATCATCATCTGGTAACATTTTAAGCATTAAAACCATTTCTTCGCCACTATAATCTTTAAAATAACTATAAATAGTATTTTCGACTTCTGATAATTGTTGTTCAATTTTTTTATTACCATAAATCTTCTTTTTACTACTATCATGATTAGTATAGTAAAAAAAGCGAGCCCTTTCTAAATTATATGAAGCTTGTTTAGAGTTACACATATATACTGCAAATTTATCAATATAAGAAGATGTACTAATTTTCTTAATAGCTATTGCTTCTAATTGTCTAGCTCTTTCACGACTTACTTTTAAGATATTACTAATTTCTTCTAAATTTTTTTCTTCGCCATCATAAAAACCGTATCTCAATAAAATAACAACAATTTCTTTCTTACTTAAACCACATTGTTCTAACATATTTGTGATATCCGTTTTAAACTCTTTAGTTTCTAAATCATTTTCAATATCAATATTTGGATCAATTAAAAGACTCTTATAATCAAAATTTTCTTCTTCATTATTAATATGATCATCTAAACTAATTATATTATGCTCACCACTAATTAATTTAACTAAACTTTCAGCTTGTAATAAAGTTATTTGCATATTTTCGGCTATCTCTTGATATGTTGGTTTTCTACCTAGTTGATCATAAAGATTTAAATAAACTTTTTGAAATTTAGGATAGATTTCTTGAAGATATACAGGTATTCTAATACTACGTGATTTATTTTTTAAAGCCCTTACAATTGCTTGTTTTATCCAATAAACGGCATAAGTAGAAAAACGTAAATTTTGACTAAGATCAAACCTATCAACAGCCATTATCAAACCAATATTACCTTCTTGAATTAAATCTAATAATTCTAAATTAGATAATGTATATTTTTTAGCAACACTCACAACTAAACGTAAATTACTTTCAATAAATAATTGACGAGCATCCTTATTACCTTTTTTTATTTCAACAAGTAAAATTTTTTCTAATTCTTCCGATAAAATTGGCCTTTCAATGTCATTTAAATACATCCTAACTTGATCATTTATTACTATATTATTAGAAAAACTATAATCTACTTCTTTTATATTTATATTATTTAAAATACAATATGCTTCAATTAAAGATAATAATAAATCATCATTAATAAATTTTGCCTTTTCTTGAACAATAATATTTAAAATGTTATCAAGTATAGAATTAGTTTTTATAAGTTCCATAAAAAAATCTAAATTATAAACTACATTAAGTTTATTAAAAAAGATAATTAATTTATTTATTTCTTTTAAACAACTGTCATAACTATCTTTTATTTTAATATTTTTATTAATAAAATTACATACAACTTCTATAAATTTCTTTTTATTATTATATAATTTACTTAAATAAGTATTTACATATAAATCTAAATTTTCAAGAAATATTAAATCTAAGTTTTCTATAGTTTCTTCTTTTATTTTATCTATTACTTTTAAAGAAATTTCATCATATTCTTCTTTACTAAAAATAAAATCATATTTTTCATACATTTTATCTTTTAAAGCTATTAAATCCATATTTTCCCCCTGATACAAATGTAAGAAGTATTATAATTTTTAAAATTTAGTTTGTCAAATATATAAATCTATTTATTTAAACTTAATTTTAAATTTATTTTTTTATTATTTAATAGTTTATTAATTTCTTTTTTATATTTTATTAAAGCACTTTTTAATATTTCTCTAACCACTTTTTCATCTACTTGAAGTAATTCACTAATTTCTACAATTTTATAATAATAACCATTAGCATAACCTAAAAATAAAGTTAATATAATAAATTCTTTTATATCTAAATGACATAATATGTTTATAAGATTCATTCCATTTAAATTCGTTAAATGTTCAATATCAATCTCACCTGAACATTCAATTTCCTTAATAGTTTTAGGATTCTTTAATTTATTTAATGCTTCTTTTATAGCTTTATCATCAATAAATAAAATTTTCTTTATCTCTTCATTATTATATGATTTATTAAATTTACCATCTTTCAAATATAAAATAGTAATATCTATAATTTTCATTGATACTAATAAATCTTTTAAAGGAATATTAATTATTCCTGAATTATTTTTAGTAATATAATTATTTTTTTTATTTTTTATTAATTCTTTTCGTATTTTAGGAATTACACATCCATAAAAAAAATTGGCTTCTTTCTTATCTAATTTAGTAGTTGTTATAGGATTTTCTAAATCATTACCATATTTTAAATATAATATTTTAGTATATTTTTCTTCTAAACTATCTATTACTTTATTTACTTCTTCTTTAGTATATCCATAAAAAAACTGATAAATAGTTTTATTGTTTCTATTCTTTTCTTTTGGTGTAGGTTGTTTTAAACTAATAGCTTCTTGTAAATCAGCTTTTCTATATTTATTTTGATAATAATATTCTCTAATATATTGGAAATTATTCAATATTTGACTAGGTTTATCCATATAAATTATAAAATCTTTAATAGCAGAAGATTTGACCAATTTTTCTAAGGCTTTAGCTTCTATTTGTCTAACACGTTCACGCGTTAATCTCATTAATTTAGCAACTTCTTTTAAAGTCATAGGGCCATAATTAGTAAATCCATATCTTAAAAAAATAACTTTCTTTTCATTTTCTTTTAAATTGCAATTTTTTAATAAATCTAATAAATTGTTATGTAATTCTTGATATTCCATATCATTAACAAAATCAATACTTGTATCAGCAACAAAACATTCTAATTCCGTATCTTTTTCTCCGCTAATTAAAGTATTTAAACTTACGGTACTAAACTCCTGATTTCTTAACATAATTAAATAATTAACTATATTATTAGAAACATGCATCTTTTTAGCAATTTCATTACATGTTGGCTCTCTTCCAAGTTCAGCTTCTAATTCGACATATATATTATTAAAATTATTATATTTTCCAACAAGATGGACTGGTAGTCTAATAGCTTGAGGATTATCTATTAGTGCTCTACCTATAGCTTGATTTATCCACCAAGTGGCATATGTAGAAAATTTATATCCCCGATTTACATCAAATTTATCGACTGCCGTAATTAAACCAAGATTTCCTTCTTGAATTAAATCTTCAAATTCTATACCACGATTAATATATTTCTTAGCAACAAAAATAACTAGTCTTAAATTTTTTTCTACTATTATATCTTTTGC
Organism: uncultured Bacilli bacterium; assembly: GCA_944359625.1. Classification (GTDB taxonomy): domain Bacteria; phylum Bacillota_I; class Bacilli_A; order RF39; family UBA660; genus CAG-605. The sequence goes on along the minus strand of CALVSW010000023.1, from coordinate 4,680 downwards.
TTTTTTATCACCATTATTATATCTAATAAATAAATTTTTTTCTTCTTCAGCATTAAGAAGATTTTTATTTAAATCTTTTAAATACATTCTAGTGTTATCATCTGTAACAAAATCATCTTCATAAACTTCTTTTATTTCAATATTATTTAAAATGCAATAAACTTCTATAAAAGATAATAACATTTCATCATTAATAATCTTTTTAATCTTCCCATCTTTTATGGTATCAATATTTTGTTTCACTATAATAGTTAATAAGCCATTAACTATATTATTTTTATTTATTAGTTTAGTTATTAAATCGATATCATCACTAAAATCTATAGCTATTAAAAAAGTTATTAACTTATTTAGTTCTTTTAAATTATCACTATAACTATTATATAATTTATAATTATTATCAATAAAATTAGATATTAAACTTATATACTTATCTTTATCCTTTTTAAAAGATTTTATATATTCATATATTTTATTATTTATTTTTTCTATAAAAATTATATCTATGTTATCTTTTATATTACTTCTTTTAATATCTTCAATGATATCTAATACTAGATTATCATATTCTTCTTTAATAAATATATAATCATACTTAGAATATAACTCTTCTTTTAAAGTCTTTAAATCTGTTATTTTCATCTTATTTCCTCTTTCTAATTCAGTAAAATTTATTATAGCATACTTTAAATTTATAAAAAGAAAAAGATTACTACTCAGTAACCTTTTTTACATCTATATAAGTATTATGATTATTTAAATCATATTCTTTACCTTTAACTTCTTTAATTATATCTATACCTAGAGTTTCTTTTTTAATAAATTCATTAAATTTATTAATACATTCATCAACAAGATTATCCCCACTATAATAAATATTAATATGATCTTGAATATCAAAATCTTTTTCTTTTCTTAAATTTTGAACCTTAGAAACAAATTCTCTAGCTATACCTTCTAGTATTAAATCAGGAGTCAAATTAGTATCTAGAATAATAAAATCAGTATTATCCATCGCAACATTAAATCCTTCTTTAGCTTCAATTCTAATATCTATCATATCTTTAGTAATATTAATATTATTATCTAAGAAAGATACTTCTAACTCAGTACCATTATATAATTTTAACTTATCATCATCATTTAAATTTAATAATAATTCTTGGAAATCTTTAATATTTTTTCCAAACATCTTACCACATACTTTAAAATTAGGTTTAATAATAAAATTCATATAATCATTAATTTTATTAGTATAAATAACTTCTTTAACATTTAATTCATCTTTAATTAAACTAATATTACTATCTATAATATCTTTACTCTTACCATCTAAGATACAACTACTAATAGGTTGTCTAACCTTTATCTTACTATCTTCTCTAGCATTTCTACCTAAAGAAATAATATTTCTTATCTTATCCATTTTCTCTTCAATAGCATTATCTATTAAAGATTCATTATATTTAGGGAAACTTGCTAAATGAACAGATCCTTCATTAGTTAACTTAGTATATATTTCTTCAGTAATAAATGGGGTAATTGGAGCACATAACTTACATAATGTTACTAATACTTCATAAGTAGTTAAATAAACAGCTTTTTTAGATTCACTTAACTTACTATCCCAGAATCTTCTTCGATTAATACGAATATACCAGTTAGATAAATCATCATTTAAGAAAGGTACTATTAATCTCGCTACCTTATTTAAATCATATTCTTCATATGCTTCTCTAACTTCTTTAACTAATTTATTTAATTTAGATAATAACCATCTATCAATTAGTTCTCTATCACTTTCTTTAATAGAATAACTTCTAGGATCAATATTATCAGCATTAGCATACATTTCAAAGAAAGAATAAGCATTTTTTAATGTAGATATATATTTAGAATATATTTCTTTTAATCCTGCTTCATCAAATTTTAATGGTGTCCAAACAGGAGATGCATATAACATATAATATCTTACTGTATCAGCACCATATTCACTCATAACTTTAACAGGATCAATAATATTACCAACAGATTTAGACATCTTCTTCCCATAAGCATCTAACATCATATCATTAACGACAACATTTTTAAAACTAGATTCACCAGATATAATAGTAGATATTACAAGTAATACATAAAACCAACCTCTTGTTTGATCTACTCCTTCAGCTATAAAATCAGCTGGAAATTGTGATTCAAATAACTCTTTATTTTCAAATGGATAATGAAATTGGGCATATGGCATTGAACCAGAGTCAAACCAAACATCTAAAACATCTTTAATACGATTCATTACTTTACCACATTCAGGGCATTTAATATGTAATTCATCAACATATGGTCTATGTAATTCTAATTTTTTAACATCGATATCTTCAATTATTCTTTCTTGTAATTCTTTTAAAGAACCAATTACTTCTTTATGACCACAAGAACATGTCCAAATAGGCATTGGACAGCCCCAATATCTATTTCTTGATATACCCCAGTCAACCATATTTTCTAACCAGTTAGCAAATCTTTTTTCACCAATATAATCAGGATACCAATTAATCTTTTTATTAGCGGCAATTATTTTATCTTTATAAGCAGTTGTTTTAACATACCAAGCTGGTTTAGCATAATAAATTAAAGGACTCTTACAACGCCAACAATGTGGATAATCATGAACTATTTTAATCTTTTTAAATAACTTATCATTTTCTTTTAAGTATTTAACTATTTCAATTTCTAACTCACTATCAGTAACTAATCTTCCCTTCCAAGGTCCTTCAGTATAACATCCATCTTTACCAACAGGATTTATAAATGTAATATTATTTTCACGACATACACGATTATCATCTTCACCAAATGCTGGAGCAATATGAACAATACCAGTACCATCAGAATCAGTTACATAATTATCTGCTAGTACTTCAAATGCTTTACCATCTACTTTAACAAATGGTAATAATTGTTCATACTTAATACCTTTTAACTCACTACCTTTATAAGTTTCTAAAACTTTATATTCATCACCTAAAACACTTTTAGCTAGAGATTCACATAATATAAACTTATAACCTTGACTTTCTACCTTAATATAAGTTAAATCTGGATTAACACATAAAGCTACATTAGCCATTAAAGTCCAAGGAGTAGTAGTCCATACTAAGAAATATACATCTTCATCTTTCTTTTTAAAAGGTACAATAACCGTATTAACTGAATCTTGTTGATATCCTTGAGCTACTTCATTACTAGATAACTCAGTTCCACATCTTGGACAATAAGGTAATACTTTATTACCATTATATATTAACCCTTTCTTATCCATTTCTTTTAATATCCACCATTCAGATTCAATATAATTATTACTACATGTAATATATGGATGATCACAATCAATAAGTTGTCCCATCATATCCGTTATCTTTTTAACTTCATTGATATTTGAAGCAGTTTCCCTATTACATTCTTTACAAAAGTTTTCAATACCAAAAGATTCAATATCTGACTTATTTTTAAATCCTAACTTCTTTTCAACATTAACTTCTATTGGCAGACCATGAGTATCTAAACCAATCTTTCTTAGTACTTTATAACCTTGCATAGTCTTATACTTAGTAAATGAATCTTTAATAGTTTTAGCAAATACATGATGAATACCTGGTTTAGCATTAGCATAAATTGGACCATCATAAAATACAAAATTATCTCCGTTTCTAGAATCTATACATCTATCTAATAAATGCATTTTATTCCATTTACTACTTATACTACTTTCTACTTCACTAGTTTTTCTTTTATCTAATTCTTTAAATTTTTCCATAGTTCCTCCCTAAATAAAAAAGTTCATATTATAAGGACGAAATAATTCGTGGTACCACCTTACTTTATGAACTTTATTCACACTCTAATCTCTTAACGCGAGTAACGGTTACTTTTAATAACGCAATCCAAAGTGATCTATATAATTTTTATCTAACTACTATTTCACCAACTTAGTAGCTCTCTAATAGATGCCAATTATACCGTCTTTTTCATCTGCTTTACATTTCATAGTATATAATAATTTTATTAGTATTTCAAGAATATTTATTCATCTTTCAGGATAAACGCATAATTTCTCATGCGTTTATCCTGATAGTTTTATAAGTATTTAATTACATATATATCCCCCATCTTCATAATAAGCTATTAATCCTTCTTTTAATAATTTATTATTTTTATAATAATTAGTTAATAAAGGAATATCTTTAATATATTCTTCTAACTTTAAATTTTTAAAATTAATATTTAAGTTAGATATCAATTTATTATCATCTCTGATAACTTCATAATTATGACCACCATATAAATCTTCTAATTCTTGATATCCATTCTTTAATTCTTCTTCTAAATTATCTAATATATCATTAAATTCACTAGTAATTATATCTTTACCTATAACTTCTATAACATAATTATCACTATATTTAATAGAGTATACTGAGTTAATATTATAACCTAATAATTCTTCATTCTTATTTATAGAGCAACTAACTATTCCTTCCTTACTACTACAACCACTTAAATATAATAAAAATATAAATAATATTAAAAACTTTTTTACCATACATATGTCGAGTAGACAAATCTCGACTCCACCTCTCTTTCTTTTCTTTAGTGAGAGGTTTGTCTCATTGCCCCTCACAG
>CALVSW010000022.1 GCA_944359625.1 uncultured Bacilli bacterium | reverse complement strand
ATTATGCTTGCTACTAATATTTTTAGAAATAAAAAGAGTAATGAAAATATTTCATCACTCCTCAATGTTTAAGAACCCTTTTTATGTATTTTATCTTGACAAGAGCATAAAATATGGTAGAATATAGTTGTTATTAAAAAGGAAAGAAATTTGTATCCACAAATTCACCTGATTTCAATTAAGAAATAGGTTAAATGCCAGTATTCAAAATACTATAAAAAATATAAAAGAGGTGGATACTATGTATCTATCTTTTTAATTGTATGGAGGTGTGTATATATAGCAAATATTAAAAATGAAATGCCAATAAATAATCAAATTAAAGTCGCTGAAATGATGATAATTGGTCCTAATGGGGAACAAATGGGAGTAAAAAAACGTAATGATGCTTTAACACTTGCTAGTTATGCTGGTTTAGATTTAGTATTAATGAATGCCAGTTCAACTCCAGCTGTTGCTAAGATTATGGATTATAATAAGTATCGTTATGAAAAGCAAAAGAAATTAAAAGAACAACAAAAAAAGCAACGTGAAAGTAACAAAGAAGTAAAAGAATATCAATTATCTGTTACAATCGATATAGGTGATTTTAATACTCGTAAGAAAAATGCGTATGATTATTTAGTAAAGGGTCATAAAATAAAGGCTTCAATTAGATTTAAGGGCAGACAAATGGCTCATACCGAATTAGGCTTAGAAGTTTTAGAACGTTTTGCAAATGAGTTAAGTGATGTTGCAGTCGTTGAAGAAAAGCCTAAATTAGAAGGCAAAAATATGTTTATGCTATTAGCACCAAAAAAATAGTTCTATTAAGAAAGGAAGTTATTGTTATGGCAAAGTCTAAACAAAAAACACATAAAGCCAGTAGTAAGGTTTTAAAAACAAAGAAAAATGGTACTATTACTTATAAAAAGAGTAATGGTAATCATAAAACAGCTAAAGATAGTAGTAAGCAAACAAGACAAAGAAGAAATAAAGGCGTATTAAATAATGGATTCGCTAAACGTTTAAAGGACGTTATATAGTAAGGTGGTATTATGACAAGAGTTAAAGGCGGAAGTGTTTCTAAAACACGTAGAAGAAAAGTATTAAAAGCTGCTAAAGGATATTTTGGATCTAAACATAGATTATATAAAACAGCACAAGAACAAGTCTTCCATAGTGGTAATTATGCTTTTAGAGATAGAAAGCAAAATAAGAGAAACTTTAGAAAACTTTGGATTACTAGAATTAATGCTGCATGTCGTGAAAATGAAATTTCTTATTCTAAATTTATAAACGGTTTAACAAAAGCTGGTATTACAATAAATCGTAAGATGCTTGCAGAACTTGCTATTGCAGAACCTGATACATTTAAATCATTAGTAAATGTTAGTAAAGACGCTTTAGCTGGTAAGGAATATAAACCAGTTAGTGCTGCCAAAACTACATCTACTATTGAAGTAAAAGAAACTGCTGAAAAAAAGACAACAACAAGAAAAACAAAAGCTACTAAAGAAAATGCAGATGCTCCAAAGAAGACTACAACTACTAAAAAAACAACTGCTAAGAAGACTACTACTAAAAAAGAGGCTTAACATCATTTTAAATGATGTTTTTTTGTTATAAATAAAAAAAGATACTATTTAGTATCTATAAAAAAATTAATAATTTCGACATTCAATGCTTCAGAAATCCTACCTAATAGGGAAATTGTAATATGTTTGTTGCGCCTTTCATTTTCAACATCACATATATACTCGCGTGATATATCAGTCATATCTGCTAAATCTTGCTGTGTTAAATTTTTCTCTAGTCGATATTTTCTAATGTTTTTTCGAATAATTGAGTAATAGTACTCATTGTCATGAATATATGCCTTTTCTTTCGTAGAAATCACCCACCCACATATATTTTTCCCTAAAAAGTAAATTTTATATATAGGCTAGGAGCCACATGCGTGTTATAATAGTTATATTAGTTTTTATAAATAAATTATTATTAACTATAAAAATGATTTTATTTAGTGTATAATGATACTAGGAGTGTTATTATGTTTGGAAAAATAAAATATATTACTGAAGGTGAAGCTCATGTTGAGTCTTTACTTAATAGCGGACAAGATGCAGATGTCATGAATACTCATGTTGTCTTTGAAGCACCTAATCAAAGGATATTAGGTGAAGTAGAAGAGGTAAATGACGATACCATAAAAATAAGATTTTTAGGTGAATATATTAATGATAAGTATATAAGTGGTGTTATTAGAAAACCAGTTTTATCATCAAAAATTAGATTGATAAATACTTCTGAATTAAAAGAGTTAGTTGGTGTATATAATGCTGAATCATTTCAAATTGGTAAATCAGCTATTTACAAAGATTTTACAGTATGTTGTAAGATAAATGATCTATTATCTAATCATATGGCTATATTTGGTAATTCAGGTTCTGGTAAGAGTTGCGGTGTAGCCAGAATTGTTCAAAATTTATTTAGCAATCCCGAATTCTTAGCTTATAATGCTAATATATTTATATTTGATGCTTATGGTGAATATAAAACGGCTTTTGGTAAACTAAATGAAATAAATCCCAATTATAGTTATAAATTTATTACTACAAATCCCACCGATGCAAGTGATAGTTTATTACAAATCCCAGTTCATTTACTTACTCTTGATGATATATGTTTATTATTACAGGTATCTAAGCATACTCAAATTCCAATATTAGATAGAGCATTAAAATTAGTTAAAATATTTGCTGATACTTCTAATGAGGTATTAATGTATAAGAATCATTTAATTGCTAAAGCTTTATTATCTATAATATTTAGTAATGAAACAACTAAAGAAAAGAAAAATGAGGTATTTCAAATAATCCAAGCCTGCCATACTCCAGAATTTAATTTTGATACTGAAGTAAAAGGATTAGGCTATAGTAGAAAATTTAGTGATTGTTTTGAAATAGATTCTAAAGGTAATTTTGGAGAATCAGTTTTAATAAATGATTATATATTAAGGTTTATTAATGATGATTTAGAAGGTACGATTGAAACTAAAAATGTTTATTATACATTAAAAGACTTTGCAAGTGCCCTAGAATTTACATTAATAAGTGAAGGTTTTTTACGCAATGATACTTTATATGATGATGCATCAATGCTAAAAGTAAGATTAAATTCTATAATTAATTCTGAGATTGGTCGTTATTTTAGTTATCCAAGTTATATTAGCATGGAACAATATGTGGCTTCATTAGTTACTATGCCTAATCGTCGTAAAGCACAAATAATTAATATTAATTTAGAAGATATAGATGATACGTATGCTAAAGTAATTGTTAAAATTTATGCTCGTATGTTCTTTGATTTTGCTAAGGGATGTAAAGAAAGAGCATCTATTCCATTTCATTTATTTTTAGAAGAAGCTCACCGTTATTTATCAAAGGATGCCGATACTTTCTTACTTGGATATAATATATTTGAACGTATTGCTAAGGAAGGTCGTAAATACGGAGTACTTCTAAATATAATTTCTCAAAGACCGGTAGAAATATCCGATACCGTAGTTGCTCAATGTTCTAACTTTTTAATATTTAAAATGACCCATCCTAAAGATGTCGAATACATTAGAACTATGTTACCTAATATTTCACAAGATGTTATTGAAAAGCAAAAGATATTACAACCCGGTAATTGTGTAGGTTTTGGTTCAGCATTTAAGTTACCAATGATTATTAAACTTGATATGCCTAATCCAATGCCATATTCAACAAACTGTGATGTTAATCGCAGATGGCGTGTTGCTACAAAATAAGAAATAGTGTTTGGTAGACACTTTTTTTCTACCTTTACCATTATTTAGAAAAGATTGATTATTATGAAAAAATTTATTAAAGGCAAGATTCGTAAAATAATTTATAGTTCAACTACTGGATATAATGTAGGTCTTTTTCGCTTGAAAGAAACAAACGATATTGATATGCAGGATTTTCTAAATAAAAGCTGTACTTTTACAGGAAATTTTGTTGATTTAGATCTCGATAGTACATATGTTTTTTATGGTAAACTTCATTATAATGAAAAATATGGTTATCAATATGAAGTTATTGAGTATAAAAAAGAAGAATTAACTAATAAAGATGCTTTATATGATTTTTTAACCAGTGGTTTAATAAAAGGGGTAGGAGAAAAGACGGCTCAAGGTATTATTGATACATTTGGAGATGAAGCTTTAAGTAAGATACAAGAAAATTATACTAATTTATATTTAATACCTAATATGACTGAAAAAAGGGCCTTAAATATTTATGATGCTATTTTAAAATATGGTGATATAGATAAAATAAGTGTTGAATTAAGTAAATATGGTTTTAATAGTACAGAAATATTACAAATATTTAATAAATATGCTAATAGTTCTATTGATATAGTAAAAAATAATCCTTATAATTTAAAAGATATAATTAGTTTTGATAAATTAGATAAAGCTTATTTAACTTTTGGAAATCCTAATTCTGTTTTAAGAGTAGAAGCTTGTTTTATTGAAGTTTTAAAAAGATTAGAATATAGTGATGGTGATATTTATTTTTATAAAGATGAAATAAAAGAAGAATTATTTATTAATTTTGGGATATCTATAAGTGAAGAAACTTTTACAAGTATTGTCGAAATATTAGTTTCTAAAAAAGAAATCGTTTTAGAAGAAGATCGTTTTTATTTATTAGAAAATTATAAAATGGAGAAAATAATTGCTAATTCTTTAATAGATATATATAAGATGCCTCAAAAAGATATTCCAATATTTGAAACCGAGATAACCAAATTAGAAAAGAAGTTAAAAGTTACATATAATGCAGAACAAAAAGATGCTATTAGAAGTGCTTTAGAAAATCGGATTACAGTTATTACTGGTGGTCCCGGTACTGGTAAGAGTACTATTGTTAAAGCTATAACCCATTTATATATTAAAATGAATAAAATTGCAGAAAAGAATATTGGTGAGGCAATTGCTTTATTAGCCCCAACAGGTCGTGCTGCTAAAAAATTATCAGAATCTACTGGTTTAAATGCTTCAACTATTCATCGTTATTTAAAATGGAATAAAGATAGCAATGAGTTTCAAGTTAATGAATTTAATAAAAATTATCAGAGATTAATTATTATTGATGAGATGTCAATGGTTGATATGAATTTATTTTGTTATTTATTAAAGGGAATTACTAACAATATTCAATTAGTTTTAGTTGGAGATTCTTCCCAACTTCCATCAGTAGGAGCAGGCCAAGTTTTAAATGATATTATAGCTAGTGAAGTATTTACTAATTGTAAATTAAATTATATTTATCGTCAAAGTAATAATTCATATATACCAATACTAGCTAATGAAATTAAAAATAAATCTTTAAGTCCGGATTTCATCGAAAAAAAAGATGATTATAATTTCTTTAGTGCTAGTGGTCAAATGATTCGTGATACTATTACCCGTATTTGTCAAATGTATATTACTAAAGGTTTAACTGATAGAGATATTCAAGTATTAGCCCCTATGTATAAAGGATTAAATGGAATAGATAATATAAATGTTTTATTAAGAAACTTATTTAATCCTTCATCTTCTGATAAAAAAGAAATCCGTATAGGAGAGGTTATTTATCGTGTTGGTGATAAAGTTTTACAATTAGTAAATGATCCTGATAAAGGTGTTTATAATGGTGATATAGGGTATATTGATAGTATTGATACTATTAAAATACCTAGAGAAAGTACGGTAATTAAAATAAATTTTGATAATAATAGTGTTTTGTATAAAAAAGAAGATATGTTTTATGTAAAACATGCTTATGCTATTTCTATCCATAAATCTCAAGGTAGTGAATTTAGTTATGTAATTTTACCTATATGCAATAGTTATCGTAAGATGTTATATAACAAATTAATTTATACTGGGGTATCTCGTGCTAAGAAGACTTTAGTAATTATTGGTGAGGAAGAAGCTTTTAAAATGGCTATTGATAATGATTATGCTACTAATCGTAAAACAACATTAAAGTTAAGAATATTGAATAATATTTAAAACTTAATTCATACTAGTATTAAGAGGTGAGTATGAAAAAAATGGTTATGGCATCAGGAATGATGATGGGAGCTGTTTTAACATTCGTATTAATGAATAAGTCTTCACGTCGTAAGGCTGAAAAAATTATCGATGATATGTTAGATGAAGCCAGGGACATGATGAATTTATAAAATAAAAATGTAGCTATATTAAGTATTTAGTTACATTTTTTATTTTATAATTTTTTATTTTATGATATATTTTTATAAGAAGTGGAAGTGTCTTATGAAAAGTATAATCGTTATTTTTATTTCTAAAACTATTATGTTTTTTCTAAAGTTGTTAGGTCGAGGTTCAGTATTTCCTGGAGCGTTAGCTATGGATTTAGATAAAAATATTTTAAGTAAATTTAAAATTCCTAAGATAGTTATTGCTGTTACGGGATCAAGTGGTAAAACATCAACTTCTTATATGATATATAAAATATTAAAAGATAATGGTTATAAAGTAGCTCATAATAGTAGAGGTAGTAATTTAATTACCGGTATAATAAATTTATTTTTAGATAATTCTAATATCTTTGGTAATAATAATTTAGATGCTATTGTTATGGAAATAGATGAAAGATATACTAAAGAAGTATTTTCATATATAAAACCAACTCATGTCTTATTATCTAATATAACTCGTGATCAACCACCAAGACATGGAAATTATAAAAAAGTTTATGATGTTATTTTAGCAGCTATTCCAAGTGATGCTACTTTAATAATTAATGGCGATGACCCAATAGTTACTACTTTAGCTAATAAATTTACTACTAAAAAGGTTTATTTTGGGGTTGAAAAAAATGCCGAATCCTATGATAGTTTAATATCTAGTTGTCTTGATATGGTTTATTGTCCTAAATGTAAACATAAATTAAAATATAATTATGTTCAATATGGAAATGTTGGTAGTTATTATTGTCCTAATTGTGATTTTAAACGACCTAATATTGATTATGCTATTACTGATATAACCCGTAATGTAGTTACCGTTAATAATAAATATAAAATTAAAACTAATTATCAAATGCTATATTTATATTATAATTTAATTGCGGCAATTAGTATGTGTAGTACTATTGGTATAGAAATACCTAAAATTATTGAAACTTTAAATAATATTGAATTACTACAACAAAGATATGAAGTATTAAATTTTAATAATCGTAATTGTTATATAATTAATGGTAAAAATGAAAATGCTACTTCTTATAATCAAGCTATAAACTATATTCGCAATAAAAAAGAATTAAAGACTATTGTCTTTGGGTTTGAATATATAAGTAAAAGATATCCTTATCAAGATATTTCTTGGTTATATGATATTGATTTTGAATTATTAAGTAATATCGATAAATTTATTTGTATAGGACCATTTGCTTATGAAATAGCATTAAGAATATTAGTAACTAATAAAGTATCTAAAGAAAATATTATACCTTTAAAAGATTTTTCTTTATTAGATACTACGTTATTTAATAGTCAAGGTACCATCTATGCCGTTTTAAATATGGGTACGGAAGAAGCATTTATAAAAGCAATTAAAGGAGTTAAACATGAAAATTAGATATGAATTATTAAAAGAAGCCAAAGATTGTAATGCTAGATTAGGTATATTGCATACTAATCATGGCGATTATGAAACCCCAATGTTTATGCCCGTTGGCACGCAAGCAACAGTAAAAACTTTATCTCCTGAAGAAATAAAGGATGTAAAAGCTGGTATAATTCTTGCTAATACTTATCATTTATGGTTAAGACCAGGTGAAGATGTTGTTTTACATGCTGGTGGATTACATAAATTTATGAATTATGATGGTCCCATTTTAACTGATTCTGGTGGCTTTCAAGTATTTTCTTTAGCTAAAAGAAAAGATATAACTGAAGAAGGAGTTAAGTTTAAAAATCAATATAATGGTGATAGTTTATTACTTACTCCCGAAAAATCTATTGAAATTCAAAATAAATTAGATAGTGATATTGCAATGAGTTTTGATGAATGTATTGGTTATCCTGCTACTTATGATTATTGTAAGCAATCGGTAGAAAGAACTTTAAGATGGGCTCGTCGTGGTAAAGAAGTATTTAATAATGATAATCAAAGTTTATTTGGAATCGTTCAAGGTGGCGACTACGAAGATTTAAGAAGACATTGTGTCGAAGAATTAACTAAAATGGATTTTGATGGTTATTCGGTTGGTGGTACTTCCGTTGGTGAAGATAAAGAAACTCAATATCGTATGGTTAGTTATGCTACTAAATATTTACCTAAAGATAAAGTTAGATATTTAATGGGAGTAGGAGATCCAATTGATATTGTAGAAAATGTTATAAGAGGAATAGATATATTTGATTGTGTATCACCAACAAGATTAGCAAGACATGGTCATGCCCTAACTAGGTACGGAAAGATTAATTTAAAAAATAGTAAATATAAAGAAGATTTTACTCCAGTTGAAGAGGGATGCGATTGTTATTGTTGTAAAAATTATACTAAAGCTTATATAAAACATTTAATAAATTGTGAAGAAACTTTTGGAGCTAGATTACTTTCTATTCATAACATTAGATATTTAATTAGATTAACTGAAGAGTTAAGAAAAGCTATAAAAGAAGATAAAGTATTAGAATATAGAGATAAATTTATTAAAGATTATTATGGTGATAAAAATGCTTAAAATAGTAAATATAATATTATTTATAATATCTATTCTTTTAATAGTACTACCAACATTTTATGTAGTAAAAAAAGAATATAATGATAATTTATGGTTAGTTACAAATAAAAAAGTAATCGAAGCCGCTAATCGTTGTCGAAATGAAGATAAATGTTTTGATAATAAAGTTACAATTAATACTTTAAAAGAAAATGGTTATTTAGATTTAGTAGTTAATCCAATAACCAAAGAAGTAATTAATCCAGAATCATATGTAGATTTAGATAGTAATACCTTTGTAATAGTATAACTATCTTTTTTTTAAGTTAATTCCTATTATTGAAAAAATAACTGTTATTAATATTAAAAGAGCATAATATAAAATTTTAAATAAACTAAAAGGACTACTAAGTATAATACTTATTATAAACATAATAGTAACTATAATACTTCCAACTATTAAACCACTAATATATCCTTTATTAGTAGTTTTTTTACCTGTAACAAAACCTAAATAGGCAAAACTTCCAATAGTAGATATTAATAAAAAAGTATTATTAGTATTTAAAGATAAATTAGTATATAAATAAAGAGTTGATATTAAAATATTACTTAATAGAAGTATTAAAAAAAATATTCCTATGTCTTTAATAGATAAATGAATCTTTTTCATAAAATCACCTAATAAAATTTATGATTAAATTAAATTAATATTACTCATAATAATAATGGTGATGTTATGGACTTAGTAATAGTAACTTTAAAAACAGTTTTCTTTTATTTTTTTATAATATTAGCATATCGTATTATGGGTAAAAGAGAAGTAGGTCAATTAGGAGTAATTGATCTAATAGTATCTATCTTAATTGCCGAAATGGTTGCAATATCTATTGAAAATTATGAACAAACTTTATTAAAAACAGTAATTCCTATTGGTGTATTAGTAATATTAGAAATAGTACTTGCTTACTTATCAACTAAATCGCGTAAAATTAGAAATTTTTTAGGAGGCAAACCTTCTTTAATAATATGTGATGGTAAATTAAATTATAGTGAAATGGCTAAATTAAGATATTCGTTAGATGATTTATTAGTCCAACTAAGGCAAAATGGTAATAAAAGTATTGAAGAAATAGAATATGCTTTATTAGAATCTAATGGTAAATTATCTATATTTCCCTATGATTTGTTGAAATTAAAAAGTTCTTATCCACTACCTTTAATAATAGATGGTAAAATAGATTATAATACTTTAACGGAAATTAAAAAGAGTAAAACTTGGTTAATAAATGAACTTTTAAAAAGTAGATTAACATCTAAAGATGTTTTATATGCTTTTTATAAAAGAAATAAGATATATTTAATTAGAAGAAGTGAAGTAAGAAAATAATTTATTTATATTTAAAATATGCTATAATATCTCCCAAATGGGGGATTTTTTATGAAAAAAACTATAGTCATTGATGAAAAGAAGAAATATCTTGATTGTAAAGAATATTTTAAAAATGGTATAGATAATCTTATTATAAAAGAAGGGGTTAAAGTAATAGGAAGATATGCTTTTGCTCAAAATAACATAACTAATTTAACTATACCCAATAGTATTACGAGGATTTATTATGCAGCCTTTGATGGAAATCCAATAACTGAGTTAACTTTTTATTATAAAGGAACTTTACTTTATATTTCTGATTTTAATTTTTTAGATGTCTTAACACTTAATGTCATAAATGGTAATTATGATTTTTTAGAACAATTTTTTAGATATATTGAAATTTGCGATGATAATTTTAAAAAACTAGAAAGTATTATACTTGTTAATGATAAATTAACTTTTAGTGAAAAAATAAAAATAAGAAAACTTTCTATGATAAAAAGAATTCAGATTAGTTTTGCAACTAATATAACTAGGTTTAATGTTGTAGAAGAAGATTCTGCTCAAGAAATTAGTGTTGATGAAGAAGTAAATAATTTATTAGAAGAAATTAATTTACTAAGTAAAGGTTTAGATGAACAAAGTAGTAATATAATTCAAATGAAAGTTACTAAATTATTAGATGACTATAAAAAAGATTTACTAAGTTTAAAACCGGATTATTATGAAAAAGAGCGTGTTTTAACTTTAGAATGTACTAGTCCTAGAGACTTACGTAATAGTTTAATTATTTCTTTAAATAATGTAATAATGTTGTTAAATAGTCGTAAAAAAACATTAAATTTATCATCGAAAATAGTCCAATATTATAAATTTATTATGTATGATAAAAATATAGAAGTAGCAGAAGATAATAATTTTGATAAAATAAGTAGAATAAAAAATATTTCTAAATTATTTGATAATGAATATATCGCTAGTTTAGTTACCAAATTATTACTAGATACTAAAGAATTTATTAATACTAATTTAAATAATATGTTTAATGATAAACTAGATTTAACTAATTTAGATATAGTTAGTTATTTTAATATTGAACTTGATAAAATATATCAAAAAGCATTACTTACTTTACCTTATAAAAATTTATTAAATGCTTTACAATTTCAAGGAGATAGTAACTTAGCAAACGTATTAAAAGATTTAAATAATATATTTACTACTATAGATAGCAGAACAATTGATTCTTTATTTAATAAATATCAGCAATTAGTCAAAAAATATATAGATATTATAAAAGATAACGTATCTAATGTGTTTCATGATGAAGAAACTATATCTGCTAATCAAATTGAAATTAACTTTCGTCAAGAATTAAATTTAATATTAGAAGAATTAAATAAAGAACTTCCTAAAATATTAGAAAATCAAGAATTGCTAAATGATATATCTTTAGCTGAAGAATATATGGAATATGAATTTAGTGAAGATGATAACTGGTTAATTTCTATTATTAAAGAAATATTAAATTTAACTAATAATAATTTATTAGACGATGCTACTGTAAAGCATATAAATAATAGATTAAGAAATCTAGTAGGACAATGGTACCTATCTTTAAGTAATAAAAGTATTAATAGTATTGTCGAATCTCTTTATAATAACTATGGTTTAACAAGTAATATTTTAGTTGTTAAAACTAAAATAATAAGTGATTTCTATGAGGTTAAAAGAGAAGTAGAAAGTTATTTAGCTAGATTAGAAGAATATAATAAATATAGTAGTTTAATAGTTAATAAAGATTCTAATAATAGATATTCATATGTAAGTGGTTTAATAGATAATAACTCGAGTTATTCAAAAGGTTTATCCAAGAACTATAAATTTAGCACAAAAGATATGATTCTGACATTTAAAAGATAATTTATTTTAAATTTTTATGTTATTTAATTAGATTATGTAGTATATTATTTACTGGTGATAATATGAAAAAAGTCGTAATATTTGGTGGTGGCTCTGGTCTATCGCAACTTTTAAAAGGGTTAAAATTATTTCCCGTTAATATAACGGCAGTTGTCTCAGTGGCTGATAATGGGGCTTCAACAGGAAGACTTCGTGATGAGTTAAATATACCAGCTGTAGGTGATATTTCTAAGGTAATGCTTGCTATGGCTAATACTAATAGTGATTTAGAAAAATTAATGAATTATCGTTTTACTAAGTCTAAAACTTTAGGAAATCACTCTGTAAAAAACTTACTTTTAACGGCTCTTTTAGATATAAAAGGTAATTTTGATGGGGCGATACCTGTATTAGCATCATTATTAAATATTAATGGAATTGTACTACCTTTAACTGAAGATAATGTCAATTTAGTTGGTATTACTGAAGATAATGAAAAAATAGTTGGCGAAGAGCAACTTACTAAGTGTGCTAAAAAGATAATTAAAGTTAAATATGATAAGAAATTTACGATAAATCCTAAAGTAATTAAAGCTGTTGAAGAAGCAGATTTAATAATATTCTCAACAGGTTCATTACTTACATCTATTTTACCGCATTTAATAGATAAAACTTTAGTTAGATGTATTAATAAATCTAAAGCAAATAAAATGTATGTATGTAACTTATTTACGCAACCTGGAGAAACTGATAATTTTAAAGTAAGTGATCATATCAAAGAATTAGAAAAATATTTAGGTAAAAACTCTATTGATGTTGTAATTGCAAATGATAAAATTATGAATAGTGAGCTTGCTTTAAAGTACTCTAATGAAGAACAAAAAGATCCAATTATTTTAGATGAAGATGAGATAGAAAAAATGCATGTTAAACTAATTAAAAGTAAACTTTATAAAATTGAGAATGGTGTTTATCGTCATGATTCTTTAAAAACAGCATATTTAATATTTAGTTATTTAATGGATAATGAATAAGGGGGGTTTAATATACAAAAAATAATTAATAATGAAAATTATACATTGAGTATTTTATATTTAGGTAAAGAAACAATATGTAATGAAGAATTAATAATTAATTATTTAAAAAATTTAACTAACCAAAATATTTTTGAAATACTATCTTCTATTAAAGATTTAAGTGGTGTTAAATTAGAAAAAGAATTAGAATTAAGAATAATAAAAAAGACTGGAGAATGTCTATATATTCATTTTATAAATGGTAAATTAGTTAATTATATTCATTATGTTGTAATAGATGGTGAAATATATAATGTATCATTTAAAAATAAATTAATAAGATTTGATTTTATAGATAATCCTTTATATTCTAATATTAATTTAAGTAAAGAAGTAAATAAAGAATTATCTTTATTAAAAAGAGTTCTAAAAAAATAAGTACTAAATAAAATAATATTTCATACTCTTAATTAGGAGATGATAATTTATGATAGTACCTTATGAAAAAGAAATAGTATTTAATACTAAAATTAAAGAAATATGTAGTATTTCTTTGGAATATGAAGCTAATGTTTTAGATGAAGAATTAAGTGGTGATTTCATTTTAGTAGGAGAGTATAAAGTACATGAACTAAGTGTTAATAAAGAGCCATTTAAATATCGTATTCCTTTTAGTATTGAATTAAGTGATGATATTATTAGAGATTCTATAAAACATGATATTAATAATTTTACATATGAAATAGTTGATGAGGATACTCTTAAAGTTAATATAGAATTTAATATTACTTATGAGGTTGTTGAAGATAAAGTAAAAAAAGAAGAAATCGAAGAACAAGAGAAGAAAAATGAAGTAGAAGAAAATACTGAAGCAAGAATTAATATTCCATCTTTAGATATACCTGTAGATACTATATTACCTAAAGAAGAAAAAGAAGATAATAAAATTGAAGAGCCTAATACACCAGATAATATTGTTTTAAACAATAGTTTAAACACTATTAATACTTATGTAACTTACCATATCCATATTTTAGATGATGGTGAAAGTATTGATAGTATTTCTTTAAAATATAATGTACCAACAGATGTTTTAAAAGAATATAACGATAATATTAAATGGGAAAAAGGGAGTAAAGTATTAATACCAGAAAATAGTGACTAATGAGTATATAGAAAGCATTAAAGCTAAATTAAGACCATATAAGTATACTTATAAAGGTAAATCTATTATTTTAGAGAGTACTTCTGGTAATTATGTTATAAAAGATTGTAATAATAATTTAAAAGACTTATTTACTTATTTAGATTCTAGAAATTTTCATAATCATCCCATAGTAGTAGATAATAAAGATAATAATTATTTATTTAGTTATTTAGATGATATTACTATTCCTAAAGAGCAAAAATTAAATGATTTAATAGGACTAATTGCGGATTTACATCGTAAGACAGTATATTTTAAAGAAGTAAGTGAAGATAAATTTCAAAGTGTATATGAAAATATAAAAAATAATATTCTTTATTTAAAAGAATATTATGATAAATTATTTGATACTGGTTTTAATGAAATTTATCCATCACCATCTATTTATTTATTCTTACGTAATTATACTAAAATAAATAGTACTTTAATATTTTGTGAAAGTGAATTAGATAATTGGTATCAATTAGTTAAAGATAATAAAACGAAAAGAGTATGTTTATTACACAATAATTTAGAATTAGATCATTTATTAAAAAATAATTTAATAAGTTGGGATAATTACACGATTGATACACCTATACTTGATATAATAAACTTATATAAAAAAGAATATTATTTAACTGATTTTGGACCATTGTTAAAAAAATATTTAAGTATTTTTGAATTATTAGAAGAAGAAAAAAAATTATTATTTATTATGTTAAGCTTACCATGGTCATTAAATTTAGATAAAAATGAAATGGAAAATTGTAAAAATATTAATAATCTTATCGATTATATTTATAAAACAGAAAATTTAATAAGGCCATATTATACGGAAAAGCAAAAAGAAAAGTAAACTAACTTCTACTAATAATAAAAATATGTTCCATCTAAATGGAAGAATTAAAGTAATAATAGTTTGATAAAATATTAAAATTGATAAAGTTAAAATAGCTAAAATAGTAAAAAAATTAGGGATACGAGGTCGGTTATTGCACATATTAATCACCAATATATTATATGTATATAATATGCTTCGTGATTGTTACTTTAATATATTTATGATATTATTATAATAGTGATAGTATGAAAATTAAAAAAGAAATTGATAAAGAAATAATTATCTTAATTATAGAATCAATTTTAATTACTGTTATTATTATATGGATTGCCACCTTAATAGGTAAATGGATGTTAAATAATCGTCGTAATGTTTATGTATCTAATGAAGTAGTAGTAGATATTGATTCCAAAATAAAAGGTAAATTACCAGTATTAAGTGATCTTGAAGGCTTAAATTTAGAAGGTAATAAAATAATTTTAACTAATAATTCTAACTTAGAAAAAAATTATCAAATATTATTATGTGGTGATAATAATAATGCTTCAGATATTCGTTTATCATTTAATAAAGAATATATAAAATCTTTAAATAAATTTTCTTATAATAATTCTTGTTATGAAATAATTAATTCTATATTAAAACCATATACAAATAATGAATTTTATGTAAGTATATGGCAAAAAAAATCTAATAATATTGATAATATAAAGGTAAATTATACTTTAAAAGTAAATATAAAATAAAAATAACCACGTATTAATACATTATTGTATTAGAGTGGTTACTTTTTTTAATAAATCAAATGATTTATTGTAGATATCTATCATCTACATTATTATTCTTTACAATAATTTAAAAAATATACTTAAAAATTTGTTATTTTTTGTTATAATATCATTAGGATGGTAGATATGAAAAATAGAGCATTTACGATTGTAGAATTACTTGGTGTAATCGTTATTTTAGCAATTTTAGTATTACTTGCAGTTCCTACTTATAATAAAGTTTTAGAAACTGTTAGACAAAGTCAATATGATACTAAAATAGAAAATATTAAAAGTAAAGCATATACTTATGCAACCGAAAATAATATCGATAGTGATATTATTTCGGTTAATAAATTAATTGAAATGGGTTATTTACTAGAAGAAAAACCAGATAATGCTGATTATGAAAAGATAGAAAACCCTTTAGGAGGGTATTTAGATTTATATTGTGTAAATATAATACGTAATGGTTTAGAATATGATATTACAATTGATACTGATAGTAGTAAATGTAGTGTTGAAGATGAAAATATAAGTCAAAATATAAATATTTTAGCTTATGAGATAGAGGATAATAAAATAGGAGCATCAATATTTAGAAATGAAGATGAATTTAATTGGACAGGAAAAGATGTCATTTTATTTGCCGATTTAAGTTTAGTACCAGAGGAAGATATGCCAGAAGAAATAGTAGCAACGTGGTCATCAAGTACTGATAATGAAGAAAAAACAAGTCCAATATTAACCGATTTAACAACCTTAACAAATGTTAATGAAGCAAATTATAGTAATATATATATAGTAAAAACTGATAATTTACTTAACAATGAATATTCCTTTACAATTAATTTAAAAAGTGGTCCGGCATTAAAAAAGGCACGTATTAAAATAGACAAAGAAAAACCATTCGTTCAAACATCTGTATCTGCAACATGGTCAGATGGTAATAAAGATGCTACATTAGTAGGTAGTGATGGATTAGGATCAGGAATAAAAGGCTTTTTTGTTACTAGCAATCCAAATTACACACCTTCAGCAAGTGATTTTAATGTTCCAGTTGATTTAAATGTTGGAGAAGATATGGCCAAAGTAAGAGTAGATGTAGGTGGATATTATACCTATGTAATGGATAATGTAGGAAATATATCCCAAGTATCAAATTTTGAAATATCTAATATCGATAAAACAGGACCAACATGTTTATATCCAGTAGATAATGATACATGGCGACTTAGTTTTTCATATACATATGGATGTAGTAGTGATTCAGGAACAGGATGTAAATGTACGAGTAAAAATGGAGAAGTAGAATGTAATGATAATACAACAAGTTATAAAGTAGATATAACAAGTACAAAAGTATATGATGTCGTAGATTGGTATGTATATGATAATTTAGGAAATTCAACCCATTGTACTAAAACAGTAAATACATTGGTAGATACAACTCCACCATATTGTCCTTCATATCAAAAATATAACGTAAAAACAAGTACAAGTGGTTTAAAAGTAACATTCCAGACTAAAGATGATCATAGTGGAATATCACCATCTTCATTTACAAAGACAAATTTAAGAGATGGACTCCATACATTTAAAATATATGATAATTTAGGAAATGAAGGAACATGTTCCGTACGAGTATATGCTCAACCTCAAGTAAGATCAAGATATTGTAATACTGGTGAAAGATGTGAAGCAGCTGGCTGTGAAGAAGTAAAAATGTGCCCAACTCATAGTGATGAAACTTTAACGTCTTGCGATTCAGGTGGCGGTAATCAAATGTGCACTAGCTGTTCCGATCCACAAAATCAAACAGGATGTACTGAATATCCTTGCAATGATGGATTTTCTGGTTCTGATTGTGAAAGTGCAAATTCCGGTTCTTCGAACCCTAGTCATAGCTATGAAGATGGAGAAGAAGAGTGTGGCTGTGACTTATATTACGAATGTGCAAGTAAATGTGGATGTGCATCATGGGGAAGTTGGTCGGGATGGCGTGATGGTAGTAGAGGATGCTCGGCATCAGGTTGTGATGATTGTGAAAATGATCATCGAACGGTTTACTATTAGTAATTAATTTTAAACCATTATATCGAACAGAACTTAAGTTCTGTTTTTTATAAATTGTTTAAACATATTTTGCGTTACAGTTCAGATAGAAAAGACTAAATAAAAGTCAAATCTATCTTTTTTATTACTATTTTACTAGAAGATAAAAGA
>CALVSW010000021.1 GCA_944359625.1 uncultured Bacilli bacterium | reverse complement strand
ACCGCCGTATACGCGAACCGTACGTACGGTGGTGTGAGAGGGGCAAAATAATCTATTTATTTTCCTCTACTCGATTTACTAATATTAGATTTACTTTTTGCTAATTATATTTATAATGATAATTTTTTATATTATAATTAAATTAGAATTGGTTTGGTGAAATGAAGTGAATATATATAGTAGAAAAAATGTAAATAATATTATAAATGATATTTTTGATTTTATTGATAATGGCATTATAAAAATTGAAGATAAAATTTTTGTTGGTCATCCAGGTTTATATTTTTTTCATTCAAAAGAAGATTTATTACGGGAAATTAATAATTTATTGAATAAAGACAATTATAATAAATATGATATATACTATCTTGTTAATAAATTAATTAAATATATGCTAGGTAAGTATGATTCACATACTAAAATTTATTTTAAAAATGACAATAATTTGCCTATAAGATTTAAAATATATAATGATAGAGTTTACGTTATTGAACATTCTTCAGATATAAAAAATTGTAAAGGTGGTATTCTTATTAGTGTAAATGGAGTAGATATTATTCAAATTTTAAAGGAACTAGAAGGTATAATATCTTTTTCTACTAAAGAGTACTTAAACGTTAATCAAGAATTAATGTTAAGTAGTATTAATACTTTAAAATCGTTACCTAGTATATCTAGTAATAACGATTTTATCGTTTTTAAAATTTTAGTTAATAATGAAGTGAAAAATATAGTTATAAATTGTCGAATATTATATAAACCAATTAAAGAAAAAAAATTTCAAAATTATTCTTATGAAATTTTAGATAATGCAGTAATTGTCCATTATAATTCTTGTCAAAATAAAGAAGGCATGGAGCAATTAATTAATAATTTAAATTTAATAAGAGATATTGATAATTATATTATAGATATAAGAAATAATGCTGGCGGCTCTTCAACCATAATAAAACCATTATTAGAATTTTTAAAAGGTAAAAATATTGTAGTATTAATTAATGAAAAAGTATTTTCCAGTGGAAGAATGGCTTATGTTGATTTAAAAAATATAGGAGCATATTCAATTGGTAGCGATATAAGTACTTCTTTAAATTGCTTTGGAAATGTACCTGGAGAGTTTTTACTAAAAGATTTAGACTTATTTGTAAAAAGAAGTTCAACATATTGGTATTATGATGAAAATTTATTATGTCATGGCTTTGAAAAAGATACATTTAGTCTTTATTTTAGAAATAGAAAGAAATTATTAGAGCCAAAAATATTACATCCAGATGAATATATAATTCCTAGTATAGATGACATTCTTAATAATAGAGATCCTCAATTAGAAGCAGCAATTAACTATTTTAGCAAAGTAAAAAGTTTATAACAAATAAAACTATTACGACCATTATTATTAGTGTAATTTCAAAAAATAATATAGTTGCAATAATTATGAAAATATGTTAGAATTTGTCATTAACAGGGGGGGGAAGGAAGTATTTATGGAAGATTCTTTTGAATATCATTTTAAAATTCCTATGCATATTATAGACATATCTAGGAATATTAACGGTTCTAATAAATTTCAATGTAATTATGCTAAAACAAAAATTAAGAGTGTACCATGTATCGTATCTAGAAAAAATTTAGGCTCAACTAAAGAACCTAACTACTCATATTTTCCAGTTACTATTTCAGTAAATAGTAATGACTTACTAATATATGATAGTAGGAAAAATAAGCAAGCTTTAATAGATGCAATTATTGACTATCTTGGTAAGGATTTAAATAAAGATAAAGAAAATATACTTCTTTACGCAATTGATGTTAGTGATTGTGTTAGTAAAAATTATATGAGATATAATGATCCTGAAGTTCAAAAATTACTAAATAGTGTTAAAGGAACTGATACTGCTCAAAAGAGTAAGGATTCAAATAACTTTGGTATGGATAATAGTTTAGATGAAATTCAAGATAATAAACAAACCATCTTTAAACTTTTAAGAATACCAAAAAATAAATAATATGGTTTAGCTTTAATTCTTTTAAAAGGAATTAAAGCTTTTTATATGTGCGTTAAATAAATTAAAAAGGATTGCATATGCAATCCACGTATTAAATCTATAATTTTTTATTTGCAAGCATTGGCTTTCTTTGCAGATCTAGCTTCTCTTGCAGAAATTATAACACTTTTGCCATTAATAGTAGTTTTAATTAAATTTGGCTTTTGAAAATGATTTGTTTTATTAAGTGCATGACTTCTTCTATTTACTGATAAAGGTTTTTTTGCAGTTATTTTAGTTGCCATAACGATACCTCCCTTGTTTCTTTGTCTAGTAAATATTACCATAGATATTAGGCTATTGTCAATAATAAACTCTTATAAATAACCTTGGTATTTAATGGACTTTATGGCAATAATTTGTTAAAATTACATTGAGTGATTTATGAATAATAAAATTATTAAAGTACTAAATATATTTGAAAGTAATGGATATGAAGCTTACATAGTAGGTGGTTTTGTTCGTGATAATATTTTAGGAAGAGTAACTTATGATGTGGATATATGTACAAATGCTTTGCCTATGAGTACAAAATCTTTGTTTGCTATAAAAATGACTAATAATTATGGCTCTGTAAAGTTTAGTGATGGTAAATTTAATTTTGATATTGCTACTTATCGAAAAGAATATAATTATAGTAATAATAAGCCTAGTAAAATTGAATATATTAATAATTTATTAGAAGATTTAAAAAGAAGAGATTTTACTATTAATACCTTGTTAATGAATAAAAATGGGGATGTAATTGATCTTTTAGGAAGTATTAAAGATATTCAAAATAAAAAAATTAGATGTATAAGTAATCCTGATATTAAATTTAAAGAAGATCCTACGAGAATATTAAGAGCTTTAAGATTTAAAATAATATTAGATTTTAGTTTAGAAAGAAATACTTTAAAAAGTATTAAAAAAAATAAAGAATTATTAAGAACTATTCCTAAAGAAATAATAAAAAAAGAGTTAGATAAAATTTTAACAAGTAAATATGCTATTAAGGGGTTAAAATATTTAAATATTTTAGGCGTTTTAAAAATTTTAAATATTTCTTATACTAATTTAATTGATTGTCAAGATTTATGTGGGATGTATGCTCAATTATCATTACCAAGTAATTATCCATTTAGTAAAAAAGAAATTTCTAATATAAAAATAATAAAGAAAATAGTTTCTCATGGTAAAATAGATGAAGTTATTTTGTTTAATTATGGTCTTTATTTATCTCAAGTAGCTGGTATTATCTTAAAAGAAAATATTGTTAATATTATCAAAAAGTATAATGAATTACCTATATATGATATAAAAGATATTAAGATAACTAGTAAAGAAATAATGAAGATTTTAAATATTAAACCTTCCAAATTATTAAAAATAGTATATAATGATTTAGTTAGTGCTATTTTAAATGGTGAAATATTAAATGAAAAGAATATAATTATAGATTATTTATTAAATAGGAAGGACTTATATAATGGATAAATTAATGACTTTATTACAATCTAAAAAATTAGTTATAGATACTAATATAATTAAAATATTAGATAAAAATATGAGTTTGAATGAATTTTTAGTTTTACTTTATATAATAAATGATGAAGGAAAAAATTTTGATATTAATAAAATAAGTAAAGAATTAAATTTAAAAAAAGATGATGTTATGAATTCTTTTAATAATTTATTAAATAATAATTTAATAAAAATAAATACGATAAAAGATAAATATGGTATTATAAACGAAACTGTAGATTTAGATAATCTTTATCGTTTAGCTATAAATAATTTAACTGAAGTTGAAAAAAATAGAGAAAAAGATAATATCTATGCAATATTTCAACAAGAATTTTCTGGTAATCTTTCTCCAACAGAATACGAATTAATAAATGGATGGCTAAATACTGGTATTGGTGAAGAATTAATAGTTGGTGCTTTAAAAGAAGCCATTTTTAATGGGGTAAAAAGTTTCCGCTATATAGACCGAATTTTATATGAATGGCAAAAAAAGGGTTTTACTTCAATGGAAGATGTTAATAAAGATTTAAAGAGTAAACCTAAAGAAAATTATAATGAAGAAATATTTGATTATGATTGGTTGAATGATGATGAAGAGTAGTGTAATAATAGAAAAATTAGATAAAATGATACCTAATCCTCGTTGTGAATTAGAGTATTCAAAAGATTATGAATTATTAATTGCCACAGTACTATCGGCTCAATGTAAAGATGCTCGTGTTAACGAAGTAACAAAAGTATTATTTAATAAATACGATATTTTTTCTCTTCAAAATGCTGATATTAATGATATCATGAATATTATAAAACCTGTTGGAACTTTTCGTAAAAAAAGTGCTTATATTATTGCTATTGCTAAATCTTTATGTCAAAATTATAATGGAGTAGTTCCTAATAATCGGGAATATTTAACTAGTTTACCAGGGGTAGGCCGTAAAACTTGTAATTTGGTTTTAGCTAATATTTACTCTGTACCTGCTATTGCGGTAGATACACATGTAAAAAGAGTAAGTACAAGATTAGGATTAGTTAAAGCAAGCGCTGATGTTTTAAAAGTAGAAAAAAAATTAATGAAAATTTTCCCACAAGATAAATGGATTCGTTTACATCATCAATTAGTTTTATTTGGCCGTTATATATGTACTGCTAAGAATCCTAAATGTTTAAATTGTTTATTTAAAGATACTTGTCCATATTTTAAGAAGAAAAATACTTAGTTATAAAGTATCTTTTTTTATAGTTAGTAATTTTATTATTTAGGATAATACTTTTTAAAATATTTTTCATTAAAGTAAATTCTTTTATATTAAATGTATTATAGTCTGTATTACAAGCTTTTTTAACATCGTAAATATGAACTTTATTTCTTAATTTTCTTAAATTATTTATATTTATGATATCTATATCTAATAAATTATATTTTTTAGTAGTTATAAGTAAGTTATTAAAACTATATTTTTTAATATTTACTTTAGATTGTTTTATTAGTAGAAATAATAAAGCTTCAATAATCGAAATGGAGTTTATAATATAATCTTTAATTAATAGTGATCTTATAACACTTGATAAATCTTCTTCTTTTAATTTTTTATCTAAGTATGTTATATATTGAAAAGTATAAGAAATATTACTTATTATAGGATAGTTATTAAAGTTAAAAGCATTTCTTAAATAATTAATACTAACTGGATACCATCTTGTCATTAAAAATCACTTAATTATTTTATCATAAAAAAAGAAAATATCTATATTTCACGCATATTTTCTTGATTTTTATAAGGATTTTTTTTATCTATTCTATCAACAAAAAGAATTCCATTTAAATGATCGATTTCATGTTGAAAAGCTACGGCGATATCTTCTCTAACTCGAATAGTATATATATTACCATCCATGTCATAAGCTTCAACGGTTATTCTAGCACTACGTGGGACAATACCATCTACTTCTCTATTAATAGAAAGACATCCTTCACCTTCACCAACATATATTAATTCTTCACTTTGTGATTTTATTTTAGGATTAATTACAACATAATTTTTAAAAGTATGATCTTCTAATTCCTCAACAATAACAAAGATTCTTTTTAAGATACCTATTTGGGGATAAGCTAATCCCATTCCAGCTCTTAAATGATATTTTTCGTTATATTCATCTATTTGTGACATTTTTAAATATAAAAGCATGTCATTAATATTTTTTTTATCTTTTTCACTTAGTGGAAATGTAACTTCACTACTTTTTTGATGTAATATTTTATTTTTTTCATCTAATATTTTAATATTAGGTAACTCTAATTTCATAAAGACTTCACCCCTCAAAACGTTTATATTTTATCATTTTTTTTAAATAAAATAAAGTGTTTTAATTATAAAAAGGTATTTTAAAAACTACTATTATTTGATAAAATTAAGGAGAAACGGGTGATAAGATGTACAACTATATAAAAGGTATTATTACGGAAGTAACAAGTAGTTATATTGTTATAGAAAATCAAAATATTGGTTATCAAATAAATGTTGGTAATCCATATATATATAAGGAAAATGAATCATATACGATTTATATTTATAATCATATACGAGAAGATGAACATACATTATTTGGCTTTAGAAGTAAAGAAGAAAGAAATTTATTTTTAAAATTAATTAATGTTAAAGGACTTGGACCTAAAATGGCTTTACCAATGGTTTCAACTGGAAATATAACAGATTTATTAGATGCTATTTCTCAAGAAAATTTGGTTTATCTTACCAAATTTCCTAAAGTAGGAGATAAATTAGCACGTCAAATTATCTTAGATTTAAAAGGAAAATTAGCTGATCATCAAGATTTATTTGCAGCATCAGATTTAACAGAACTAGTATCTGTTTTAGAGTCATTAGGTTATAAAAAGGGTGATATTCACAAAATATTACCAAAGATAGATGCAACTAAGAATTTAGAAAATCAAGTAAAGGAAGCATTGAGGTTATTATTGAGTAAATGAAAATAGGAATTGATATAGATGATACAATAGTTAATACTAATGAATATATTATAAAAGCTGCATTTAATTATGATAAATTATTTTTAAAAAATAAAGGCTTTCGTAATAAAAAGAGTTATGCTTTTACGGATATGTTTTATTGGGATGATGATGATGTAAGAAGTTTTTTTAAATATTATCAACAAGAAAAATTATATTTAAAAGTACCTGTAAAAAAAGATGCGATAAAATATATTAATAAATTATATGATGATGGTAATTATATCTGTTTTATTACTTATAGACAAGATAATGATTCTAAAGAAACTTATGAAGATACATATCAGTATTTAAAAAAATATGGCTTTAAATTTAATAAATTAATTACTAATTCCGGTATGAAAGGACAAGTTTGTGTTAATGAAGAAATAGATATTTTTATCGATAATTCTATTAATCAAATTGATGATGTTAATAAAAGGGGTATTGAAACTATTATGTTTTTAACTCCATATAATAAAAGTTATAAAGGTAAAAAGTTGGGTTCTTGGAAAGATATATATAATGAGATAAGGAAGCGATATGATGATTGATAACTTATTAGATGGTAGTTTAAGAGAAGATGAATTTGAAAGTAATATTCGTCCTCAAACACTTGATGAGTACGTTGGTCAAAGTGAAATTAAAGAAAACTTAAGAGTTTTTATAAAAGCTGCTAAACTACGTAATGAAGCTTTAGATCATGTTCTTTTATATGGTCCTCCGGGGTTAGGTAAAACAACTTTAGCTCATATTATTGCTAATGAATTAGGGGTTAATATAAAAACAGCTTCAGGACCTTCAATAGAAAAATCAGGTGATTTAGCTGCTATATTATCTTCTTTAGAAGAAGGCGATGTTTTATTTATCGATGAAATACATCGTATGCCACGTTTTATCGAAGAGATATTATATCCCGCTATGGAAGATTATGTTTTAGATATTGTGGTTGGTACAGAAGGAAATAGTCGCAGTATTCGCATTGATTTACCACCATTTACTTTAGTAGGAGCTACAACTCGTGCTGGTGATATTTCTAGTCCTTTACGTGATCGTTTTGGTATTGTTGAAAAGCTTAATTACTATACAACTGAAGAATTAACATCTATAATTTTAAGAACAAGTAAAGTATTAAATATGCCAATTGACTTGGATGCGGCAACTAACTTAGCTAAAAGAAGTCGTAAAACACCGCGTATAGCTAACCGTTTATTTAAAAGAGTTCGTGATTTTGCTTTAGTTTCTGGTGATAAAAAGATAGATTATGCTTTAACAACTAATTCGTTAGATAGATTAAAAGTAGATAACTATGGCTTAGATAGTGTTGATATTGAGTATTTAGAAGCTTTAATAAATAAATTTAATGGTGGTCCCGTAGGAGCAGCTACGATTGCTACATCAATTGGTGAAGAAGTTAGTACGATTGAAGATGTTGTCGAGCCCTTTTTATTACAAGAAGGATTTGTTAAACGTACACCAAGAGGAAGAATGGCTACTGATTTAGCATATAAACATTTAAATATAGAAAAACCAAGTAAGTAATTTATTTAGGGGGTAAATTTATGTATATACCTTTAGGAGTAAAAACTGATTATACTTTATTATCTAGTTTAATAAAAATTCCTGAATTAATTAATTTTGCTTTAAAACATGATATAAAAGCTTTAGGAATTTTAGATGATAATTTATCTGGTTCTTTAGAATTTTATAATTTATGTCTTAAAAATAATATTAAATCTATAATAGGGTTAAAAATTACTATCAATCATAGTATTTTATATTTATATGCTAAATCTTATCTTGGTTATAAAATGCTTTTAAAAATAAATACTAAAATAAGTAATAATACTCTTAGTATAAATGATTTAAATTTATATAATAAAGATGTTATTTGTGTTATTCCTTTTACTAATTATAATGATAAGTTAATTAATATTGATACTTATAAAGATATTTATATAAGTTATAAAAATGATTATGAAAAAAGAAATGCTTTACTAATTACTAAAAATGTAGTTTATATTAATGAAGTAATGGCTTTAAATAAAGAAGATTTACCATATTTAGAAGTTTTATATAAGATAAATAATAAGAAGTTAGAAGAACGTAATACTTATTATTTACAAGATGATTTAACTTTAGATGATAATGATTTAATTAATACTTTTATAGATAATATAGATATAAAAATTTGTAAAGATAAAAGATATATTCCTGTTTATTGTGATAATAGTAAAGAATTAATTTATCGTTTATGTAATAAAGGATTATATAAAAGGTTAAATGGTAATGTCCCTATAAATTATCAAAGACGTTTAAATTATGAATTAAAAGTTATTGAAGAAATGGGATTTATTGATTATTTTTTAATTGTGTATGATTACGTTTTATATGCTAAGAAAAATAATTGCTTAGTTGGTCCTGGTAGAGGTTCAGCTGCTGGGTCTTTAGTTAGTTATTGTTTAGGGATTACTGAAGTTGATCCAGTAAAATATAATCTTTTATTTGAGCGCTTTTTAAATCCAAGCCGTGTAACAATGCCTGATATCGATATAGATTTTGAAGATGTTCGTCGTAATGATATTGTTAATTATGTTCGCAATCGTTATGGAAATAATAGAGTAGCTCCAATTATGACATACGGAACTTTAGCTGCTAGACAAGTATTAAAAGATATAGCTAAAGCTTTAGATGTTAATAGTCCTATTGTCGATAATTTAATAAAACATATTGATTCTAAAATATCTTTAGAAGAAAATTTAACTAATAAAACTATTAAATCTTTATTAAGTAATAGTGCTATTTTACAAAATATAATTGATATAGGACTTCATTTAGAAAATTTAAAAAGACATACGTCAACCCATGCTGCTGGAGTTGTTATTTCTAGTGAAGAATTAGATAATATTATTCCTGTAATTTACAATGGTGATGTTATAAATACGGGGGTAACTATGAATTATTTAGAAGAATTAGGTCTTTTAAAAATGGATTTTTTATCTTTATCTAATTTAACTATTATTCATAATATCTTAGATTTAATACCAGTAAAGATTAATTTAAATAAAATTAATTTAAATGATAATTTAGTATACGAATTATTTCAAACAGCTGATACTAATGGCATATTTCAATTTGAATCTGGTGGGATGAAAAACTTATTAAGAAAATTAAAACCAACATGTTTTAATGATTTAATAGCTTCTGTAGCTTTATTTAGACCAGGTCCAATGAATAATATTGATACTTTTATTGCTAGAAAACATGGTAAAGAAAAAATAACTTATATTACTCCAAGTTTAGAACCTATCTTAAAAGATACTTATGGAATTATTGTTTATCAAGAACAAATTATGCAAATCTTAAGTGTAATGGCTAAATTCACCTTTAGTGAAGCCGATAATATTAGACGGGCAATGAGTAAGAAAAAAGCGGATATTATTATGCAAGAAAAAGAACGTTTTATAAATGCTGCTATTAATAATGGATATACTAAACAAATTGCAACAGCAATTTATGAATTAATTGAAAAGTTTGCCAATTATGGTTTTAATAAAGCTCATTCAGTTTCTTATGCTTTGATTGGTTATCAAATGGCTTATTTAAAAGTTCATTATAAAAAAGAATTTATTGCTGGAATATTAAATCTCAATATAAATAGTGATTCAAAGACTAAGGAGTATTTAGATGAAGCACGTAAATTAGGAATTACTTTATTAAAACCTGATATTAACCTAAGTTCAGATATATATATATTAAAAAATAATGCATTAGTATTACCTCTTTCGATAATTAAAAATGTTGGGGCTGAAAGTGTTAAAATAATTTTAAAGGAAAGAGAAGGAAATCAATTTAAAGATTTTTATGATTTTGTTAAAAGAACATATTCTTTAGGTATAAATAAGAAGATATTAGTAAGTTTAATTAATGCTTCTGTATTTGATTGCTTTAATTTAAATCATAATACTTTAATAAATATGATAGATAATACTATTAGGTATGCTGAAGTAGCAAGTGATTTTGATTTAGGGGTAATAGATAGACCATTACCAGAAATATTAGATGAATATCCAGAAACAAAATTAATGCAAGATGAAATAGAAAGTTATGGCTTTTATATTAGTAATCATCCAGCAAGTCGTTATAAAGAAGAGGGATTAGTCAAAATTATAGATTTAAAGTCTTACTTTAATAAACGTATAAAAATTGTTATTTTAATAAATAAAATAAAAAAGATAAAGACCAAAAATAATGATGATATGGCCTTTATAACAGGTAGTGATGAAACGGGATTAATGGAATTTGTTTTATTTCCTAGATATTTTAAACAATTAGATAACTTATCTAATGATGATTTAGTAGTAATAAATGGTATTGTTGCAAGAACAAGAGATAAATACCAAGTAAATATTGAAAAAATGAGTAAGGTGTGATTATGGAAAGTATTAAAAAGTTTTTAAATAGTATAGGTATAGATAACGAAGAATTAAATTTAAAAATGAGTATTGAACATGCTATTTTAGATAAAAAAGAAGAAGAGTTTACTGTATATATAAAATGTAATGAATTTATTTCTCCAGAATTAATAGATGAAGTACTAGTAGCATCTAAAAAAGGTATAAATGGCAAGAATAAATGTAAAGTTTACTTTGATTATGTAAATTTAAATAATGAAGATATTTTAAAAGTTTTTAAATACGTATTAAAGAAATTTATTGATAAAAAACCTTCATTAACAAATCTTTTAGATGGTAATATTATTATTGATGATGGTATAATAATTATCGAAGTTAGCACTGAAGTAGAAGAAAAAACAATTTTAGAAAATGTAAAATCATTTGTAAATGAAATGTATACTTATGGTATTTCTGATATTAATATAACAACGAAATTAAATGAAGAAGAAAATAAAAAAATTCAAGACGCTATGGATAATGCTCATAATCAAAGTGTTGTCACCCCTAAAGAAGAAAATCCTGTTTTTTTAGGAAAACATATTGATGGTGATATAACTAAAATTGATGATATAGTAGGAGATGCTAAAAATATTATTGTCGAGGCTTATATTTTTGGCGATATTACAACTTTAGAAAAAGAAAATATAAATATTGCTACTATTAAAATTAGTGATAAAACTAATAGTATTATTGCTAAAATCTTTAAAAGAAATCATGATGAATTTAGTGATGTTCTTCATAACTTAAAATCTGGTAATTGGTATCGTATTCATGGTAATGCCGAATTTGATAATTTTGCTAAAGAAATAGTTATAAGTATTCGTAATATGGAAAGTATTGCATCTAAAGATATTGATGTTAAAGATGATGCTCCAGTTAAACGTGTTGAATTACATGCCCATACGATGATGTCAACGATGGATGGGGTAATTAGTGCAACTGATTTAGTAAATTATGCTATTAAATTAGGGCATCGTGGGGTTGCTATTACTGATCATAATGGTTGTCAGTCATTTCCAGAAGCTTTTAAAGTTATTAAAAAATATAATAAGGGAAAAGAAGAAAAAGATAAATTTAAAGGGTTGTATGGTACGGAATTAAATGTCGTTAATGATGATGTTAATGTCGTATTTAATTTAAATGATAATAATTATGATTTATTAAATGATACTTTTGTGGTATTTGATACGGAAACAACTGGTTTTTATTATGGCGTCGATCAAATGATTGAAATCGGAGCTGTAAAGATTAAAAAAGGTGAAATAATTGATCGTTTTGATGAATTAATTAATCCTAATAGGCCCTTACCTAAAAAAATTGTTGAATTAACAAATATTACTGATGATATGTTAAAAGATAAGGATAACGAAGAAAATGTAACCAGACGTTTTTTAGATTGGGCTGGAGATTGTCCAATGGTAGCTCACAATGCTAAATTTGATATTAGTTTTGTTAGTGAAGCTTGTCGTAAGTATGGTTTTGATGAATTTAAAACGACGGTTATCGATACTATGGGTTTAGCTCGTATGTTATATCCTGATTGGTTTAATCATAAATTATCAACATTAGTAAAAAAATTAAATGTTCCCTGGAATGAAGATGAACATCATAGAGGCGATTATGATGCTGAAGGAACTGCTCATTGTTTTTATATTATGTGTAAAACTTTATATGACCGTAATATTGAAACAGTTAAAGATATAAATGATTCAATAGATACCGATGATTTAGTTAAGTTTTCCGTTCCCTTTCATATGTGTATAATTCCTAAAACTAGAGTTGGTTTAAAAAATATGTTTAAAATAATAAGTTATGCTAATACTAAATATTTATTTAGAAACGATCAACCTAAAGTACCAAGAAAATGTTTAACAGAACTGAGAGAAGATTTATTATTTGGAAGTGGCTGTATTAATGGGGAAATATTTGAAGCTGCTAAAACTAAGGATGACGAAGAATTATCTAATATGATGCAATTTTATGATTATATCGAAGTACAACCTATTTCTGCAATGAGTCATTTATTACAAATGGAATCAAGTGGTTTTAAAAGTGAACTTGAATTGCAAAATCATATTAAAAAAATAGTACGTGTTGCTAAAGATACTGGTAAATTAGTTGTAGCAACTGGAGACGTTCATAATTTACGAAGTGAAGATCGTATATATAGAGAAATTATTGTTCGTCAAAAAAACAATGGTCGCTTACATCCATTAAATAGAAATGGTATTACGGTACCAGATATGCATTTTATGACTACTCAAGAAATGTTAGATGCGTTTAGCTTTTTAGGCGAAGATTTAGCTTATGAAATAGTAGTAACAAATCCTAATAAGATATGTGATATGGTAAGTGATATTGAAGTTATTATTGATACTGGTGGAAGACCTTTTGCCCCAACTATTAAGGATAGTGCCAAAATAACAGAAGATATGGTTAGAAATAGAGCTCGTGAGCTTTATGGTGATCCCCTTCCACCAATTGTTCAAGAGCGCGTTGATTCAGAATTAAAAGGTATTATTGGAGCTCATTATGATGTTATTTATCTTATTGCTCAAAAACTTGTAAAAAAGAGCAATGATGATGGTTTCTTAGTTGGATCCCGTGGTAGTGTTGGTTCTAGTTTTGTTGCTACAATGATGGGTATTACCGAAGTAAATCCATTATCTGCTCATTATCGTTGTCCGAATTGTAAATATAGTATTTTTGAAGATGAAAATGGCAATTCTCTTGGTGCTACTTATTCTAGTGGTTATGATTTACCTGATAAAAATTGTCCTAAATGTGGCACTTTAATGGTTAAAGATGGTCAAGATATGCCCTTTGCTACTTTCTTAGGTTTTAATGGTGATAAAGTACCAGATATCGATTTAAATTTCTCTGATTTAAATCAAGCAGCTACTCATGAATATACCAAAGTATTATTTGGTGAAAATAATGTATATCGTGCGGGAACAGTTGGTACTGTTGCTGAAAAAACGGCTTATGGTTATGTAAAAAAATGGTGTGAAGATAATAATATTATCTTACGTAATAGTGAAGTGGAGCGTCTTGCTATTGGGTGTACTGGAGTAAAAAGAACTACTGGTCAACATCCAGGTGGTATTGTTGTTATTCCTGAATACATGGATGTGTTTGATTTTACCCCATATCAATATCCAGCCGAAAATACATCTGCGGCTTGGAGAACAACGCATTTTGAATATCATGCTATTGAAGACGATGTTTTAAAGCTAGATATTTTAGGTCATACTGATCCCACGCAACTTAGAATGATTCAAGATATGACAGGTATGGATGTAACTAAAGTACCTTTAGATGATAAAGAGACAATGGGAATATTCTTAAGCCCTAAACCTCTTGGAGTTACAAGTGAACAAATTAATTGTCCAACTGGTACCCTTGGAATACCAGAGTTTGGTACACCTTTTACAATTGGTATGTTAAATGATACTAAGCCAACAACATTCGCTGAATTAATTAAAATCTCTGGGTTATCACATGGAACAGATGTATGGTTAGGAAATGCTCAAGAATTAATAAAAAATAATATTGTTCCATTTAAAGAAGTTATCGGTTGTCGTGATGATATAATGGTTTATTTAATGTATCATGGTTTAGAACCTATAAAAGCTTTTAAAATAATGGAATTTGTTCGTAAAGGTAAAGCTTCTAAAGAACCCGCAACTTGGGAAGAACATAAAAAAACAATGAAAGAAGCGGGAATTGAAGATTGGTTTATTGATTCATGTGGCAAAATAAAATATATGTTTCCTAAAGCTCATGCCGCAGCTTATGTTACAAGTGCCTTTAGAATTGCATGGTTTAAAGTTCATATGCCAGAAGTTTATTACACAACTTATTTTTCAACAAGATTTACTGATTTTGATTTAGAAACAATGGTTGCTGGATATGATGCGATAAAGAAGAAAATGTTTGAAATACAAGCTAAAGGTTATGATGCTACTAATAAAGAAAGTAGTGTCTTAGAAACTTTAAAACTATCTTTAGAAGCAACTGCTAGGGGCTTTAGATTTGGTAATATCGATATCGAAAAATCTGATGGTATGAATTTTGTTTTAGGTGAAGATAAAAAAACATTAATTTGTCCTTTTAGAACATTAGATGGTTTAGGAGATTCTGTTGCAAATAAAATAATTGAAGAACGTAAAATTCAACCATTTATTAGTATTGAAGATTTACAAATTCGTGGTAAGTTAAGTGCTACCTTAATTGAAAAATTAAAAGTTCTTAAAGTTTTAGATAACATGCCTGAAACTTCTCAATTAAGTTTGTTTTAAAGTATGACTTATTGTGTTAAAATTAAAGCGAGGTGGAAAATATGTTTGTAGATGAAATAACTGTTAAATTAATTGCCGGTAAAGGTGGAGATGGTTGTACCTCTTTTCATCATGAAAAATGTATGCCCAATTTAGGACCAGATGGTGGTAATGGTGGTCGTGGTGCTAGTATTATTTTTGAAGTAGATAAAAGTTTAAATACTTTAGTAGATTTAAGATATAATAAAATAATAAAAGGAAGTAAAGGTGAAAATGGTAAAGGTTCTAATCGGACTGGAGCTGATGCTGAAAATATTATTATTAAAGTACCAGAGGGCACTACTATAATTGATAATAAAACTAAAAAAGTTTTAGCAGACTTAGTTAAAGATAAAGAACAATTTGTAGTTTGTCGTGGAGGCCGTGGAGGCCGTGGAAATAAAGCCTTTGCTACTCATGATAATCCTACTCCTAAAATGAGTGAAAATGGTGAATTAGGTGAAGAAAAAGAAATAAGATGTGAATTAAAAGTCTTAGCAGATGTTGGTTTAATTGGCTTACCATCTGTTGGCAAATCAACTCTTTTATCGGTTATTAGTGCATCTAAACCTAAAATAGCAGCTTATCATTTTACAACTTTAAATCCTAATTTAGGAGTAGTTAAACTAAAAGATCATCGTTCTTTTATAATGGCTGATTTACCTGGATTAATTGAAGGGGCCTCTGCAGGCCTTGGCTTAGGTCTAAAGTTTTTAAAACATGCTCAAAGAACAAAAATTTTAGCTCATGTAATCGATATGGGTTCTTATGAAGGTAGAGATCCAATTGATGATTATAAAATAATCAGAAGAGAACTTATTAATTATGGTAAGGGTTTAGAAAATAAGCGTCAAGTAATAATAGCTAATAAAAAAGATTTACCGGATTTTGCAGAAAATTTGAAAAAATTTAAAAAAGAATTTCCTAACCTAGATATCTTAGAAATAAGTGCTGAATATAATGATGGTGTAGAAGAAGCTATGATTAAAATAGCTGATATCTTAGATGAAGTTAATAAAAATAATGAAGATACGCAAAATTATGAAGAAGATATTGTTTATAAATATGAAGAAAAACTTCCATTTACTATTTCTAAAGTTCAAGATGGCTGGCTTATAGAAGGGAAAAAAATTAAAAAACTATTTTATATGACTAAGTTTAATGAAGAAGAATCAGTACTCCGTTTTGCTAATAAACTACGTGGTATGGGTGTAGAAGAAGAATTACTTCGTTTAGGAGCCAAAAAAGATGATAACATTATCATCGAAGGTTACGTCTTTAACTTTAAAGAATAAGTTTCCAGATTGATTACCGGACGCAAGCCATTGCCGTTGGTCACACCGTTGCCGCCGGCATAGCCAGACGCGTTCTGAATGAACTCGTGAGCAGTTAAGATGCCAGAGTCAAAATTGCCCGGCGACATGGACCAATAATAGCCATTTTGGTATAGATAAGTTAAGCGATTCATATATCCGGTAGTAAAAGATAAAGTTTAGATAGATATTCTAAGCTTTTTTTTGTATAATATTCTTAGAGGTGAAATAGATGAAGATATTATCTGTAAATGCGGGAAGTAGTTCATTGAAATTTCAATTGTATGAAATGCCAGAAGAAAAAGTTTTAATTTCTGGTACTTTTGAAAGAATTGGTATTGATAATGGAATCTATACGATAAAAATAAATGGAGAAAAAATAAAAAAAGATGCTAATCTAACTAATCATAGTGTTTGTGTAGATATTTTAATTAAAGAATTAATTAATTATAAAGTTATTAAAAATCTAGATGAAATAAAAGGAGTAGGACATCGTTTAGTTCATGGTGGTGATAGGTATAATAAATCAGTTATTATTGATGATGAAGTTATAAAAAATGTTAAAGAATTAATACCTTTAGCACCATTACATAATCCAGCTAATTTAATTGGTGTTGAAGCATTCAAAAAAGCTGTTCCTAAGGCTATACAAGTTGGCTGCTTTGATACTGCTTTTCATCAAACAATGGATGAAGATAATTATTTATATGCTGTTCCTTATGAATGGTATACAAAGTATGGTGTACGTAAATATGGCTTTCATGGTATGAGTCATAAATATGTATCTAGTCGTGCAGCTGAGTTGTTGGGACGTAAATTTTGTAATATTATCGTATGTCATTTAGGAAGTGGTGGCTCAATTAGTGCTGTACGTGATGGTAAATGCATAGATACCTCTATGGGCTTTACTCCAAATGCTGGAATCGTTATGGGCTCTCGTTGTGGCGATATTGATTATTCAATTATTCCATATATTATGAAAGTAACAAAGATGACTTTAGAAGAAGTAGATACTATATTAAATAAAAAAAGTGGTATGTATGGAATAAGTGGTATATCTAGTGATTTTAGAGATATAGAAGCTAAAATTAGTGAACGTGATCATCGTGCTATTTTAGCACATCACTTATTTGTAGATTCTGTTGTTGATTATATTGCTCGTTATTATGTAGAATTAGGTGGGTGTGATTGCCTTTGCTTTACTGCTGGTGTTGGTGAAAATTCTCCACATGTAAGAAGAATGATAATTGACCGTTTATCAGCATTAGGAATTAAAATTAATCGTCAGTTAAATGAAGAGATGCGTTTTGGTAAAGAGGGATTAATTTCTGCTAGTAATTCAAGTGTTCCTGTTTATGTAATTCCTACTGACGAAGAAGTGATGATTGCCCGTGATACATATAGCTTAATAAATAATAAATAGAA
Source organism: uncultured Bacilli bacterium (assembly GCA_944359625.1). GTDB lineage: Bacteria > Bacillota_I > Bacilli_A > RF39 > UBA660 > CAG-605. Next base: position 1,062 of record CALVSW010000021.1, on the reverse strand, counting down.
AAAGGGTAGAAAATAGAAAATGCGAAAAACAGTATTTAAGAAAATATATAGGAAAATAAAAGAATATAACACTATTGTAGTTGCAAGACATTTAGGTCCTGACCCAGATGCCGTAACAACAGAAATAGCCCTTCGTGATTCCATAAAAGCAACTTTTCCTAAGAAGAAAGTTTATGCTGTTGGGGCAAGTGTGAGTCGTTTTAAAGTATTTGGTAAACTAGATAAGATAAACGAAAATGAAATAGAGGATGCGTTATTGATAGTTGTTGATGTACCTAATATCTCCAGAATTGATGGGGTAACTTTTACTAAATATAAAGAAGTAATTAAAATTGATCATCATCCTTATGAAGATGCCATGGGACATATTGAACTTGTAGATACAACAAGCTGCTCAGCTGCCCAATTAGTAGCAGAATTAATATTAAATACTAATTTAAAAATGACTAAAGAAGTTGCTGAAAATCTTTTCTTAGGTATTGTTTCCGATAGTGATCGCTTTTTATTATCATATACTTCTGTAAAAACATTTGAAATTGTAAATAAAATATTAAAAAATAGTAATATTGATTTTTATAAGTCATATAACAAATTATATGAACGTCCTTTAAATGAAATTAGATTTCAAGGCTTTATTGCAATGAATTTAGTTGTTACTGAAAATGGATTAGCCTATATTAAAATAAGTGCTGAAGATGTTAAAAAATATAATGTTGATTCTTCAACTGCTAGTAATATGGTTAATAATTTTAATTTTATTAAAGGTGTTAAAGTATGGTTATTTATTACTGAAGACGAAAAAAATAATGTTTATAAAATAAACATTCGTAGTAGAGGCCCAGTAATAAATAAAATAGCAACTAAGTATAATGGTGGTGGTCATCAATTTGCTAGTGGAATTAGAACACCTGATAGAGAAGATATTGATAAATTGATTGCTGATTTAGATGAGTTATGTAAAGGAGAATAATTGTTTTCCTTTTTTATGTGTGCCGTGCATGGCATATAGCTAGGTGGTGAAAGTCCACTATACACGTCGGTATCTGCGAAGTATTAGGGAAG
>CALVSW010000020.1 GCA_944359625.1 uncultured Bacilli bacterium | reverse complement strand
ATCTTTTGTCTTTGTATCCGAAAATTCGAACTTTGTGCGGTTATTTAACTGGGTTATTTGTTTATTAACTGATAATAAAGTTTATTAATTTTGGTATCTGAATTTCGTTTTTTACTAAAATACCACAATAGATTGACTTTTGTGGCAAAATACTTTAAAATTGTATCAAGAGGTGAGTAAAATGATATTACTACATAAAGAACTTATTGAAAAATATAAAAGTGATTATGAAATAAAAAAATTAATTCAAGAAGGAAAAATATTTAAAATTGAAAAGGGAATTTATAGTGATAAAAAAGATGTAAATTATTTAGAAATAATATCAAAAAAATATCCTAATGCAATATTTACTATGGATAGTGCATTTTATTACCATAATTTAACAGATGTCATTCCCGAAAAAGAACATCTTGCATTAAAAAGAGATAGCACTAAAATTAGTGATAGTAGGATTAAAGTTGTATATTATCAAGATAAATTTTTTGATATTGGTAAATCAACTTTAAATATAAATGGTGTTGAAGTTAAAGTGTATGACAAAGAAAGAATGCTAATAGAACTAATAAGAAATAGAAAATCAATAGGTTTTGATTATTATAAAGAGATAATTGCAAATTATAGAGAAATTAAAGAAACACTTAATACAAAAAAAATAGCTGAATATATAAGTAATTTTGCAATAGAAAATCACTTGTATGATGTTATTATGAAAGAGGTGTTTTAATGAATATAAATACAATATTTAATAATTATTTAGCAAATGGATATTCAAATTTAAATGCTATTTCGAAAACTTGCCAAGATATTATTTTAGCTCAAATAAGCAATTCTAGCTTAAATAAAAATGTAACAATTAAGGGTGGAGTTGTAATGATGGCTATTTCTAAAGACATAAGAAGAGCAACACAAGATTTAGATATAGATTTTATAAGATATTCTTTAGATGATTCAGCAATAGAAACATTTATAGAAAAATTAAATGATAAAGATATTAAAATAAAAATTACTTCACCAATAAAAAGACTTCATCATCAAGATTATGATGGTAAAAGAGTTTTTATAGATATATCTGATAATTTTGGTAATGTATTTTCTACTAAATTAGATGTTGGTGTGCATAAAGATATTGATATAGATCAAGATGAATTATGTTTTGATTTAGGTATAGATTCTAATAGTGTTACTTTACTTGCTAATTCAAAAGAACAAATATGTGTAGAAAAAATAAAGTCATTATTAAAATTTGGTATTACATCAACTAGATACAAAGACATCTTTGATATCTATTATTTGATAAATAAAAGTGATTTTGATAAGCGACGTTTTTTAAATTACTTAGATAAATTAATTTTTAGAAACGAATTAATTGAAGAAAGTAATATAACAGAGTTACAAAATAATTTAAAATATACATTATCAAATAAGAGATTTAAATCCATGGTTAATATGGCAAAAAACAATTGGCTTGAATTGTCTATAGATGATACTGTTAATTCAATTTTAAACTTCATATCTTCGTTGGAATTAGTCGAGGTATAATACTATGAATAATAGTGAAATATTAAAATTAATAAAAGTTAAAGAACTAGAAATAAAAAAATTACAATTAGAAATAGATAAATTGAAGAAACAATTTAACGAAATAACAACAAATTCATCAGAAGATATTTCAAGTCGTGAAGATTCAGTTAAAATATTTATGAATTATTTTAAAGGAAGAAATGATGTATATCCTTATTTATCTATTGATAAAAATAATCCAAATATTAAATATTATATACCTGCATGTGCAAATGAATGGAAAAATGGTATATGTAATAAAACAATGGGAAAAAAATGTAAAAATTGTCAATATAGGGAAAATAAACCAATATCAAAAGAAACTATCTATAAGCATATGTATGGAAATTATCCAATAGGTATTTATCCTCTTTTAGAAAATGATACTTGTTTTTTTCTGTCATTAGATTTTGATGATAAAGATTCGAAAAAAGATATTAAAAGTGATGTATTAGCTTTTGCGAGTGTTTGCGATAAATATGAAGTACCTATTGCTATAGAACGTAGTAGATCAGGTAATGGAATACACATATGGATGTTCTTTGATACAAATATAAAAGCAATAACAGCAAGAAAATTAGGTAGTTTGTTATTATCTAAAACTATGGAAATATCAAATATTTCAATTTCCTCTTTTGATAGAATGTTTCCTAATCAAGATATATTACCAAAAGGTGGATATGGTAATTTAATAGCACTACCATTTCAAAATGAACCATCTAAATATGGAAATACATTGTTTATTGATAGAAATTTTATTTTAATAAAAAATCAAATGCAATATTTAAGTTCTATTCGTAAGTTAACTGAAATAGAAGTTTTTGAAAAAATAAAACAATTATCTAATGAAACTATTGATATCAGTCATGAAATAATTGATATGCAAAATGAAGTAAAAGTAAAGAGTAAAAATAATATAGATTATCCTAAAAGTATTAAAGTAATTTTAAAGGATATGGTATATATTGATAAAGCTAATCTTGATGGAGTAGTAAAAAATAGTTTTAGAAGACTTGCTACCTTTGCTAATCCTGAATTTTATAAAAAACAAAAATTAAGAATGTCCGTTTACAATGTTCCTATGGTAATTGATTGTAGTAAAGAAGATGAAAAGTATTTAAAATTGCCAAGAGGAACATATAATTATTTAGAGAGTCTATGTAATGTTAATAACATTGAAATTATTAGTAAAGATGAGAGATTTGTTGGAAATAAAATAGAAGTTAAATTCAATGGTAGTTTAAGAGAAGAACAACAAATAGCAATAGACCATATGTTAAAATATGATAATGGAATATTATATGCTCCGACAGGATTCGGAAAAACAGTAATTGGATGTAAACTTATAGCAGAAAGAAAAGTGAATACACTAATATTGGTAAATAAAATTCAATTGCTTAATCAATGGAAAGATAGAATAAAAGAATTTTTAGATGTAAAAGAAGTTGGTGAGATAAGTAGTAAGAAAAAGAATATTACTAATGTTATTGATGTTGTAAGTATAAAATCATTATGGAATAATGGAAATGTTTTAGACATTGCAAAAAACTATGGAATGATTATAATTGATGAATGTCATCATACTGCAGCATATACTTTTGAGCAAGCAATTAATACAGGAAATGCTAGATATGTTTATGGAATATCTGCAACACCAGAAAGAGAAAATGGACATACTCCAATCATAAAAATGCAATGCGGTGATATTAGGTATAAAGTAGATAGTCTAAAATTTAATAAAAAATTGAATATCCCCATGAAAGTAATTGCGAAGAAAAGTCATTTAAATTTTACAAATCAAAATATTGATAATTATGAATTAAATGAAATTAATGATTTGATAGCAAAAGATATTATACGTAGTGAAAATATTATTAAAGATATTAAGAAGGAATATGATAATGAAAAAAATATATTAGTTTTAACAGAAAGATTAGAATTAATGAACTACATTTATGACAAATTATCAAAATATACAAATAATATTTTTAAATATTATGGTGGAATCGGCAAAAAAGTTCTTAAAAGCTATATGGAATTAAATAATCAAATAAATGAAAACGAAGATAATAAAATTATAGTAGCTACTGGGTCGTATATTGGTGAAGGGTTTGATGATTCAAAGCTTGATGTATTATTTTTAACAATGCCTATTTCTGGTCAAACTAGAGTAACACAATATGCTGGAAGATTACATAGGCAAGATAGTAATAAAAAAGAAATATTAATTTATGATTATATAGATGATAATTTTTCAAAAACTCGTAATATGTTTCTGAAAAGAAAAAAAACATACGAAAAATTGGGTTATGAAATAGTTGAAGAAAATTAGTGTTTTAATTTTAATGTGTGATAAATAAAAATTATATTAATATGATTTATTATTATTTTTCTAGATACCAAAATCAGATACTAAATGACAAAAATAAAGTTATTTTAATAAACTTTGATAAATTTTGATAGAAGAAAAAGCCTTGTTTTGTAAGACTTTAATCAATTAATAAATTGTTACGAACTGATAATAATATTTCCCCCTGAAGGAGCCGAAAGGCTCCATTTTTTGTTCTAAAAATAAATGGTTTGCAATTAAAAAAATTATTTGCTATAATGTTCATACAAAGGAACTTGTATTTATATGAAAGAAGGATTAAAATGAGTAAGATAAAGATAATGGGCCTAGGTGGCCTTAATGAAACTGGTAAAAATACCTATATTGTTGAAGTAGATAATTTTATATATATATTTGATTGTGGTTTAAAATATGCTACTGAAAATTTATATGGGATTGATTATATTATTCCGGATTTTGAATATTTAGTAAAAAATAAAAGAAGGATTAAAGGATTATTTTTAACCCATGGGCATTATGAAAATATGGGTGCTACTAATGATTTATTAAAGTTAATTCCTAATTTGAAAGTTTATGCTACTAGATATACGAAGTTTGTCTTAGAAGAAAATGGTGTAAATCCTAAAAATATTATCGAAATAAAGCCTCATAAGAAGTTAAATTTTGGTGAAGTTAGTATATTTCCTATAAGTGTATCCCATTCTGTTCCTGATGCTGTAATGTATTGTTTAAATACTAAAGATGGTGCGATTTGTTATACCGGTGATTTTTTAATTGATCCTAGTATGCGTGGTGCATATGATATGGATTTAGGTAAAATAGCTTATGTTGGAAAAAAGGGTGTATTAGCTTTATTAAGTGAATCAAGTTTTTCTGAAAGACCAGGACATACATCACCAGATCATCGTTTAGTAAAGAATTTTAAATATGCTGTTAATCATGCTGAAGGAAGAGTAATATTTTTAGTACTACCAAATCATTTATATACTATTCAAGAAATATTTGATTCTTTAAAAAATACACATCGTAAAGTTGTTCTTATGGGTAAACAATTACAATCTATTTTAGATATAAGTTTAAAGTATGGTTATTTAAATATTCAAGATGGTTTATTAGGTGATTTATCTAATATCGATGATAAAGATTCTGTACTTATTATGGCTGATAGTAAAGAAAATCCTTATGCTGTATTATCTAAAGTATTAGGAGGATATGATAAGTTTGTATCTTTAAAGAGTAATGATACAATTGTATTTGCCGAACCAAGATATGATTCGAGTGAAAAAGTATTAGTTAAATTAGAAAATGATTTAGCTGAATTAGGATGTAATATTGTATCTGTTCCTAAGGATAAATGTATTTTACATCATGCTTCGCAAGAAGATTTAATGTTAATGATTAAATTATTAAATCCTAAATATTATATGCCTGTTAAAGGTGAATATCGTTACATGGTTAATAATGCTAATGTTGCTTCTTTATTAGGTATTCCTAAAGAAAATATTATTCTTAAAGGAAATGGGGATATTGTTGAAATAGATGATGGAGTTTTACAAGATAATTTTAAATCTATTAAAGTAAATGATATTTTAATAGATGGTAAGAGTAGTGAAGATGTTGGTGAACTTGTTATTAAAGATCGTGAAATGTTATCAGAAAATGGTATTGTTTTAATAAGTGCTACGATATCTAAAAAAACACGTGAATTATTAGTAGGACCAGAAGTGACTACAAGAGGATTTATTTATATTAAAGATTCTAAAGAAATGATTAAGGAAATAAAAAATATTTCTACTGCTATAATTGAAAGAAATATAACTGATTCTTATATTGAATATAATAAGATTAAAACAGAGATAAGAGAAGAATTAGGCAAGTATTTATATGAAGAAACAGAATGTAAACCAATGATAATTGCGGTTATTCAAGAAGTGTAATAAATCTTGTCAAATTATTATGAGATATGGTAAAATACCATATGAGAAAAAGGAGGATAGCTTATGGCAAAGAATGAAAATAGAAATTATGTTACTTTAGTATGTAGTGAATGTAAACATGAAAATTATACTACAAGTAAAAATAAGAAAAATACACAAGAAAAATTAGGTATTAAGAAAGCTTGCCCAAATTGTGGTAAACATACAATACATAAAGAAAAAAAATAAGAGAAAGGGCTTAAATTATGAATATTAATATTAATGACATTAAAAATGGAATGACTATTATTATGGATGGTAAATTATGCCAAATAGTAGAATTTCAACATGTTAAACCTGGTAAGGGTGCTGCATTTGTTAAGATGAAGTTAAAGAATTTAAAGACTGGTTCAATTGTTGAAGATACTTATAATACTAATATAAAAGTAGAAAAAGCTCATGTTGATAGAAAACCAATGCAATATTTATATAACACTGGTGATACTTATGTATTTATGGATACTAATACATATGAGCAAGTAGAAATACCAGAATCTAAATTAGAAGATGAAAAGAAATTCTTAAAAGAAAATTTAGAAATCTCTATTGATTTTTATGAGGGAGAAATAATTGGTATTGAACTTCCGGAAAAAATTGAGTTTGAAGTAGTAGAAACTACTGATGCTACTAAAGGTAATACTACTAATAATGCTCAAAAAGATGCTACTATTGAAACTGGTTATACTTTAAAAGTACCTATGTTTATATCTCAAGGAGAACATATTATTGTATCTACTAAAGATGGTAAATATTCTAGTAGAGCTTAATTAACTGCTAATAATAAGCAGTTTTTTTTGTTTATTAAAATCAATGACAGTATCAGATTGCAGATTGATTACCGGACGCAAGCCATCGCCGCTGGTCACCCAGTTGTCGGCAGCGTAACCAGTCGCGTCCTGACGGAACCCATAAGCAAAAGAGGTGCCAGAGCTGAAATAGTTCGGCGACATGGACCAATAATTGCCATTTTGGTAGAGATAAGTTAAGCGATTCATATATCCGGTGGCAAAAGAAAAAAAGATAACAGTGCACATAATATAAGTTTGAAGATTATATACTACCTTCATTTTCTATAATTATGATAGCTTTACTTAATTAAAAATATAAATGATAATTCATATCGTTTAGAAGATAAACTAAAAATGGATTCAGATAGCCATATAAAATTAAGTAAATTTTTTGTACATTTTTATATTAAATTTAACATTATGACTTTTTAATTTTAAAATATTTATGACTTTTTATTTTACAATTTATAAAAAAATATAAATAATGGATAAAATCTCTTTTATCACTCCTAAATATTTAAAAACAAAAAACAGGAATAAAATCCTGCTTTATCTAATACAGTTTATAGTCTTAAAATACTTATAGTAGTTTTTAACATCTGTATTTTTTGTTCTGGTAAATTACCAAGGAATAATCTCGTTTCCAATCTGTAATTAGATTATAAGTATATTTTTATATACTTACTACTTCTTCTAACAGATAACCATAATCATCTATTCTCAGTACATTAGTATTTACTAATCGTAGTAGGAATCCGGACGCAAGCCACTGCCGTTGGTCACCCAGTTGTTGTTAGCATTGCCAGTCGCGTTCTGATTGAACTCGTTAGCAGCAGAGGTGCCAGAGTTGAAATTGTTCGGCGACATGTGCCTGTATCAAATGTAGATTATCCCTAGATGAAAAATACATCTATGAGTATTTTACCATTTCTAATTTCAAAATTCATTATAAAATATTAGTCTAAATTTAACAACTTTTTACTTATCGTGACATCAGATTGCAGATTGATTACCGGACGCAAGCCACTACCGATGGCCACCCAGCCACTGTCAGCATAGCCAGCCGCGCTCTGAACGAACACGAAAGCAGAAGAGCTGCCAGAGTAGAAACTGCTCGGCGACATGGACCAATAATAGCCATTTTGGTAGAGATAAGTTAAGCGATTCATATATCCGGTGGCAAACAATTTGATGACTTTTGCAATTGCAAATTAATTATAAAATAAGAATATAATCATGACAATTGTAAATGGTAAAATAAAATGTAGGAAAACCGACAAATTAAATTACCGATTTCCTACATTTTATTTTACCATTTACACAAAATAATATTTTTTTATTGTTCTTCGATCCATATTATAAATTCTAGCTAACTCTGAGTAATTTGGTTTAATATCATTTGTTTTCAAACATAACAATTCTCCTTTCAGATTTTTAATATTTTCACCTCCATTTCATAGAGGTTAGTATATCAAAAAAGAATGTACTTTTTGAGGATTTTCATGTACAATTTTGCACATTTCTAAATTCCTCTTTTTGTACATTCTTATAGTATCATTAACAATATGCTACAAGAGATATATTAATTGGTAATTATTTATTGTTTATGGATTTGTATTCAATAGCCGATATTAATTGGGATGGGTTATATATTTCTTTTATGAAATTTTTAGAATTATCCTTAGTAAAAAAATAGGTTCATCATTTTAGGTACCATTTAGGTACCAACAGACTAATAAATACCAAATTATAAAGGCTTTTGATAAAATAAAAAGCCTCTAAAAGGGCGAAATTAAAAGGAATTAACACATACCAATTTTTGATATTTTGATAGCACGCTACCCATCAGTTACCCATCATTACTGATGGTTTATATAAGTTTAATATGGTTTATTCTTGTGATTTTTGATTGTATTGTTGTTCCATATTATCGAAATAATTGGTTATCTTTTGATAATCTTTTTTTATTAAATGAGCATATGTTTCTAGTGTTTCTGTTGAATCAGCATGTCCTAAAAAGTTAGATACAGCTGTAATAGGAGTAGATGCGGATACTAATGCACTTGTACAACTATGTCTAAAATCATGAATTCTAATTCTTTTTAGACCAGCTTTATTTGCATATAAATCACGTCTACCATAAAACTGATGAGTTGTAATAGGTTGATCATCACCCAGAACAAACCAAGATAATTTGAATTTCTTAAATGCTTCATTACTTTTCTTAAGTTTTAATAAATCATTTAATAATACATCTGGAACTGGTATTGTTCTATTAGATGAATTTGTTTTAGGACTTGATATATACCATTCACTATCTTTATTGTTAGTAGAAGGATTTAATACTTGTTGGCAAACAGTTAAAGTATGATTATTAAAATCAATATGTTTCCATTGTAATCCTCTAGCTTCAGATCTTCTCAATCCACAATAGAATAATATTTGAAATAAACATCTATCTCTTAAATCATCTATTACAGATAAGAATTTATAAAATTCATCTGGATCATAGAAATCCATTTCTTTCTTAATAGCACCTGGTGTCTTAAAAGGTTCCATACGATTATAGAACTTTCTAAGATTAAAATCCCATTGTTTTTCTGCGAAGTTTATTACTTGCTTTATAAATTTTTGTATATCAGTTTTATATCTATCACATAAATTAGTTTTATTCATTTGATTTCTCCATTTTTGATATAGATTCCAATCTAAATTAACTAATTCAACATTATCTAGTAAGCCCATATATACCATTCTATCTCTATATGTTTTTAGAGTAGAATCTTTTATTTTATCTTTTTGATAATCGTAATATAGTGTATAAGCTTCTTTAAAAGTCATATGAGGATTTACTTCTAATTCCTTATATTTATTTAAATATTCTTCTTCTGCTTTAATAGCTTCCTTTTCAGTCATAAAAGCAGGGGATTGATATTGATGTCTTTTACCATCTAATCCATAACTATATTGTATGAATACCCAAGATCTTCCATCTTTTGTTATTTTATTTGCTTTAAGTTTTCTTACGGACATTTAATTATTACCTCCTTTATGTTCCGTAAGATATCGACATACTCCTATATTTTAACATTTATTTTATAATCGTTTATCATTTTTATCAAAAAAAAGATAACTATTTTGTTTATAGTTATCTTACTTAAATCTTGCTTAGCGCTTGCTTAAATTAATTTTTATAATACATTTGATTTTTACTTGTAGGTTTATCAGGAATAGTTAAACTAACTAATCCTTGTTTGATTGCAGGATCAAGATATTGTCCTCTTAATGTTTCTTTTGATTTAATTCCTAATTTTTCCATAATTTCATTTGCTGTCATTGGTTTTCCAGATTCCATTACATCTAATAATTTATTTATGTTAATTGTTTCATTAGTAATAGGTAGGTGAGAAGTTGATATTGCTTCATCTAAAGTTTCATCTATCATTTTTAACATAAATTCAATGAATACGTTTGAATTAGCGTTTTTATGACACTCGGCAATAGAACTATAATATTCATCTTGATATTTATGAATTTTAGATTCTATAGGTAAATATTCAAATATATCTTTCCACTTATAAAGAATTGAATTTTGCCATAATCTAACCATTCTTCCGTTTCCATTTGTAAATGGATGGATAAATACAAATTCATAATGAAATATACTTGATAAAATTAATGGATGAATTGTTTCTTTATTTTCATTTAACCATTCAAATAAATCTTTCATCAAGTAATTAACTCTATCTCCTGGAGGACATACAAATATACAATTACCATTTTCATCAAATACTCCTTCTGGAGTAGTTCTAAATTCTCCTGATACATCTTCTACTAAGAAAGTCATAACTCCGTGAACTTTTTTTAAATCTTCGATAGAATATGGATCTATATCTTTTAACATTTCATATGCTTTATATGCATTTTTAACTTCTTGAATATCTTTTTGTTCACCAATTACAAGTTTACCATTTATAACATCTTTTACTTGTTCTAGACTAAGTGGATTATTTTCAATCGCAACAGAAGAGTGAACTGAATTAATTTTAGTTTGCTTTCTTAAATATGGAGTTTTATCTAAATTAGAATATGAATCTAATTTACCTATTTTTTCCATAATATCAGAAACTTTTCGTAGCATTTCATTTGATATTTCAAATGGTGGAATATATTTATCCATTAAAATCACCTCATTTTATTACTTATATTATATCATTTTATAGAAAAATATACAATATCTTGCTTAAATCCTGCTTAAATTCTGCTTAAAGTTCAAAGTCATCAGATTTATTATGTTCTTGCTCTCTACTATGAGTAGGAGCTTTATAATAAGGTATTTCTGCATATTTAAATAATTCTCTTTCTTTATCAGTATTTTTAGCTACATCAAATACATCATTTTTTGTAAATATTTCTTGATCATATACTTCTTTTACTGCATCAGCGGTTTTATCTTGTATTATAGAGCTACCGATTTCTAATAAAGTTCTAAAGAATTCTTTTATAAATATTATTAATACATCTAGTGTATCTTTAATCAAATTACCATCACTTTTTAGTTCAGATAAATCTAACTTTAATTGTTCATTTAAAGTTTGTAGATTTTTTAACTTTAGATTTTAAACTTGCTATAGTTGTCTTTTGTTCATCAATAGTATGATTTTGTTCTTTATATGTTTTACCAGATTTTAAATCTTTATTTTCTTGTTTTAAAACATCTATAGTATTTTGTTTAGATTCTATAGTTATATCTTTTTGCTTAAGTTCTTTATCTTTATTTAAATTAGATTTAGTAATTTCTTTTGAATAGTCAGATAAGTTATTAATATCTTTATCCTTATAACCTAGTATCATTAACAGACAATGAAGTTTTTAAGAAGAAATATGAAAACAAGTGGGATTATTAATTCTAATGGTGAAAGAATTAATAGAACTGAATACCCAATGGAAGCATTAAGAGAAGCCGTAGCAAATTCATTAATTCATAGAGACTATAGTACTCAAACAGAAAATGCATATATATCAGTAAATATGTATAACGATAGAATAGAAATTATTAATCCTGGGAATCTATATGGTACAAATAAATTAGAAAAATTAGGAACAGCCACTACCATGGAATCTAGAAATCCTACAATTGTAAGAATTTTAGAAGAAAAAGGATCTGTAATTGAAAATAGGCACTCTGGAATACCAACAATGAAAAGGAAAATGAAAAAATATGGATTGCCAGAACCTGAGTTTTATGAAGAAAGAGATAGCTTTAAAGTTATATTTAGAAATACTTCTGCTGTTGAAAATTCACAAACAGGTGCACAAAGTATGGCACATATTACAATAGATGAATTAAAAGCAAAAGTCTTAAATTATTGTGAGATACCAAAGTCATCTAAAGAAATAAGGGAATATGTAGGATTATCATCTAAAACATATGTTGCCGATAGTATTATTAAACCATTGTTAAAAGCGGGTATGCTTGAATATACAAATAAGAAGAGCATTAATGCAAGAAATCAAAAATACATTACCGTTAAAAAATAAAAAATTTAACAATACAAATTTAATTAATTCTTTGTTTATTAACAGATAAAGTTTTATTTTTAAAATTAATATCTTTCTAGGTAAGGCTTCTATTTTTTTCGCCCTTTGAATCGTAATGACATATTTGAATAATGATATTTATTTAAGAATAAAGTTATCGCAATAATTTGTTTTCATTTTAGGCACCTAAAAGTTCTCACCAAAGATTAGGTACCCAGCTAGGTGTCCAAAATATTAAAAATAGTCATTATATAGTTAAAAGTGAATATTGTACCAAAAATGTACAATTATTTTTATATAAATTTAAATTTCAAGATAAAATGTCATAATTATTTCAAGACAAAAAGTCATAGTTTTATTAAAATAACTTAACAAATTATTGTGCCATTAGATTGCAGATTGATTACCGGACGCAAGCCATAGCCGAGGGCCACATCGTCGTAGCCGCTAGCAGAGCCAGCCGCGCGCTGAACGAACCCACGAGCAGCCGAAGCGCCAACGTGGAAATAGGACGGCGACATGGACCAATAAGAGCCATTTGGGTAGTATTAGTTAAGCGATTCATATATCCGGTGGCAAAGAAAAAACAGGAATAAATCCTGCTTTACCTAATACAGTTTATAGTCTTAAAATACTTATAGTAGTTTTTAACATCTGTATTTTTTATTCTGGTAAATTACCAAGGAATAATCTCGTTTCCAATCTGTAATTAGATTATAAGTATATTTTTATATACTTACTACTTCTTCTAACAGATAACCATAATCATCTATTCTCAGTACATTAGTATTTACTAATCGTAGTAGGAATCCGGACGCAAGCCACTGCCGTTGGTCACCCAGTTGTTGTTAGCATTGCCAGTCGCGTTCTGATTGAACTCGTTAGCAGCAGAGGTGCCAGAGTTGAAATTGTTCGGCGACATGTGCCTGTATCAAATGTAGATTATCCCTAGATGAAAATACATCTATAAATATTTTACCATTTCTAATTTCAAAATTCATTATAAAATATTAGTCTAAATTTAACAACCTTTTACTTATTGTGACATCAGATTGCAGATTGATTACCGGACGCAAGCCATTGCCGTTGGTCACCCAGGTGTGGCCGGCATAACCAGGCGCGCTCTGTATGAACTCGTAAGCAGAAGAGCTGCCAGAGTTGAAACCGCCCGGCGACATGGACCAATAATAGCCATTTTGGTATAGATAAGTTAAGCGATTCATATATCCGGTGGCAAAAAAATCTAGTAAAATAAAGGATTTTATGATACCATTTTAATTGGTGATTAAGATGGTTAAGTATGATGAATCAAGTATCAAGATATTAGAGGGTTTAGAAGCAGTACGCAAAAGACCTGGTATGTACATTGGTTCAACGGATAAAAGAGGGTTGCATCATTTAGTATGGGAGATCGTTGATAATAGTATTGATGAAGTTATTAATGGTTTTGGTGATTATATTAAAATATCTTTAAATAATGATGGATCAGTAACTGTTAGTGATAATGGTCGTGGTGTTCCAATTGGGATGCATGAATCTGGTAAATCTACTCCTGAAGTTATATATACTATTTTACATGCTGGTGGTAAGTTTGAAGAAAATGGTTATAAAGTATCAGGTGGACTACATGGAGTAGGTGCATCAGTTGTTAATGCCTTATCTAAAAGAATGGATATTACAATTTATCGTGATGGCTTAATTTCTAATATTAAATTTGCTGATGGTGGCAAAGTAGTAGAGCCACTTCATACGATTGGTAAGAGTAATAAAACAGGTACTACTGTTACTTTTTTACCAGATGATACTATTTTTAAATCTATTCAATTTTCATTTACGACAATTGCTGAAAGAATGCAAGAGAGTGCTTTTTTATTAAGTGGTTTAACTATTTTAGTAAGAGATGAAGTTGATAATAAAGAAGTTAAATATCATTACGAAAATGGTCTTGTATCTTTTATTGATTATATGAATGAAGGTAAGACTCCTTTACATAAAGTTATTAATTTTAGTGGAAAGAAAAATAAAATTGAAGTAGATGTTGCTATGCAATATACTACTAGTTATAATGAAGAAATATTATCTTTTGTTAATAATGTTAAAACTAGTGATGGGGGAACTCATGAAGTAGGTTTTAAAACGGGTATTACGAAAGTATTTAATGATTATTTAAAAAATAATAATTTAGCTAAAGGAAAAGATTTTTTATTAGATGGTGCTGATGTTAGAGAAGGTTTATCAGCAGTAATTAATTTAAAAATTCCGGAAGAATTATTACAATTTGAAGGTCAAACAAAAGGAAAATTAGGTACTCCAGAAGCTCGAAATGTTACTGAATCCGTAGTTTATGATAATTTACAATTCTTCTTAGAAGAAAATAAAGAAGTTGCTTTAACTATTATTGAAAAGGCTCAAAAAAGTAAAATAGCTCGTGAAGCTGCTCGTAAAGCTAGGGAAGAAGCAAGAAATGGTAAGAATAAAAGTAAAATAGAAAAGAATTTATCAGGAAAACTTGCCCCAGCTCAATCTAAAAATCCTAAAATAAATGAATTGTTTTTAGTTGAAGGAGATTCAGCTGGTGGTTCGGCTAAGGGTGGTAGAGATAGAAAGTTTCAAGCAATATTACCACTACGTGGAAAAGTATTAAATACGGCTAAAGCTTCTTTAGAAGAAATATATAAAAATGAAGAAATTAATACAATGATTCATACTATTGGAGCAGGAGTTGGTAATAATTTTGATGCTAGTGAATCTAACTATGATAAGGTAATAATTATGACTGATGCGGATGTTGATGGCGCTCATATTCAAATACTTTTATTAACATTTTTTTATCATTATATGCGTGGGTTAATTGAAGCTGGCAAACTTTATATTGCCTTACCACCTTTATATAAATTAGATTATGGTAAAGAAAGATATTATGCTTATTCTGATGATGAATTACAAGAAATAAAAAATAATCATACTGGTAAATATACTATTCAAAGATATAAAGGTTTAGGTGAAATGAATCCAGAACAACTTTGGGAAACTACAATGAATCCGGAAACAAGAACTTTAATTAGAGTAAATATTAATGATGCTGCTTTAGCAGAAAAAAGAGTTAATGTTTTAATGGGAGATAAAGTTGAACCTAGAAAAGAATGGATTGATGAAAACGTTGAATTTACTTTAGAAGACGATTATAGAGGGTAGGTTTTTATGGAAAGTATAGTAAAGAAAATACAAGATTATGCTCTTGAAGAAATAATGGGATTAAGGTTTGGTGCTTATGCTAAAGAAATTATTCAAGATAGAGCAATTCCTGATGTTAGAGATGGTTTAAAACCTGTACAAAGAAGAATTCTATATGATATGTATAAGAATAATATTACTTATGATCATCCCTATATTAAATGTGCATCAACTGTTGGTGATGTTTTAGGTAAATATCATCCCCATGGCGATTCATCTGTATATGATGCAATGGTTAGAATGAGCCAGTGGTGGAAACAAAATGAAGTATTAATCGATATGCATGGTAATAATGGTTCTATGGATGGTGATAGTCCTGCAGCTTATCGTTATACGGAAGCAAGGTTATCTAAAATAGCATCAGAATTATTAAAAGATATTGATTCTAATACTGTTAAATGGGCTCCTAATTTTGATGATAGATTCTTAGAACCTACAGTATTACCAGCTAAATTTCCTAACCTTTTAGTAAATGGTTGTAATGGTATTTCAGCAGGTTATGCAACAAATATACCACCTCATAATCTTGGCGAGATTATTGATGCTACCATAAAAAGAATTGAATCTCCTAATTGTCGTTTAGAAACTATTTTAGATATTGTTAAGGGCCCAGATTTTCCGACTGGTGGTATTGCTATGGGAAAATCTGGTATTGTAGATGCTTTTACAAGTGGTAAAGGAAGAATAATAGTTCAATCTAAATATGAATTTGTTAAAAATAAAGGTAAAGATCAAATAATTATTAGTGAAATACCTTTTGAAGTTAATAAATCTTTATTAGTAGCTAAAATAGATAGTATTAGAATAGATAAAAAAATAGATGGTATTCAAGAAGTAAGAGATGAAACTGATAAAGATGGTTTAAGAATAGTTATTGATTTAAAAGCAGGAGCTAATAAAGATTTAATTATAAATTATTTATTTAAAAATACTGATTTACAAATATCTTATAATTATAATATGGTTGCTATAGTAAATAGAAGACCTATGACTTTAGGAATAATACCTATTATCGATGCTTATATAAATCATCAAAAAGAAGTTATTACTAATCGTAGTAAATTTGATTTAGAAGCTTATAAAAAGAGATTAAATATCGTAGATGGTTTTTTAAAAATGATATCTATCTTAGATGAAGTTATTAAAACGATTAGAGCTTCTAAGAATAAGAGTGATGCTAAAGTAAATTTAATAAATAAATTTAATTTTAATCCAGAACAAGCAGAAGCTATTGTAGTATTACAATTATATAAATTAACTAATACTGATGTAATTGCTTTAGAAGAAGAACAAGCTAATTTACATAAATATATAAAAGCTTTAGAACTTATATTATCTGATGAATCTAAGTTAAAAGAAGTTATGAAACATGAACTTAAAAAGATAAAGAATGAATATGCTAAACCTCGTAAAACTAAGATAGTAGATGAAATATCAGAAATCAAAATAGATACAAGTGCTTTAATAAGTAAAGAAAATGTTATGGTAGTAATAACTAATGAAGGATATATTAAAAAAGTATCTTTAAAAAGTTATGCATCTAGTAATGGCGAAGATACTACTTTAAAACCAGGAGATTATGTAACTCATTTATATGAAGTAAATAGTTTAGATACTATATTAATATTTACTAATAAAGGACAATATATATATGCTCCTGTCCATAGTATATTTGAAGCTAAATGGAAAGATTTAGGTAAGCATATTAATAATTTAGTAGCAGGATTAAGTGAAGATGAAAAGATAGTTAATTGTTTTGTTTTAAATGATAAAGAAGAATTAATTACTTTCTTTACTAAGAATGGGTTAGTAAAACAATCAGTCTTAAAAGATTTTATAGTTACTAGGTATTCTAAGGCTATGATGGCTATTAAATTAAAAGATGATGATGAATTAATAAGTGTTACTAAATCTAATAGATTAGCTTTATTAATAAGTAATAATGGTAATTATTTAAATATTTTAAATAAAGATATACCTATAGTAGGACCAAAAGCCTCTGGAGTAAAAGGAATAATATTAAAAGATGATAAATTAATATTTGGTGATACTTATAATAATCAAAATAAAGAATATTTAGTATTATTTACTAATAATAAGACTGCTAAGAGAATTAAATTAAATGAATTAGAAATACATACTAGAGCTAAAAAAGGTTCTTCCTTAATTAAAAAAGTTAAATCTTTTGATTATAAAATAAATTATAGTTTATTAACAAATAGTAAAGATGAAATAAATATTATTTGTGATAATGAATTAAATGTTTTAAGAGATAGTGATATTCCTATAATGGATTTTAAATCTACTGGATCTAATATATCTAAGTATCTAATAGATAATGTATTTATACCTACTAAATTAGAATCTTATTTAAAAAAAGAAATACCTAGAGATATTTCTAATGAACCAGTTCAATCTTCTTTAGATGATTTCTATGAAGAATTTAAATTTTAATTAATTATACTTTATTGATATAATAAAATATATTATAATTAATTTATAGGAGTGTGTTTGTGAAAAAATATTTAATATTATTTATATGTTTATTTTGTTTAACAGGATGTGATAAGAAAGGTACAATAAATTGTACTTTAAGTTCTAAAGATGTGATTACTGGTTATGAATTACAATCTAATTATAAGATTAATTATAAAGGAAAATACGTTCTAAATGTTGAAACTGAAGAAATAGTAACTAGTGATTCTGAAGATGTATTAGATTATTTTGAAAATCAAGTAAATACTAGTTATAATGCTTTAAATGAAGCATATGGTGGTTATAATATTAATGTAACTAGAGAAGATAATAAGTTAAGTTCTAAAGTTATTATTGATTATTCAAAAATGAATATAGAACAATATGTAACTGATAGTCCAACATTAAAAGAATATACTGAAAATAATAAAATGTTAAAAGATGGTGTAGTAGCTCTTTATGAAAGTTTAGGAGCTACTTGTGATAATAAATAAGCATTTCTTAATTGAAGTGCTTTTTATTATATCATCAGATCATCAGATTGCAGATTGATTACCGGACGCAAGCCAGGGCCGTCGGTCACATGGCCGTAGGAAGCATCGCCAGCCGCGTACTGATAGAACTCGTAAGCAGAAGAGGTGCCAGAGTCGAAAGTGCTCGGCGACATGGACCAATAATAGCCATTTTGGTAGAGATAAGTTAAGCGATTCATATATCCGGTGGCAAACAATTTGATGGCTTTGCAGTTGAATATTAATGATAATATAAGAATGTACAAAAATTAAATTTATTTTTATATAAATGTAAATTTCAAGATAAAGTGTCATAATTATTTCATTATCAAAATGTCATATTTTTATTAGTAATTTTTATACTAAAATAACTTGGCTACTTATCGCAACATCAGATTGCAGATTGATTACCGGACGCAAGCCATAGCCGTTGGTCACCCAGTGGTCGGTAGCGTAACCAGCCGCGTTCTGATAGAACTCGCCAGCAGAAGAGCTGCCATAGTCGAAACCGCGCGGCGACATGGACCAATAATAGCCATTTTGGTATAGATAAGTTAAGCGATTCATATATCCGGTGGCAAAAAATTTGATGGCTTTGCAGTTGAATATTAATGATAATATAAGAATGTACAAAAATTAAATTTATTTTTATATAAATGTAAATTTCAAGATAAAGTGTCATAATTATTTCATTATCAAAATGTCATATTTTTATTAGTAATTTTTATACTAAAATAACTTGGCCACTTATTGTGACATCAGATTGCAGATTGATTACCGGACGCAAGCCACCGCCGTCGGTCACCCAGCCGCCGGTAGCGCTACCAGCCGCGTTCTGACCGAACTCGTAAGCAGAAGAGGTGCCAGAGTAGAAAACGTACGGCGACATGGACCAATAATTGCCATTTTGGTAGAGATAAGTTAAGCGATTCATATATCCGGTGGCAAAGATTTTTTTATGAATAGGGTGAATATCGTAATTACTAACACATTTATTTACATCTTTTAATTTATTTTATTTTTTATAATAAAAAAGAAATAAAATGAATCATATTATCATCTTTATTCCTTTATATTTAATAATTATTTTTTAAGTGTTTTAATTAACCTAGATCTTCTATATCCATCATTAGGACTTCCTGTATACATTTCAATATTAAATTTTTTTAGTGTACTTAAATATTTTAAATAATATAAATATTCAATAGGAGCATCTATCCAAGTAGATATATCTAAATCTTTTATATCTTCAATAAAACTAAATGAGTCTTGATATTCATAAATTTTAGACGGTTCTAACTCATAGGCCCTTGGATCTATTCCTAACTCGATTAATCTTTTAATTATTTTTTTTGATGGAAGTGGAACATTATTTAAGGCAAGTGTTAAAGCACTTATATCAATTGAAAAACTTTCTCCATTAATACTAAATTGATAATCAATTTTTGTAGTATGATTAATATCAATTCCAGCTTCACTTAATAGATTTATACAATTAAGTGTATTTTTTTTATAGTACATTTTATATAAATATTGAAATGGCATACAAGTATGAAGTTTTAATTCAGTTAACCCACCATAATTAAATAGGTGTTGTAATGTATTAAAACCATTTTTATCCAATTGATTGGCATTAGCACCATTTTCAAGTAATAATTTCATAATTTTATCATTTTCTTGTTCAGCACTTATTATAAGAGGGTTAAACTTATCAGTTCCGTCAATATCAGCACCATTTTCAATTAAATATTTAGCAAGAGTATAATTATTTAAAATTATAGCTTCACTAAGGGGTGTTAATCCTTCTTTATTTTTTTCGTTTATATCATGGCCATTACTTAATAAATTTTCAATTTCACCTATATTATTCATAAGTATTTCAATATTTAATGGTGTTAATGATAAACATTCACTATAATAATATTTACTAAGTTCTGTATTTAATATTTTATATAATTCATCTCTTTTTAAATTTGATTTATCTTCACTTTTTCCATATTTTTCATAAATTAATTCTTCTATACTTTTTTTATCCGACTTACGATGTTTAAACATTTAAATATTTCCTTTAACGAATTTTATCATATAAAGTATATTGTGTAAATAAATTGACTAGAAACTATTCATAATTAATAAATACTCTAGTAGTTATTTTTGATTATATCCCAATAATACATCATCTAAATGTTATTTTATTATCAAAATATCATATTTTATTACCATTTTTATATGTCTATGTTAGACCATTTTGATTAAGAATTCCAATACTCCATATATAAATATGGTGTATTTTTGTATTCTCTAATAG
>CALVSW010000019.1 GCA_944359625.1 uncultured Bacilli bacterium | reverse complement strand
TATCTATATTATACCAAATAAAAAGACTACTGTTATGCTTTACAGTAATCTTTGTATACTTTTTCAGTGACTTCGTTTAGAACCATTTAATTTTTACGTTGTAAACTGTCTAGGTTGCGATTTAACAAATAGTTACTTTATGTTTAATGATTTATTTTCTCAAGAAATGCAAAATATATATTTAGAAGCAATAAATAATAATAACTTAGAATACTTAACTCTTGATTTATTAGAATACCATGAAATAAAAAGAATTTACGATTCTTTAGTCGATGAAGGATTAACTTACGAAGAAATAAGAGATAAATTAAGAAGTATTTTAGATAATCATTCAAAATTAAATTTAAAGAAAAAGCAGTAAAAACTAAATGTTACTGCTTTTTATATTCTAAACGAATTAAATTTAATAAATCAGGATTAAATTTACCACTTTTTATCATTGAAATTTCATATTTATATGGTGGATATAACCTATTTTTATCATCATCATAATCACCTATATATGGTGTTTCTAATATTAATGGTATTCCTTTTAATCTATCATTATTTACAATATTAATTAAGGTTGAAAAACCAATATGTCCAAATCCTATATTAGCATGACGATCTTTATGAGATCCTAATTCATTTTTACTATCATTTAAATGAATACATTTAATTTTATCCAATCCAATCTTCTCGGAAAATAAATCAAGATAAAAATCAAAATTAGTTAAATCAACTCCAGAGTCATGTAAATGACAAGTATCTAAACATACTCCAATATATTTAGAATCTAAATTATCAATAATATAAGATAATTCTGAAATATCTATTCCTCTTTCACTACCCTTACCAGCCATAGTTTCTATAAGAATTGTAACTGGTATATTTTCTTTTAAAACTTCTTTTAAGACATAAATTATATTATTTAATCCTTCTTCTTTAGTAATTCCTACACTAGATCCTGGATGTAGTACAATATATTTTATACCTAACTGAAAACAGCGTTTTAGTTCTTGAATTAAAAAACTTATAGCAAATTTTTGTTTTTCTAAATCGAATGTTGCCGGATTAATTATATAAGGTGCATGACATATAACATTATTAATATCTATATCATTCTTAGACATCAATTCTTTTGCTAATTTAGTATATTCTAAATCTATATCCTTTCTTATCGTGTTTGTTGGAGCACCAGTATAAAACATAAAAGTATTTGCACCATAACTTACAGCTTCTTTAACACTAGTAAATAAACCCTCTTTTCCATATGATACATGAGAACCAATAATCATTTTTATCACCCAGTAAATATATTATCATATTTAAGCAAAATAAAAAACTAGTAACTAGTTTTTTATCTGAATTGTCCACCATTAATAATCGCATCGCCACGTTCTATAGCATCAGAATTATCTTCATCAGTTGCACAAGCAACAACTGGAGATTCAGTTCCGGCATACATTCCACCAATAACCTCTTGATTTTGATATGCATTCTCTGCAAGAGTTGTTAGCGAAACTGAATTTAAAACATAACTGCCATTAGTCATTGTAACAACAGTAATCGCATTAGAAGTGCCAACTGTAGAATTTGGATAAAAAGCTTCTACAACGCCAGCATATCCAGCACTATTACTTTTGTTCATCTGATCTTTATTTAGTTGTTCAATAGTCATACAATAATATGTATAGCTATTACCATTACTCAATCTAACATTTTTTAATAAAGATTTTTCTGAAGAATTTGTAAAAGATCCTCCTATTTGACTTAAAAGATAATCTTGCTCTAAGACCTTAGCATATTCAGTTGCCTCAGTAACAAAAGCACCAGTCGTTGCTCTTGATATTAAGTTGGAAACATTTGGAATTGCTATTAAAACTAATAAAGCTAAAATTACAATAACTGCCAAAAGTTCAATTAAAGTAAATCCTTTACTATCTAATCTTTTCATAACACACTCTCCTTATGATAAGATTATACAATATTATTTTAACATTCGTCAATATCTATTCAACTATTAATTTTGATAAAAAAACTATTTTTAAATTTTTAGAATTAATATATTTAATTAATAAATTTATATACTCATAACTAGTATTATCACTAACTAATATTATATCACCACTTTCTAAATTATTTTTTACTTCAATATAATTTGTATTATCAAGCATTTTATTAACTTGAACTAAATATTTGTTATTCTTACGGCAAATATCTTCAATGTTATTATTTATTATACACAAGTTATTATTTCTTTTAGCATTATTTAACTTCTTTTCAACATCTTTATAGTTCAAATAATCATTGTTAATCAATTCACCATATTTAACTGATTCAAAATTATTATTATCTACTAGTACTGAAACTTCTATTTTATTATCTTTAAAATAATTAATTAGTCTATCACTTTCTAAAATAATACTTACCATCTTTTTTTTGGAATTACCTTTAACTATTATTTTATCTAAATTATCGACCAAGGAAATTTCAGGCATTACTTGATTTGTAACTATCAAAAGTTCGTTAAATAAATTATTTTCACGCATTTTTATTAAACTCTTTACCTCATCAATTTCTTGTCCTGATACACCAGGAATAATATAATTATCAATAATAGTTGCATTAACAGGACTAATATCATAACTTTCTTTATAAGTTTTAATATTTTCCATTAATGGATCTTGATTTCTTAATAATACAGCAGTTTTTTCAGTAACATAAAAACTTATTAAAGTAAATAAAGCAAATATGCAATAATTTATTAGTTTTTTCAAAAATATCACCTATATAAATATATGTTTGTAATTGCAATATTTTATCTTTTTATTATATAATATTAATAAGGTGAGTAGTATTATGGAAGTATTACTAATTAATGATATCTTAAAAAATATAATATTATACATTTATAAGTATTGTAATAAAAATATAGGGTTAACGATTACTGAACTAAAAAAGATATTAATTAACCAAGATTTTAGTAGCTTAAATAACGAATTTTTTTATAAAGAAATTATTAAAGATTATAGAATCTATTTAATAAATTTAATATATGGTGAAGTTTTAGCAGTTTTGGTTTATAAAAATGATGATAAAGAATTATTAAGATACGTTTATAATATGTTTTGTAATAATCTTACTAATAAATTTCCTTATAATGATGTAATAACGACTAAAATTTTAGAAAGCTATATAAATTATTTACTAGAAAAAGAAATTAATCGTGAAGATGTAAAAATACACACATTTAGTGATAAAAAAACATTAAATTTAGTAAAAAAAGTTAATCCTCTTTATCCTTTAAGCAAGTAGATTTATCATCCTCTTTCTTACTAGATAGGAAAGAGATTTTTTCTGCAATAATTTCTAAAGAAGAACGTGCTTTTCCATCATTATCAACAAAATTATTAACCTGTATTCGACCCTTTATTCCAATTAAATCACCACAGTGACAATATTCCCTAGTATTTAAAGCTATACCATTCCATAGTGTTACACGAATATAATCAGTATCGTATAAACCTGAAGAATTTTTATACATTCTAGGTACTGCTATTATAATACTTGAAATCTTTTTTCCTCCTTCCAGCTCTGTTACTTCTGGATTTTTAGTAAGACGCCCAACTAGAGCTACTTCATTTAACATAATTTTCTCCTTTCTTGTAATGGAGAATACCAAATTTATAAGCACTATGCAAATATGAAAAATGATATATTTCGTAAAAATTATTTTACTAATTCTTGTTTATTTTTCAGAAAAATATCTTATTTAATTAAAAACATAATTCAAAAATTTAATTATTGTATAAATTTAAAATTTTAATATTACAATTATTGAAAAAACTAATAACATTTGTTAAAATATTTCTAGGATAGAGGTATTTATGAATAATTTAATTGTTTTATCACGATTAATGCAAATTAATGATGATTACAGAAAATTGAGCATATCTGGCGGTACATTGCAATTTCAAGATCGAAAAATAAATATATCTAATTTAAATTTAGGGGATATAGTTGAAAGACATAATATTTTAGAAAATAAAAATATATCAGCAGAAGATTTTTTTAATATATGTGCCTTTTGCTCTGATAACGTTATCGTTCTTTTTAAACTAATCGAATTAAATCCAGATTATAATCGATTAAATATTGAAAATAATTGTCTTATACTTAATGGAAAAAAACTTGATATTAAAGATTTTTGTATTGGCGATACATTAGAAAGAAATGGATTATTGGATAAAATTAATATTATTACTGTTGAGCAATTTTTTGATATTTGTGTTTTATACGCCAATAAAAATTATATTAAAAGTATTGAAAGTATTGTTTATGGTGCTTTAAATAATGATAGTAAAGATAAAGCAGAAATAGTAACAGTATTTAATAATTATATATTTAAAATAATAGAATTAAATTCTTTTGTTGACGATGATATATCAGGAATTTATCAAAGATTTGCTAATTATATTACAGAACTTCAAACTAATTTTGAAAAATTAAATGCTGCGCAAAGAAAAGAAATAGAATTATACAATCAAGAATTGGGAGTTAACGAAGAAAAAACTAAAAGTAACGATAAAAAATTGGAAAGAAAAATTCCAAATGAAACAATTACTACAAATGGTTATATTAACATACTATTAATTTCTATTTTAACTATTGTAGTAGGTATTACACTAGGAGCAATAATATTCTTAAAATTTTATAAATTTTAAGATTTTTTTATTAAATTTCTTGCCACCGGATATATGAATCGCTTAACTAATAATACCCAAATGGCTATTATTGGTCCATGTCGCCATACCATTTCTACTCTGACAACTTAGCTGCTCTCGAGTTCCATCAGAACGCGGCTGGTTACGCTGCCATCAACTGGGTGACCCTCGGCATTGGCTTGCGTCCGGTAATCAATCTAAAATATTAGAGAATTTTTTTTTATATGTTACATATAATTTGTTAGGAGGAAAAAATATGGAAATATTAAAAGTATCATCAAAGTCTAATCCTAGTAAAGTTGCTGGGGCAATCGCTAATATATTTCGTGAAAATGGAACAGCTGAATTACAAACTATTGGAGCAGGTTCTCTAAATCAAGCTATTAAAGCTATTGCAATCGCTCGTGGTTTTTTAGCACCTTCAGGAAAAAATATAGCAGTTATTCCTGCCTTTAACGATGTTATAATCGGTGGCGAAGAAAAAACTGCTAT
Source organism: uncultured Bacilli bacterium (assembly GCA_944359625.1). Lineage (GTDB taxonomy): Bacteria > Bacillota_I > Bacilli_A > RF39 > UBA660 > CAG-605. The sequence goes on along the minus strand of CALVSW010000019.1, from coordinate 16,233 downwards.
TAAATTAATGTTAGAGACCATTTAGGTCTTTTTAATTTGTCGCTCTATTATTTACTATAATCTTACTATTAAATGTCTTTCCCATTGCATCATTTGTAGCATTAATATCCATCCACATATAAACTTCATATGTCTTTGTAGCTTCCGGTGCTAATGTTGTACTAATTAATTCATAAACATGAGAATATGTTGAATCACTTGGTGCTACAGTACTTTTTATATCATTTAGAGTATTAAGTAAAACTGGTGAACCAATATTACCCTTTTCTCCATAAGCTACCTTTATAGCATCAACACTCATCGAACTAGTAGCCATTGGATTTAACCATATATCTAATTGTGAATTGATTGTACAAGTGTTTTTAACAGTAACTGAATATGGTGTCTTACGTAAACCAGAAGCATCACTAATAGGATATGTATTTGTTAAACTTAAATTTGAATTCTCAGTAATACTAATTTCAAAACAACCAGTTTCAATTACATTTGAACCTGTCTGTTCTTCAGTAACTACCCACAAAGAATATGAAGTCCCGGTAATAACTGATACAACTAATAAAACTGTAATAACTAATAATAAAATATAATATTTATTGTTAATCATATATTCCCTACTTTCTTACTCTAATATCATATCATACATTTTTCTTTTTAGGGAAAATTTTTTAAAAAACTTCCAATTTATATAGGAAGTTTTTTTAAAATTCGATTTTTTTATTAATATACTCTTTTAATTCGGAAATATTAATTTTTATCTGATTCATTGTATCACGATCTCTTATAGTAACTATATTATCATTTAAAGTATCATCATCAATTGTAATACATAATGGTGTACCAATAGCATCTTGACGACGATATCTTTTTCCAATAGAGCCAGATAAATCAATTGATACATTAAAGTCTTTAGCTAAAAGAGAATACACTTCATAAGCCTTCTCTTCATGTAATTTCTTTACCAATGGTAATATTGTAGCTTTTATAGGAGCTAATGCTGGTAAAATATGTAATACTTCTCTTGTTTGACCATCTTCTAGTAATTCTTCTTCATAAGCATCACAAATAAGAGCTAAAAATAATCTTTCAACACCTACAGAAGGCTCAATAACATAAGGTAAATACTTTTCATTGTTTTCCGGATCTAAATATCTTAAATCTTTACTAGAATGCTTCATATGCGTACTTAAGTCATAATCTGTTCTATCAGCAATACCCCATAATTCACCCCAACCAAAAGGATAGTTATATTCAATATCAGTTGTAGCTTTAGAATAAAATGATAACTCTTCTTTTTCATGATCACGATTTCTTAAATTTTCTTTTTTAATACCCAAATCTCTTAAAAAATCATTACAATATGATTTGTAAAATCCAAACCATTCTAAATCTGTATTAGGTTTACAAAAGAATTCTAATTCCATTTGTTCAAATTCACGAACTCTAAATATAAAGTTTCCTGGAGTAATTTCATTTCGAAAACTCTTACCTATCTGACCAATACCAAATGGAACTTTTGCACGCATTGTTCTTTGAACATTTAAGAAGTTAACAAAAATACCTTGAGCTGTTTCTCCTCTTAAATATATTTTTGATTTAGTGTCTGTAGTAACACCTTGACTAGTTTCAAATAATAAATTGAATTGGCGAATATCTGTAAAATCACTAGCACCGCATTTTGGACAAACTATATTATGTTCTTTAATATAATTTACTAATTCTTCATTACTCCAACCATCGGCACTGCCACTAATGCCATGTTCTTTAAAATAATCTTCAATTAATTTATCAGCACGATATCTTGATTTACATTTACGGCAATCTGTTAAAGGATCAGCGAAAGAAGCAACATGTCCAGATGCTACCCATACATTAGGATTCATTAAAATAGCAGCATCAATACCATAATTAAACTTGTTTTCTTGAATAAAACGTTTCCACCATAACTTTTTGATATTATTTTTTAATTCTGTTCCTAAAGGGCCGAAATCCCAAGAGTTAGCAAGTCCCCCATATATTTCACTTCCAGGAAATATAAACCCATAATTTTTGCAATAATTTACAATTTTTTCCATATCTAATTTCATAAAAACCTCTCCTATAAACCCCTTTTTATATTATAATCTTTTATTACTTTATTAACAAATTCTTTATCATCTTCTAAAACATTAAAGGCAATATCTTCTAACCTATAAAGTCCTAATATTTGCCATAAAAATTGTTCTAATATTTCTGGTTCAATTGTTAAATATAAAATATTATCTTTATAACTAATTTTACCAACATTTCTTCTAATATCTAAATAAATTTTATTAATCGTACCCTTTTTTAAGTACATATCAAGTAAAGTAAATAAATCATTTCTTAATTTAGCAATTAAAAATTTATAATCATTGTCATCTAAATTTAACTTATCAGCCATAAAAACTCTTCTACCAACATAAATAGTAACAATATTATTTAGATTATAATAGTTAACTAACCCACTATTAATAAAATCTTTTATTGTATAAGTATCAGCCATATTTACCTCACTTACAAGCATTGTATCACGATTTATTTTATTATTAAAGAAAAAATTAAAACTAGGTAACCCTAGTTATTTAATAAATAATGCTAACACATTCATTAGTTCTTCTTTACTATCTAACATTTTCAAAGTATTATCATCAACTAATTTTCTAACCATAACATCAGCCGAATCCATTTCATTAGCTAAAAATACATATGTATTTCCTTGATAAACTTTCCTATTCAAAACTAAATATATTTTATTATCAATTGGATAATAACCCACACTTATCATTATAATCCCTTGCCTTTTTTTGCTTCTAAATCTAATTCTTTTAATCTTTTTACATTTTCAATATATCCTGGTTGATTTTGGTTAGCAAAATACTCGCGATAAGGTGCTTGAGTTTTATCTTCACGTACAAATAAGTAGCCACTGCTTAACAACAAATCGTCAATATTTTTTTTATCATAAACTTTTGCTACTAAATGCAAACCATCATTGCCAAATGCTTGAGAAATAGCAAACCATGCCTCAGTTTCTGTAAAACCATCATCTTGTAAATATTCTAATAAAGCTCGCATAATATCAATATTATCATCATTAATATTAAGTTTTTTAAACATTAAAAATTCTTCAGTTTCATATGGAATTTCCAATTTTTCAAAATATTCTTTAAACTTATTATCAATCATATACGTATTAGCAGCATGCAAATCTAACTCATTACCAATTTTTTGAGTTAGTCCTATTTTTTCATTTAAATAAAGAGCAGCAGCAATACTAGCCATTCCTAAAACAGTTCCTCTTAGAAAATCACGACGATTTATCATTTTTTGGTGATAAGCACTATTATCTATTTTATTACCAATACTAGCAGCCATTAATTTTTCAGCAGCTCTTTTATTACCTATTATTTTACTTTTTTCATGATTAATATCTAAAATATGTTCATTTACACGATAATCATTATTCATAATAACTCCTTACTTTAATATTATAGCATAACTTATTTTTTTATAGCAACAAGTAATAATATACCCGATGCATTTGGTTTACATGTTTGTAAATATAAAATATTATTCCCAGTATAAGTTTTATAACTATTAGTAATACCAATAATTTCATAAGTAAATAAATTATTATAATAAATAATTTCAATTAACTTATTATTATTTAAAAAATCAAAATCAGTATATTTACTTATTACATTAAAAGGTAAATCATAAAAATTAGAACTATGTCCATAAATAGCACATGATTCTTTATTAAATAAATTACAACGATAATCTAAAAATAATGTACCAAACTCTGATTCCCTTTTATTAATATCATGATTTAAATAAAATTCATTATCACTACCTTGAACTAAAATATATTTTTTACCAGCTATTTTAATACTACCAACAATATCAGAATTATTTAAAAAAATATTATCTGTATAGCTTATTGTATCCAGATAACCTTTATTTTCTTTAAAACTAAGATTAAGATTGTGAATATTTAATAATATTAATAATAACTCTATTACTAGAAGTATTTTAATAATCTTTTTTTTCATTTTGCCACCATAATATTAATAAAATAATAAAGATAACTAAATTATAAGGTAAAAAATTAGCCTTTTTTATACCTGTATTTACATAATTATCATCATCATTAAATACTAACTTTTCATCACTTATTAAATCATAAACTAAATACACATCTTGAATTCTATTTTTAAATTCTCCTACAGCACTTCCCTTTATTTCTTTTAAATAATAATTAGCAAACTCATTTTCTTTAATTTCAAAAGAATTACCTATCAAACCACTTAAAACATTTACATTGGTTAAATAATTACCTAGAGTATCAAGATAATGCACTTTGACAATCCCATAATTATCATCTTTACTAAACTCTAAATTAAAATAATATTTACTTTCTAAATTAGTATTTAATTCATATTTTGTAACAGTCTTAGGAAATAATTTATTATTATCATTATTATTTTTTTTAAAATAATTATTAAAACTCTTAATTATATTCTTATTACTTTCTACTACTTTAATATTATCATCTATATTAGGCCATAATTTATCAAAATACTTTTCAATCAATTGGTCAAAACTAGTAAAATCTTCTTGATAATTTTTATTAAAATAATCTATATAATATAACTCTAATTCTTCTATCCCACTATAACCATATATTCTTAATTTTTTATCTAATAACTCATCACTTAATTCATAAATTGTTAAAGGTATACCTTCATATAAATACATTAAAGCTTCATTACTACTATTACGATATACTCTAGTTATTAAATTATCATTAAAACTTTTTAAAGTATACACATTAGTACTTAAATTGTTTAAAATGATATTTATATCATCTACATTTTCAGTATTTATATTATCATTAATAATTAGAATTTCATTATTATAAGTATCAGGAATATTATATGTTACATTACATATCTTATCATCACAATTAATTTCTTTATTCACTAAATTAGTATCCGCTAAAACTTGACTATTGTATAATATTAAAACTAAAAATATTATTAATTTCATAATAATCACCTGATTTAATATTAACAAATTAATATGTCTTAAAATGTCAAAAATAGTCTTATTAATATATTGCAGATTGATTACCGGACGCAAGCCAAAGCCGTTGGTCACATTGACGTAGCCGCCAGCACCGCCAGCCGCGTTCTGATAGAACTCATTAGCAGCCGAAGCGCCAACGTCGAAATAGGACGGCGACATGGACCAATAATAGCCATTTGGGTAGTATTGGTTAAGCGATTCATATATCCGGTGGCAAAAGAAAAAAGTATCAACCGATACTTTATCTAGAACCCATGGAGCCTCCGCCTCCAAATGAGCCGCCACCGCCGCCACCTGATGAGAATCCACCACCACCAGCAGAATAACTTCTGGCTTGAGCTCTATGGCGAGCTGCACTAACTTGACCAACACTATGATAAGAAAAAGTATTTAATATTAATATATCATTAAATTGATCTTCAAAAGTTTCTAAATATTCCGGATACATTTCTTTAAATTCTTTAGCTACTTTAGAAGCAATACCAAATAACTGAGCAAACATTAAATATTCTTGCCATAACTTTACTTCAATAGCATTCTTATCTTTAATAGACCCAAAATCATTTAAATATTTTTTTAAGCCAATTACTTTACTACCTTCTTCATCTAATGCAGGTGTTGCTAAATATTTTTTTAAAGTAATTTTTTTAGGATTATTAGTAATAATTCCATCATTTAAACATATTTTGATTTGTTCATCTATAACTTTAGTAAACCAGTTATATATTTTATAATAATTATTTTTACACCACTTTTCAAATTCTTTACTTTCTAATATACCATCTTTAGAAGCTTTATACATATATTCATACAATTCTTTTTCTAATGGATCACTAACTTCAGAAACTAATTTTATTTTATTTTCTTCTTTTTTAAAAATCCCATTCTTCTCTGTTTTATAAATTTCAATATTTCCTGCTTTTAACCACTTTAAAAGGACGGCCCCGAATAAATTTGTATCTTTATTAACTGCATTATATTCACTACCAATAAAGTAACATCTTCTTATATCTTTATTACAGGGTAAATCTCTAAAATATGGAGCTTTTTTATTAATTTTTTTATTTCCAATTCTACTACCAAAAGTTTTAGAATTACGCATACTAAAATATATTATAAAACAAATAAAGAACCAAAAGAATAATTGTAATAATACTGCAATTATCGTAGAAATTATTGAAAAATTATCACTATACTCTGTTGAACCTTCTTGAGCCATTTCTAAGTAATAATTAAAATCATGATTTAAATTATCATCTGCATTAAAATAGTCTTTTGGAAATTTCACTAATACTGTTACATACTCATCACTATCTAAAGAATCATCACTTGCTAAAGTTATATAACCATCACTAACATAAGCATAACCACCATAATCACCAAATCCCCAAACATCTAAAGTATCTAAAAATTCTTGATCAGCATATATTTTTATATCATATTCATATCTTTTTTCACTAGATGTAGGAATTAAATTCCAATATAACAATTGTGAATCTGTTAAATTTTTAATAAAATCCGTAATTGTATAACTTAAATAATAAGTATATGTTCCATAATGACTTATACCTAAACACAATTCTAGACCATCACTTATATAATTAATGCCATATTTATAAGCTTTATCTGAAAAACTACCATCAACATCCCATTTACTTAGATATGTATAATCTCTTCCTGTAGAATCTGTAACTTTAAAATCAGTAATTTTACTATTACCTAACCTATTGTACGAATGATATATTTCGGTATTTTTATTACTATCATAAGTAATATTTTCTTTAATATGAGCATCACCATTACTATCAATATAAATATCCATATCAATTAAATCATAACTATTAGCTAAAACTACTATATTTCCTAAAAAAAATAAAATAAAACTATAAATAACTTTTCTCATATATCCTCACTTATAAAAATTATATCATATATAATAATTTTATAACACTTCATATTTCATACTTTTACATACAATATAAATAGAAGGAGTTTTTTCATCATCAGCAAAACAAAGATATTCTTGATTATCTAAATGAATATATTTTAAATAAGCATCATAGATACTATCCCATAAAAACAATTCTTTATTATTACATTTATAAACATCTTCAAATAAAATTTTTATTCTTGATTTATGCGTATTTAAACTTCCATCTTTATTAGTTGTTGTATCCCCACTCCAAAAGACATTTATATATAATGTCATTTTAGAGTTTAATATATCATAATCAATACTAGTTATTGTACTATCATGAAAATTTTGATAATATACCATAAAATTTTCTAAATTATCTTTATTAATATTTTTCATAAAATTTTCTCCTAAAATTAACTTTAGTATATCACTTATAAATTATATAGTATATTCTAATATTTAATTTTTTTATTAAAATACCTTTTTTATTAAAATAGCAAAATATCTATTGACTAAATTATAATTTATGTTGTATACTCTAGTAGTAATGCCTGATTAGCTCAGTCGGTAGAGCGCACGGCTGTTAACCGTTAGGTCGTAGGTTCGAGTCCTACATCAGGCGCCATTTAAGAAATTTAAGTCTAGAAATTCTAGGCTTTTTTTATTTATTAAATCCGGTAAAAAATATTTTTGGTGGTTCTGAATAAAAAGTTAAAACCTTTTTATTTATCGGATTAATAATTTCTAACTTAGTATGATGTAGAGCTAAACGGTTAAATATATTTTGCTTCGAATTATATTTTTTATCACCTATAATCGGATTGCCTAAAAAAGACATTGTGGCTCTAATTTGATTTTTACGGCCTGTTTTAATAACAATTTTTACTAAACTATTAGTTTTATTATAATTAATAACCTCATATTCAGTAATTGCTAACTTGCCTTCTTTATTATTTGCTACATAAACTTGATTAGTTTTCGTTTCATTCAAATAACATTTAATAGTACCTTTTTTATTTTTTAAATGGCCCTCAACTACGGCAATATATTCTCGATAATAACTATTCCAATTATCTTGTAAAAGTCTTTTAATTTTTTCATTTTTACAAAATAATATAATACCCGAAGTATCTTTATCTAAACGATGTACAATAAATACTTTTTGATTCTTTTTATGTAAATATTCTCTAACTTCATGATATAACGTTTTTACTCTTTCTTTATTATCAGCAATAGTTAATAATTTAGCCGGTTTATTAATTACTAATATATTTTTATCTTCATAAATTATATCTAGTTTTTTCATAATAACCTCCATGACAATTATAGCATTTATATTGTAAGAATTAAAAAGTTATTGTATAATTATTAAAGATAGGGATTGGAGGAAAGTGATGAAAAATAATAATACTACTACTGTGGCTACAGTTGATGAAAATAATAATATTACTTTTACACAAGAAGAGAATACAAAGCTATCAGAAAACATATTTAAAAAATATGATTATGAAAAGACTCCTATTGTTGATTTAGCTAATGAAATAATTTTAGATGCTGTAAAAAAAAGAGTATCTGATATTCACTTTGATCCAACACCAAACACTTTAAATATACGTGTTAGAATAGATGGCAGCTTAATTAATTATGCGGTTGTACCCGCAAGTGTTAAAAAAAACCTAACTACGCGTATTAAAATTATTTCTAATATGAATATAACAGAGACTCGTCTTCCTCAAGATGGTGCAATTAAAATGGAACATGATGGTAAACCAATAGATATGCGTGTTTCTTCTTTGCCTATTGTTGATGGTGAAAAAATAGTTATTCGTATTTTGGATTATTCTAGAAGTTTGGCAGGAATAGATGCTTTAGGATTGTCAGAAACAAATCTAAAAAAAATTTTAAAAATGATTGCAGTACCCAATGGTATTATTTTAGTTACTGGTGCTACTGGTAGTGGTAAATCTACTACTGTATACGCTATGTTGCAAAAATTAAATAGGACAGATACTAACTTAATAACCGTAGAAGATCCAGTTGAAATGAAAATACCAGGATTAAATCAAGTACAAGTAATGAGTGATATTGGCCTTGATTTTGCTGCGGCCTTAAGAAGTATTTTAAGACAAGACCCTGATGTTATAATGATAGGAGAAATTCGTGATGATGAAACTGCGCGTATTGCTGTACGTGCATCAATTACTGGACACTTAGTTTTATCTACATTACATACTAATAACTCTTTAAATACAATCGAACGTTTACTTGATATGGATGTTGAAAGATATTTATTAGGAACTGCATTAGTAGGTATTATATCACAAAGATTAGCTAAAAAATTATGTCCTAAATGTCGTACATTAAAACCAACTACTCCATATGAAAAAATTGTCTTTAAGAAAGCTTTAAATGTTGATGTTAATGAAATATACCATCCAGTTGGATGCAAAGATTGTATCGAAGGATATATGGGACGAATAGCTATTCATGAAGTTCTTTCAATTAACCAAGAAATTCGTGATGCCATTGTAAATAATTTTCGTAAAGATGAATTACGAAAATTAGTATATAAAGAAGATCACACAATATCTATTTTAAAAGATGGTTTACAAAAAGTACTTAATGGAGATACTACTTTTGAAGAAATTATTCGTTTAACCGATATCGAAGATGATTTTGGTGATGATGATATAGATATTAAAAATGCCTTACTTGGTAAAGCTAGTCAAACAACTACTGAAGAAAATAAAGAAGACGAAATCTTGGATATACCTAAAACTAATCCTCAACAAAATAAAAAAGACTATGATGTCTTATAGATTTTAAAATGATAAATTCCAAATTTTATCATTTTTTTATTTGCCACCGGATATATGAATCGCTTAACTAATACTACCCAAATGGCTCTTATTTGGCTTGCGTCCGGTAATCAATCTGCAAGTGATTAAGTCTATTTAGTTTTTCTTCTAATAATGGTATCTTGGTAAGCTTCATTGATAAAATTAATATCTTTAAGTTTATAATTATTATCATTACCAAGTATTCTAATTACATATTCTAATAATAATGGATTACGTGCTAAAATTGGTCCAACTACATAAGTACCAATAAAATTTTTATATAATATACCTTCTCTAACTTCTTTATCATTTAATTTATATGTTAAAAAAGGATGTTTACGATTATTATTAAAAGTAGTAGTATTTAAAAAACCTATAATTTCATCTTGAAATAAATTACTTTTAGCACTAATTTCACTAACCAATCTTTCATTTTGTAATTTAGAAGTAAAATTAAATATTCCTAGAGTATTTATACGAATATTACTTAAATCCATATATTTTCCAAATAATTCATAAGAATTACCAGTAGCAATAAATAATTTATTATTATTTATATAAGTTTCAATATCTTTCTTATATTTTTTTAAGTGCTTAATAACAATATTAAAGTTTTCTGGTATTCCCATACCCATATATACTAAATCATAAGTATCAAATTCTAATATATCATCAACAGTTACAAACTTAATAATTACTTTATAACCAGATTTTTCTAAAGCATATTTAAGTATCTTTATATTACCAGATTCTCCATATAAATTTAATATATCATAATATAAATGTGCAATAGTTATAGCCATATCATTACCTCGGCATAATTTTATCATATTATTTATCTTAACGAAAGAAAATTATTTATAACATTATAAATATATGTAATATTATTAACTATTAAATCATCTTTATAATAATCTTTTAAAATTTTATTTACCATTGTTAATTCATCAGCAATTAAGTATTTATTATATATTTTAATTAACTTATTTTCGACAATTTTAATACTTTCAACATCTGTTAAATATATTTTTGATGGAACTTGCATTATCCCCACTTTATATAATTTATTAATTTTACCTATAAATAAATTATCTATCGCGCGTAAATATTTATTTCTTTTCTTATCTTCATAAATCATAATTGCATATAAAAGATTTTTTAATAAACTATTATCCGTATCTATTTCATTATTATATAAATTTTTAAACTTTGCATAATTAGTTACTATATATTCTCTATATTTACTATTATCAATAGGTTTTTCTTCTATTATAACAGGATTATCGATAATTTTTATATTTTGATATAAATATAAAATAATTAAAATCCATACTACTATTTTTAAAGACTCACCACCTAAAAAAATATTATCAACTTTATTTATAAATACATTATTAATTATTAAACTCATAACTATATATAAAACATATTCATAAATAAACCTTAAATTATCATCATTATCATTAGATAAAAGATTATTAATTAGTCTAATAAAAAATTCTACAACTACTACTAAAAATATATTAGTATTAATATCTTTATTAGCAATAATACCACTAATTATTATTATATATATTAAAATAATAGGTAAAAAATTTTTAATACTTTTATCTTTCATTTTAATATAATTAATTATAAAAAATAAAATTAAACCAAATATTAAATAATAAGCAAGATTGACTATCATATATAAAACCTCTTTCTTGCTTATTTATTATACTAAATATTTTTTTATATACAAATAAAAATTTATCTAATTTTATTATTTTATTAAAGTATTTAAAAAATATTTTGATTTAGTATATAAACCAGTATATTTTTCATAATAATTAGTTAAAAAGTTATTTATTTCTTTTTTTACTACTTCTGATACATCTATACTAGTAATTTTTTTTAAATCAAAATAATAATATCTTTTAATCATACTTATAGTTTTCTTATTAACAATTGGTCCATCAATATAACAATTTTGACAAATAACCCCACCTAATTCACTATTTAAAGTTAATATATTATTACTTGAATGACAAACTACACATTTATCAAACTCTAATTTAATACCTAAATAATCTAAATATTTAATTTCTAACATATTAGTAATAACTAGAGGATCTAATTTATTATTTATTTTTTCTAAAGCTATAATAAGAGTATCATAAAGTTTAGGACTATTACTTTGTTTAGCTACTTGATAAGTTAATTCACATAAATATGTTAAATAACTAATAAGAATAATATCACTTCGTAAATAAGAATAATTATCAATGACATCAGCACTTACTAAAATACCTAATTTATTCTCACGATAAATTAGGTTAAAATTAACACGACTAAATTTATTTAATTTACATCTAAACTTACTTTTAGGCTTTAATACACCGCGACAAAGAATACCAATTAAACCATATTCTTTAGTCAATACCTGAATTATTTTAGAGCTTTCTTGAAACGGAGTTTCATATAAAATAATTCCTTCTACTTCTTTATCCATACTACCACTACTTAGTTTTCTTATAATTTAAATAATCTTCTATTTTTCCAGATTCTTTGAACTTATCCCAAGCTTCTTTCTTATTCATTATTTTTTCACCTATTATATATATGTGAAATAAATTTAAATTTTATTCATCAATTAACCCAGAATTTTTTAAAAAATTTTCTTTATCTCGCCAATTTTCTACCGTTTTTACATATAATCCTAAATAAACTTTCTTATTTAGTAATTTTTCAATATCTAATCTAGCTTCAGTTCCTACTTTTTTTAACATACTACCATTTTTACCAATAATAATCTTCTTTAATGGTTTACGATCAATTATAATATCAACGTTAATATTTATAATATCTTTTTCTTCTTCGTAATTAGATACGACACAAGTAAGAGAATGAGGTATTTCTTCATCTAAATAATTAAATAACTTTTCTCTTACTAATTCACTTATTTGAAAATATATCGAACTTGTAGTTATAACATCATCATTAAAATATTTAATATCATCTGTTAAATATTTCTTTAAAACATTTATCAAAGTATCAATATTTTCTTTTCTTTTAGCACTAACAGGTACTATATCAGCAAAATTAAATAAATCTTTATAACTATTTATTCTATCTAGTAATACTTCTTTTTTTAAACCATCAATTTTATTTATAACTAAAATAACCGGAATATCATTAGATAAAGTCTTTAATATATATTTATCACCTTTACCTAGGCCGCTAATACCATCAACAACAAACATAATTACATCTACATCTTTAGTTAAACTACCAGACTTTTTATTTAAAACTACTCCTAATTTATTTAATGGTCTACTAATCCCTGGAGTATCTACAAAGACAATTTGCGTATCAGATGTGTTATATATACCTTCTATAATATTTCTTGTTGTTCCAGCTCGTGGAGATACAATAGCAACATGATTATTAATAATACAATTTAATATACTACTTTTTCCTACATTAGGACGCCCTATAATACTTACAAAACCACTTTTCATTTTATCTCACTATCTTTTCTTCTTCTAAAATTTTATCTTGTAATCCAAACATTTCTTTTTCTTCTTCTACCGTTTGATGATCATAACCAAGCAAATGTAATAAACCATGGACTGTTAAAAAAGATAACTCTCTTTTATTAGAATGACCATATTCTTTAGCTTGTTCTAACATTTTATCGATACAAATATAAATATCTCCTAAAATACGTAAATCTAATATCTTATCATCATCATCTTCTAAAGCAAAAGAAATAACATCAGTAACACGATCAATTTTTCGATACTCACTATTTAGTTTTTGAATTTCTTCTGGTGTAACAAAAATAATAGAAAAAATAGCATTATTAATATTTAACGTATTTAAAGTTCTATTTATAACGCCATTTAGATAATCATAATCATGATATAAATCATTATCAATAATAGTATAATTATTCATTTTAAAAACCCCACAATCCACATATATGAAAGAAGTATGTTAAAAATCCAACTAATATTATAAGACATATTAAACTATAAAAGAAGTCTTTTTGTAAAAACTTAGGTAAGTGATTAATAATAGCATCTAAACTTATATAAAGAAAATAACCAAGGATACCACCTATCAAATTCAAAAAAATATCATCGATATCAAAAGAACGGCCTATTCTTAGTTGAACTGTTTCTACTGTCGCACTAGTTATAATAGATAATAAAATTATTTGCCAAACATTCTTAGCTTTTATATAACGAGAAACAAAATAACCAAATGGAACAAAAATTAATATATTTCCTAAAACATTAAAAAGAAACATCTTACTTCCAATTTCATAACGAAATATTTCTTGAAAAGGAATAATATTAAAACCACTACCTAAAGTATTTTCTGTCCCTGTTAAAAGTTCGAATAAAAGTAATATATAAATTATGAAAAATAAATTAAGTATTTCATTATGTAGAATTAATTTTTTACTACTATTTTTTAAACTATAAATACGAACAGCAGAAATAACGACGATAAATATTATTAACATTGGTAATGCATTAATAATAGCGCGGCTTAAGGTCTTTTCAATCATATAACTCACCTTCTAGGTACTACTAATAATCCGTTCAGCAGTAACAAATACTTCTATATTTATTTTACTATCAAATTCATACTTTTTCAAAACTTTTTTATATAATATTTTTTCTTTTTCTTCCTCATTTAATTTAATTGTTTGTTCAATTACTTCATCAATTTTTTTATTAATGTCTTCTTCACTATAATTTTTAGTAGTAACTAAAACTTCTTTTTCTTTTACTAAATATAATTTTCTACCTAATAAACTTAAAATCAGCTTTTTTTCGGATACTTTATTTTCTAATCTACTTTTAAAAATCAAATAATCATTATTACCAACTTCTAATTCTAAATTATAACGATTTTTTCCTGTATAAGTCGTTTCTTCATAAGTTTTAGGAACAGAAATACTTAATTCATACCAAACTTCACCATAAACTTTTCCTTCAGCACAGACACTTGATTTTATTTCTTCATTTAATTTTATATCACCACTTATTAAAGTATCACCTTTACGGACATAACTAAATTCATTAATCAAAGATGTTCCATGATCAACTAAAACTTTGGTTACAATAGCATCAGTAGTAGCATATATATTACAATAATCTTTTTTTTCTTCCTCTTCAGTCATAATTCTTTCTTCTAAATTTATTACATACTGCATCCCATCTAAAGATATTTCAAGCCATTCAATATTATCATGATATTCTTCCATTAATTTATTTTTAATATCATCGATATCCTGATAATTCTTTTTAAACGTTAAACGTTTAATCCCATAATTATCTAAACTTTTGGATAATTTAGTTGCTAATTCTTGATTTGAACACAAAATCTTTACATTTATAATTAAGTTAGTAAAAAAGATATAGACTATAATTCCAAAAATTATTGCACTATAAAAAATAATATTATTTGTCAAATATTTAAGGATAGTACTAATATCAAATTTCTTATTTATTTTAATATCATAATAATATTTTATTTTTTGATAGTCTTTTTCTTTTATAAGGCATTTAATAGTTTTACTATCCTCAAATATAACTTTTATATTTATATTTTTTTCTAATAATTTGAGATAAAATGAATTTTTATTATAAATATTAATAGTTACTTCAATATACTTATTCACTATATTTTATCTCCTTTATAGAGCCATTTAATATTATCTCTTTATTATTACATTTTAAAACATGTAAAGAAGTACCCAATATCATAAGTTTTTTATTAGCCATAATTAATGTAACCTTATCACTTGTTAAAGTTATTAATTTATCAAAATTATATAAATATATATTATTATCATAGATTGCTATAAAATTATTTTTATCATATAAAAAATTTTGTAGATTAGCCCATATGTGCATAATATCACCCTAAAAAATTTTATGAAAAAAGAAGTCTTGATAGACTTCTTATAGTTTAATTAATCCTTATGATGTTTTCTTGCATTACGAATCATTTCTTTTTTAGCTTCTCTTCTTTTTACTCCTGGTTTTTCATAATGTTTTCTCTTGCGTAATTCGGCAGGGACACCACTTTTGGCAACTTTTACTTTAAACTTTTTCATTGCACTTTCTAAATTGCCATTTACCACTACTTTTGTCATATATTCCCTCCCTTCAATAACAACTAGATTATAACATAGTTAAAAATTGTTTGACAAGTAAAATCATATATCGACATAAAAAAATGGTAAAATAATCTTTACCATTTAAAAGTTATCACTTTTAATGTCAATTTTATCGGTTCTTAAACATTAAGGAGTGATGGAAAAATCCATCACTCCTTTTGAATACAAAAAAATAGACATCAACAACTATC
>CALVSW010000018.1 GCA_944359625.1 uncultured Bacilli bacterium | reverse complement strand
TTCTGTGAGGGGCAATGAGACAAACCTCTCACTTGGAAAGAAAGAGAGGTGCAGTCGAGACTTGTCTACTCGACATAATATGAATAAATACAAATGTCCTAAATGTGGATTTATTTATGATGAAAAGGAAGAAACTATCTTATTTAAAGATTTGCCAAATGATTATGTTTGCCCTTTTTGTCTAACTCCTAAAAAAGATTTTATTTTAGATGAAGAAAAAAAGGTAGAAAAACCTGATAAAAGAGTATGGATTTCCGAAGATAATCCTTCAATAGCTAGAATAGAAGAAAAATGTACTAATTGTGGTTTCTGTAAAAATATTTGTGAAAATGTCGTAGGTATTAAATACAATAAAGAAGATGTTTTACAACCAATATGTATTAATTGTGGCCAATGTGTAATTAATTGTCCAACTGGAGCTTTAGTTACTAAATATTGTTATAAAAAGGTTTTAAATTATTTAAATGATACTGATTATGTAGTAACTGTATCATTAGCACCAGCTGTTAGAGTAGCCCTACAAGAAGAATTTAATGAAGAAGCTGGTGCTAATGTAACAAAAAAAATAGTAACTGCTTTAAAAAAATTAGGTTTTGATTATGTTTTTGATTTAACTTTTGGCGCTGATTTAACAATTATGGAAGAAGCTACGGAATTAGTTAATAGATTAAAAAGTAAAAAAAATTTACCAATGTTTACTTCTTGCTGCCCATCTTGGGTAAAATACATGGAAATATATCATGATGATTTATTAGACCATTTATCTACTTGTAAATCACCAATTGGAATGCAAGCTGCTACCATTAATAGTTATTTTATCCTATATAAAGATATTCCTAAAAATAAGATTATTAATGTTATGGTAGCACCTTGCACAGCTAAAAAATATGAAATAAATAGAGAAGAAATAACTGATATGGATTATGTTATTACAACTAGAGAACTTGCTATGATGTTAAGAGAATGTGAGATAGATTTTAAATCTTTAGAAGAAAGTGAATTTGATGTTTTACTTGGTGGGGGATCTGGTGCTGGTGATATATTTGGCACATCAGGTGGTGTTATGGAATCAGCATTAAGATGTGCTTATCATATAATAACTAATGAAGATGCTCCTGCTAATTTTTATGATTTAACAAGTGTTCGTGGAAATACTGCTATTAAAGAAGCTAAGATTAGAATGGGAGATTATAATTTAAATATTTGCGCTGTTTTTGGAATGCCTAATTTAGAAAAAGTCTTAAAAGATATGAATAAATATGATTTTATTGAAGTAATGAATTGTCCTTTAGGTTGTGTTGGTGGTGGTGGTCAACCTCTTGGTATAATTTCTAAAGTAACAGATACTCGTATTAAAAGAAGTAATGGTTTATATAATATTGACAAAGATAAAAAAATTCGTGTTTGCTATAAAAATCCCGATATAATAAATTTATATCGTGCTTATTTAGATAAACCAGGTAGTTCTAAATCTATAAAATTATTACATACTTATTTTAAAGATAAATCTGATATATTAAAAAAAAGTAAAAAATAGACTTGCAAAAAGGAGTTTATTTTGCTATTATTTTATTATAGAGGAGGATAAAAAATGGAAAAGAAGAATATGGTCTTTTTAAGTGTGATAGCAGTTGCAACATTATTAACTGCAGTAGTAGGAACAACATTCTCATTCTTTACTGCAACAGTTAATCCAGATGATGATAATCCTGCACAAAATACAACGATAACTACACCAACATTAGGCATTACTTATGCTCAAGAAGGTACTATTAACATGACAAATGTTGTACCAGGTGCAGCAGATAAATCATTTATCTTTAGTGTAACTAATGGTTCTGATGTATCAACTACATATAAATTAGTATGGAGTGAAGTTACTGGTAATATCACTGGAACTGAAGCATCTTCTAAAGATTTAACTTATAAAATTGATAAATGTACTGATGGTGCTAGCTGTGCAAGTACAACACCATTACAAGCTGCAACACCACTTACAAAAACTTTAAGTGCTATTCCTAGTGCAAGTGCTGAAGTTGTAACTGGTAAAGGTACTAACTATTATAAAGTTACTGTTCATTTTGAACGTACTGAAGAAGAACAAAATGACATGCAAGGTAAAACATTTACTGGTAAAATTATAGTTGGTTCTGCTGCTCAAGATTCTAGTGGTCTTGGTCAATAATTTTGAAAATAAATTACTTGAAGGAGGATAAAAATGGAAAAGAAAAATATGGTTTTTTTAAGCGTAATAGCAGTTGCTACATTATTAACTGCAGTAGTAGGAACAACATTCTCATTCTTTACTGCAACAGTTAGTCCTAATCCTGAAAAACCTGTACAAAATACAACGGTAACTACACCAACATTAGGTATTACTTATGCTCAAGATGGTACTATTAATATGCAAAATATATCACCTGGTGCAGCTGATCAATCATTTATCTTTAGTGTAACTAATAGTTCAACAGTTGCTACTACATTTAACCTAGTTTGGTCAGAAGTATCAACAACTATTACAGGTTCTGAAAAAAGTGCTAAAGACTTAACTTACAAAATTGAAAAATGTACTGCTGGTGATGGTGCTTGTACAAGTACTTCTCCACTACAAGCTGCTACTAAACTTCCACTTACAAATGGTGCTATTCCTAGCGCTAATGCTGAAGTAGTTCAAGCTTCTGGTACTAATTATTATAAAGTAACTGTAAGTTTTGCTGACACTGGCGTAGAACAAAATGATATGCAAGGCAAATCATTTACTGGTAAAATTGTAGTTGGTGCTGCTGCTCAAGATGCAAGTGCTCTTGAATAATTTTAAATCAATAAACTCTAATGATTATTATTAGAGTTTTTTTGTTTATTTATATTGCTAGAATCTTTAAGTTTTGATAAAATATTTATAAGAATAGAAGGAAATATATGAAGATGAAACGGAGTTTTATAGTTATAAGTATTTTATTATTTTTAACTTTTAGTATATCTATTATTAGTTCTTTTATATCATATAGTAGTATTAAATTAGTTAATGAAGATACTGATACTAAAACAAGTATTTATACAGCTAATTTATATGTAACTTATGATAATAATAAACAAATAGCTATTAATAGTAATGTAGCTATACCTCTTACGAAGACTATTACTATTGAAAATGCTTCTGATAGAGAATTAAAGTATAAGTTGGAATTAATATCAGTTGCTAATATTTTAGATACTATTTCTTATAGTATAAGTAAAAATGATGAAGTTATTAAAACAGATAATTTACCTAATACAGATACTAATTTATTAGAAGATATTGCTATTGGACCTAATAGTACTGATAAATATATAATTACTTTTAATAATACTACTAATTTAGGTGGCTTATATACAGCTACATTAAAAGTAGAAGCAAATGTTTAATGGAGGGTTTATGCAAAATATTAAAATAATAATTTTAAGTTTATTAGTTATAAGTACTATCTTAATTATTGGTATTAAAGGTAGTACTGCTATGTATAATAAGAATGATACTGTAAAAAAAGATTTAACTATAAATTTTAATGATAATGATTCTTTAGATATTACTAATTTTAATAAAGATAGTAATTATGAAATTAATTTTTCTTTAATTAATAGTAGTGATGATATTAAAAAATATTCTATTGTATGGGTAGATGTTACTAATAATGTAAATCCTAATGATGTATTATATACAGTAAGTAAATGTAATAAAGATTATAATAATTGTGAAGAATTAGATGAGACTATATTACCAGCTACCACTAATAAAACTATTGCGGCAATACCTAGTTTAAATAATTTATATATTGATACTAATAGTATTAATTATTATAAATTAACTATAAAAACGATAAATGATAATAGTAATAGTTTTAAAGGAAGTATTAAACTTTTAAAGGAAGATTAATACTTTTTTTCTTATCTTTTAATTGTTTTTTTATCATGGTTATGGTATATTGATAATAGGTGAAGTGTATGATATTAAATGATTCTGATACAGTCAAAAAGAACTTTAATAATCGTTTAGATGAATTAGTAAAATTAGACGAAAAAGAAAATAATATCAAAATCACTCTAATCTATAGCATTTTTGCCTTAGCCTTTTTATTTATATGTGTATCTACCTTTATTGTTTATCGTAACTATAAAATATGGAATATGCAGCATGTAAATGAAGAAAAAATAATTAATGTTAAAGTTATAGAAAGGGAAGTTAATAATGGATAATATCAGTAAAGATATAAGTAAAAAAAGAATAAGAAAAATAATTATGATAATTATTATTATATTTATAATATTATTATCCATTACCGGATGTGTAGGATATAAAATATTTGGAGGATTAAATATTGATACTAATAATGATGGTATTCCAGATTTTAAATTAGACTTAGACGGCGATGGTGTTTGTGATGTTAATTGCACTAATAAATGGAGTTTTAAACCAGAATATAATATTGATTATGAGTTAGATGGTAAAGCTCATTTTAATATTGATACCGATGGTGATGGCAAACCAGATTTTAATTTAATTAATCAAGATTTAGATAATGATGGGGTATGTGATGTTAACTGTGATGTTGATAATGATGGATATCCTGATACTAATTTAGATTTAAATGGTGATGGTATAATAGATATTAATATTGATACTAATCATGATGGTGTACCGGATATTAATATTGATACTGATAAAGATGGAAAGCCAGATATCAATGTTGATATTGATTTTGATAATGTATGTGATATTAATTGTGATACCAATAAAGATGGAAAGCCTGATATTAATATCGATATTGATAGAGATAATAAACCAGATATAAACATTGATAGTGATTCTGATGGTAAACCAGATAGTAATTTAGTTAATCAAGATACTGATGGAGACGGTAAATGTGATTTAAATTGTTACCAATCTTCTGATAGTACAATACCGGATTTAAATGTTGATATAAATGATGATGGTGTACCTGATATTAATATTGATACTAATGATGATAATAAACCT
Source organism: uncultured Bacilli bacterium (assembly GCA_944359625.1). Classification (GTDB taxonomy): domain Bacteria; phylum Bacillota_I; class Bacilli_A; order RF39; family UBA660; genus CAG-605. The sequence goes on along the minus strand of CALVSW010000018.1, from coordinate 16,871 downwards.
GATATCAATATCGATACCGATAAAGATGGCAAACCAGACATAAATATTGATAAAGATAATAATTTAATATGTGATATTAATTGTGATACTGATGGTGATAATAAACCTGATATTAATATCGATATAAATGATGATAATTTATGCGATGTTAATTGTGATACTAATAATGATGGCAAACCAGATACTAATTTAACTAACCAAGACACAAATGGTGATGGTAAATGTGATTTAAATTGCGATACGAATGGTGATGGTATTCCGGATAAAAATATAGATATGAATGGCGATGGCAAACCAGATATCAATATTGATACAAATAATGATGGTAAATGTGAAATAAATTGTGATACCAATGGTGATGGTATAGCTGATACAAATATAGATACTGATAACGATGGTAAGTGTAATGTTAATTGTACACAAAATGATGGAAAAATACCTTCTATAAATATTGATGTTGATGGTGATGGTGTACCAGATGTTAATATTGATACTGATAATGATGGTAAGCCAGATAAAAATTTAGCTAATCAAGATACCAACAATGATGGTATATGTGATAAAAATTGTGATATTAATAAAGATGGTATTCCTGATTTAAATGTAGATATTGATGATGATGGTAAATGTGATTTAAATTGTGATACTAATGGTGATGGTATTCCGGATAAAAATATCGATATGAATGGCGATGGCAAACCAGATATCAATATTGATTTAGATAATGATGGTGTTTGCGACTTAAATTGTGATATAAATGGCGATCGCATACCAGATACTAATATCGATACCGATGGTGATAAAATACCTGATAAAAATATAGATTATGATAACGATGGTGTACCTGATGATAACAAGTTGAATCAAGATATAAATGGTGATGGCATATGTGATATTAATTGTGATATTAATAAAGATGGTAAACCAGATATTAACATTGATACGAATAATGATGGTAAATGTGAAATAAATTGTGATACCAACAATGATGGTAAACCAGACATAAATGTTGATACTGATAATGATGGTAAACCAGATATCAATATTGATACTGATGGTGATAATGTCTGTGATTTAAATTGTACTGATAAAAACACAGGTAAACCAAATACAAATATTGATATCGATGGTGATGGTGTATGTGATATTAACTGTGATACCGATGGTGATGGAAAGCCAGATAGTAATGAAATAAATCAGGACATCGATGGTGATGGTATATGCGATTTAAATTGTGATATCAATGGTGATAAATATCCGGATATCAATATCGATACCAATAATGATGGCGTATGTGATTTAAATTGTGATACCAATAATGATAAAATACCTGATACAAATATCGATACTGATAATGATGGCAAACCAGATATTAACATTGATACTAATCATGATGGTAAATGCGATATTAATTGTGATAATGATGGTGATGGTAAACCAGATAAAAACTTAACTAATCAGGATACTGATGGCGATGGCAAATGTGATTTAAATTGTGATACCGATAATGATAGTAAACCGGATATTAATATTGATACTGATAATGATGGTAAATGTGATTTAAATTGTGACACAAATAAAGACGGAAAACCAGATACAAATATTGATATTAATGGTGATGGCAAACCAGATAAAAATGTTGATTCAAATAATGATGGTAAATGCGATTTAAACTGTGATACTAATAATGATGGTAAGTGCGATTTAAATTGTGATACTGATTTAGATGGTATATGTGATGTAAAATGTGATACCAATAATGATGGCATATGTGATACTAATTGTAATGTTGAAGTGGATGATAATAAGGAATATTATGTATCATTAGAAGATATTAAAACATTAAGTGCTAATAATGTCATTCCTGGATGGAGTGGTACATCAAGTTTTAAAGTAGTTAATAATAATAGTATTACCCTACAATATTCACTAGAATGGATTAACGTTGTTAATACTTTCTCTAATCAATATAATTTAGATTATGAAATAAGTAGAAATGGTGTAGTAGTTGCAATGGGTAAAGTGCCATATAATACTCAAACAATATTATCTAATGAAGTAATTAGTCCAAATAGTGTTAATACTTATATAATAACTTATAAATTTACTAATTATAATGAACCACAGGATATAGATCAAAATAAAAACTTTAAAGCAAATATTAAAATAGCAACTAAATAAAAGAATAGCTGAAACTAGTTATTCTTTTTTTAAAATCATTGTGTTATAATCATTATAAGATAAGATATTGGCAGTTAATATTTAAGGAGGTAATATGAAACTTCATAAATTTAATAAAAATAGAGAATTAAAAAAATTAAAGTTTAATAATAATAAATCTAATTATTTAAAATTAGGAACTTTTATAGCTTCAGTAATGATAATTGTAATTTCTGTAATCTATTTTACATATTCTAAATTTACTTTAACTGATACTTTTAAAACTTTAGAAACAACTGTTAATAACTTTATTCCAGCTGATTATTTACTGTATTATTATGTAGATGGTGTAGCTGTAATAAATAAACCATCAAGTGGTAATTATGATGTTACAGTATCATGCGATAATGGAGCAACTGCTACTTGGAATAAAGAAGATTGGTCAATAAATATAGCTAATGCTACTAAAACTAATACTAAATGTACTATAAATTTTACTACAATTAATGAATAATATGCGGGTTTAATTCCCGTTACTTATGATAGTAATAATATAGTTATAGCTGATATAACAAGCGAATGGTATAAATATGATATCCATAAATGGGCAAATGCAATGCTTATAGATCAAAGTAATACTACAACAAAAGCAAAATATATAAATAGTGATGGTAGTTTTAAAGCTGGAACAATAGTAAGTGTTAATGATATTCTTCAAATGTATGGTTTGGTAGAGGCGGGAGTTATAGTAATGGTTCAGTAGGTGGAATTTTTAGATTTGATTATAATCCAGGTGAAGCTAATGCAAATAGAACATGGCGCGTTGTCTTATCAAAAGAATAATTATAAAATAAAACTCTTCAAGCTTTAATATGAAGAGTTTTATTTTATAATATTTAACTTTTTAATCTTATCATTTAATATTTTTTCAACACTACTTAATAAATGATTATTAATAATTAATTTCTTAATAAAAGGTAAATCTTTATAATCATCATCCCCCATTAATTTATCATACTTATTTAATACTTTATTATTCTTAATAAAATATAAATAATCATCATAATTCATCTTACTTAATAAAATACTTAACTTCTCATCAATCTTTTTAATCTTCTTTAACTTATCCATATTTAAACACCTATATTAATTATAACAAATAGAATAAAGTTCACATATACAACTCTTATTACTTGACAGTAGTTTTATGTCGAAAATAAATCTTTTTTGGTAAATTTTGTCTATCAATATTTTTATTATTATGCTATAATACACACGAAACCGTTTTACGTATAGTGAGTTTTTATAAATATATATAAATTAGAAAGAAGTGGGTAATTATGCACAATACAGATGTGTTAAGTAACAATTCATCAATAGTAGCTTTAAAAAATAGAACTTATAACTTTATTAAAAGAGTATTTGATATCTTATTTTCACTAATAGGGCTAATAGCGCTTATACCATGTATTATAATAATTAAAATAGCTAATATGTTAACTAAAGATTTTAATTCTGTATTTTATACGCAAGATAGAATTGGTAAAAATGGTAAAATATTTAAATTATATAAATTTAGAAGTATGATACCTAATGCTGATAAAGTATTAGAAGAAATGTTAAAAGAAGATAATGAAATAACTAGAGAATATAAATTAAATAAAAAATTAAAAAATGATCCAAGAATATCTAAAGTAGGTAAAGTAATTAGAAAATTATCAATTGATGAATTACCACAAGTAATTAATATCTTAAAAGGAGATATGTCTTTAATAGGTAATCGCCCTTATTTACCAAGAGAGAAAAAAGATATGGGTAAGTATTATAAAGAAATTATTAAAACCAGACCAGGATTAACTGGTTATTGGCAAGTAAATGGACGTAGTGCTACAACATTTAAAGATAGATTAAAATTAGAAAGTTATTATTCTAAACATTGTGGTTTAAAAATGGATATTAAAATATTTTTTAAAACCTTTAAAGTAGTTTTATTTAAAGATGGTGCTGAATAAGTACAGGAGGTATATTATGGAAAATAATGAACCAATAAGAATTGCCCAGATAATTGGTAAATGGGTTGGTGGCGGTGTTGAAGCTGTCGTTATGAATTACTATCGCAATATTAATCGTAAACGTATTCAATTTGATTTTATATGTGATGAAGATTCTACTAATATACCTTATGATGAAATTGAAAAACTTGGTGGTAAAGTAATACTTATACCACCATATCAAAAAGTATTTAGTTATCATAGAGAATTAAAAAGAGTATTAAAAGAAGGTAATTATAAAATAGTCCATTCGCATATTAATGCTTTATCTGTATTTAGCTTATGGGCTGCTAAAAGTGCTAAAGTACCTATTAGAATAGCCCATTCTCATTCAACTACTAATAAAAAAGAATGGAAAAAGAATTTACTTAAACAAGTATTAAGACCATTTAGTAAATTATTTGCTACTGATTATTTTTGTTGTTCTGAATTAGCTGGTAGATGGTTATTTGGTAATCATGCTTATAATAAAGGAAGAGTATATTTATTAAATAACGCTATTGATTTAGATAAATTTAAATATAATGAAAAGATAAGAACTAGTAAAAGAAAAGAACTAAATATTGCTGATGATCAACTAGTAATTGGGCATATAGGAAGATTTGTTGCTCAAAAGAATCATACTTTTCTAATTGATATATTTAATGAAATATATAAAAGAAATAAAAAAGCTGTTTTAGTATTGGCAGGACAAGGTCCTTTAATGCAAGAAATAGAAGATAAAGTAAATGATTTAGGACTTACGAGAGTAGTTAAATTCTTAGGTCAAAGAAGCGATGCTAATGAATTATATCAAGCTTTTGATGTCTTTTTATTACCTTCATTATATGAAGGATTACCAGTTGTAGGAGTAGAAGCACAAGCTGCTGGATTATTATGCGTTTTTTCAGATGATATGACTAAAGAAACTAAAGTATTAAAATCTACTATATTTATGTCTTTAAGTGATTCAATAAATGAATGGGCTAATACAATATTAATTAATGCTAAAACATTTAAACGTGGTAATACCGTAAAAGAAATAACTAATAATGGTTTTAATATTAAACATGAGGCTATAAAATTAGAAGATGAATATTTAGATTTAATGGAGTGGTAGTGTATGAAGAAAGTTGGTATAGTGTCATGTTATTTTAAAAATAACTATGGTAGTATGCTTCAAGCATATGCTACTAAAAAAATATTAGATAATAATGAAATACCTAATGAAACTATTAATGTTGATAGTAATATTGATTTTAAAATAGGAAAAAGAAAGTACTATTTAAGTCAGATATTTAATTTTAGTTTTATTAAATCTAAATTTGGAATGATAAAGCTTAAATTAGATAAAAAAATTGTTAAGGATTTAGGCAAAAATATTAGTATAAGAGATAAAAAATATAAAGAGTTTAGAAAAGAATTTAATTTATCTAAAGCTTGTCCTGATTATAAATCTTTAAATGAGATGGCTAAAGAAAAATATAGTGATGTAATTGTTGGCTCTGACCAATTATGGTTACCTGTTAATGTCGTTGCTGATTATTATACATTAAACTGGGTACCAGATAATGTTAATAAAATTAGTTATGCAACTAGTTTTGGTATATCTAAAGTACCAGATAAATATACAGAACTTTATAAAAAGTTTTTAAAAAGAATAAATCATTTATCTGTAAGAGAAGAATCTGGTAAAAAGATATTAGATAATTATGGTATTAAATCTAAATTAGTTTGTGATCCTACGATATTATTAAATAAAGAAGAATGGGAAGAAGTATCTACTAAAGATAGATTTATTAAAGATAAATATATATTATGTTATTTTTTAGGTAGTAATATAGAACATCGTAAGTTTGCAGAAAAATTAAGAGAAAAAACAGGGTATAAGATAGTGTCTTTAAATCATGCTGATGAGTATGTTAAATATTCTGATGAATTTGCTGATATAATTCCTTATGATGTAGGACCTAAAGAATGGTTAAATTTAATTAAGAATGCAGAATATGTATGTACTGATTCATTTCATGGAACAGTATTTAGTTTAATATTTAATAAAATATTCTTTGATTTTAGAAGATATAATCCTAAGAATAAAAATAATACTAATTCTAGATTAGATTCTTTATTAAATATTGCTGGTGTATCTAATGAAAGAATATTAACTGGTTTAGAAGATATTGATAAAGTATTAAAATATAAAATAGATTATAAAAAAGTTAATACTAATATAAATAAATTTAGAGAAGAATCTAAAAAATGGTTATTAGAATCTATAAGAGGTGAAAAATAATGGCTAAAAGCTCTGTGAAGGTAAGTATTATAGTTCCTGTTTATAAAGTTCCAGAACAATTTTTGAGAAAATGTATTGATAGTTTGATTTCACAAACCTTAAAAGATATTGAAATTATTTTAGTAGATGATTGTTCTCCAGATAATTGTGGAAAAATTTGTGATGAATATGCAAAAAAAGATTCTCGAATAAAAGTTATTCATCAACAAAACAAAGGGTTATGTGGTGCAAGAAATTCTGGAACTGTTGCTGCTACTGGAGAATGGATTGCTTATGTAGATGGGGATGATTGGGTTGATAAGGATACATATAAAACTTTAATAGAAAATACTAATGATAGTATAGATTTAATTTGTTTTGGATTTTGCAAAGATTATGGATCAACTATTATAGAAAATGATTATTCTAAATATTTTGAAGATGGTAAAGTTTATAAAACTGAAGAAGAAATAAAATATATGCTTAAAATGATTTTAAACTTTAGAGCAAATTGTGCAATGGTGCCTACTAAATTTATTAGAAGAAAATTTATTGTTGATAATGATCTCTATCATGATGAAATATTAAGACAAGGGGCAGAAGGAATAGAATTTAACGTTAGATTGTTTAGTAAGGTTCGCAGCTTTAAATTTTTAGCTAATAATTTTTATCATTACTCTTATAATGATTCATCTATTACTACTACGCACAACGAAGAAAATCATAAGATGGTTTTAAACTGCTTTAAAAAAATAAAAAAAGAAATAGATAATAATGACAAAGAACTTATGTGCTATTTTTATAATAGATTAGTGTATGTTATTATTACAACTGCATTAAGTGGTTATTTTAGTGTTACAAATGCTGAAAAATATCGTATAAAAAAATCAAAGTATCAAAAATTTTTAAATGACTCACTTATATTAGAAACATTTAAAAATGCAACATTAACTGACTTAGATAGAAAACGTAAATTAACGTTTCTGTTAATAAAAAATCACTGTTTTTTAGCGATATCATTGATAGCAAAAATTAATTATTTAATTAAACAAAATAAAAAGGAAGAATAGTTATGATATATTTGCTACTACTAATTATTGTTATTATTTTTTTAATAGTTTTAAAATTAGATAAAGATTTTTTTTCTCCATCAGCTATAATATGTGAATCTTACATATTAGCCACTTTATGTGCAATTTATAATATTAAAACTTGGGGTATAAATTTATCGATAGGTACAGTAAAATTAATATTAATTGGCATTATGTCATTTGTAATTCCTTCTACTTTTATATTGCTTTTTGGAAAGAAGAAAAAGCATACGAATGTTGACAAAAATAATGCTGAAATAAAATTTAAGTTTAAATTTAATAATCAATTAATGTATGTATTAGTCTTTACTCAAATTCTCACTACAATTTTATATTTATACTATGTTGTTAAAACTGTTGGCTTAGGATTTTCTTTATCGTCTTTTTCATATATTATGAATTATTATAGAGAAAACACATCATACGGAGATTTAGAAAGTTTAGTACCAACTTATGTAAATCAATTAGTAAAAATTTCAAAAATAGTAGCATTTATAAATTTATATAATATTATTTTGAATAAGATTTTATACAAGAAAAATGGCTTTAAATATAAAATAAAAGCATATGAAATATTATCGATAATTTCTTTTATTATCACATCATTATTGAGTGGTGGAAGGTATGGTTTAATTGCTTTTTGTTTAGGGGCTATGGTTATGTGGAAAATTTTAAGCGATTCTGTTTATGAAGAAAAAAACAAGTTAAATTTAAAAAAAATTATAAAAGTTATGGGAATTATTATATTGTTGGTTGTTGCATTTTCTAATTTAAGAACTTTTGTTGGAAGAACTAATAATGATGGTATTGTAGAATATGTTACGAAGTATTTTGGCGGATCAATACAGGGTTTAGATATGTTTTTAAAAAATCCCATTAGTAAATCAAATATATGGGGAAAGGAAACTTTTTATGCGATTAATAGAACTTTATCAAAATTTGGTGTTAGTGAAAGCTATCAAATGCATTTAGAATTTAGAACCTCTAATGGTGTAAGTATAGGAAATGTTTACACTGCTTTTAGATCTTTTTATTATGATTTTGGAATATTTGGAGTCGTATTTTTACAGGTGATATTATCCATATTTTGGACAGTATTTTACAAGATAATAAGAAATGATGATGATTATTTAAATTTTAATTCAAAAATAATATTTTATTGTATGTTTATAAGCTGTTTGTTTTTACATTCGTATAGAGATAACTTTTTTAGTACAGTTATTTCAGTTTCTACAATTTCAGTAATAATCTATTTTATTATTATTAAATTACTAGTTGTATTGAAAAATAAATAATATTGGAGGAAATTATGAAAAAAATTATTCATTATTGTTGGTTTGGCGGAAAAAATAAGCCTGAATCTGTTTTAAAAATGATAGATTCATGGAAAAAATTTTGCCCTGATTATAAAATAATTGAATGGAATGAAGAAAATTTTAATTTAAATAGTTGTGATTACGTAAAAGAAGCATATGAAACAAATAATTATGCTTTTGTTTCTGATTTTGCAAGAATTAAGGTGCTTTATGAATATGGTGGTGTATATTTAGATACCGATGTAGAATTAATTGGCTCATTAGATAAGTTTATAAACTCTAAATTTTGTGTTGGATTTCAAGATGAAGAATATATAAATACTGGATTAATTATTGCTGAAAAAGGCAATAAGATTTTAATGGATATCTTAAATTATTATGAAAATCGTCACTTTTTAATAAATGGTAAATGCGATAGAACTAGCAATCCAGTCATTATAACAGAAATTTTAAAAAAATATGGTTTAATAATTAAAAATCAAAATCAATTTTATGACAATCTAATTATTTATGCTAATGATTATTTTTGTCCATTAGATTATAAAACTAAAAAGTTAAACAAGACAATTAATACAGCTTGCATTCATTGGTTTGATGGTTCATGGTTGACAGCAAATCAAAAGCGAAAATTAAAAATAAAAAAATTTTTGAAAAAGATTATTGGTGAAAAAATATATGATTGTATTAAAGAATTAAAAATTAAATTAAAAAAAATCTTAATTATAATGAGATTTAATTTTAGAAAGCTTTTTTATAAAGTGTTTTATAAAACCTTAATTAAACGCAGTGATTTAAAGAAAAGTAATTTAGATATAAATGAAGCACGTAATTTTATATCAAGTATTAGAAACCATGATGATGTTAATGTATCAGATAGTTTAGAAAACACTATTGATTCAACTTTAAAATATGATTTGATGATTGTGGTTCCTATGTATAATTCAGAATCTACAATTAAGAATTGTATCTATTCAATATTGAATCAAAAAACTAAGTATTCATTTATTGTGAAAGTTGTAAACGATGGTTCGACTGATAGTGGAGCTGATATTATTAAAAAAATAAATGATGAAAGAATAATATTGATTAATCAAAAAAATCAGGGAAGATCTGCTGCTAGAAATAAAGGAATAGAGAAAATACTTGGAAAATATGTAATGTTTGTTGATTCAGATGATACTCTTAGCGAAGATTGTGTCGAAATACTTTTGGATGAAGCTGAAAAAAATAATTATGATATAGTTGAAGGCTTAATGAATTATATTAAGAATAATAAAATTATAAAAAAAGAATTAGTTAAAAGTTCAAAATGCTTAACTGGATATCCATTTAACAAAGTTTATAAATCTAAAATTTGGTTAAATAATTATTATTTACCTAATTATGAATATGAAGATACTATCAATAAATTTATGATTTATCCAATATACAATAATGTGAAAAAGATAGCAAAATATACCTATAATTATTATATTAATGAAAATGGAATTACTCAAAAATCTTTGTTTAGCAATATTTCTGTTGATTCATTTTTAATTACAGAATTCTATATTAATAAGGTTTATAGTGAAAAGCTTTATAATAATGCTTTATTATTAAAATTATTTTTAGAACAAATAATAGTTAATTTTAAAAGAACCAGATACATGAATGATTATTTAAACGAATGCATATTTGTCTTAACTAGCGAATTATTTACTAATTATTTTAGCGATGTTAGTATCAACTCTTCTGAATTTAAAAAATACGGAATACTAATAAAAGCTTTAAAAGCTAAAAATTATCAACTATTTAAAATATTTTGCGTAATAAATTAAAAATATTATTCTAAATAAAAAGGAAAGGAAAATTGTAATACATGAGAACAGGAACAATTACAATAAATGATAACAACAACTATGGTAACAGACTTCAAAATTATGCTGTACAATATAAATTACAAGAGTTAAATAATAAGTCTATTACTTTAAAAAATGATGGTTATTCTAATACTAAAAAGTTATATTTATTGAGAATTTTAAAAAATAGAAACAATAAAGGGACTTATAGCATCAACATAAATCGTGCAAGTAACTTTGCACAATTTAATAAAAATATTAAATTTAGTGATAAAAAAGTAACTGCATACTCAAAATTAAAAGAATATGATTATGTTGTTACAGGTTCAGACCAAGTATGGAATCCTACATTTGGTAGATTAAGAGATGTAGATTTATTAACTATTGTACCTGGTAATAAACGTATTGCATTTTCTGCTTCTTTTGGAGTTAATGATATACCAGATAAATTAAAACCAAAAGTAGCTAAAGAATTATCTAAATTTAAAGCTATCTCTGTTAGAGAAGATAGAGGTAAAGAAATAGTAGAAGAATTAACTGGTAGAAAAGATGTAGAAGTATTAGTTGATCCTACTATGTTATTAACAGCAGAAGAATGGGATAAAGTATCTAAGAAACCTAAAATGTTAAAAACTGATAAATATATATTAAATTATTTCTTAGGTGACTTATCAGATGAAAGAAGAAAAGAAATAGATAGAGTAGCTAAAGAAAATAATTGTGAAGTTATAAACATATTAGATAAGAATAGCCCATTCTATGAATGTGGACCAAGTGAATTCTTATATTTAGAAAAGAATGCTTTTCTAATATGTACTGATTCTTTCCATTCATGTGTATTTGCTATTCTTTATAATACACCATTCTTAGTATTTGATAGAGAACAAAAGAATCTAGTTAGTATGAATTCTAGATTAGATACTTTACTATCTAAATTTAAATTAGAAAATAGAAGATGTAATGGTAAGATTACTAAGAAAGATTTAATTTGTGATTATAAAGAAACACATAAAATATTAGAAAAAGAAAGAATAAAAGCAGATAAATTCTTAAGAAAAGCATTAGATATTAAGGATAGTGATTAGTAGTGAATAGTAGTAAAAATGAAAGAAAGACTGGTGCAGTTCTTTCTTATGTATCAATAGTACTTAGTACTTTAGTACAATTACTATATACTCCTTTATTAACGAGAATGTTAGGTCAAAGTGAATATGGTTTATATTCACTTGTATCATCTATAATAGGTTATTTAACAGTATTAGATTTAGGATTTGGTAATGCTATAGTTGTTTACACAGCTAAATATAGAACACAAAAGAAATATGACGAAGAGAAAAAACTCCATGGTATGTTTTTTGTTGTATATCTTATTATTGGTCTAGTAGCTGGTTTATTAGGATTAATATTATATTTCTTAGTACCAACAATATTTGGTTCAACAATGACATCTGTTGAACTAAATAAAATGAAGATAATGATGTTAATACTTGCATTTAATTTAGCTATGACATTTGCCTTTAGTATTTATTCATCAATAATAAATGCTTATGAAAAGTTTACTTTCCAAAAATTAATGTCCATCTTTAATACAATAATGAAACCATTATTAATGATACCTTTATTATTTTTAGGTTATAAGTCAATAACAATGTGTGTAGTTATTACTATTGTAAATATAATTGTACTATTATCTAATTATTTCTATTGTAGAAATAAACTAAATATTAATATTAAATTTATGGGATTTGATAAATTATTATTTAAAACGATATTTGGTTATTCCTTCTTTATCTTTTTAGGTGTAGTTGTGGATAAAGTTAATTGGAGTGTGGATCAATTTATATTAGGAGCAGTATCTGGAACAGTAGCAGTATCTGTTTATTCAATAGCAAGTCACTTAAACACATTATTTGTTAATTTATCCACAGCAGTAAGTGGTGTATTACTTCCTAAGATGAGTAAAATGGTTGCTGAAAAAGCTACTGATGATGATTTAACTAATGAATTTATAAAAGTAGGTAGAATTCAATATTTAATAGTATTTTTAATGGCTAGTGGTTTAACTTTATTTGGAAAAGAATTTATTTATGCTTGGGTAGGTCAAGAATATAATGATTCTTATTATATTGCTTTAATACTAATAATTCCTTTATGTTTTCCATTAGTTCAAAATTTAGGTGTAAGTATTATGCAAGCAAAAAATATGCATAAGTTTAGATCTGTTTTATTAGCAGTTATTGCTATTGCTAATATTATAATTAGTATTCCATTAGCTAAATTATATGGTGGTATAGGTAGTGCAATAGGTACATCTATATCTTTAATAATAGGTAACATAATAATATTAAATATATATTATCAAAAAAGAGTAGGTATAAATGTTATTAAGTTTTGGAAAGAAATAATTAAAATGACAATCCCATTTATAATACCTATTATTATAATACTAATTATAATGAAATTTATTACGTTACATGGATATATTAATTTAATAGTATTTGGTGGTATTTATACAATTATTTATGGAATAGTAGCATACTTATTAGTTATTAATAATTATGAAAAAAATATTGTTAATAAAGTATTAAAGAAATTTCATTTAATGAGGTAATTATGGAAGAAATAGTAGAAAAGAATAAATGTACAGGTTGTACAGCTTGTATGAATATATGTCCTAAACATGCTATTAGTATGGTAGAAGATGAAGAAGGATTTAAACATCCAGTAATAGATCAAGATAAATGTATTAATTGTGGTTTATGTAAAAAAACATGTCCTGTTTTAAATACATCTAATAATAAATCTTTAAATAAATGTTATGTAGCTTATAATAAAGATAAAGAATCTACTCTTAATAAAGCTTCTTCTGGTAATATATTTGAACTAATTGCTAAAAATGTATTAAATGCTAATGGTATTGTAATTGGAGCAGCCTTTGATAAAGATAATAAGTTAAATCATATTGCAATTGATAATATAAAAGATTTAGATAAATTAAAGGGTTCTAAATATTTACAAAGTAATTTAGATAATATGTTTACTTATATAAAAGATAATATAAATGATAAAAAGATATTATTTGTTGGAACACCATGTCAAGTAGCTGGTTTAAAAGCTTATTTAAAAAAAGATTATGATAATTTATTTACTATTGATTTAGTATGTCATGGTGTTCCTAGTCCTAAGTTATTTGCTAAGTATATTAAAGAATTAGAGATAGAAAATAATGATAAGGTTATAAATTATAATTTTAGAGATAAAGTAAGTGGTTGGGATACTTATTCTAATACTATTACTTTTAAAAATAAACGTATTACTGAGTTACACAGTAATAATAAATATATGAAGTTATTCTTATCAGATATTGCTTTAAGAGAATGTTGTTATAATTGTAATTTTAAAATAGGTAATAAGTATTCAGATATTACTTTAGGAGATTTTTGGGGTGTTAAAAAATATTATCCTGATATGTATAATAAAACTGGTGTATCTGCTATTATAATTAATACAGAAAAAGGTAATTATATTTTTAATAGTATTAAAGATAATACTATATATAAGGAATGTAAATTAGAAGAAATAGTAAGTGGTAATCCTTCTTTAAAAATATCTGGAAAATATCCAAATAATAGAAATAATTTCTTTAAAGATTTAGATATATATGATATAAATAAATTATCAAAGAAATATATTAAAAAAGCTTCTTTATATAAAAAAGTATTAGGTAAGGGTAAAAGAATAATTAAAAAGATACTAAAAAAGTAATTAACAAATAAAAATTTATTATGAAAAATAATTTAATTAATTATAGACAAATATTATTATATAATATATACTATTTTTCAGTGAATCTAGTATCCTTTATGGGACCTTAGCGTTCTAAGGTAAAAGTAAACTCAAAATTATAAAAAGTTGATGGAATTACATTCCATTGAACATTAAAAATATAGTTATCTATATTTTTAATGTTTAATCAATATTGATTAAGTTGCTTGTTCACAAATTGTTTATGTTCATAAACAATTTGCTTAAATCAACTTACTCATTATATGAATTAAATTGCACAACTTTTTAGTAGATTCACTTAAGAGGTGACTAAAATGTATATATACAAAGGAAAAGAAATTTTACATCCAATATATATACATTTTTTATGTGGAAATAAATATAATCCTGATTACAATAATGATAAAAGGGAGATATTAAAAAATTATATAGACTCTATAGATAATAATTATGCACTGATATTAGAAAAATTGTTTGAAATTGAAGAATATAAGTCATTAGGCTTTAAGGATTTAGAAGAAGTTGAATTAATGGCATCACATTATGCAAGAAGTATAATAATACTTCATGAAACAGTATCAACTGCTGCTGAAATTGCATTATTTGGAAGTAAAAACGAATTAAAAAATAAGATTTTAGTTGTATATGCACCTTCAAAAAAAATTGAAACAGATAATATTGGTAACTTTATAAAATTTGCTTTCTTTGATGAGGGAAAGATAATAAATTCTGAATATAATTTTTATACAAAGTTACATAAATATAAAAATATAGCATTTTATAAAACATTTTTTAAAGATAATAAAATTAATGATGATTTTAAGAAAATCATAATTGATTTTTGGAAAAAGGCTCCTAATGTTTTTAATATTTCATTAACAAAAGAAAATCCATTATATTATAAAGATAACACTTACTTAATAGATGCAAAAAATAAGGATGTAAAAGTAAAATTGAATTATGAATTTATTTTAAGCTTATTAATTTCTATTTTTTTAAATAATAGTTTAATTAAGGATAAAAGAAATATTGAATTTATAGTTCAAAAAGTTTGTGGACTTTATCAAGATATATTAAAAAATACTATTTCTAATACAGAAATAAAAAATTTAAATGATTATAAAATTCACATAAAAACCATTGATAATAAGGATATTAATTTACCTATAAAATTTTGTATCTATATATTAGTTAAGTCAGAGTTAATTAATATTAAAGGCAATAATATTTCAATAACGACCGATTTTAAAAAAGCTTGTAATGAATATAAAGATTTAATTGTTAAGAAGAATGAACCTAATTTTTTTGAGGTGAATAAAGATGAATAATAGTTATAAAGTAAAATATATAAAAACAAAAAAGAAATATCGTAAAATAGTTACATATAATGATGAAGAAATAAAAAAAGAACATATATTTATAAATGATAAAATAAATAAAAATTTCAAACCTTCTATATTTACTAAAGGATATATAAAAAATGAGTCAATATACACAAATGCATTAGCTCATCTTTATAATGATTATTTTATTAAAACTGATATAAAAGATTTCTTTAATTCTATAAATCATAAGCTATTAAGAAAAAAAATATTTTATGAATTAAAAGAAATTATTTCCCCAGTAGATTGTGATGTTTTAGTAAGTAAATGTACTGTATCCAAAAAAGGGCTTCCATTAGGATTAATAACATCTCCAACTTTATCTAATATTTACCTTAAATCGTTTGATAAGAAATTATATAGAAAATTAAGAAGATTAGATTGTAAAAATATAATTTATACTAGATATGCAGACGATTTAATAATTTCTTTTAAAGACTCTAATAATCCTAAAAATCTTTATTTAGAAGTACTAAAAATAATCAGAAGTTTATTAAAAGAGTATTATTTAAGATTAAATGAAAAGAAAACAAAATTTGTTGTTTTTGAAAAATCACAGCAAGTTAGAATAACTGGCGTTTCAATTGTTGAAAAAAATGGTAAAAGAAGGTTATCAATTGGTAGAAATAATAAAAGAGAATTGTTTTATGAGGCGATTAATTTAAAGAAATGTTCAGGTAATAATAGTTATGATAAACTAAAAGCACAAAAGCTTAAAGGAAAACTATCATTTTATTTATCTATAGAAAAAGTTGGATTCGAGGATTTTATTACTCAAAATATGAAAAAAGAACTAAAGAAATTTGGGTTTAATGATTTTATTAGTTTTATGAAAAGTTTATAATATAATTTTTAGTTAGAACTTATTTATTAAATAAACTTATAAAGTATATGATATAATATAAATATAATAAGGGAGTGGTGCGTCAGTTCGGCGTATATAATATAGTCGGTGGGAAGCCGACCTGGTAATCCCTAGCAAAGAGCCAGTAGTTA
>CALVSW010000017.1 GCA_944359625.1 uncultured Bacilli bacterium | reverse complement strand
TTATGCTTGCTACTAATATTTTTAGAAATAAAAAGAGTAATGAAAATATTTCATCACTCCTCAATGTTTAAGAACCGCTTTTTTAATGATTAAATAATAAAAAAAGAGGCTTTAAAAAGCCTCCAAAAAGAATAAAAAGGGGTTGGCTAGTGTGATACTAGCACCAACTTGCCGTTAAGCAAATTGGTAATTAATATACTAATAAAAAAACCTAGTTTTGTCAATGCTTTTTTGTTATAATTTTTTTAGTGATTAGTATGGTTTTGGAAGAAGTTAAAGGAATAGGAGAAAAGACTCTTAAATTAATAGAAAAGTTAAAAATATATACGATTAGTGATTTACTAATGTATTATCCTTATAAGTATAATTTCTATCATAAAAGAAGCTTAGAAGAGTGTATAAATGAAGAAGGAGTAATCTATTTAAGGGTATTAGAAAAACCTAAAGTTAGCTATTTTAAAATAAAAGCTAGTAGGTTATATTTTAGAGGGGTAGTAGAAGATAAAATAATTAATGTTAATATATTTAATCGTCAGTTTTTAATTCATAAAATAATACCTGGTTTAGTAATAGCATGTATTGGTAAATACGATAAATATAATAATACTTTTAATTGTAATGAAATAAATTTTAATTTAGATATTGATAATAAAATAGAACCTGTATATCACTTAGTAAGTGGAATAAGTAGTAAGCAAATAAGTAATATAATTAAAAATTTATTTGATTATAAAATAGATATAGAAGATTATATACCAAGTATTTTAAGTGAAAAATATAAGTTTATTCCTAAATTAGAAGCAATTAAAAATATGCATTGTCCAATTGATATAACTAGTTTAAAACAATCTAAATTACGATTAATATATGAAGAATTTTTTGAATTTACTTTTAAAATAAATTATTTAAAAAATAAAAGAGATCATCTTGATATTGGTATAAGTAGAGAAGTTAATAAAGATCTTGTAACTAACTTTATTAATACTTTAAAATTTAAATTAACTGTAGATCAAGAAAAGGCCGTATGGCAAATTTATGAAGATTTAACTACGACTAGACGTATGAATAGATTAATACTAGGAGATGTAGGAAGTGGTAAAACTATTGTTAGTATTATAGCCATGTATATTAATTATCTTTCTAATTATGAATCCTGTTTAATGGCTCCTACTGAAGTATTAGCTATTCAACATTATAAAAATATTAAAGAATTATTACCTAATGTAAATATCTATCTTTTAGTAGGTAGTTTAAAAGCTAAAGAAAAAGAGAAGATAAGAAATAATCTTCGAACTGAGACTAATTGTATTGTTGTTGCTACACATGCTATTTTAAATGAAAAAGTTTCTTTTAATAATTTAGGTTTAGTAATTACTGATGAACAACATCGTTTTGGAGTTAGAGAAAGAAGTACAATAGAAAATAAAGGGTTATTTCCTGATATTATTTATATGAGTGCTACACCTATTCCTAGGACGTATGCCTTATGTTTATATGGAGATATGGATATTTCTTTTATTAAAACTAAACCTAATGGTCGTAAAGTAATTATTACAAAAGTATTTTCAGAAAAAGAAATAAAAAATGTTTTAGAAAAAATATATGAAGAATTAAAAGCTAAGCATCAAATTTATGTTGTAGCTCCTTTAATTGAAGAAGGTAATTTAAAAAATAATGTTGTTACTTTAGAAAAAAAATTTAATGAAGCTTTTGGTAGTAAGTATACTATTGGCATTTTACATGGTAAGATGGCAAGTAATTTAAAAGAAAAAGTTTTAAATGAATATAAAGAAGGTAAAATAGATATTTTAATAAGTACGACGGTAATTGAAGTAGGTGTTGATATATCTAATGCTACGATGATGGTAATTTATAATGCTGAATTTTTTGGCCTAGCAACTCTACATCAGTTACGAGGACGTGTAGGACGTAGTGATATTCAATCTTATTGTTATTTAATATCTAATAGTGATACCAAACGTTTAAAAGTATTAGAAGCAAGTAATGATGGATTCTATATTAGTGAACAAGATTTTAAAATGCGTGGACAAGGAGATTTATTTGGGGAACGTCAAAGTGGCGATATGAATTTTAAAATTGCTAATATAAAAAAGGATTTTAAGATACTAGAAAAGTGTAAAGAAGATTCTTTAGAATACTTACAAAACTTTGATGGAAATAAATTGTATATTGACATAATGGACAAATTAAGCAATAATAATTAATGTAAATTTTATGTAAATATATATAAATAATTTGGCTTAGATTAAGGAAAAATTTAATATTAAAAAAATAAAATTTAAAAATTTAATTTAGTTTTATTGACAAAAATTATAAAAAATTATAATATGTATATAGCATGGTACAGCACGTATCATGTAGATTGCATATTTTACGATTTTACATAGTGACTTATGTAATCGACCAAAACCCCCTGAAGGAGCCGCAAGGCTCCATTTTTTTGATATCAAAGGGTTTGTAAGGCGTTTGTTGATTTCTTAAAAATTCTTGGGAACAAGTCGGGTGTAATTTTATAAAAATAGCCATTTAAATTCAATAGATATTACTGACTTTTTAGGCAAAATTTGATATAATTTAATTAGTAAAAAGGAAGCGCTAGTACAGGCTCATTTTATAAGTTTTTGTATTGGCGTTTTTTTGTAGTAAGGAAGTGCTGTTAAAATGAAGAAATATGTAAAAAGGTTTTTAGATATTTTTGATTTTAAAAATTTATTATTTGAATCTATAATACTAAG
Organism: uncultured Bacilli bacterium; assembly: GCA_944359625.1. GTDB lineage: Bacteria > Bacillota_I > Bacilli_A > RF39 > UBA660 > CAG-605. The sequence continues at coordinate 20,662 of CALVSW010000017.1, read as the reverse complement.
TTTTGTTATAGTTTTTGTTGATGCTCTTAATCTGCCAACATTAATGATTAAAAATAATTGCCTGTTTTTATTAATTTTGGTCTTAATATTTTTTGCCGTCAAGATTACATCCAGTGACAATTTTAAATTGTTCTTGACTAAGAATGTAAATACGGTAGATAAATATATGTTTATTTATAGTATCACGACTTTTATTTTACTCATATATGTATTCGGATTTGATTTTAAACCATATAAATTAATAGTATTAAGCATATTAAGTTTATTTTTAATCATTATTTATGTGTTTAGAATAATAAAAACAAATCAAAGCCACGAAGATTTAGAATTTAATATTTTAGATTTGCAATATGTTTGTAAAAATAAAATTGAATTAAGTAATAAAAAAATTGCTTTATTAGAGGAAAAAGATGTAGATTATGACCTTTTAAATAAGAAAGATGTAATCAATCAATTATATAATACAATTATAAATTGTTATCCAGAAAATAATTTTACAATAGGCTTGAATGGTAAATGGGGAAATGGAAAAACAACTATAATTAATAATGTCTTGAGATTAATAGAAAAAAATGGTTTATTAGATCACTATATTATTGTTAAATTTGATCCATGGAAATATGATGACGAAAAAAATATATTACAATCTTTTTTGAATGAAATTTTAAATAAAATTGATTATGATTTAGATATAGAAAAAGATGATTTTTTAATTCAAAATGTAATTGATGTAGTATTTGAGTCTAAATTAAGTGGAATAAATAAAATGTTTTACAATGAAATAAAAAAAATAAAAAGTAAAGTTCAAATTTCTAAAATTGTAAATGACTATTTATTAAGTAATAACAAAAAATTATTAGTTATATTTGATAATTTAGATAGAATAGATGCAGATAAAGCATTTTTCTTAATTAAATGTGTTGAATCCATTGTGAAATTTAAAAGCACAATCAATATATTATTGTATGATGAACAAATTTTAAATAGATTATTAAAAGAAAAGTTTAATTATGAAGAAAGATATATGGAAAAACTTGTTCAATTAAAAATTGATGTTCCAGAAACTGATATTTATACAATTAACAAAGCAAAAGAACAAATCACAAAAAATCTGTTAATTAATGGAGAACCATTTATAGAATTTATAAACGATGAGCAATATGATTTTAAAAATATGAGAGTATTAAAAAGGTACATAAATTCTATAATTTCATCTAATATAGGTTCAGATTCAAATCTTAACCAAAATGATGACTCTAATTTAAAATACATTAAATCTGTTTGCCCGGAACTTTATTATGAAATTTGGAATAATAAAAAATATTTTATAACTTATGATAGGCAATATGATATGGACATATATACTTGGGATTATAAACGCCTAAATGAAGATGCTAAAATTTATTTTAAAAATTTATTAAATAAAAAAGATTTTAAAAATTATAGTGTCTATTTGAAAAAAATGTTTCCAAGTGTAAAAAATTATTTGGAAGAAAGAAATCCATTTGAAGAACATGCAAATTTAGAAGAATATAATAATAGCATTATATATAATAAGATTTATAATGCCAGATATTTTGATTTGTATTTTACTCGTGAAGAAAATGATTTTATAAGAATTAATAAAGAAGTAGAAAAAATTATAGGTATTATCAATAATAAACCAGGTTTTGAAGAAGAATTTTTAAATTTAATAAAATCTTTTAATGCAGACGAGCTAAAGGTTTTTTGTGAGGTTTTAAATATTAATACAAATAAATTGAATAGGGATAAAAATTTAGATTTAATAATAGTGTTATACAATTTAAATTTATTCTTTTATGATCGAGTATTATTTTTTGAATTAGATTCGTGGAAAAGAGTTAATATTATAATTGCTGACTTATTATCAAAAATATCAAAAGAAGAATTTGAAAAGTTCAAGAAACTTTCATATAAAAATTATAAAAATTTAAAAGTGATAAGTAATATTAAATATTGGGTTGAAAATAATAAAAAGAAAAATATTGTTTACAATTTTGAGTTTGATGAATTATATGATGAATTGTGTGCAAATATATTAAAAAATAAAATAAATTTATATTTAAAGAAAAATTATTCTAGAGGTAATATATGGTCGTTATTTCATTACGATAGTGAAGAAACAATAAAATATGTTGGTGAGATTGTTGACGAAAACAATATATATGATTTTATAAGTGACATTATATCAATATCAGTTGGAAACAGAAAATTCGGATATCATATTGATTTAGAAAATATAAAAGCAATTGCCCCTAATGTAGATATTGATAAATTGATACAAAATCATGTGAAGCCGTTATCTAAAAGAGAAAAATTCATTAAACAAGTGTATGAATTTTCTAAACTTGAAAATAAAGGCTTTGATGATGCAATATATGTGGATGAATATATTGAAATATAAAAATAACCGATGAAAATTAATCATCAGTTTTATTATCTTCTAAAGTATCTATAACATTTATTATTTCATCTAGCGTACTAATGAATAAATGTGAATAAGTTTTTAATGTTTCTTCTATTTTAGTATGTCCTAAATATTTAGCAACCACTTGAATATTAGCGCCTTTATTAATTAATAGTGATGCACAGGAATGTCTGAAATCATGTAATCTAATTTGTTTAACTCCTGCTTTTTCGCAATTGGTATTTTTACGATCAGCAAGAGCATTACTACTGATTGGAAATGCATCTCAAGACACAAAATAATTTTCATTAAAACCATTTAGTTGTTTAGCTTCTAATTTGGCCTTTTTAAGACTATTTACGAATATTTCAGGCATCTTTAAGGTTCTTATACTATTTTGGGTTTTTGGCACCACAAATTTGAATTTCTTAACCGTTCCACAACGATTAGTAATTTGCTTTCTAACACTTAATGTTTTTCTTTCTAAGTCAATATCTTTCCATTGTAATCCTCTAAGTTCTCCTTTTCTAAGACCACAATAATAAAGTATTCTAAATGTAGCTTGCCATTTAATATCTTCTTCAACTTCAATAAATTGTTTAAATTCATCATAAGTAAAACATAATTGTTCAGGTGGTAATTCATTTGAATTATTAAAGTTAGTCATTTTAGGATATACTTTAACAAAACTAAATTCATACCATGCAGTAGCGTAATTAAGTATAGATTTAAGAAACTTATAAATATCATTTTTAGTTCTTGTAGCAAGTGTTGTTTCATAATCCATATAATCATGCCATCTCTCAAAATGAGAGTAGTTAAAGTCTTTTAATTTAACTTTAAATAAAGGTTTTAAATAAGGTACTTTATTACCATAGTTATAATAAGTAGTTTCTCGAACTCTTTTCTTTTTGAAATTTAGAAATAACTCAATCATTTCTTCAAAGGTTATTTCATTATGATTAACTTTTTCATGTAATGAAATTTTAAATTCTAACTCAGCTTGTTTAGCTTCTTTCTTAGTAGCAAATCTTCCTGATTTCTTTGGTTTCTTAGTTCCATCAAAATCTTCATATTGGGTTTTGAAAAACCATATCTTACCATCTTTAGTAGGTCTATTATCTTTATATACAGCCATAAATGTTCCTTTCTCATTAGAGAAATACCGGTAGAAACTTGTAAAAAAATACGATTATGCTATAATATAAATAGGAAATCCAATTTCATTGTATTTTTATACGATGTTTATTTGTTAAAGTTTGTCGACTAAACAAAATGGTATTTCTGATATCTCGTATTCGCAGTACGAGATTTTTTTATATATTTTTTGTAACTCTTACAGCTTTATGTACATTAAAGGCATTTTTAATAAATTCCTCTTTAGTATAGAATCTAGGTAAGAAAGATTTTGAATTATTGTTATTAAGAGGTGCTACTAAGTATCCATTGTCTTTTACATAAACATGAATAAATAACCAAGAATCATAATTTTTTAATTTTAATAAATAATCTCCATCGCTTTTAATAGGTTTATTATCTAAGAATTGTGCTAAAACAGTATCACCAAGATTATAAATAGGGGATAACATATCATCAACAACATCAAACATTAAATATCCAGTATTAGGTTTTAAATGCTTAATAGAAACCCATTCATAATCAATGGGAGATATAACCCATTCATCAGTTCCAATATCAATTACAGATACTTTCTTTTTACTTGTTGATTTTTCAGGATCAAATCCATTTTCTTTAATAACAGCATTAGCAGAAGTTAATTGTTCAATAGTTGTATCAAAGTAAAATGCAAGTCTTCCTAAATCGTGTTGATTAGGATATGTTCTAGCTTTAGTCCAATCACAGACTTTTGTATATGAAGTGTTAAGTGCATCTGAAACATCTTTTCTAGACTTTCCTTTCAATTCTAAAAGAGCAACTAAGTTATTTCCTAAGATTTTTCTTTGTTCTTCTTTAGTCATTTTATCTACCCCCAATACCATAGTAAAATATTTTGATAAATTTGTCAACTAAAAAGATAAGAAAAATGATAAAAATGATAAATTAGATATTTACAAAAATAAATCAGTACAGTATAATTGAGATAAAGATAGAGGAGGTGAATAAATGAAATTAACACTTAAGGCTTTACGAGTAAATGCTGGATTTACAATAGAAAAAGCTAGTAAAGAACTTGGAATAAGTACAGTAACACTGCGAAGTTACGAAACTAATAAAACTATTCCAACAGTTAAAATGATGAATAAGATGTTAAATTTATATAATGCTAAATTTAGCAATATAGATGATTTATCAGAATTAAATGAATTAATAATTAAGTAGTCGACAAACTTTAACAAGTAAATATCAAAGAAAATATAAAGAAAGGATTTTTTATTATGGGTAAAAAAAGAAAAAGTATAACAAAAGAAGAAATTGATGTAATAGCGCAATATCAATGGGCTAATATTACAGATATCATGAATATAGGGGCAATTGGTAGAAATAAAGCAAGAGATGTATTTAATATAATTAGTGATATGTTCTATGGAGAAAAAGATAAGGTACATAATGGTTTAGTTCCTATGGATATGGTTTTAGATTATTTTAATATTTCTGTTAAGGAAAATACATATGGCAGATTATAATACAAAAACAAAATATTATTTTTATAAGCTATATAATGATTTTTTTGATATGGATGTAATAGAGCATCTTAAAAGAACTGAAACCGGTTCTAAGACAATTATCATTTATCAACAATTAATATTTAGAACAATAAATAAAAGTGGTTATTTATTAAAAACTTTAGGAGATGAAATAATACCATATACAATTAAAGATCTTGCTATTAAATTGGGAGAAGAAGTAAAAGAATTTGAAAAACATTTTAAAACATTAATTAAATATAAATTAATTGAAAAAGTGAATGGTATTTATTACATACCAGCAGGAATAAAACTTGTAGAAAAGACTGATGGTGCAAGAAGAAAAGAGGATCAACGTGCAACTCAACAGGCTAAAGAAAATGATCCCTCTTTTTGTCCACCTTTATGTCCACCAGAAATAAAGAAAGATATAGAAGAAAGAAATAAGAATATAGATGTTAGAAATTTAGAAATAGATTTAGATGATAGAACTTCAGGTTTTAATTTATATTGCGCTTTTATCAAAAAAACAGAAGAAAGATTTGGCAGAAAACTTGGTAGTGATGAGTCAGAAAGATTAAAATATTTAATAGATATTTATGGTCAAGAAGAAGTGTTATATGCATTAAATGAATCTTCTAGAGTAGAAAAATTATCGGTTGGTTATATGGAAGGAATACTTACAAATAGAAGTGGTGAAAATCCAAATTTATATTACTAGAAATGGTTATTCCTTATAAAGCATCACCCCTGGGGATAAAAACACAAAAATAATAATTTATCTAGACCGACAGCCCACCTATATTCACATAATTATAAGTTTTCCGTGAGTTTTTTGGAAAGTGGTATACCAAATGGATACCCAGTTAAGGATAGATTAGATTAGGTAAGAATAGTATAGTTAAGTATAGAATAGATAAGATTACTCTCTTACGTCGACGAAACGTTGACGCAGGTAAGGTAAGTATAGTATAGATTAGTATAGTATAGGACATTTTGTTATTTCTTGTATGTGCAAAAAAGAGCACAAGTTTTAATACTCATACTCAATTCTTTTAATTTCTAATGGTTCTTCCTTAATAATAAGTAAAGCATATTTAATTTTTAATAATTTATATACTTCGGATTTTACTTTTTCATAGTCTTCACCAAATAAGTTAATTAAATCTTTAGCAGAGTTATAGTGTTGAAGAAAAGAACCTTCATACATAGAACCTCTGTAATAAGAATTAGCTATATAATATGCAATAACTTCTGGCATAATATAACTTATTACAAAATCATCATAATCATCAATGAAAGGTTTTAATATTGCTTCAAATTCTTCATCACTAATATCACCATTTGTATTTTTTCTAATCATAGATACCTCCAATTTGTTGTATTAATCACTCTAAATGATAAAAATAGCAAGTAGTATTAGACGAAATTTAAAATTTATAGGGAAATTAAGGGCAAAAAGTCAAATTTTAGCAGTTTTTATGATATAATTTTAATTAGAGAATTTCTTTGAAATTTAAGATTGTGAGGTATTGTTATGGGAAAAGATATGCAAGAAATAGAAAAGACTTTATGGGCAGCTGCAGATAAGATGATTGGTGGATTATCTGTTAGTAATTATAAATTTGTGGTATTAGGATTAATATTTTTAAAATATATATCAGATAGTTTTGAAGAAAAATATAATGAACTTGTTAAACAAGATTATGGATTAGAAGAAGTAAGAGATGCATATGAAGAAGATAATATATTCTTTGTACCTGAAAAAGCCAGATGGTCATATTTAGTAGCACATTCTAAAGATTATAATATCGGAGAAATACTAGATAATGCTTTAGATTTAATTGAAAAAGAAAACACTTCTTTAAAAGGTGTATTATTTAAAATATATAATAGCCCAGATTTTAGAAATGTTAATTTAGGAGAAATAATAGATTTATTTACTAATATTAAATTAGGTACAAAAGAAGCTTCTGAAAAAGATATGTTAGGAAGAGTATATGAATATTTCCTAGGACAATTTGCTTCTAAAGATGGACAAAAAGGTGGAGAATTCTATACGCCTGCATGTATAGTTAAAACAATGGTTGAAATGATAGAACCTTATAGTGGAAGAGTATACGATCCAGCTTGTGGTTCTGGTGGTATGTTTGTTCAATCATTAAAATTTATAGAAAATCACCAAGGAAATGTTAGAAATATTTCTATTTATGGACAGGAAAAAAATCCAACTACTTGGAAATTAGCAAAAATGAATTTAGCAATACGTTCAATAGATGGAGATTTAGGTAGGTTTGCTGCAGATACATTCCATGAAGATTTACATAAAGATTTGAAAGCAGATTATATCCTAGCTAATCCGCCGTTCAATATAAGTGATTGGGGACAAGAAAAATTGGTAGATGATTATAGGTGGAAATATGGAGTTCCACCAAAAGGAAATGCTAACTATGCTTGGTTACAACATATGATATCTAAATTATCAGTTAATGGTAAAGCTGCAATAGTACTTGCTAATGGTTCATTAACAGGTGGAGGACAAGAGGCTGAAATAAGAAAAAAATTAATAGAAAATGATTTAGTAGATTGTATTATAGCAATGCCATCAAACTTATTCTATACTGTAACCATACCATGTTCAATATGGATATTAAATAGAAATAAAAAACAAAAAGGAAGTACTTTATTTATAAATGCCTCCAATCTTGGAACTATGGTTACAAGAAAATTAAGGGAATTATTAGATGAGGATATTTATAAAATAGCAAATGTTTACCATAATTATCAAAATGGAATAAGTTATGAAGATATTCCTGGATTCTGTAAAAAATCAACGCTAGAAGATATTAAATTAAATGATTATGCATTAACTCCAGGAAGATATGTTGGAACAGAAGAAGTAGAAGATGATGGAATTCCGTTTGAAGAAAAAATGAAACAATTAACAGAAGAATTATCAAAATCTTTTAAAGAATCACATAGGTTAGAACAAGAAATTAAAAATAATTTAAAACTTGTTGGTTATGAAATTTAATAATACAAATTGTGATTTGTAAGAGAAAGGAGAATTGAAATGTTCTTTAATAAATACAGATTAGAAGATATTACTGACAGAATAGGAGACGGAATTCATGGTACACCTGAATATGACAATAATGGTGATTTCTATTTTGTAAATGGGAATAATCTTGTAGATGGAGATATTATTTTTAAAAATGATACAAAAAGAATTAATGAAGAGCAGTATCTTAAGAATAAAAGAGACTTAAATAAAAACACCCTTTTAGTTTCAATCAATGGTACATTAGGGAATGTTGCAAAATACAATAATGAAAAGATTATTCTAGGTAAAAGCGCTTGTTATATAAATGTTAAAGATGAATACAATGTAGATTATGTTTACTTTGTATTTAAATCTCCTGAATTTAAAAAATACTTACAATATGGTGCTAACGGAACTACTATTAAGAATGTTCCTTTATCTGCAATCAGGAATTATGAAATATCAATCCCAAGTAAAGAAAATCAAGATAAAATAGTTAAAATACTAAAATCTATTGAAGATAAGATTAAACTAAATAATAAGATAAATAATAATTTGCAGGAATTAGCAAAAAGTATATATTATGAAAAATTTAAGAAAAAAAACAATAATGGTAAGTTAAAAGATATACTAAATTTGCAAAGAAAAACTGTAAAAGAAAAAAATGAAAGCTCAGGTTATTTTCCAGTAGATGTATTACCAATGAATTATTTAATAACAAAAGGTGGAAAACCGAATGAAGAAGCTCAAAGTAGTTTAATTGAGTTTAAAAAAAATGATATTTTAATTGGAGCGATGAGAGTATATTTTCACAGAGTATGTTTAGCAGCAGAAGATGGGATTACAAGAACAACAACCTTTGTATTAAGACCAAAGAAAGAGGATTACTTATATTATTCATTAATAACATTAGATAAAAATGATTTTATTAAATATGCAAACGACGGTTCAAAAGGATCAACGATACCTTATGCTGTTTGGGATAATAATTGTGATGAATATGATATTTATATACCTACATTAGATGAAGCAAAAGAATTTAATGATTTAGTAAAGCCATTATTTGATATACAAATCGTTAATGAAAAAAATAATAGAAATCTTGAACAATTAAGAGATTCATTATTACCAAAGTTAATGAATGGAGAAATAGATTTAGATAATATAGAAATTTAATTACATAAATTGTGATTTAAAGGATGTGAATTATGTTTAGTAGTAGTGACATTAATAAAATTAAGAATGTAGATAGTAAAAATAACTTTGAATTAGTTTTACAATCATATTATTCCAAGAATTTTAAATCTTGTATTTTATTATTATATAATTTGGTTGTTAATGATTTATATTCAAAATTAGTGCTTATGGATGAAAATAATTATGTGAATTGTAGAAGTGAATTAGAGATTATCGAAAACATTTTAAAAGAAGGTAATGAATCAAAATACTCAATAGTAGAAGAAAAAATATTTGAAACATATAGTTCAAAAAAAATATTGAATCACGCTACAATCGATTTACTATCTTATTTTAAAAAAGTTAGAAATAAATGTGCTCATCCTTTCTTTTTTAAAGAGAATGATTATACACCATCAGGTGACGAAGTTTATTTGTTTATAAATAAAATATATAATGATATTTTAATAGTGGATGCATTTTTTAAGAATCCTTATGAAGTAATGAAAGATGATATTGCAACATATCAATTTCCGGACTTCGAAGCATTAATGATGGGAATTAGTTCAATTTCTAAAGATACAGAAAAAGTAAGAAAATATTTTGAAAAAAAATACTATAGATATATGACTGATAATAATTATATAAAATTATTCAGAAGCTTGATGGATTTATCTATTGCAAAAACTACAGAAGAAGTTTTAAAAAATCAGTATAAACACTTTCTTTTGTTAAACTCATTACTTGAATATTTGAATTACAACGGAAAAATTTCTCAATTAAATCATCAATATGATTGGCAAAAACTCGAAGAAAAAAATATATATGATGATATTAATAAAAAATTAGAAGAACAGGAATGTTTTTCTCTAACTTATTTGTTAATAGTTTTGAAGAAAAACCATACTTTTGTTGAGGAATTAAAAGATAGTAACGAAATTATATATGAAATGATTGAAAAAAATATATATAGTTATTCATACCTTTTTACTGAGTTTTGGATGATATTTGATAATGATATAAATAATGCTGCTAATAAGATACCGGATAATTTGTGGTGTAATAACTATTATCAAATTATTGATAGTTTAAAGTTTTTAATTGATAAAGATATTTTAATAAATTTGATTGAAAAAATGTTTAGTAAACTCCCAAACTCTGATGGTTATAATATTGCTGATTCCTGTGTTGAATTATTAATAAATATATTAAAACAAAGTAATCCAAAAATGGAAAAAGAAAAATTAGATAATATTTTTAATATATTAAATTCAAACAGACAGATTTATGATAGAAGAAGAAGTCGAAGGGATAATCAAATAAAAGAAATATGCTCATTAGGTTATTCTTTGGATGAATATGATAATTTACAAGTAGAATAAGGTGATAAATAATGTTGAATGAAGAAGGATTAGAATTAATGACAATCGATATGTTAAAAGATTTAGGTTATGAATATGAACCAGGTGAAACTATTGGCAGAGATTATAGTGATGTAATATTAGAACCTAATTTAACTATGTCATTATATAAAATTAATAGAAATTTAAAAGATGAAACTATTGCTGAAGCAGTAAGAATTATTAAAAACTTAGATCAAAACAATTTAGTTAATAATAATAAAGTTTTTAGTAAGTATTTACACACAGGTGTTAGTGTTCCAGAATATACAAAAGATGGAGTTGTTTATCACACAGTAAAAATAATAGATTTTGAAAATATAGATAATAATGAGTTTTTAGTAACTAACCAATTTACAATTGAAGAACAAAGTACAAAAAGACCAGATATGATTATATTCGTAAATGGTTTGCCTTTAGTTGTATTTGAACTTAAAAGTATGACACGTGAAGATGTTAACTTAGAAAGTGCTTATAATCAATTGAAAGGATATATGAATGTACATATTCCAAGTTTGTTCTATTATAATCAAATATTAGTAGTAAGTGATGGAGTTACGGCGAAAGCGGGAACTATAACTTGTAATTATTCAAGGTTTAATGAATGGAAGAAAACAGGTATAAATGAGACTGCAAGAAAAAATAACACACATGAATCTTTAATTAACGGAATTTTCAATAAAGAAACATTATTAGATTTAATAAATAATTATATTTTATATAGCGATGATAATAAAATACTTCCAGCTTATCATCAGTATTATGGTGTAGAAAAAGCAATTGAAAGAACACTAAGTTCAAAAGATGGTAGAGCGGGAATCATTTGGCATACACAAGGTTCAGGAAAAAGTTTTAGTATGGTTTTCTATGTAGGAAATATGATCAAGGAATTAAATAATCCTACAATAGTTGTAGTAACCGATAGAAATGATTTAGATAATCAATTATTTACTACATTTTCTAAATGTAGTGACTATTTAAGACAAAATCCAGAACAAGTTGAATCCAGAGAGGATTTGAAAAAAAGATTAGAAGCTAGAATTGCTGGTGGAATAATATTTACAACCTTACAAAAATTCGCAGAAGAAACGGGATTATTAAGTAATAGAGACGATATTTTAGTTATTGCTGATGAAGCTCATAGAAGTCATTATGGTATAGATGCTGTAATGAAGTTTGATATGAACAAATTTGAAGCAGTAAAAAAATATGGAACAGCAAAATATTTGCATGATGCATTACCTAATGCTAAATATATAGGTTTTACTGGAACACCAGTAGAAACAAAGGATCATTCTACAACAAATGTTTTTGGTGATATAATTGATGTTTATGATATGACGCAAGCGATAGAAGATGGTTCTACAGTACCGATATTATATGAAGCCAGAATGGCTAAAGTAGGACTTAATGAAAAAATACTTGAAGCTATTGATGATTATTACAACGCATTAGAAGAAGATGGTAAAGCTGATTCTGATGAAATAAGAAAGAGTCAAGTTGAAATGGCTAATATGAAACAAATATTAGAAGATCCAGATAGACTTGAAATGATAGTAGACGATATTTTAAAACATTATGAAGATAGAAAAGATTTAGTTGCCAATAAAGCTATGATAGTAGCATATTCTAGAAATGCAGCTTATACAATGTATAAGAAAGTATTAGAGTTAAGACCAGAATATAAAGATATGGTGCATATGATTATTACACCATCAAATAATGATCCTGAAGATATGCAAATCGCAATAGGCTCAAAGACTGATAAACAACAGTATGAAATTGATTTTAAAGATCCTAAGAGTTCATTTAAAATTGCTATTGTAGTAGATATGTGGTTAACAGGATTTGATGTCCCTTGTTTAGGTACTATGTATGTAGATAAGCCAATGAAAGCTCATAATTTAATGCAAGCTATAGCAAGAGTAAATAGAGTTTATAAAGATAAAACTGGTGGTTTAATAGTAGATTATATTGGATTAAAACGTTGGTTATTAGAAGCTTTAAAAATGTATACAGAACGTGACCAAGGGAAAATTATTGATAACAACGAAGTAGTTAGTTTGTTAAAGGATAAAGTTGAACTAATAAGAAATTTATTCCATCATTTTAATTATAGTATTTTTGCGTCTTTAGATAATAGGGGCAAGTATGATTTAATAAATGAAGGTGCAAATTTTATTTTAGAAACAGAAGAATCAAAAAAAAGATTTATGAGATATAGTTATGATATTAAAGGGTTATATTCAATATGTACTGGTCAATTAGATTTCAAATTAAAAGAAGAAATATTATATATTATTTCAGTAAGAAGCTTTATATCTAAAATTTCTGGTAATGGAAAAGTAGATGTAAAAGAAATTAATTCTAAAGTTGCAGAAATGTTAGAACAAGCTATTAATGATGATGAGTTAATTAATATTGGGACTATAAAGAAAAGCAATGCTTTAAGTTTATTAAATGATGATATTTTAAATAAGTTAGCTAAAATGAAATCAAAGAATGTAGCAGCTGAGATATTAAATCATGCTTTAAAAGAATATATAATGAAAATTGGACAAACAAACTTAATTTTAATGGAAAAGTTTTCAACAAGATTTAAGAAAATTGCTGATTCTTATAATGAAAGAACTAATTTAGCTGACATAGAGCAAATGATAGAAGAAATGATTGCTCTAAAAAAAGAAATAGAACAAGAAATACAATCTGGTACAGAGTATGATTTATCCCCAGAAGAAAGAGCTTTCTTTGATGCATTAGGAAATGATCCTGAGGTTAAAGAATTAATGAAAGATGAAGTTTTAGTTCAAATTGCAAAAGAGTTAGTAGATGTAGTTAATTCTAATATGACGATAGACTGGGATATAAAGAAATCTTCAAAAGCTCATATGAGAATGGAAATTAGAAAGTTATTAATAAAATATAATTATCCACCAAATAAGAGCGAACAAGCAGTTCAAACTGTAATTAGACAAGCAGAATTAAATTGCAAGAATATGGTAGAGTAGAGGTGAAATAATGGCAGTAGATACATTTAAACCAATAAATCAAACTATAAGCGAAATATTTTCTTGTGATGGTATTTATAAAATACCTAATTATCAAAGACAATATAGTTGGACAAATGACCAGTTAGATGCACTTTGGAATGATTTATATGAAGCATACCAAAATAAAACAATAGATAACGATTGCTACTTTTTAGGTTCAATAGTAGTAGTTAATGATGGTAAAGGTTATTTTGAGTTGATAGATGGACAACAAAGAATTACAACGTTAATGATTTTGATGAATGTGTTAGTAAAAGACTTTCCGAATATTAATAAAAATAGTGATGAAATATTTGTTGCTGATAAAGATAAAATTCAAAATTGTATTTTATTCCAAGGAAGAAAGAACAGATTACAGTTACAAACAGATCCTAAATATGATTCGATATTTAATGATTTAATTATTAATTGTGAGTCTTTTGCTGATATGGATGAACCAACTAAAAGAGAACTAAAATTAGATGATCCTCAATATAAATACATTAATTCAGCAGTATTCTTTTATAAAAAATTATCTGAATTAAGTGAAACTGAATTAGATGAATTTGTAAATTATATATTTTATTCAACTAATATAATAAAAATAGAATGTACTAACCAATCATTTGCTATTAAATTATTCCAAGTATTAAATGATAGAGGATTAGAATTATCACCTTCAGATATAATAAAGTCATATATAATTGGTAAATATGAACAAGATGATGAAACAGGAAAGCAAATATTTAATAATAACTGGAAAAACATAGAAGATTTGTCTAAGCAATATGGATTTAAAATCGATGATTTTGTTGTATTTTATGAATACTATAAATTGAAATCAAATCCAAAAAGACAAGTGGTAGATGAATTAAGAGATATTATTCAAAGAAGCGATGTTTATGAATTAGTTGCAGAATTAAATAGTTTTGCTGAATCATTAAGAAAAGTATATGAATCAAAAGATGCTTGTATTTTAGCATTAAGATATATACCTTGGAAATTCTATGTTATGACAGCTTTAACAAGTGCATATCAAGTTAATTATCCTGAAAAAGAAAAGTTGTTTAAAGAAATAAGAAGATTCTTCTATATATCTTTAGTTGCAGGTTGTACATTAAACCAAATAAAACAAACATCATTTAAATTGATTGAATCAATAGTAAATGGTAATAGCATTGAAGATATAAAAGAAGATTTGAATAGAACAATAATATCAAGAAGAATGTGTGCAAAAGTTTATGACGCATTAGATAACGATGTATACAATGAAAAATTCTTAAAACCATTGATGCTGGCTTTAGAATATAACAATAGAGAAAGCACTAATACTGGATTTTATGTGCTAGATAATACATTGCACATGGATCATATTTTACCAAGAGCATACAAACAAAAAGATGAATGGAATTATATAAATGATGAGGATGCATTACCTTTAATAAATGGATTAGGTAATATGGCTTTATTACAAGACATAAAGAATGAAGAGGCACTTAATTGTGGTTTTGAAAACAAAATCAGAATTTATAAAGGTGAAGATGAAAAAGGTAATAATAAGTCTGGTATAACTTCATTTGAATTTACAAGAAAAATAATAGCGTATTATGAAGCAGGAAATGCGACATGGAATTATGAACAAATATTAGAAAGAAAAGAATATTTGATATCTAAAATAGAAGAAATGCTAGAGATTAAAAGAGAAGATATTAATTTAAAAATAACAGAAGAATCTACAGCTGGAAGAACAGGTAAATCTAAATGGTTATATAAAGATGTTTATTATGATAATGCTAAATTAGTCAGAGCTTTAGTTCGTGATTATATTGTTGATAATAATATTCAAAATTATTTAGATATTCCTGAATCTATTAGAAGGTTTAAAATGTATTCTCATGAATTAATAATTGACGAATCTAACGAATTATTAAAAAACTATTCATATACTAAAGTTGAAGCAAATGAAATGACGATTTATGTTAGAAGTATTTGTCAAAAAGATAATACAAATGAATTTATAAATGTATTAAATAATTATTATAATTTTGTTTTAAAAACAGTAAATGAAGTTGAAGAATAAAGTCTAGTTTTCTAGGCTTTTTCTATTTTAGATATGTGATTATATTTATTATTATGTTATAATATTTGTATTCAGCAAAAGAAGGTGAAGTATCATGAATGAAGAAAATAATAATGTGAAATTAAGACCGATGATGAAAATATCAGAAATGGTTCCATATTTGAAAACTAAAAATATTAAATTTGAATTAATTTCAGAGGACAAAGCTGAGCAGTATTTGCACGATAATAACAATTATTATAATGTTACTTCATATAAAAACAATTTTGAAAAATATATGATTGATGGTGTATTTATTAATAAATACATTGATTTGGATTTTGCATATTTAAAAGATTTGGCTATAATTGATCATCGAGTTAGATTGTTATTCTTTAAAATGATAATAGATATTGAACATTATTTAAAAATCAGAATTTTAAATTTAATTGAAAATATAGAAGATGAAGATGGATATAGAATTGTGAATTTATATTTAGAAAAAGATTTTAATGATGAAAAATTTCCTAAAAAAGTTCATAACAGTATATTTAAAAAAGTTGGTAGTGAATATTATCAAAAGATATTTTCTAAGTATGATATAGATAAGGATAAAAAATTAGAGAATATACCTGTATGGGAATTTCTTGAAATAATAACATTTGGAGAATTAATTAATTTTTATGAATTCTTCTCTAAAGAGTATCAACTTAAAAAAGAAATAAAAAATATATTTATTTTAAGAGAAATTGTTAAATTAAGAAATGCAGTAGCGCATAATTCCTGTGTTTTATGTGACCTTGATAAAAAAGATAATGAATATGCTCCAGACTTTAAAATAGTTAATTATTTGAATTCGTGTGGAATCGGAAAAGAAACCAGAGATAATAAATTAAGTAATTCAAGAATAAAACAAATGACATATACGCTTTATATGTTTAATGAAATTGTAACAAGTGAAGGCGTTAAAAGAAATGTTATTACCGATATAAACGAATTGTTTTATGAAAGAATAATTTTACATAAAGAATACTATAATAATAATGAACTATTAAAATCAATATATGCTTATTTTGATAAGATAATAAAAAAATATTATAAGGTAAATATTGACTAATAGTTTGACATAGATAAAAAATTATGTTATATTATCTATGCAAGGAAAAAATGTTAAATCATTTTTGCAAGGGCACTGTCTTATGATGGAGCCCTATTTTTCTGCCCAAAAATCTAGAAAAAACTAGATTTTTTTTATATAATTGTCAAAATCGTATTTTTGTTATGATATAATAAATATTAAAAATTATTAAGGAGGATATAATATGGCTAAAAGATATAAATATTATAAAAAAGAAAGTTCATATGCTTTAGTGGCTGGTATAAGTTATTTTATAAGACAATTTTTATTACCTAATCCATTTTCTAATTTGTTTGAATCAGGAATGGCTGAATTTATAAATTATATTTTTGGAGGAGTGTTAATACCGCTAGCATATTTTTTAACAAGAACTTGGTATGTTAGTAAAAAAGGTGAATACTGGAAGGGGAGTTTAGGATTTTTAATTAACTTTTCTATATTAACTGGTTTAATATTATTTATTAGTAGCTTTATTACAAATATTTATTTGGTATCAGGAATCTTTGTGTTTTTATATATTATTTTATGTTTTCTAGAAGGATGGTTATTAAATAGAAATAATTTTATATTTTAATTAAGCGTAATGCTCCTGAAGGTGCGCCCAAATGTAAATGGTAAAATAAAATGTAGGAAATCGGTAATTTAATTTGTCGGTTTTCCTACATTTTTTATATTAAGATTAACCTATGTTAAAATATGCATCCGAAGGGATGTGTATAAATAATGATACAAGTAATTAAGGAGATGATTCGCTTGAATATTAAACCTAATTTTGCAGCTTTAGGTCGTGTATATAATTGTGATTATAGAACTGCTAAAACAAGATATTATGAAGAATTAGATAAAGAAAAAGGAATTATTAAAGAAAAGAAAAAAAGAAAATATATTATTGATGATTATAAAGATTTAATAATTAATAAACTTGAAACAATACCAGGTATAACAGCTTATTCAATTTATTACTTTTTAAAGAATGAAAAAAATTATAAAGGTTCTTACGAAACTATTAAAAATTTTGTAAGCAAAAACAAGGATAAAAGAAAACAACCAGCAACAATACGTGTTGAACCTATTATTGGTAAAGTAGCTCAAGTTGATTGGAAAGAAGATTTTAAATTAGTAAATAAACAAGGGGAAATATTTACTATAAATTTATTTTTGATGAGATTACATTATAGTAAAAAATTCTATGCTAAACTTACGATGGATAAGAAAAGAGATGAAGTAAAAAGTTGTATTATAGAAGCTCTAGAATATTTTGGTGGTACACCAAGAGAAATTTGGTTTGATAATATGGCAACTGTAATGCTAAAAGTCGGAAAAAATAAAACTGTTCATAATGAAATAAAACAGTTAGCAAATGATATTGGTTTTATTCCAGTATTATGTCGAGCTAAACGTCCTCAAACAAAAGGAACAGTAGAAAATATGGCTAAATTATGTAATAGATTATTATCTTATAATAATGAGTTTGAAACTTTAGAAGATTTAATAAATATAGTAACTAAATTTAATAAGGAATGTGGAAAAGAAAAATCGCAGGCACATAATAAAATTGTGGATGAAATATTTAAAGAAGAAAAAAATATCTAATACCACTCCCAAATAAAGATATACTTGAAAGTTATAAACAAGTTATTGAATACAGAAAAGTTTCACAAGATTCAATGATTGTTTATCGTGGTAATAGATATTCAGTTCCAACTCGATTTATCAATCATTATTTAGGTATAAGAATAATTGATAACCAAGTTCACATATATGATAACACAGAATTAATAAGATGTCATAAAATTACCAATACTTATTTAAATTATAATAATAAAGATAAATTAGAAATATTAAAAAGTGATTTATTATATGGTTTAACTGATAAAGAAATTGAAGATAAGATAACAAATACAGATTTACAAATATATGATTTTTTGAAAGGAATGAATTAAATGTTAAATGAAACAGTAAATATATTAAATTCTTTAAATCTATATGGTTTAAAAAACAATATAAGTAATGAAATAGATTATATTACTAACAATAACCTTACCTTTTTAGAAGGATTAAATCACTTTTTAAAAAGTGAAGTAAAATATAGAGAGATCAATAGAGCTGAAACAAATATAAAAGTTGCTCACTTTCCATATATTAAAGATTTAAAAGATTTTAATTTTGATTATCAACCTAGTATAAATAAAAATATAATTGATGATTTAGCTACTTTAAGATTTATTGAAGAAAAGAAAAATCTTTTATTTATGGGAAGTTCTGGCGTAGGAAAAACCCATTTAGCAACAGCCATAGGAATAGAAGCAGCTAAAAAAAGAAATTCAGTATATTTTATAAGTTGTAATGATTTAATTACAAATTTGAGTAGAGCATTTAAAGAAAATAGATTAGAAAGTAAAATAAAATTTTATTGTAAATATAAATTATTGATAATAGATGAAATTGGATATTTACCAATAACTAAAGAAGAAGCAAATATGTTTTTCCAATTAATTGCTAAAAGATATGAAACAAAGTCTACAATAATAACAACTAACCAACCATTTTCAAAATGGGGAGAAGTATTTGGCGATACAACAATAGCGGCAGCCATAATAGATAGATTAGTACATCATTCAGTTATAATAAATATTAAAGGTAAGTCATATAGGATTAAAGACTTAGTTCAAGATGATTATAATACTGAAAAAAGTAGCTAAAAACTACTAATAAACATTACCAAAAACCTACAAAACTTTTTACCAAAAACCTACAAAAAAGATTGACATTTACACCAAATACTAAAAACGAATTAAAAATCCTTTATATGCTTAGCTTTCGGGAACGAATTGGCGTTTTAACAAATTCTCTGGGAACAAATTGGGAAAACTGGCATAGAACAAGATAGGTAAAATAGGGTATTTTGCGATAAATTTGACAAATGATAAAACAAGAATAATGCAAAATGTGCTAGAAAATTAATACACGCCAAATCCCCCTGAAGAGCGCGAAAGCTCTCATTTTTTTTGCCCCAATTTATAAGGGTTTGTAAGGTACAGCTTCCGTTATTTTTATTTTAGGTACGATTTGGGTACGATATTTTACTGAATTAGGTGAAATTATTTTTAATAATCAAATTTAAAAAAATCGTTTTTAAATAGAGATTGGTTTTCAATTTAAATAATATTAATCAAACTAAATATAATAATGTCGTTATTTACTTTTTGAGTATGAAAGGAGATCAAAAAAACATCAACATTTTAAGTTGATGTTAATGTATAAGACTACTTAAGTTTTATTCTAAATTATCTTTTATATTGCCATTTGGTTTTGAAACAGGAGTTTTGCCGCTACTATCATGTTTTATGTAATACTTATCACTATACACAGATGTACCGCTCTCTATTTTTTTTACAAACTGATTAAGAGTCATTTTATGATGATTACCTGTGTTAATGAATAAATCATTTTTTCCAGTTGATGTTTGATGTATTGCTTTTACTATAGCCATAATAACACTTCCTTTCTTTAATTTTGATTTACACTCTCAAAAAAAGAAAGCTCAAAAAAAGAAATTGCTCCATAAGTGAAAATATATGGTATACTATTTATGAGGATGTAAATCCTATTTGTAGATTTATGTGTAGTCTTATACACATGAGGAGAAACTGTGCTATAGTTTCTTTTTTTTATTCCTCATAAGCATTATATCACGAAAATGGTTAAAATCAATAATTAAATATAGAAATTTGCAAAAAAAAT
>CALVSW010000016.1 GCA_944359625.1 uncultured Bacilli bacterium | reverse complement strand
TTCTTTGGGTAAAAACATGATATAATATAATAGATTTATGAGGAAGTGATGAAAATGAACAATAATCCAATTAATTGGCTGATACTAATTTATTTAACCCCTCCAAGAAATCCTTATAAATAAAGAGTTTGCGAGCATATAGATCTTACACTTTTTTTAAAAAAAACAGTAAAAAATAATAAAAAGCAATCAAAAATAGTTAAAAATGGGGTGTTTGTTTTTAGTTGATACCACAATGTTAACCCCATAATATTTTGACGAGAAAGGAGAATAATAAATGGCTGAAAAAGATTTACAAATAACAAATCATGATTTTTTAATATATAGAGATTCAAACAATGATGTTAAAGTTAGTGTAATGTTAATAAATAATGATATATGGCTAACTCAAAATTTAATCGCAGAATTATTTGGTGTGGGAAGAAGTACAATAACTGAACACATCAATAATATATTAAATAGTGGTGAACTTACCGAAAATAACACCGTCGGAAAAACCGACGTTGATTATTCTAAAAAACCTGTAAAGATATATAATTTAGATATGATTATTGCAGTTGGATATCGTGTTAATTCAAAGAAGGCAACAAATTTTAGAATTTGGGCAACAAAAGTTTTAAGAGAATATATGATTAAAGGGTTTGTTATGGATGATGAAAGATTAAAAAATCCGAAGTTTATTTTCGGTGAAGATTATTTTGAAGAAATGTTAGAGTGTATTAGAAATATTCGCTCTAGCGAGAGAAGATTTTATCAAAAAATCACCGATATATATTCTTCCTGTAGTGTTGATTATGATAAGGATTCAGAAATAACAAAAGAATTTTTTAAGACAGTACAGAATAAGCTGCACTATGCAATAACTGGCCAAACAGCAGCTGAAATTATATATAATAGAGTTGATTCTAATAAAGAACATATGGGTTTAACTAATTGGAAAAATTCACCTAATGGTCCAATATATAGATATGATGTTGATATTGCAAAAAACTATTTAAATGAGAAAGAATTAAAAGATTTAAATAGAATTGTCACTATGTACTTAGATTATGCTGAATTACAAGCTGAAAATCATAATGCAATGACTATGAAAGATTGGGTAGAAAAATTAAATGCATTTTTACAATTTAATGGACAAGAAATCCTACATAATGCCGGTAAAATTTCTGCTAAGGTTGCACAAGAATTAGCATATCAAGAATATGATAAATTTAAAACAAAACAAGATAAGTTATATAAATCTGATTTTGATAACTTTCTTAATGAAATGAAAATGATAGAGAATGGAAGTGATAATTATGGCAAATGAAGAAGGAAGTTTAAAAAAAGAAAAGCAACAAAAAAGACCAATAACAACTCTATTTATGTTAGAATCTCTTGACGGTAAGATCAGTAGTGGTAATACGGATGAATTAGATGCCGACAAAGATTGGTGTCAAATTGATGGTGTGAAAGAAGGATTACATCAGTATTATGAAATAGAATCTACAACGGATGTTTTTTCATTAAATACTGGTAGAGTCATGTCTAAAATTGGTGTGAATGATAGAAATAAATATCATGATAAAGTTGATATAAGCTTTGTGATTATTGATAACAAACCGCATTTAAATGAAAATGGAATTGAATATATATGCAATTGGGTAGAAAAATTAATATTAGTTACTACAAATAAAAGCCATATTGCATACTCTTTAATAGAGAAATATGATAATCTAGATATTTTATATTATGAGGAATTAAACTTAACAAAATTATTAGAAGATTTATATAGTAAATATCATGCGGAAAGATTAACAATTCAATCCGGTGGAAGTCTTAATGGACTATTTTTACGAGATGATTTAATTGACTACGTAAATATAGTAATTGCTCCATTATTAGTTGGAGGTAAAGATGTATCTACTTTGATCGATGGAGAGGCAATTAGTCATTCAGAAGAATTAAATAAATTAAAAGCATTGGAACTTATTGAATGTAATCAATTAGACAATTCTTATATTCAACTAAAATACAAAGTGAAAAGATAAGACCTAATTTATAGAGTAGATATTTTCTACTTTTTCTTTTTCCAGAAAAGTATGATATAATTTAGTAGATTTATGAGGAAGTGATTACGATGAATAATGAAAAAATACCAACAAATACCAATATTAATTTTTATCCAGGACATATGGCTAAAACTAAAAGATTAATTAAAGAAAAATATAATTTAATAAATATTGTATATGAAGTAATTGATGCTAGAATACCTTTTTCATCTAAGATTAAAGATATTGATGAGTTAATAAAAAGTAAACCTAAAATTTTAGTAATGACTAAATATGACTTATGTGATAAAATGATTACCGATAAGTGGATTAAATATTATGAAAAGTTAGGTTATAATGTTCTGCCACTTAATTTATATGATAATTCTGCTAATAAAAAGTTAATTGATTTAACTAATAAAGTTATGCAACCATATTTTAATAAGTTAAGTAATAAAGGAATTAAAAGTCAAAGTATAAAAGCTATTGTAATAGGTATTCCTAATGTAGGCAAATCTACCCTTATTAATAAATTGGCTGGTAAAAAAGTATCTAATGTTGGTAATATGCCAGGAGTTACTAAGAATTTAGTTTGGTTAAATACTAAGAGTAATATTACTATAATGGATACTCCAGGTATCTTATGGCCTAAACTAGATAATGAAGAAGTTGCTTTAAATTTAGCTAGTATGACGACGGTAAAAAGTGATATCTTACCAGTTGATAAAGTTGCTGTTCATATATTAGATAAATTAGCTAGATATTATCCAGATATTTTAGAAGAAAGATATGGTATTAAAAATTATTCTTCTTCTGAAATTGTTGAAGTGTATGAAAATATTGCTTTAAAAATTGGAGCTTTATTAAAAAATAAAGAAGTAGATTATAAAAAAGTATCTTTAAGAATTATTAATGATATTAAAGATGAACATATAAAAAATATAACATTTGATAGGATTGATTAAAGTGATAGATGAATCTGTAGTAAAATTATTTGAAGAAAGTTTAGATTTAAGGAATGCAGCAAGTACCGAAGAACAACTAAATTTTTGGCAAAGTATGAAAAAGTATTTAACTCATGGTCGTAAGGAAGATATAATAAATGGTCGTAGCTTAAATTATTTAACGAATAATTTAACGGAAATAATTAAATTTTTAAGAAGTATTAATTGTAATAATCATGAAATTATATTAATTTTAACTAAAGATCCTTCTTTACTTAATAGTATAAAAGATTTATATAATAAATATTTATTTTTAGGTATTATTGAAAATTTAGAAAATAATTTTAGAAAACGTAAGTTATTAACTAAGACTATTGAATTTAGAGTTAGTTTAAAAAAAGTATTTCAAAGATATTGTTTTATTAAAGATGTAAAATATCCTAGTATAAGTTGGAATATTTTAATGCATGCTAGCGATAAAGA
Source organism: uncultured Bacilli bacterium (assembly GCA_944359625.1). Classification (GTDB taxonomy): domain Bacteria; phylum Bacillota_I; class Bacilli_A; order RF39; family UBA660; genus CAG-605. The sequence goes on along the minus strand of CALVSW010000016.1, from coordinate 20,491 downwards.
ATTTGCTGATATCTTCATTTTTAGAGCATATAAGAAACCTTATCAATTATTTGAAACTGAAGAAGATGTTTATTATCAATTAAATAAATATAGTTTAGAAGATTTAAATATTGATGATTATAAAGATTTAGATGTTAATAGAGAGATAGTAGAACAATATGAAGGTAAAAAAAGAAGATAATGATTTATTAAAGTATGAAAAAGAATTATATGATAAAAATATTAAGTTAATTGCTGGGGTAGATGAAGTAGGACGTGGTCCTTTAGTAGGACCAGTCGTAGCTGCTGCCGTTATTTTACCAGTTAATTATCATTTAGAAGGATTAAATGATTCTAAAAAATTAAGTGAAAAGAAAAGAAATGAATTATATCCTATGATAATTAGGGATGCAATTAGTTATGGTATTGGAGTAATTGATAGTAAAAAAATAGATGAAGTAAATATTTATGAAGCATCAAGACTTGCTATGTATGATGCTATTAAAAATTTAAAATTTAAGCCAGAACATATCTTAGTTGATGCGATGCCTCTTTATTTAGATATTCCATCTACTAGTATAATTCATGGTGATGCCTTATCTGCATCTATTGCCGCAGCAAGTATTGTCGCTAAAGTAACTCGTGATAATATGATGTATGAATTAGATAAAAAGTATCCTAATTATGGATTTGCTAAGCATAAGGGATATCCCACTAAAAGTCATTTAGAAGCGCTTAGTAAATATGGTCCATTAGATAATTATCGTTTTACTTATGGTCCAGTAAAAAAGTATTTAAGTAGTAAAGGAAAATAAAATGCAAAGTATATATAACAATAAAGTGATTAGAAATTTTTTATATTTAGTAATTGGTCTTTTTTTAAGTGAAATAATCTTAAAACTAGTTATGAATACTCCTATTTTAGATTGGTCTATCTTAAGAATATTTTTAGGTATTGTTATTATTTCTAGTATAATAAGTTTAATTTTAAGTTTTACTAAAAGAAAAGCAAGTAATATTATACTAGCTATAATTTTATTATCATTAAATATCTTATATGTAACCCAAGCAGGATTTTACAATTATTTCGGAACGTATATGTCTTTTGGCTCTTTAACCCAAGTTCAAGCAGCCGATGGTTTTGTAGGAGATTTTATTAATAGTTTAAAAATTAGTTATTATTTCTTATTAATACCTAGTATATTATTTATTATTTATTTAATATTTATTGAACCTCGTTTAGATAAAAAGTATAGTATTTTAAAAGATTTAATAATAGATTCTAATAAAAAAATAGATAAAAAAGAACGTTTAAAAAGAAAAGAAAATTTAAAAAGATATAAGAGAAATATTAAAATAGCAAGAATATCTTTTATAGGAGGAATACTTCTTAGTAGTATTTTATATGTTTCTACTTTATATATACCTTTTATGCAAAATAAATTACAAATAGTAGCTAATAAAGAATTATTTAATTATCCTTCATTACCGAATATAGCGGTTTCTCAATTTGGTATTTTAGGTTATGAAATAGTTGATATAAAATCACTTATATTTGAAAGTTCAAGTGCTGAACGTGAATTTACAAAAAAAGAAGAAGAAATTACTGATTATTCTAGAGTTATTGATGATACAGCTTGGATTAGTTTAAATGAAGAAGAGGATAATAAAGATTATCGTTTATTAAATAATTATTATCTAAGTAAAAGTATTACCCCTAAAAATGAGTATACTGGTTTATTAGAAGGTAAAAATCTAATTGTAATTATGATTGAATCAGGTAGTAATGTTCTTCTTAATTATCCAGAATATTTTCCTAATATAGCAAAGTTATATAGTGAAGGTTGGGCTTGGGATAATGCTTTTTCGCCACGTAATACATGCGCTACGGGAAATAATGAGATGAGTACTTTAACATCTTTATATTCAATTAATAATTCTTGTACGGCTAACTTATATAAAGATAATACTTATTATAATGCCTTATTTAATTTATTTAATTATAAAGGATATAATACATCTAGCTATCATGATTATACTGAGTATTATTATTATCGCTCTATAATTCATCCCAATATGGGTAGTGGCAAATATTATAATGTTTATGATTTAGGTATTAAATTAGGAACTGAAAATAAACCTTGGCCTAATGATGTTGAGTTAATTGAAAAAGCTGTACCCCATTTTATTAATGAGGATAAGTTTATGGTTTGGATGACTACGGTATCTAGTCATATGTCATATAATATTTCTTCTGTAACTGGTGATTTATATTTAGATTTATTTAAAGATGAAAATTGGAGTACACCAATTAAAAGATATATGTCAAAGTTAAAAATAGTAGATAATGCAATTGGCGAACTTATTAGTGAACTAGAAGCTGCTGGTAAATTAGATGATACTGTAATAACCTTATTTGCTGATCATTATCCTTATGCCTTTGGAGCAGATGAATTCCAAGAAATAGCTAAATATGATGTATCTGGTAATGGGGATGTTGATCGTACACCATTTATAATATATAATCCTAGTTTAACTCCGACAAAGTTTGATGAATATACTTCATTTATTAATATATTACCAACACTAGCTAATTTATTTAATCTAGATTATGATCCAAGATTATATGCCGGCCATGATTTATTAGATAGTAATTATCCTAATATCGTAATATTTGCTGATGGTTCATGGCGTAGTGATATTGCTTATTATGATGCATCAACTTCTAAAATTAATTATTTAGGAACAAAAAAATATGCTGATGAAGAAATTATGGCTATAAATACTAAAGTAAAAGATGATATTGATATGAGTAATTTAGCCATAAAGAAAAATTATATGGAATATTTAAGTAAAATTAAAACACCTAAAAGTGTAGTAGAAGAAGAACAAACTATAGATAATAACGAAGAAGAGAGGTAATTATGAAAAATTTAGTAATTGTAGAATCTCCAGCTAAAAGTAAAACAATTGAAAAATATTTAGGTAGTAAATATAAAGTTGTCTCTTCTAAAGGACATATTAGAGATTTAGCTACATCTGGAAAATATGGTTTAGGTATAGATATTGAGCATGGTTTTATACCTAATTATATTCCTATAAAAGGTAAAGGTAAGATAATAAGTGATTTAAAAAAGTTAGTTAAAGAAACTGATAAAGTTTATCTAGCAAGTGATCCAGACCGTGAAGGGGAAGCTATCGCGTGGCATTTATTTGATACCTTAGATATAAATGATAATCAATATGAACGTATAGTATTTCATGAAATAACAAAACCCGCTATTTTAGAAGCCTTAAAATATCCTCGTAAAATAGATTATGCTTTAGTTAAATCCCAAGAAACAAGAAGAATGTTAGATCGCATTATTGGTTTTAGATTATCTAAATTAATGCAATCTAAAACTGGTGGTAAATCAGCTGGTCGTGTTCAATCTGTTGCTTTAAAATTAATAGTAGATCGTGAACGAGAAATTAAAGCGTTTATTCCGGAAGAGTATTGGACAATAACGGCTTTATTTAAAGATTTTGAAGCTAATTTATTTAAATATCAAGATAAAGATATTAAAATTAAAAATGAAGAAGAAGCTAATGCTATTTTAAATGCTTTAACTGAGAAGTTTCAAATTATTAGTGTTGAAACCAAAAAGAAGAAGAAAGCTGCTAAACCAATATTTAAAACATCAACTTTACAACAAACGGCAGCTAATAAATTAGGTTTTTCTTCATCTAGAACTATGAGAATTGCTCAAAAATTATATGAAGGTATCGATATTGGTAAAGAAACTGTTGGTTTAATTACTTATATGCGTACCGATTCAACTCGTATTTCCCCTTTATTTATTAATGACACTTTAAACTATATCGAAGAGAATTATGGTAAAGAATATGTTGGTTATGTAAAAAAAGGTAAAGATACAGAGAATATGCAAGATGCTCATGAAGGTATTAGACCAACAGCAATAACGCGTACTCCAGAAGAGGTTAAAGAGTATTTAACAACTGAAGAATATAAGTTATATAGTTTAATATATTATAAAGCTTTATCTAGTTTAATGGCTGATGCAACTACTTTAGCAACTACTATTATTCTAGAAAATAATGAATATTTATTTAAAGCAACTGGTTCAGTATTAGAATTTCCTGGTTATTTAAGAGTTTATTCTAAATATGAAGATCAAGAAGATAAAATATTACCGGATTTATCTAATACTAAAGAAGTTAGTACAAAAGATATTAATAAAGAACAACATTTTACTAAACCAGTATCACGTTTTACAGAAAGTAGTTTAATTAAAGAATTAGAATCTTTAGGCATTGGTCGTCCTAGTACTTATGCTACTATTATATCAACTTTAAAAGAACGTAATTATGTTAATATCGAAGATAAAAAGTTTATTCCTACAGAAGTTGGTATAGAAACAACTGATAAATTACAAGAATATTTTAGTGATATTATAAATGTTAAATATACTGCACAAATGGAAGAAGATTTAGATTTAATTGCTTTAAATAAAGAAGATAATATTCAATTATTAACTAATTTTTATAATAAATTTGAACCTTTAGTTGAAGAAGCTTATCATAATATGGAGAAGAAAGAGCCTGTTAAAACAGGAGAGTTATGTCCAATGTGTTCTTCACCCCTTGTTATTCGTCATGGCCGTTTTGGGGAGTTTGTAGCTTGTTCTTCTTATCCTAATTGTAAATACATCAAAAAAGAAGAAACTAAAGCAACTGTTAAGATTACTACTTGTCCAAAATGTGGTGGCGATGTAGTAGAAAAGAAAACCAAAAAAGGTAAAATATTTTATGGATGTCGTAATTATCCTAAATGTGATTTTGCTACTTGGTATAAACCAATAGATAAACTTTGTCCTTTATGTAATGGTATACTTGTTGAAAAAAATGATAAAATAGTTTGTTTAAATTGTGAATATGAAAATAATATAGATTAATTATAGTCTATATTATTTTTTTATGATATTATTAATAATATGGTGAAAATATGAAACTAGGTATGTGTATTGTAAATTATAATGATTATAAAACAACTAAAAGATTAATAGATAATATTATAAATTATAAATGTTTAGATAAAATTGTAGTTGTTGATAATAAAAGTACGGATAATTCTTTAATTAATCTAAAGAAGTTAGAAAGTAAAAAAATAAAAATAATAGCCAGTAACAAAAATGGTGGGTATTCTTATGCATTAAATATTGGTTGTAAATATTTAATCGAAGAATTTAAAGAATTAACTATTATAGTATCCAATAGTGATATTATAATTGATTCGGAAAATGATTTAATTGAACTTGCTAAAATAGTTAGTGATAATAGGGTAGTAGTGGCTCCTACTATTATTGAAGGCAATAATTTAAATCGGGGCTGGAAAATACCTAAACCAACTGATGATATTTTGCAAAATATTTTTTACTTTCATCGCTATTTTAAAAAGAAAATAATGTATCCTGATAACTATTATCATAAAAAATTAAGTAAAGTAGAAGTTGTATCTGGTTCTTTTTTCTTAATAAATTCTAAACATTTAGAAAATATAAATTATTTTGATGATAAAGTATTTTTATATTATGAAGAAAATATTTTAGGTGTTAAAACAAAAAAAGCAGGTAAGTCTATGGTAGTAGTAAATGATATTGATGTTGTTCATGATCATTCAGTTACAATAGATAAAAGTCTTAAAGCTATTAAAAAATATGATATTTTAAAACAAAGTCAATATTATTTTGAAAAATATTATAATAAGGCTAATTGGTTACAATTATTACTTTTAAAAATTACTACATTTATTACTAGAATAGTATTACTATTTTACTATTTAATTAGATAGGAGTATTTAATGAAAAATCTATTAAATAATAAGTATAAAAGATATGCTTTATTTATTATTTTCTTATTATTAAGTTATTTTGGAATTGACTTTTTAACAAGATCAGCTGCTGCTTTAAAACAACTATATTTTTGGCCAATCGATCTTATTACTACGAAGTTTGCTTTAGCATGGAGCTTTCTTTTTTGTCTATTTTATATGCTTTTTCCTAAAAAGATTGGTAAAAAAATATATATTATTTCTTTAATAATATTAAATATTTATTCATTAGCTCAATTAATACATTTAAATTTATTAGGAAGAATGTTTACTATTTTTGATATTTTTTCTGCTAAAGAAGGTTTTACTTATATTACCGGAATAATAACGCATCTAAATTTATTTAGTTTTCTAGTAATTTTATATTCGATCTTAATTAGTTATTTTACTTGTTATTTTTGGCCAGAAAAAAATATAGAAAGTCGTTATCAATATACACTTTATTTCATATTTATAATTACTTTTTTAGCTTTAAGAACTAGTAATATTACTTATTTAACTAATGATAATGTAAATTATTCATTTGATAGTAATAAAAATCATGTTAAAGTTTATAAAAACTTTAATAATCCTACTAGTGCTTTAGAATTAACAGGAATATATGAATATATTTATAAAGATATATCTTTAGCCTTAACTTATAATGAAGAAGTAAATACAGAAGATATAAATATGATTAGTAATTATTTAGATGAACGTAATTTAGCTAAAGAAAATACTTATACAGGTTTATTTAAAGATAAAAATGTAATTATGATTATGTTAGAAAGTGTAGATACTTTATTTTTAAATAGGGAAGTAATGCCTAATTTATATTCTCTAAAAGATGATAGTCTATATTTTACTAATCGTTATACTCCTATATATGGAACTGGTGCTACATTTAATACCGAATTTACTTCTTTAACAGGAACTTATTCGAGTACTATTGGTAAAGCTGCTTATTTTTATACCCAAAATGATTATCAATATTCATTACCTAATATTTTTAAAAATAACGGGTATGTTGTTAATTCGTTTCATATGAATGATGCTACTTTTTATGATCGCGGATTAATGCATCAAGCGTTTGGCTTTAATAAGTATAATTCTTTTAAAGATTATACTGGTAAAATGATTTATAGTGATAGTGAAATACTTAATTATGATAATATTTATAACGCTATTGCACCAGCAGATAAAAAGTTTTTTTCTTTTATTGTGACTTATTCTGCTCATATGCCATATACTTGGGAAAATCCAACGTGTAATAATTATATGCAAGATAATCTTGTAGAGGATAATGATTATGAGACTAGTTGCTATAAATCAGCTTTATATGATACTGATAAATTTATTGGTATGTTAATTGAAAAATTAAAAGAAGATAATTTATTAGATGATACAGTAATTATTTTATATGGAGATCACTTACCTTATGCTTATAATAAGAGAGTAGCAATGGGTGAGGAAGAAGATTATAATGTTAATAAAGGCTTATATTTAATTTATAATCCTACTATCAAAGGTAAAAAAATTGATACAATTAATACAACTATTGATATGGTACCTACTATTTTAAATTTATTTGCTTTAGAAGGATATGATCCTAATAATTATTTAGGAGTTGATGTCTTTAATAAAGATGCTTTACATATAGCATATTTTAGTGATTATAATTGGATAGATAATAATTATTATAGTGCGAATTTAAGTAAGAAAGAATATTTAGATAACAAGGAATATATTGATAAGATAAATAATTATGTTGAAAAACAGATAAATTATAATAATAAAATAGTTATGGGTAATTATTATAAATATAAATAAGATGTAAAGTGCTTTGCAATAAACTAAATGTTTATGTTATACTTGTTATAGAAGGAGATACTGATGTTAAAAGATAATATAGCGATAAAAATAACTGATGTTACTAAAACTTTTAAACTTTATTCAGATAAACCTAATACTTTAAAAGAAAGATTAGTAAGGGGTTATAAAAATAAAACCGATTATCGCTTAATTTTAAATGATATTAATTTAGAAATAAAAAAAGGTGAAACTGTTGCTTTAATTGGAGTTAATGGTAGTGGTAAATCAACTCTTTTAAAGTTAATGACTAAAATTATTTATCCTAACAAGGGTAAAGTAGAAACTAATGGTAAGTTAACTTCTTTATTAGAATTAGGAGCTGGTTTTCATCCGGATTTTACAGGAAGAGAAAATATTTATTTTAATGCTTCTATTTTTGGTTTAACTAAGAAAGAAATAGATAAAAGAGTAGATGCTATTATTGAATTTAGTGAACTAGGAGATTTAATTGATTCACCAGTTAGAACTTATTCTTCTGGTCAATATATGCGACTTGCTTTTTCTGTTGCTATTAATGTTGATGCTGAAATATTATTAATCGATGAAATATTAGCAGTTGGTGATCAACATTTTCAAGAAAAATGTTTTAATAAATTAGAAGAATTAGCATCAAGTGAAATGACAATTGTTATCGTATCCCATAGTTTAGAATCACTAAAAAAACTTTGTAAAAGAGCTATCTGGATTCATGAAGGAAAGATTGCTATGGATGGTGATTGTAGTAAAGTTGTAGAAGAATATTTAAAGGTGTGTGGATAAAATGAATTTTTTTAAAGAATTATATCATTACCGAGAATTATTAAAAACTAATGTTAAAAAAGATATTAGAGGTAAATATAAAGGCTCTTTTTTAGGAATATTATGGTCATTTATTAATCCTTTATTACAAGTATTAGTATATGCTTTAGTATTTCCTTATATTATGAAAGTAGAAACAGAAAATTATTTAATATTTTTAATATGTGGTATTATTCCGTGGACATGGTTTATAACTTCTATTTCTCAAGGAACTACTAGTATTACGAACAATGCTAATCTTATTAAAAAAGTATATTTTCCTAGAGAAATATTACCTATATCTGTAGTAACAAGTGGTTTAGTAAATTTCTTAATTAGTTGTATTATAATATTAATATTTGTATTACTTGGTGGATTAACAATTAGCTGGCATTTAATATTTTTGCCACTTATAATTATTGTACAATATATTTTTACTTTAGCATTAATATTCGTTTTAAGTGCGTTTAATGTATATGTTAAAGATGTCGAATACATAGTAGCTTTTATAATTAATATGTTATTTTATGCAACACCAATATTATATACAACAGAGATGTTTAGTGGACCAATTTTATGGCTATTTAGATTAAATCCGTTAGCCCATTTAATAAATGCTTATCGTGATGTATTTTATGTTCATCATATACCTAATTTAATTAACTTAAGTATTTTATTAGGTGTTAGTATTTTATTAGTTGTTATATGTTATATTATATTTAAAAAACTTGAAAAAAGATTTGCAGAAGAGGTATAGTATGTTTAGCTTTATTATTTTACATTATAAGAATATAGAAGAAACGATTAATTGTTTGAATTGTTTGAAAAAATTTTCCTCAAGAAATTGTAATTTTATTGTTGTTGATAATGGAACATTAAGTGATTCGGAAGAGCACAAAATCAAAGAATTTACGGAAGACGTAATTAAGTTACAAGAAAATAAAGGTTTTGCAAAGGCAAATAATATTGGGGTTAGGTATGCTAAAGAAAAATATAATTCTAGTTTTTATATTGTTTTAAATAGTGATGTTATTATTGAGCAAACAGATTTCATTGATATAATAGCTGATGATTATAAAAAATATAAATTTGATTTGTTAGGTCCAAAAATATATTCTCCAACCAACGAGTCAATTAATCCATTTCCTATTTTAAAAGATATAAGCAATGTAAATGCTGAAATCAAAAGGACAAAAAAGTTAATTAAGATATATAAAAGCGCTATATTGACCTTTTTGTTAGATAATTATTTAAATTTAAAGAAAAAAATTATAAAACCTACAATTTTAAATAATGAAAATAAAATTTTAGTAAATGTTCCTTTACATGGATGTTGCATTATTTTTTCAAAAAAATATGTTAATAAATATACTGATGTTTTTTATAATGAAACTTTTTTATTTTATGAAGAAGAATTTTTATATCAAAGAATATTGAAAGACAATTTAATTAGTGTTTATGATAATAAATTAGAAATTTTTCATAAAGAAGGCGCTAGCGTAAAAAAAGTTGGTCAAAATATTAGAAAAAGTAGACTTTTTAGAGAAGAAAAAAAATTAGAATCATTAATTTTATTAAAAAACTATATTAGTAGTTAATTATGATTTGAATTTGATTTTATGGGGAGATAGTTATGAAAGAAATAAATTATGAATTTTACAATGGAAATGAAAATTATAATGATGGAAATGTGGAGAGCGAACTTCTAAATTATTATAATGGTACTGAAAAAATCGATTTATCAAGAGAAGATATCTTTTTTTATACTACTAGTATAAGAGAGAATATAATCAATTGGTATCCTATTGATAAAAACTCTACTGTTTTAGAAATCGGTGCGGGTTTGGGTACGATAACAGGAAATTTGTGTCAAAGAGCAAAAAAAGTTGTGGCTGTTGAAGGTTCTAAAAGAAGGGCCGAGATTATTCAAAGTAGACATAAGACTGCAAAAAATTTAGAAATATACTGTGCAAATTTTAAAGATATAATTTTCAAGGAAAAATTTGATTATATAATATTAGTTGGTGTCTTTGAATATTCTAGAATATTTTATAATACGGATAATCCATTTGATGATTTTTTATGTGATATAAAAAAAATATTAAAAAAAGGCGGAAAAATATTGATTGCTATTGAAAATCGCTATGGGATTAAATATTGGGCTGGATTATCTGAAGATCATTTTAAGAAGAAATTTGTGGGTTTAGAAGGTTATGAATCAGCTAAAAATGCTCAGACATTTGGTAAGGAAGAGTTAATTAATTTATTTAAGCAAAATAATTTAAAATATTATAAGTTTTATTATATTTTTCCAGATTATAAGCTTCCTAGAATTATATATACTGATGAATGTACGCCAAAATTATCAGATATTGATAACTTGATTAGTTATAATTATTATAATGATGAATATAATTTTTCGGCAGTAAAAACAATGCGTGGAATTGTAGAAAATAAAATGTCTGGTTTTTTCGCAAATTCATTTTTTATTGAAGTTTCTGAAATGCCAAAAAATTTTTCAAATGTTAAATATGTTAAATTTCAGAATCAACGTTCAGATGATTATAAAATTATGACCATTATAGAGGATAATCTCATTAAAAAATATCCTTTAAGTAAAGAAGCAAAAAAACATTTAGATAATTTAAATAAAACTCATAATATTCTTTTAAAAAATAATATAATTTGTTCAAAAGTAAATGTTGATTATTCAATTGAATATGTTAAAGGTAAATTATTAAGTGAAATTATTAAAAATTATTGTTTAGCAAAGGATTATACTAGTGCGTTAAATGAAGTTTATAAATTTATAGATTATTTATATTCAATATCAAAAAGGGTAGAAATTAATAACCCATACAATGATGATATTAAAAAAATATGGAATATTACTAATGTTTTACCTATTGGTTTGTTTGATATTCATCCAGATAATGTAATAAAAAGAGATGATAAATATGTTCTTATAGATCAGGAATGGAGTACAACAAAGCAAATTCCAGTTGAGTATAATATATATGTATCACTTAATGTTTTATATAATACTGTGCCCGAATTAAATCACAAAGTATCTCTTTATGATTTATATGATAAATATGGATTAACTGATGAAAAGATTAATGTATTTGAAAAATGCAGATTCGATTTTTTTAATAAGGATGGTAAATTAAATATAGAAAATAAAAAGATAAAATCTTTAATAAATGAAAAAACAAAAGAACATGTTATTGATTTTGAAAAAGAATACAAAAAATTAGAAAATTTATTTAATGAAAATAAGAAGCAATTGTTTGATTTAGAAGAAGAATATAAGACAATGCAAGTGATTCTTGATGAAAAGAAATCGCTAATTAAAGATATTAGCACTGAATTAGCAGAGTGTAAAAATAATAATTTGAAAATATCAAATGATTTTAATCAAGAAAAAGAAAAAAACGATTATTTATTGTTAGAGTACAATAATGTAATAAATAGTAAAAGCTGGAAAATGACTAAGTCATTAAGAAGTTTAAGTTACTATTTAAGGTTAATAAATGGTAAGACTAAAAAAATTATAGTTTACACATTAAGAAAATGTTACTTTTTAATGCCGATTTCAATTAAGACAAAAAGAAAAGTACTAAATTATTTTGAAAATAGAAGTTCTATTGTAAAAAAGATAAGAAGATGCGATTATAATATAGAATTAAATGGTGGAGAAGTTTCTATCTCAAATTTTGGAAATATTATAAATTTTGGAAATATTATTAATCAAGTAAATAAATCAATTGCCATTCATGCTCATATTTACTATATTGATTTATTAGACGAATTTGTTAATTACTTTAATAATATGCCATATAGTTTTGATTTATTTGTATCCGTACCAAATGATTCATATATTCAAATTATAAAAAATGCGGCAAGATCAATAAAAAATTTAGGTAAGTTAAAAATTAAAAAGTGTCAAAACGTTGGCAGAGATATTTCTCCCTTCTTTGTTGAATTTGGAAATGATTTAAGTAAATATGATTATATTTGTCACATTCATACTAAAAAAAGTGTTCGAACAGGAACTGAGCAAGATGGGTGGAGAAAGCATTTGATGGACTCAGTCTTAGGAAATGAATTCATAATAAAGAATATATTTTTCATATTCGAAAAAAATCCAAACATAGGAATGATTTATCCAGAAACCTACAGAGATATGCCATATTGGGCTCATACTTATCTGCAAAATAAAGATACTTGTGCAGAATTATGCAAACAATTTGGCATTTCAATGCCGGAAGAATATTTTGATTATTCAGTTGGTAGCTTTTTCTGGGCTAGAGGAGAATCTTTAAAAAAATTGTTTGCAATGCATTTGTCATATGCAAATTTTGGTAAAGAGGAAGGAAAGAATGATGGGACATTTGCTCATGCAATTGAAAGAATGTTGCCATATGCCGTTATTAGTTCTGGATATAAGTATTTAATAATCGATATTTATAATAATATTTTTAAATATACTGGAAGTAAAAATCTATGGCAATATTGTTGTCAAACTAGAGATAGCATAATTGAAAAAATTATGGAATATAAAACTGTATCTTTTGACATATTCGATACTTTGATTACAAGAAAGGTATATAATCCAGATGTTATAAAGGATTTAGTAGGAAGAAAATTGAATGATAAGTATGATACTAATATTGATGATTTCAGGAATGTAAGAAATAGAGCAGAATATAATATTCGATTAAGAAATAATTTTAATGGTGATGTTACAATAGATGAGATTTATTCAGAAATAAAAGAGATAACTAATTTAAAAGAGGAACAAATTGAATTTGCTAAAATTACTGAAAAGCAGTTAGAACTAGAATACTGCATACCTAGAAAAGAAGTTCTTAATATTTATAATAAATTGAAAAGCAATAACTTAAAAATTAATTTAGTTACCGATATGTATTTGGATAAAGAGACAATAATTAAAATTCTTAATAATTGTGGTTATTACGATTGGGATAATATATATTTATCAAGTGAATTGAAGAAAAGAAAAGATAATAATACAATGTGGGAATATTATTTTAACAATGAGAGTGATTCAATTCATGTTGGAGATAATGAAAAATCTGATATTCAAGCTGTTTGCGACTTAAAACATGATTTTATTCATTTTATGAATGGTGTTACTATTTTTAAAAATACTGATTATGGTAAATTTTTAAATATAAGTCTCATGAATAATCTTACGATAAGCGATAATATAATTTTAGGATTGATAATTAACAAGTGTATGTTTAATTCGCCAATCAGAAAAAACTTCAAAATGGTTGTTGATAATTATAAAGATTTTGGATATGTTTTCTTTGGACCATTATTTTTGAAATTCTTTTTATGGTTAGAAGAAGAAACTCTTAAAAATAAGAATGATAAGTTACTATTTTTAGCAAGGGAAGGATATTATTTTGAAAAGTTATATCATGATTATTGTGATTTTAAGAAAGCCAAGATGATAAAATCAGAGTATTTTTTAGCCTCAAGAAGAGCTGTATCGGTTGCAGCATTAAAAACAATTGAAGATGTGGAAATATTATTTAGCAAATATTATAATGGCAGACTGAAAAATTTATTTTATTCAAGGCTAGGGCTTGAAGTAGATGAGGCTGATGTGCAAATAGAACTACCTAGGGATAAGGAAAAGTGCTTAATGATTTTTAAAAAATATTCTAAAAATTATTTTAAAAGTATTAAGGAAGAATCAAATGAATATATATCTTATGCTAAAAAATGTATAAAGGGTTATAAAAATATTGCAGTTGTAGATTTAGGATATTCAGGGACAATCCAATATTATTTGGCAAAATTAATGAATTATAAATTTGATGGTTATTATTTTATTGTTGATGGAAATGTTATTTCAAGAAATATTGGATGTAATGTCTATAATTGTTTTAATTATGAATGTAAAGAAAATTATGAGGATAAAATATTATACAACTCTCTTATCTTAGAATCGTTTCTTACTGCACCATTTGGACAATTATTAAAATTTAAAAATGGTAAACCTGTGTACAAGGACGATATTATTTCCACTTCAGAATTAGAAAATTTAAATGATATTTACGCAGGTGTATCTGAATTTTTAAAAGATTTTCTTAGTTTAAATCCAGAATGTAAAGTTAATGATATTTCTAATAATTTAATTTGTAAAAATTTCGCTAGTTTAGTGATGGTTAATGAATTACTAAGTCCATTATTAGAAAATGGTTTTAAATTGGAAGATAAGTATTGTTCTGATGAGATATCAAATGTCTTTGAACTTTTAAAGGGAAGAATAAAGTAAAAATAATAGAAAGTAAATTGTTATGCGAGAGTTAATTAATAAAAATAAAGAATTAATTAAATATTTAATATTTGGTATATTAACTACATTAGTTAATATACTATGCTTTTATATATTAGATAAATTAAATATAGATATATATATAAATAATACTATATCTTGGATAGTGTCAGTAATATTTGCTTTTATAACTAATAAGTTATATGTATTTGAAAGTAAAAGTTTAGATATTAAAACTATATTTAAAGAAGGTACATCTTTTTTAGGAGCTCGAATATTTTCTTATTTTGTTGATATGGGGACTATATATTTATTATTTGATGGATTAAGAATTAATAAATTAATTAGTAAAATAGTAAGCAATATTATTGTAATTATTATAAATTATATATTTAGTAAATTTATATTTAAAAAAAAGGAAGGTAACATATGAAAATATTAGTAACAGGTTGTTGTGGCTATATTGGAGGTCATACGTGTGTAGAATTATTAAATAATGGATATGAAGTAATTGGTTTAGATAATTTTTCTAATAGTAAAAAAGATGTTTTAGATAAAATTAAAATTATTACAGGAAAAGAAATAAAGTTTTATGAAGGTAATATGTTAAATAGTGATATTCTAAGAAGCATATTTAGTGAAAATAAAATAGATGCTGTAATTGATTTTGCTGCTTATAAAGCAGTAGGAGAATCAGTAAAAAAACCTGTAGAATATTATATTAATAATGTATCTAGTGTTCTTAATTTACTTAATATTATGAAAGAATATAATGTTAAAAGTTTAATATTTAGTAGTAGTGCTACTGTATATGGAACTCCAGAAGTAGTTCCTATAAAAGAAACTGCAAAAACAGGAAATACTACTAATCCATATGGAACAAGTAAATTATTTGTTGAACAAATATTAAAAGATGTTTATAAAGCTGATAATACGATGAATATTTGTATATTAAGATATTTTAATCCAATCGGAGCTCATGAATCTGGATTAATTGGTGAAGATCCTAATGGAATACCAGCTAATTTAATGCCATATATTTGTAAAGTAGCAACTGGCAAATTAGAATGTTTAAGTGTCTTTGGTAATGATTATGATACCAAAGATGGTACTGGTGTAAGAGATTATGTTCATGTTGTTGATTTAGCAAGAGGTCATATTAAGGCATTAGAAAAACTAAATAAAGAAAAAGAAGGATTATTTATTTATAATTTAGGTACTGGAATAGGTTATAGTGTACTAGATTTAATAAATACATTTGAAAGAGTTAATAATATAAAAATTAATTATAAAATTGTTGATAGAAGACCTGGTGATATTGCTGAATGTTATACTGATACAACCAAGGCTAAAGAAGAGCTAGGATTTACTTGTAAATATAATTTAGATGATATGGTACGTAGTGCTTATAATTATGAGAAAAAGAATGTTAAATAATATAAAAATTAAAGGTATGTTTAACCTTTAATTTTTTAAAGTCTATCTAATAATATAAGAACTAAATTTGAATTATCTTAATAAGAACATATACATTGATTCTGCTATTTAATTGCTTTAAAAATTATTATATTGTTAAAATCTATTCTCTTTTTTAGTAAACAATAATTTAAAATAATAAAAATGTAGGCTCTTTATTTAAATTTACCTACATTTTTATTAATTAAGTGTTTGTTTTATGTAGAATTATAAATTGAATTTATGTGTAATAATAGATATTCTAAAATATATAGTTTACACTAAAGTAGTAATATGCTATTATTAAAATAATAAGTGGGAGGTATTGTATTAGAGTGGAAAATAAGTATTTGAAATTAGAAAATATTTGTAAAGTATATAATTCAAAAACAGAGAAGGTTATAGCATTAAATCAGATAAATTATCAATTTGAAGTTGGAAAATTTTATGCTATTATGGGCCATTCGGGTAGTGGTAAAAGTACATTAATTAGTATTTTAGGATTAATAGATAGACCATCATCTGGTAAATATTATTTAAATGGAGAAGATGTTTTTAAATTAGATGATTATAAGTTATCTAAGTTAAGAAATAAAGAAATAGGATTTATTTTTCAAAACTTTTATTTAGATGAACATTTAAAAGCATATGAAAATGTAATGATACCAATGATTATTAATGAAAATATTCCAAAAGATGAAAGAAAAAATAGGGCAATAACTCTTCTAAAAAAATTAAACTTAGAAAAAAGAATAAATCATTTTCCTAAAGAAATGTCTGGAGGAGAGCAGCAAAGGGTTGCAATTGCAAGAGCTTTAGCAAATGAACCTAATATTATATTAGCTGATGAACCGACCGGTAATTTAGATAAAAAAATGAACTTATGGTTTTTGAAGAATTAAAAAATCTATCTTTAGCAGGTAAATTAGTTATTGTAGTTAGTCATAGCGATGAGATTAAAAATTATGCAGACATCATTTTAGAATTAAAGGATGGTGAATTATCTCTATGACTTTTTATGAATTAATTTTTAAACGTTCTAAAGACCATCAAAACCGCTTTTTATTTATAGTTTTATTCTTTTTATTATTAGTAATATTTGTAGCTATAACAATGATTACTTTTGTATTAGACTTTAAAAAGATTAATCTAGATAAAAATATTCTAACCAGAACATTTTTAGTCGAAAAACAAAATGATGATGCTAATTATGATTCAATAAGTCAAATAGAACATGTTGATTTTCATGTTAGTGATAAATTTTTAAATAGTGTTGGTAGTAAAGTAGCGATATTTGATAAAGACAATTTAGATGGTTATTTAGAATTTTTACCATTAATTAGTATAGATGATGTTGAGATTGTTGATGGTAGTAATTTACAAAATCCTGGAGATGTTATATGCCCTACAAAGTTTTATCCACATGATATAGTTTTTATAGATAAAAAAAATAACAATTTTAGCTCTAGAATGATAAAATCTAATATATTATCTGGAAAAGATGTTATCGGTAAAACATTTACTATATCGCATTATGATGTAGAAGTAGATAAAGATAAATCATTAAATTTAAAAATAGTTGGGACCTACGATGCTTCAAAAACACTAACAACGCTTAATACTTGTTATATATCACTAGATGACTTTGATAATTATGCATTTTCCTATAATGGTTATACCGAAGAATCTGATATAAATGGTAATATAATTTCTCGTGATTTTAACTATTATACTTCGGAAATTGTTCGAGTTGATTCATATGATAATATAAAATATGTTAAAAATGAGTTAAATAAGTTGGGATTTTCAGTATATCCTGTTTATCAGTTTGCAGAAGAATATTTGATGTTAATATTATATATACCTCTTATGATTGCTATTATAGCAATAATTGTATCATGTGGTATTATTTATAACTTTTTAAATAAAAAATTATATGAACGTCATAATTTTTATGGAATGTTAAGTGCTTTTGGCTATCAGAAAAAAGAAATTATTAAAATAGAATTTATTGAAAGCTTTATAATTTTAGTTAAAGCATTTATTACATCTTTAATTATATATTTTGGTTTATATTTTATTATAAATGAATTGATGCTTACAGAATTTTCTTATAATAACATTATTGTAAATATTCCAATATTATTATTTTTCGTTATTTTTATATTTATTATGGGTATTATTTATTTTATTAATATTAAAGCATTAAAGAAAATATTATCTAATGATATTATCGTTTTATTAAAAGAGGAATAAACATGATATTTTTAAAAAGTTTCTTTAGAAAAAAGAGTATTAAAATATATTTAGCTATTATTAGTATAATTTTATTTTTTCTATTATTTTCGATATCAATAAAGAATTATTACTTAGATTTAGTAAATAGTAATTATGAATATTCTTATATTGAATTTGAATATTTAGGTAATAAAGATGATATAAAAAAGATAAAAAATATTAATCAAGTATATGAAGGATTTAGCCTAAGATTAGATGAAGGAAATTATTATTTTTTAATTAACGATTATATTAGTTTAAATGATTTTGAAATAGTAGCTGATAAGTATATTTTCCCTGATCAAAATATAGGTAGTGAAGTATCATTTTATAATACTAATTTGATAATAAAAGACTTATTTGAAAATAGTAGTTTATACAATGTTATATACATAAATAGTAATACTTATAAGCAACTTTTATCATTATTAAAACCTGATTCTTTTATTTATCGTGTTACTTTAAGTAATTGGTTAAATGAAGAAAAAACGATAAAAAATCTTGAAGATAATTTAAAAGTTAGTAATTTAACTACATTTTTAAATAAAAAAGAAAATATAAACTTTGAGTCAGTAATTCTTGTTTTTCAAACTGCTATAATTATATTTTCAATAGTTTTTATCATTGTTTTAGTAGTTACTTATATAAATATTGTTAATGATGAAAAAAAGAAAAATTATATATATAAATGTTTGGGGTAATCAAATAACTTAATAAAATTAATTAATTTTACTAAGTTATTTGTATTAACCATATTATCGTTTATTATATCGTTTATATTATATTTTTTGTTAAATTTAATAATATAAACTTTCTTACAAGATAAAAAAGTACGCTTGCTAAATATTTAGTAGTATACGATTTAATTGATAAACAAAGCTTTAATTTTATTTAAAGTTTTTTTAGGTTGCGGACGTTGTCCGCCGCATGATATTATAATAGAAATAGTAATTTATCGAGGAGGTATTTGTAATGAAAAATAAAAAAATTGGTATAGGTTCATTGTCATTGTTACTAGTAATTATTGCTTTCGTTTGGGCTTTTAATATTTTTGGAGTTTGTGTTGGAGATCACATTTTAGCAACATTGAACATACCTACTTGGTCTAATATGGCTAATGCGACTGGAATACATTACACTATTTTTTATTCATTTATATTTTTAATACCAGCACTAATATTATCTATTAAATATAAAGATAATTTGTTTACAAAGGTTGGAAAATGGTTATCAATTACTTTTATTGGAATACTTTCACTTGGATTTATATTTATGGTTGTATAGTAACAAATTTAGTAAGAAATATAGTAATTTGTTGAAATGATTGGAGATGAAGAAATGCCTAAAATTATATGGAAAGGTATAATAAAAAGTGAGAAAGATTTTCCTAGTGCTAATATACCAAAAAATGCTAAAAAGTTAGATAGTGAAGAAAATTTAAAAAAAATGCAAATAAAAGCACTACCATTTATGATACCATCTGTTTTACTTTGCTTTATATGTATGTTTGTGAAAACATTCGTTGCAAATGAGAAAGTAATAAATGTAGGATTTCTATTTTTAGGAGTTATTATAGGATTTTTATTAATAATTGTTCACGAATTATTACACGCTATTGCTTTTCCTAAAAATGCAACAGTATATATAGGTATAATGCCTAAAAGTTTAACAGCAGTTGCATTATCTTCAAATCCAGTAAGAAGAAATCGTTTTATATTTATAAGCATATTACCAATTATTTTAGGACTAATTCCGTTAGTTATATTCTGTTTTAGCAACAATAGTTTAAAAGAATTAAATGGTATATTGTTCGGAATGGCAATAATGGGAATGGTAGGTGTTTATCCTGATATTTATAATATATTTAATATTTTGAGAGAAGTACCAGAGAATGCTACAATTCAAAATAACAAAAATGAAACATATTATTTTGAATAAAAAATTACAAT
>CALVSW010000015.1 GCA_944359625.1 uncultured Bacilli bacterium | reverse complement strand
CCTTTAGCCCCAACATCACTGTTGATGCGTTGTGCTTCCCTAATACTTCGCAGATACCGACGTGTATAGTGGACTTTTCACCACCTAGCTATATGCCATGCCCGGCACACATAAAAAAGAATAGAGTCTTTCCCCTATTCTAATTAATTATTACAGGTTCTTTTAATTTTTCTAAAAAATTACTCCATATAGTTAAATAATCTTCTATTGATAAATCATTTATATTAATACTATCATTAATATCAATATTTAAATTATTTGTAAATGGTTTAGTCTCTATATTTAAAGTTAAATCACCATTAATATCACGATTTTCGGCATTAATAAAACTAATATTAATATTTGATTTATTATCTGTAATTTTTTCTATCTTTATACTACCAACCCATTTATCTAGTATAGTATTTACATTGTAATCAAAGGATAATTCTTTTTCATTACTATTAAAATTAGATATTTCTATTATTGGTACATCTGCATAGTTTAAAGTAAAATTATTATAAGTTTTATCAACAATTAACTCTATAGATTCATTATCATATAATTTAGTATAAATATCTTTACCATTATGATTATACATACTTAGTATTTCTACATTATCTATAGTTAATTTAAATCCAATTACTTCGGCAAATAAGCCTTTTGTATAAATATTAATTTTAATTTCACGATTAATATTACGCAAGTTCGAAAAATATTCTTGAAGTTCTTCAGTAGTTATATTACATAATTTAGAAAGATTATTAACTAAGTTTTCATCACTTTCTATATCGTCTAAAATATTATTAACAACTTTATTAAACTCCATATTATCATAATATAATTCTAAATTGTTTACTTCTATTTCATCGCTATCAACAACTATTTTATCATCTTTTCTTGTAATATTTTTATAAGTTAAATTATCAACTATTATATTTTTTATATTTATTAAATTATCTTTTAATAATTGATAATCGATATTATCACTTATATAATTATTTAACACGATATTAACTGGAAAATAGAAAATATCTGGATTGCTTAAATATAAATTATTATTAATATATTTATAATTAAGATTAGTAATACTTTGATTATTCAATGTTTTAACATCTAGAGTGCCACTAAGAATTTTATTATTAGCGTCATACTGATTAGTTAATAAATATTTATAATTAGTAAATTGCTTAAGATAATCATTAGTAGTAGAAAAACTTAATTCAATATCAGAATCAAAACTATTATTAGTATAATCAATTTTACTTATATCATCTAAAAATCTTATCATGTTATTAGTAACGTTATTAAATAAAGTATTTACTACCGTTCTTTTAGAAACGATAATAAATTTATATAGTAAAAAGAAACAAATGATTAAAGATAAGATAACAATTATTGGCTCGATAAAATTATATTTTTTAGTTTTATTATATAAATTTTCTGTATAATCATCATTAATATTGTTATTTTCTTTATTAACCTCTTCTTTTACTTCTTTTTCCTTTAAATTTTCTAAATATTCTTTATCGACTTGTACTATTTGTAAGGTATTCTTATTATCTTTTTTACTTTGTCTGGATTTCTTCTTATTTTTCTTAGACTTAGACATTAAATACCACTCCTTGTATTTATTTTATCATATTAATATCATATTAAAAATATTAAAGTTATAATTAAATATAATTTACATATTAATTATTAAGAGGATTGATATGAAAAAATTTATAATTTTAATTATTTTGACAATATTATTTATTCCAAGAGTAATAGCTTTAGAGTTAGCAACTACAGCTAAAGAAGGAATTATTATCGAAACTACTACAGGAAAAATAATATTCGAGAAAAACTCTCATGAAAAAACGGCACCAGCTTCAATGACTAAAATAATGACGTTACTTTTAACTTTTGAAAAGTTAGATAGTGGCCAAATATCGTTAGATGATATGGTACACATTTCTGAACAAGCAGCGGGTATGGGTGGATCGCAAATGTTTTTGGAAGCTAATACTTCGGTTAGACTAGAAGAGATAATTAAGGGTGTTGCTATTGCATCAGCCAATGATGGAGCGGTTGCATTAGCGGAATATATTGGCGGCTCTGTTGAAAATTTTGTAGAAATGATGAATGAAAAAGCAACAGAATTAGGACTAGAAAATACCCATTTTGTAAATCCCCATGGATTAGATGCCGAAAACCATTATTCATCTGCCTATGACATGGCCATAATGGCATTAAACTTAATAAAACATGAAGATGTTTTAAAATATACTAGTACTTATGAAGATTATTTTAATAAGCCAGATGGTTCTAGAACATGGTTAGTTAATACTAACAAATTAATTCGTTTTTACAATGGTGTTGATGGTTTAAAAACTGGGTATACTAAAAATGCTGGTTACTGTCTTACAGCTACAGCTAAAAAAGATAACTTAAGATATATAACTGTTTTAATGGGTTCACCTACATTAAATGATCGTAGTAAAGAAACAACAGAAATGTTAAACTATGCCTTTAATTCTTTCAAATTAAATACAATAATTGATGAAAATAGTCCATTAGGAAAAGCTAAAGTAGAAAAAGGAGAAAAAAATTTTGTTGATGTAGTCGTTAAAGGAACAGTTGCCGAATTAGTAGAAATTAATTCTAAAATAGATGAATATACTTATAATTTAAAAATAAATAAAATAACTGCTCCAGTAAAAAAAGGAGATGTTGTTGGTAAAGTAGAAATTATGGATAATGAAGGTTTAATTGTAAAGGAAGAGGATATTACTGTAGCCAATAACGTTAATAAAGCAACTTATTTTCAAACTTTATTAAAAAATTTTAAAACTATAATCTCTGGAAAAGAGTTAAATATTAATAATTAGTGTTAATTTTTACACTTTTTTTATTCTTTATGATATAATTTTAAATAAGATATAAGGAGTTTTTATGAAAGATAATGAAAATAAAGAAATATTAATTAAAGATACACCTATCATCCCTTTAGAGGGAAATATTAGAGCAAATAATTTTTCAACTAATAATAACATTAGTGAAAATAATATTTATGATAATCCTAACAACACTCCTATACGAGGTATTAGTAGCGATACTAACATTGATAGTAATAATCATATTAATAATAATATTGAAAACCCTAACAATGATATATTTTCAAGTAATATAGATACTGTTAAAGAACAAGAGAATATTTTTAACAATGATACCATTCAATCAAATATTCAAACTAATGATACAATAAATAGCATAGAACAAACTACTGGCAATAATATCTATCCTAATAATATAGATATTACTCCTATCCAAGATAATATTGTTCAACCAAATATTGTAACTGATAACACAACAAGTAACATGGAGCAACCTGTTGATCATAATATTTATCCTAACAATACAGATTCTACTCCTATTCAAGATAGTATTATTCAACCAACTACTCCAACTGATAATATAGTAAATAACATGGAACAACCTATTGACAGTGGTATTTATTCTAACAATATGGATGCTACATCCACTCAAGATAATATTGTTCAACCAAATATTTCGACTGATAATATAGTAAATAGTACAGAACAAACTGTTGATAATAATATTTATTCTAACAATATGGATGCTACATCTACTCAAGATAATATTGTTCAACCAAATATTTCGACTGATAATATAGTAAATAACATGGAACAACCTATTGACAGTGGTATTTATCCTAACAATACAGATACTACCCCTACTCAAGATAATATTGTTCAACCAAATATTTCGACTGATAATATAGTAAATAACATGGAACAAACTATTGACAGTGGTATTTATCCTAACAATGCAGATTCTACTCCTATTCAAGATAATATTGTTCAACCAACTACTCCAACTGATAATATAGTAAATAGTACAGAACAACCTATTGACAGTGGTATTTATCCTAACAACACAGATTCTACATCTATTCAAGATAATATTGTTCAACCAACTACTCCAACTGATAATACAGTAAATAACATGGAACAAACTGTTGATAATAATATTTATCCTAACAATGCAGATTCTACTCCTATTCAAGATAATATTGTTCAACCAACTACTTCAACTGATAATATAGTAAATAGTTCAGAACAAACTGTTGATAATAACGTGTATCCTAACAATACAGATACTACTCCTACTCAAGATAATATTGTTCAACCAACTATTCCAACTGATAATACAGTAAATAGTACAGAACAAACTGTTGATAATAATATTTATCCTAACAATACAGATTCTACTCCTATTCAAGATAATATTGTTCAACCAACTACTGTAACTGATAATATAGTAAATAACATGGAACAAACTGTTGATAATAATATTTATCCTAACAATGCAGATTCTTCTTCTATTCAAGATAGTATTGTTCAACCAACTACTGTAACTGATAATACAACAAGCAACATGGAACAAACTGTTAACAATAATACCGAAAAAAATGTTTCAATTCAAAATAATAATGATAGTGTAACATTGGGAACTGTTGAAGTTAAAGGAAGCGATGAACTAAAAATGGAAGCAATAGAAAATAAAAAGAAAAAAATAAAGAAAATAATAAATATAACAATTATATCTGTTGTTGGTTTAATAATTTTAGCAATTATTATCGGTTTAACATATTTCTTAATAAATCGTAATAAAAATAAAGTTGATAGGATTGGCTTAGTAGTAGATAAATTTGTAGAAAAAAGTAATTTAAATGATATTAGTAATACAATAAATTTTATAAACAGCTACTTACATGGAAATTTAGTAGATTCTGCTAATTACATTGATAGTAACTATAAGTTTAAAATAAATATTAATTCCCAAATAGGGGCTTTAAAAGATTTAAGCAATTACAACTATACTTATAGTATTATTCCTAGAGAAGGATATAAACAATACCGTATAACAGTGGGAACCGATAACGTTGAAAATTATATGCTAGATATTGTTGGAGCACATTATAATGATAACGATTATTATCGCTTTAAAGGTATAGATGATGACAATGAATATGTACGCACCAGTGATGAAAACACTGGCTTTAAATTACAATTTCCAGATGTATTAGGTCAAATAGATTTAAATACAAATTTTAATAATATGTTAAATAAAATAAAAGAAGTATTTAAAAATAAAGAATTTACAACTTCAGAAGAAGAAATTAATATAAATGAAACTAGTTATAAAGTTTATAAAGATACTATAATATTTACTAAAGATGAAATGATTAATATTTTAAAAGAATTTACAAATGGATTTTTTGAACTAGATTCTAGTTTAATATATGATTTAAAATTAGATTTTTATACAGATAAAAGTAATAATTCACCTTTAAAAATTGATATTACTTATAATCAAAATTTAATTACAATTTTATTAGTTAATAATGAATATCGAGTAATAAACTATGATGATACTAATAATAGTACTATTAATATTAATAATGAATCTACAAATATTACAATTACCCAAAATAGTGAAAATAACTATACTTTTAGCTTAAATTATACACATAATGAGAATGAACTAACTTTAAGATTAGTATCTAATATTAATGAGGAAGATTTAGTCTTAGATTTTGTTGGTAAAAAAGATGATGTTTCTGATATCTCTGCATTTATATTTGATAATGCTAGAGATATAACAGAATTTAATAATCCTGCTTTTATGCTTAGCCTTTTACCAACGCCATTTTATAAAAATATGTATCAATATAATACAACCGAATAATGAAGAAATTCATTATTTTTTTATGTATGCCGGATTTGCCACCGGATATATGAATCGCTTAACTAATAATACCCAAATGGCTATTATTGGTCCATGTCGCCTTCCTATTTCAACGTTAGCGCTTCGGCTGCTTATGGGTTCAATCAGAACGCGGCTGGCTATGCGTACGGCGGCTACGGTGTGACCGGCGGCCGTGGCTTGCGTCCGGTAATCAATCT
Source organism: uncultured Bacilli bacterium (assembly GCA_944359625.1). Lineage (GTDB taxonomy): Bacteria > Bacillota_I > Bacilli_A > RF39 > UBA660 > CAG-605. The sequence continues at coordinate 20,513 of CALVSW010000015.1, read as the reverse complement.
GCAATTTGATGTAAAAAGAAGGATTTAACTTTGTTAATCCTTCTTTTGCTTAATTTCTTGTTCTTTTAAAACATCTTTACGTGATAAATTTAATCTGCCTTTATTATCATATCCTAGAGCTTTAACTATTATCTCATCACCTTTTTTGTATGAATCATGGGGATCTTCTACTCTTTTAATATCTAATTGAGATACATGGCATAATCCCTCACAACCAGGCCATAATTCTACAAAACAGCCAAAATTTTCTACTTTAACTATTTTTCCAACGTATATTTTACCTGTTTCAACTTCTCTTACAACTTCCTCTATCATTTTTCTTGTTTTATCAATAATTTCTTGATTTTGATGATAGATAATAACTCTGCCGTCATCTTCTAAATCAACTTTAACAGCATCTTTATCATTTACAGACTTAACATTACTAGCTTCTAAGATTATTTTAGTAATCATATCGCCACCTTTACCGATAACATCTTTAATTTTATCTGGATTAATAGTAAAAGTAGCAATTTTTGGAGCATATTTAGATAATTCTTTTCTAGGTTCTTTTATAGCTCCTGCCATTACATCTAATACTTGTAATCGAGCTTTCTTAGCTTGTTGTAAGGCTTTTTTTAAGATTTCTTCAGTTACACCCTTAATTTTAATATCCATTTGTAATGCAGTAATTCCTTTTTTAGTACCTGCAACTTTAAAATCCATATCACCCATATGATCTTCTAAACCTTGAATATCAGTTAATATAGAATACTTTTTTTGATCCTTAGAAGTTATTAACCCCATAGCAATCCCAGCTACTGGAGCTTTAATTGGAACGCCAGCAGCCATCAATGATAAACAACCAGCGCAAATTGAGGCTTGCGAAGATGATCCATTAGATTCTAAAATTTCTGATACAACTCTAACTGTATAAGCAAATTCTTCTTCACTAGGCATTACTTGTAATAATGCTCTTTCTCCTAAAGCACCATGGCCTATTTCTCTTCTTCCTGGAGAACCATATCTACCTACTTCACCAACGCAAAATGCTGGAAAATTATAATGTAGCATAAATCTTTTAGTATCTTCTAAACCTAAACCATCTAATATTTGATGTTCTCCAATAGCGCCTAAAGTAGTTGTAGATAAAGCTTGAGTTTCGCCACGAGTAAATAATGCAGAACCATGTGTACGTGGTAAAATATCAATTTTTGCTGATAAAGGACGTATTTCATCTAATTTACGACCATCAGGACGTTTTTTATACTTTGTTATAAGTTCACGAACACATTCACCTTCAATCCTATAAACTAATTTACCAACAGTATCTAAAATATTATCTAAATCAGGATTATCTTTATATAAAGTCGTAAAATAACCAATTGTATTTATTTTTAGATTATCTAAAGCTTCATATTGAGCTTGTTTCCCTGTAACAGAAAAACATTCAAATATCTTATCTGTAGCATATTTTCTTACTAAATCTTCTAATTCAGGGTCAATTGTAGCTAAATCAACTTTGACCTTTTCTTTACCGATTTCCTTAATAATACTTTCTTGAAATTCACATAATTTTTTGATTTCTTTTTCGCCAAGATCTAAAGCTTCTAACATTTCTTTTTCACTAGCTTCTTTAGCACCAGCTTCAACCATACAAATAGCATCTTTAGTTCCTGCAACTGTAACTAATAGCTTACTTTGTTCTGTTTCTTCTGCATTAGGATTAATTAAATACTTATCACCTATCTTACCTACAATAACCCCAGCAACTGGACCATCAAAAGGTATATCCGAAATTCCTAAAGCTAAACTTGAACCAAATAAAGCAGCCATTTCTGGTGAATTATCAGGATCTACAGATAATACCGTATTAATTACTTGCACTTCATTACGAAAATTTTCATTAAACATTGGTCTTATAGGACGATCAATCAATCTTGCCGTTAAAGTAGCTTGTTCAGAAGGTCTTCCTTCTCTTTTTATAAAACCACCAGGTATTTTTCCAACTGAATATAATTTTTCTTGATATAAAACTGTTAATGGAAAAAAATCTTGACTTACGGCATTTTTACCCATAACAACACTTGTTAAAACTACAGTATCACCATATCTTATTAATACTGAAGCATTAGCTTGTTTTGCTAATTCTCCAGTTTCTACCGATAAATCAACACCATTTAATTTATAATCATATATTTTTTTTGTCATTCTTCCTCCGTAAAATAAAAGCACTTAAAAATTAAGTGCCTATTTTCTAATATTTAATTTACTAATTACTTCTCTATAACTAACAACATCATTTTCTTTTAAGTAATCTAACAAACTTCTTCTTTTTCCGACTTTCATTAAAAGGCCTCTTTTAGAATGATAGTCATGAATATGTTTCTTTAAATGTTCAGTTAAATCGTTAATTTCATAAGTAAGAATAGCAATTTGAGCTTCAGTTGCACCACAACCTTTTTCCTTACCAAATTCTTTAACTAATTTAGCCTTTATTTCTTTACTAACAGCCATAATTTTTTCTCCTTTTCTATTAATAATGTTTAAACTCAGTAAAAATCCGAGAAATTTGGTTTAAACTAAGAATAAACTATTCGTTTAAGATTATAATATATCTTAATCATTTATTCAAGCTATTTTTCTATTTTTGTATATAATAATTCTAGTTCAGATACTCTTAAATCACCGGTAATCATAATTTCTTGCCATGAATAATTTTCTAAATTCAACATTTTCTTTATTTTCTTAGAACCATTAGGCATAAATGGTGCAATTAAATTACTAATATTAGCAATCATGTAAGCACATGTATAAGTAATATCATTAAAAGCATTAATATCTTCTTTTACTTTTACCCATGGCGTACTATCATCATAATATTTATTTCCAGCACTAATGTATTCCATTATATTTGTAATTGCTAATTTGAATTCGGCATTTTCAATACATTTTCCAACTTTATCATAAGTTTCTCTAGTTAAGTTTTGAATATCCTTATTAATCTTTCCTTCTTTTATAATACCATCAAACTTCTTAGTTACAAAAGATAAATTACGATTAACAAAATTACCAAGTACACCAACTAAAAACTTATTATGAACTTGAATAATTTCTTCAATGGAACAATTTGTATCTTTCGTTTCTGGTCCATTAAAAGTAAAATAAAATCTTAAAGTATCCATATCAAACTGCTCTAATAACTCATTAGCACTAATTAAATTTCCTTTACTTTTGGACATCTTTTCATTATTTAAATTAACGTATGCACTAGATACTATATAATCAGGTAAACGATAATTATTATTTAAACCCATTACTAAAGCTGGAAAAATAGTTGTATGAAAAGGTATATTATCTTTTCCATGAACATAATAAGTTCTTAAATTTTTATTATCATTACTCATAAACTTATCAAAATCAATATTTCTTTTTTTACATACTTCTAAACCAACTGATAAGTATCCTAAAACAGCTTCAAACCATACATATATTCTTTTATCTTCATAACCTTTAATTGGAACTTCTACACCCCAATCAAGTTGTCTAGTAGCTGCTCTTTCAACTAGTCCCATATCTAAGTATTTTTGAGCTTCACCAATTGCATTTTTACGCCAAATATCTTTTCGATCATCAATTAACTTTTGTAGTCTATCTTTAAATAATGGTAATTTAAAATATAAGTGTTTATTATTCTTCATAATAGTATTAGTTCCACAAGTCTTACAATGTTTATCTAATACTTCACTACTATCTAATGAAGATAAGCAATTGTCACATTGTTCACCACTACAAGATTTACCACACTTAGGACATATTCCTACTATTTCTCTATCTTGTAAAAATTGTTGACATTTAGGGCAATAATCTTGTGGTACTTCTTTTTCATATAAATAACCATTTTCATATAATTTAACAAAAACTTTTTTTACGTATTCTTTATGATGTTCATTCATAGTTGCAGAATACATATCATATTCAAATCCTAAATTATTAAAGGTTTTAACAAATTCATTATGATAAAAAGAGGCTATTTCTTCAGGTTTTTTATTTTCTAATTTTGCTCTTTGAGTAATTGGTGTACCATGACAATCACTACCAGAAACATAAACTACATTATCTCCACATCCACGATAATACTTAGCTAGTACATCTCCTGGTAAAAGTGCTGCTAAATGTCCTACATGCAAATAATAATTAGCATAAGGCCAAGCTCCACCAATAAATATATCTCTTTTCATTTGTATCACTTCCACAAGTATTTTAACATATCAAACTATGTTTGACAAATAACCTTTTTATTTAATTCTTTTTAAAACATACTTATTTCCATTATTTTCTTCATTGTATACTATAGTAGAATCTTTATTATAAATATATAACGAAATGGATGGATTATTCATATAATCAGAAATTATTACCTTAACATAATTTTTTTCGGCTCTATTTAAAAATGTATCATTTAAAAATTGGTATAATTGAGCTCTTTCAAAAGTTCCTTCTACCTGGCCAAGATTAATAAAATGGGCTTCATAATATTTTATCTTATCTTCCTTTAAATCAATATGACTTTCTTTATCATACCCTAAAAATAAATTAGCACTTACCCTATTGGTAAAAATTTTATGCATTTCATTAAAATAATCATTTAGGTATTTAATTTGTAAATAATCATCTAAACTTACAATATAGTCTTGTGGTAATAAAGTTAAATATGGATAATTAATTTTTATTGTTCTAAATCTTGGAATAATTCCAAAAGAAGCTGGTTTAAGATTATACTGATTATTAAACAAATCTTCTAATGGATTTAAAAAATACCAACCATTATCTCCTTCAACTATCAAAGCAAATAAAGGAATTTTACTACTATTAGCAATAACTTTTTTAGCTTTTATATTAAATTCTTTAAATAATTCCACATAAAAATCAGCTAAAGTTGAACATACTATATTAGGAAAGCGATTTATAAAACCAGCTTGATATTGTCTTTCTTTTTCTTCATTAGTTGCTAAAAAATATTTTAAATCACGATGAAAATACGGGGCTAATTTAATATATAAATAGCGTATTATTATATCTTTTGACCAATTAGATTGAATTTTATTTATAACATCATCCATTAAAATCTCCTTGTAATAAGCTATTATAACATACAATTCAACTTTAAGTTGAGTTACTATCAACCTATAAGTTATTGTAATATATTTTAATAAAAGATAAAATTTTTATTGAAAGGAGCAATATGAAAAAAAATATAATTTATATAAGTGTAATTATAATATTAATAATATCATTAAGTATTAGTTTATTCTTTAATCTTAATAATAAAGAAGAAATTACTTTAGAAAAATTACCTACACCAGAAGTATCAGAAGGATTAAGAGGAACATTTGGAATCGATAAAAATATTAATGAAGAAACGATTGATAATTATTTAGGAAGAAGCGATGCTGTGTATCGTGATATGCGTATGCTAAAAGATCCAGGAAACTATGAGGCTATTGGTGGAGATTCTTACCTATCTGGTTTTGTCAAAGGTTTTGAAGTAGTACCATTTCCTTATTTAGTAAATGTTAGTGGCTTACCTGAAGAAGTAGGAAGTACTTATACAGGAACTACTTTATTTACTGAAAAAAATGGTAAGTATACTGCCAACTATGAAGAATCTATGGATATATTAGAATATTTATTTCCTAAAGATAAAATAATATTCTTAATGTGTGGTGGTGGTGGTTATGCTGGAATGACTAAAAACATGCTTGTAACTTTAGGATGGGATGAAAATAAAATCTATAATGTCGGTGGCTACTGGTATTATAAAGGAAATAATAATGTAGCAGTTAAAAATAGTTATGAAGATGAAACAACTTATGACTTTTGGAAAATTGCCTATCATAATATAGATTTTACAACTCTTCATGAAATTAACAATGAATAAAAAGAAATTATTATTAGTTATTTCAGTTTTAATATTACTATCTATAATAATATTTATAACTTTCAAAGTTCTAAATCGTAACTTTTATCTAGATGATAAATATTATGGAAATAATGAAATATATGAAATAGGTATTGAAGAATTTAATAATTTAATCAGTAACAAAGAATCATTTGGAATCTTTGTATATCAACCAGCTTGTACAACATCTGCAGAATTTGAACAAGTACTTTATGATTTTTTCAAACAAAATAATATGAGTATTTATAAGATAAAATTTTCAGATATTTATGAACATACCGACTTTTTAGAATTCTACCCTTCTTTTATTATTTATAAAAATGGGAAAATGGTTGATTTTTTAGAAGCTGATAAAGATAAAGATTTAAAATATTATCAATCAGTTGATGGATTTAGTGAATGGTTTACTAAATATGTTATTTTAAAAAATATTGAAAATAATCCTAGTGATAACACAAATGAAGATGTAGAAATAGAAAATGAAAAAGATACAAATGAAGATAAAACTTCTGCAAGCACTACAAATATTAAACTAGATAATATTACCAAAAAAGATGGTAAAGTTAATATATATCTTTTTTGGGGTGATGGTTGTCCCCATTGTAAAGAAGAAAAACTATTTTTAAAAAGTATAGAAAATGAATATGGAAATCTTTTTAATGTATACGATTTTGAAGTTTGGCATAACGAAGAAAATGAAAAAATTATGAAAGAATTTGGTAAGGCAATGGATGATAACTTAACTGGTGTCCCCTATACGATAATTGGTAAAGAATCAATTAAAGGTTTCAATGATTCTAAAAAAGAACAAATACTCAATGCAATTATTAATGAATCTAAAAATAATTATGATGTTTACTTTGATAAAATAAATAAGTAAAGATTTATTTATAATAAAAATTCGTTTCTTAAAAATAGAAACGGATTTTTTAAAACCACTTTGTAATATTTTGATAATAAGTATTGACATTTTATATACTTTGTACTAAAATGTAACTATGTCAGGAGAGATTAAATGAAATTATTGGAAAAAGGACCAGGTTGGTCAACAATACAATACTGCACAGGTAAAGGAAATGGTAATGGTGGATGTATGTCTAAATTTTTAGTTGAAAAAGAAGATATTTACTTAACTTCACATACCGATTTAACGGGTGAAACTGATTACTACTACACTTTTAAATGCCCTATATGTGGAGTTCAAACGGATATTCCTGAAAATGAAATTCCATTAGGATTTAAAAAAGAATTATTAGAATCAAAGAAAGGATTATATAGGAGATTAGAATGGAGATAAAATATACAACCGATTTATTGATATTTGCAATAGATGATAAAAAAAATGAAAACTGCCGAGAGCTTTCTAAAAAAAGTTTAAGTTTACTGTTGGTAAAAAGAGCAAAAGAGCCATTTAAAGATATGTGGTGCTTGCCGGGAGGTTTTGTTTTTGATAATGAAACATCATTAGAAGCAGCTAAAAGAATATTAAAAAAAGAAACAAATTTAGAAAACTTTTATTTAGAGCAATTAAAAACATTTGATAATATAAATAGAGATCCAAGAGGAAGAATAATATCAACAGCTTATATATCTTTAGTTGATAAAAAAATGATAAAACAAGATTTATCAAAAAATGCTGCTTGGTTTGATTTAGAAATTATAGAAGAAAAGAATAAAATAAATATTATTTTAAAAAACGAATTGACAATTATTAATATCAATTTATTAAAAAGTATAATTGATAAAAAATCTAAACAATATGAATATAAACTTCTTAATAGCAATTTAGCTTTTGACCATGGATTAATTATCAATGAAGGTATAAAAGATCTTCGAAAAAAAGCTAGTACTACTGATATTATATTTAATATGATGCCTAATAAATTTACGATTGGCGAATTAAAACAAGTATATGAAATTATACTTAATAAAAAATTAATTAACTCAGCCTTCAGAAGAGTAATTGCATCTAAAATAGAGCCTACCAATGAGATAGTTAAAAATGGTGGCCATAGACCATCTCAGTATTTTAAATATAAAAATGATTTAGGAGAATAATATATGAATATAAAAGAAGAAATAGAAAACTATGAACCATTTAATGAACAAGAAATTGCTGATAAAAAATATTTTCTAAAGTTTATTAAAACATTTGATGATACTTTAACTAGAAATAACCTATTTGGGCACTTTACTGCTTCGGCTTTCGTTGTCAACAAAAGTAGAACTAAAATGGTAATAGTTTATCATATTATAAATGATGGTTGGATTTATCCAGGAGGACACGCTGATGGTGAAAGTAATCTTTTATCTGTTGCTATTCGTGAAGTAAATGAAGAAACAGGTTTAAAAACAAAAGTATTAAGTAATAAAATTTTTGCTATTCAAGCAAATCCAGTACAATCTCATATAAAAAAAAGTAAATTTGTATCTGCTCATACCCATTTTGATGTTATCTATTTATTAGAAGCAGATGACTCTACCCAACTAAGTTATAGAGAGGATGAAAGTAAAGGCGTAAAATGGATTTCATTTAATGATTTGGATAAAGAAGATATAGTACCATTTATTAAACCTATCTATAAAAAATTAATTGATAAACTTAAAAATTATAAATTATAAAAATAAATATAAATTTTTTAATATTTAGTTTATAATAATACTAATATTAATCATTAGGAGGTTTTGAAATGAAAGTATTATTATTTACTCATAAGAGTGATATAGATGGTATGGGAAATGCCGTTTTAGCTAAATTAGCATTTGAAAATGTTAATTATAAATTATGTGAGACATTTAATCTTCAAAATGAAATTTTAAAGTATTTTGAAGATGGTAGCATTTATAATTATGATATGATTTTTGTTACAGATTTGTGGTTAGAGGAACCTACTTTAACTAAAGTAGCAAATGATAAAAAATTACAAGGAAAATTTTTTGTTTTTGATCATCATGAATCAGCTCTACTTGGTGGTTTTAATAAATATCCTTTTACTACTATTAGAATATCTGATGAAAAAGGTTTATGTAGTGGTACAAGTTTATTTTATGAATATTTAATAGAACAAGGATTCTTACCAAAAGAAGAAAATGCTATTAAAGAATTTTCTGAGTTAACCAGAAAATATGATACATGGGAGTGGAAAACTAAATATAATGATGAAACTCCTCATGAACTAACATTATTATTTGACTCAGTTGGTTGTGATGGATACATAAAATTGATGGTAGAAAAATTACAAAAAAAATATCCTAACTTTGAATTCAATGACTTAGAAAAAATGCTAATTGCAAATAAAAAGCAACATGTTTTAGAAAAATTAAGAAACTATGCTACAAAAGTTACTTATAGAGAAATAATGGGATTAAAAGCTGGTATTATTTTTATTGATTATGAATATCGTAATGATTTGGCTGAATATTTTAGAGAACATAATTTTGATATGGATTTTGTTATGTTAATTGCTTTAGATTATGGAACAATTTCTTATCGTAGTATTAAAGATAATGTTAATGTTAGAATAATTGCTGAAGCAATGGGAGGAAAAGGTCATGATAAAACCGCTGGTAGTCCAATTAGAGAAGAACAAAAAGCAGAATTAATTAAAGTTCTAACAAGGTAAATTATTAATAAATATAAATATAACAATCTCATTTCTTATAAAAAATAGAAACGAGATTTTTTTGTTGCTAAATTAAACTATTTAAATAAGCCAATTTATAAGTTACTTCATAATATAAATAAGGATGTGATTTATTAATGAAAAAACTTTTATTTATAATTTGGAGTATTTCTTATGGTTATGGAACTGAAAAGTCTTTAGCTGATATTTTAAATAGAATGGATTATTCTAACAACTGATAGTATCCTGGAAATAACATATCTGTTAAATCAGAAAAATCCACTTTTTGTTGTACTTTCATAGAGTTTAATGAAAAATATTGTCTTGATAAAAATCTTAATTCTTTATATTTTTTTTCTTCAATAAAATTCACTTTTAATTTATACCAATTATCACAAACATATTCTGCTAACTTTAATGAATCTTTTTTATCTGTCTTTGCTTTTCTTAAACTTCTGTCTAAATACTTTTTATTTTTAAAGCATTTTCTGCAATTACACAATATCCTTTATCTAACAAATAAGTTAATATTGGTAAGTGATAGGTACCTGTTTGTTCAAGAACTACTTTTAAATCTTCTTTAGAAAACTCCTGTAATTTCTTATCTAACTTTTCTAAATCTTCAACATCATGATTAATATCAAAAGGCATTTCTATTATTTCTCCATTAATACTTAATATTGCTACTGTACTTTTTCCTTTTGATACATCAATACCAACTCCATACTTCATTTTATAATCCTTCCTATTCTTTAAATTATGATTGGTTCTAACACTTCTACAATCTCTCAGTTTGGTTCTTTACACGAGTATTCTTTCATCCTCAACTTGCTTAATCGAATATTGAATGTAGAGGTTAGTTAACACTTTGTAGGACGAGTACTTTAACTCCAATTACTATACGTTAACCAATCCTACTACAATCATAATAAAAAGAAGTGTAATTTTCAATCTAACTATTAGATCTACTTCTTACACTTTTATAGTACTAAACTATTATTAAAATTTAATAGGAGCATAGAGAATTTTGTCATTTTATAGTATAATATATGAAAGTTGAGTTTAATATTTTAATAAAGTAAAAATAAAGGAGTCATAAAATATGAATGCTAATTTATGGACACAATTACTAATTGCAATAGTTCCTGCTCTTATCACAGGTATAGGAAGTTTATTTATTGCATTAAAAAAATGTAAAAGCGAGATAAAAACATTAGAAGTAAATAATAAGCACGAAATTGAAAAATTAATGAAACACCATGAAATAGATATAGAAAATCTAAAGGAAAAATATAAGTTACAACCTGAAGCAAAGCAACAGGAACATGATTTAAAAATAAAGGAAATGAAAATTGAATGTGAAAATGAGCTCTTAAAAAAGAAAAAGAATTTGAAAATCAAGCTAAATATGGTGCAATGGGTGATATTTTCAAAGGAATGTTTTCATCTCCTGAATTAAAAAAAGAGATTGACAAAAAAATAGAAGAAGAATTTAATAAAAGTAAATAGGAGAATAACTTATATGAGTAAATATTATGATAATATTAGTAAAGAAATAAAAGATTATTTTAAAATTTTAGAGCCTGATTTCCCAGAATGGTTAAACGAATACATAGATACAAAAGAATTATTATCGCAACAATATATTAGTGTTACTTGTGGTACTATATATTCTGATTTATTTGAAAGTGATTTTTTCTTTTCTAGTTTAGATCATTCTGTAGCAGTTGCTCTAATTGTTTGGCATTTTACTCATGATAAAAAACAGACTTTATCTGGTTTATTTCATGATATAGCCACACCTGTATTTAAGCATTGCGTAGATTTTCTAAATGGAGATTATATGATACAAGAGTCGACAGAAGATTTAACCACTGAAATGATTAAAAATTCTGAAGAAATAATGACTTTATTAAAAAGAGATAAAATTAATATAGAAGAAGTAGACAATTATCACTTATATCCGATTGCAGATAATGATACTCCAAAACTATCTGCTGACAGATTAGAATATTCTCTTTCAAATGCTTTGTTTATACATAAATTGTTAGATTTTGAAAGTATTAAAAAAATTTATGATGATATAGAGATTCAATCAAATGAAGAAAATGAAATTGAATTGGGTTTTAGGACTAAAAAAATAGCTAGAAATTTTGTAAAAGTTACAAGCAGATTATCTGTTATATATCGTGAAGATAGAACTAGATATTCTATGCAGTTATTAGCGGATATTTTAAAAAGATTAAGTAATGAAAACAAAATATCTAAAAAAGATTTATATGAATTAAAAGAAAGTGATGTAATTAGTATTATAGAAAATTCTAAATATAATAACATATTTAATATTTGGAAAAATGCAAAGAAAGTAAAAATATCAAAAGAAGAACCTAAAGATGTTTACTATGTACATCACGGGGCAAAAGTTAGATATATTGATCCATTATTTAATGGTAAAAGAATTTCTAAATGCTGTAAAATTGCAAATAAATTTATAGAAAATAATTTAGCCTATGATATGAATAATTATGTGTATTTAGATTTTAATTTTAATGACTAAATGGATATGGGAAATTCCCACAATAGAATTTATACGGGAGTATAAATTCAGTGCTGGCTAGGACATAAAATTTAATTTGTTATCATACATGCTTAAAAATACATTATAATTTGATTATGCTCTTTAATAAAAAATGGTTTATTAGATATTTCGTTAACTTTATATTCAAGAATTGTAAGAGTAGTAGGATATGTAATTAGATATTCAGTGGGTTCTATAACTTGTAAATTGGTGTGTAGTAGATTTTTAACCTTACCGTTTTTAATTTTGTATTTATAATCCTTAATCACTTCAAGTATTTCCGTATTCGGCTTTAAAGTCTGAATAGTTTTAAATTCAAGCATAAAAAATGTCCTCCTTCCTAGAAAGAGAACATTTAAGTTTCATATATAATAAAAAAAACTTACGAACTTTCTAACGTCCGTAAGTTGTATTCAAATGGAGCCTTTACTAAAGGGGTTATGCACACTTTAGTAAAAAGTTCATTCGTATTTGATATATTAATTATACCGTATATATTTTTTTATTACAATATTTTTAAGTATTTGAATTATTATCTTTAAATTTTTTTACTAAAGATGGTCCTTGTTTATCCATGTTAGCTTGTTTTGTGAGTGTTCCATTAAAACATAGTTCTTTAGCTCTATCATTATATAATCCTTCGACAATTTCAGTTAATTCCCATCCATATTTATCTATTATCGGTTGAAACATAGGTAATTTATAATCTGCCAAAGTAATTAGTGGTTTTGTAGTTTCTAAAAATTTCATAGAAGCTTCTACCATTCTTGTCCCTAAATGTTGACCTCTACATTGATCTGACACATATAAAGTACAAATCTTCTTTTCTTCTTCATCTTTCTTTAAGCATGACATTGCCAATATAGTGTTATCATCCTCATCAGATCTTGCAAACAAAATTTCGCCACTTGGTGTAAAAATTCTAGGTAGTTGTTTATGAAAATACCATTCTTTATGTTTTGGATAATCTTCACAAATAAAATCAGTAATATTATAGATTTTTTTAGCTAAATCTGCAAATTCTTCATCACTTATTTTTCCAATATAACTTTTTAAACTCTCAATATAAATCATATAACCAAGCGTCCTTCACAATATGTCGTTTATTCTAACACTTTTTTGTTATTTTGAAAATAATAAAAAGATAGACTATTAGTTAATCTATCAATTCTATTCTTATACCTAATACACCATATTGTTCCTGTTTTTCTTTAGTATAAAATTGTTCTAGCACTTTAATTAATTCTTCTTTTGTCATTGATTTATCAGACAAAATAGAAATATCAAAATCTTTAAACATATCTTTGAAAGAATTATATCTTAATAAACCTGTAACTTTTGCATTAAAAGATTCTGATAATTCAGGTTCTTTTAAAAATTTAATTGTATCTCCTAATTTTATACTTTGTCTTTTTTCATCATATAATCTTATTTCAATTCTTTTTGTACCATTCAATATAAAATTGTAATATTCTGGTTGTAATTTCATTTCATGAATCATTTTATTTTCTCCTTCTTTCTATACCTCTTTGTAAAATCAATTGTTTCTGTTTAGTTGGATTTTTACACAAATTTCCATCTAAACTAAATGCTTCATCCCATTCTCTAATAACATCATATAAAGGATTACTTTCATAAATATAGGAATAATATTGTGGTAGATTAATATTAGGATCAATTTTTCGCATATCTCTTAATGTAAGATATTCTTCAAATTCAGTTACGTCATATAATTTTAAAGCACAACATCTTTGAAAGTTTTTTCCATAATAATCAACAATTTCATGACCATCTGGTCTCACATCATAACCGGTAGATTTTAAAATTTGTGTAGTATTACCTTTTAAAATTTCTGAAACTTTCATGTATCCAATTAGAGCTTTATCTTCTTTTGCAGAATATACATATATTTTTTTATCTAAATCTTGATCCTTTAATGGTGATTTTCTAAACTCATATCCTTTGGTTTCATCAAATATTTGTCGTGCATAGTAAGTCATAATAGACATAACTATAATTCTGTTTCTTCGCGTTTTTTCCATGCAAATTCCCCCTCAGTCGAGTTTTATTATACCATAACATTAATTTAATAACAATGTTTTTGATTTTGACTTTGATTTTAGATAAATTAACGATTAATCGCGATACTTTTTATTAGATCTACCAAGTACCTAATCAATAGAATAACTTAATAACTGTGGTAGTAGATATCTAAAAAATTCATTCAATATATAACCCCCTTTTAAAATAAAAAATTTGAGATAGTTTTATACCTCAATTTGTAAAATTGTAAATTTATTTTTATCAAACTTTAAACTTTTTTCAAGTGGTATGATTTGCACGATATCGTTTGTATTAAATTCACTAATATTAAGTATTTCTCCTGTGATATTTGTTTCTTTGATATTATAGAAATTTCTCAAATTAGTAATATAGTCTCTATTTGGATCATATTCCATATCTTTAATTTTATCGTAATCAGAATCTGCCATATTATTTTTCATCTCTCTTTCTTTTATTTTCTTCTCTTATTTTTTTTACTTTTTCTTCATGTATAGTTTTTTTAATTTTTACATACAACGGATCAAAATAATATCCTAAATCATTAAAATCATCATATTTGATTTCTAAATCAATGACAATTCTTTGAAGTTCTTCCAATTTATTATCCGTTGGAAGTTGGTGTTCCAATTTTTCTAATTCCTTAAATAAATATTGAATTATTTGTTTATCTTCATTAAAATCATTTTTTTCTAAAATTCGTGTTAAAAATGCCAATATTTGCTTTAAACTTTCACTTTTCATAAAATAAGTTCTCCTCTCTTACAATATATTATATATTATGATATTGTCAAAGTAAAATACTAACGTAACAAAGAATAACTAAACCAAACACATCGGTACTATGAACTTATCCGACTGCCTATCATTCATTTGACATTCTCCATTTTATAGTTGTTTGTCATACTTATTACCGATTGGCTCACTGCCCACTTTCGGACTTAAAGAAACAATAGGCTCTCCCCAGTTGATATAATAATCACTATGTGAAACATGATTGGCTCTATTGACCCCGTACCGTTAAAATAATCTCACCAATACGATTATTTCAATGTTGCATTCCGCGGTAATTAGCACGTCTGCCAAGTAATCGTTACAAAATTTCGGGGCTGTATCGCCTTATAACCCTATTCCCTCACTGTCTACGCTTTACTCATAACATTACTGTTATAAGCACATGTTATAAGCACAAGACTCGCTACTGCTGGTTGGTTAGACCTTAAACAGGCAAGATTTCCACTTGCTAGATTATTAACCCTTGTCTGGGCGCACAATTACTATTTGTAGATTAGATATTGATATTTATATTTAACAAGAAATGTTTTAAACAATAAAAAAGCATTATCAAATTTTTATCAAATCAATATTTTTTTAATTTATTTAACCAATTTTCTAAATAATTTTATTTTATTTTCTTATTTTCTTCTCTATTAAATCCATAAGCAGGACTAAAGTAGTTTCTATTAAAAATCCTTTCTGCAAAATCATCACCATACATATTCATTTTACCAATCATAAGTTTTTTATATCTAATTAGACTATATTCTTCAATTTTAAAATAATCTGTATTTTTATATAGATGGAAGAAAAAGTCTGTCATATCTAAATCTATGATAGAATTTATTCCACAATCTAAGGCATATTCACAGACTTTTCTAACACAATCTTGTGCATGATATCCACCAACCACTAAATAATCAACACTGCCTAATTGTTCTAACAAATATTTTTCACTAGGATATTTAGGAATGAAGCTTTCCTTTTTCTTTCCATTTTCATCTATTCCTAATAATTCTGTGAATTTTATATCTGTGTATATTATTCTGTCATTTGGTTGAAATATAATTCCATATAAATTTTTATCTGGATATAGTGCAAATACAACTTGATACCTTTTTTCTCTATATCTTTTTTGGATACATTCATTTAATACTGCTAGAGAATTATCATTTTCAAACGTTTTAATATACTCTTTAATTGGATATAAGTATAAAAATACTTTTTGCATAAGTAATCACCTGATATTATCTTATCATATTTTAATTATTTATTTAGAGCAGCAAATATTTGTACTTATTAAATTTGTTTTGCTTTATTAAAATTTATTTTTTGATGTTTATAGGAATGTTTCATACCTATTGTATAACTACACTATGATAATTAGAAATCATAAAAATGAATTCCCAGTTGAAGAAAGAACGTAGTATAATTATAAAAAAAATAAATTATTTAATTACAAAAATAAAAGATAATACAAAAAATATTATCTCTTACTAAACTCTAGTAAAATATTACATAACTCATAACTTACATTTAATTTTTCATTTGAGCCTTTCTTAAAACTTTTTGAATTAAAATTTCTTGTTTATCTTCTTTATCTAAATAGCAAAAATAATTATTACTATGTTTTAAATATATCAAACATTGATTAAAGCAATCTTTTTTTGAGCTGTAAATTCATCTAATCCATATTGCTCATTTCTATAATCAAAAGTACCATAATATGTTGCTATATCAATAGCTACCATTTCACACACAAAATTTAACATAATATAACAGGCTTCATTTCTAGTTTTTCGCCAATCTCTAGCCGATTTACCTAAATTCTTAACAGATACTTTTTTATAAAAATTTTATGGTCTTGAACAATGATTCCACTCTTTTTGATACCTATCTTCAGCATATAGTAATTTATTTTGGATATCAATTAACTCATTAAACAAATTATCAAATTTTCCAGTTAATTATTAAATAAATTCTTTGGTAATTCCTTATTTCTTATTTTTCTACTTGTTATAAAACATATGTTATAAATTAGTAGATTAAATAAAGATAATTGATCTAGTATTTGATTAATTGTTCTATTTTGTACTGCACCTCTACTATTATCTCTTTTGGGGTCAAATTTATACGTTGCAATTTAATCCTCCAATTGTAAATATTACTTCCATAATCTATTAAATATAGCAACAGTTTTTCTCTATTAGACATTACATTATTTCCTAAATAACGCGAAGTTAAATAATCATAACCAATTTTTATAAAATCACGTTTTTACTTACCAAATTCATCATTAAAATAAGTCTCAAGATATTCTTTATATTTTGCTTGAAATTTACTATAATCATAACCATAGCAATTAAAAATATGTCCTGTCAAATCATAAAAATAATGTGGAAACCAATTTTATGCTATTTCTCTTAATTTAATCTCTTCTTAAACATCAAATTTAAATATTTTCAAAGCATCCATTATTTTTTTCTTTTTAAACAATAAGTATTTGGTACTTCATAACCACTAAATCTTAATGATTTGTCCCAAACACTTTGAGGAATTACTTTTTGATATTCAGGATTAAATGAAATAGAATATCCTTTGTAATCCCCTCTAATTATACCTCTTACCAAATAGTAATCCTCATAATCAAAGTGATATTTTTCTACTATTGCAAGATAACTGACTGCAGTTTCTTTGTTACCTTTTTTTACTTCTTGCATTATTTGATGACCTAAACGACTATGCACATATTTAAAAGCCTCATTACACTCAGGCAAAGTGAAAGTTTTATAATCGTTAATTCTAAACATTTTTTCAATATCAATGTCATTCCAATTGATATTTTTAATTTCACGCACATCTTTAGTTATAGGTTTTGCACCAGCAAAAATATGATTTGGATGACAAATGTAAATGCAATGTCCATCATCCCAAACAGATAGCATATCTTGCATTATTTTTTTTCCGTTTTTATCAAAAATCGAACCTTTTTGACTTTTTAATCTTTCATAGTAAACACTTGAAGCACCAACTTCTAAATGTGCTCTATCATACTCTTTGCAAAAATTATCTAATGCTTCTACATTTAGAATAGACCACACCGGCAATTCTAAATCTTGTTTTAGTAAAAAATCATCTAATAAACTAGTATCATATCTCATAGACTTTAGTTCTTCGATAAATCTTGTTAATTCTTCAGCATAATCTATTTTAAATAATCTCAATTTCCCTTGGTTAGATAATTTAGTTATTCTATAATCATCATAAATACAATCATCTTCCCAATACCTAGTTAAATAGCCTTTTTCATCTAATATTTTTAATATTTCCTGTTGCTTGTCGCAATATAATCTCTGAATATCACTTTCGCTCAACTCAATATGCTTATTTATTTTTCTTAGAACAAATTCTTCTATATCAAGAGCATTTATATATTTTCTAATACGAGCACCAGCAATTTGTTCTAATATCTTTCTCAAATTAGAACTTTCTTCGGGTATATATGATTCCATAGTTAAACCATCTTTTAAAGTTATCTCACCATTTTTACTTTTAATATATCTATATATGCATTTCCAATCTAAATCTTTAAGTTCATAACTAGGATTTTTCTTCACAAAATCTTCTGCCAATAAAGTTATGTCAGCACTATAAAACCTATCAAAGCCTAATAATAAAGCTCCTGCAATAATTTGTTCCATTACTAAACTTGTTTTGACCATTCTAAAAAACCTCACTTGTTACTAAATATTTTACCATACTTTTATTAGAATTTATCATTTTATCTTTCAAAATCATCAGATTTTCCACGATTATTATCATAACTCTCTGGTGATTCATAAGTATCACACATTTTATTAAACTTATTTGTATCAATTATATCATTGTTATAAAGTTCATTAGCAACATCCATGTATTGTTCAAATTCTTGTTTTTTACCAAATTATTTATTTTTAATAAGTTTTAAAATATCAAAAAATTTATTCTTCCAATATTTATTCTTCCAATAATTGAATAAATTATTTAATTTTTGTTTATCCTTTTTTAAAGTTTTAATATCTTCATTTTGTTTTTTAATTTTTTCTTGTTTCGTTTTAATAGATATTTCTAAACTATCTATTTTTAATTTTTGTTCATATTTAATAGTTTCTAGTTCTGCAATTCTGTCTTTATTATATTCTAAATCTTCTTTTACTTTATCAAGTGATATAATAAAGTTTGCTATATCTCTTACATTTTGATTAGTTTTATTTACTTCTTCAATATAATCTAATAATATTTGTTTATTCTCGTTTTATATTATATTATTATTTTTATTTAAAGGTTGGTGTTTTAAATTAGTTAATATTTCTTTAACTTCTTTGATTTATTATCTAATATTTTAGTTTTATTATTTGCTTGTTCAATTATTTTTGATTATTATCGTATTCAATTACAAACTCACCATAATGTATCATTTGTGAAAGTGGATACTCTTTATTTCTTTCTTTTTTCTTTGCTACTAAAAAAGAAACAACAAAGACTCATAAAGCAATTATTTGTCTTTAACATCTCTTAAAATTTAATATAATATAATTTCACTAAATAAACTAATTTTTATATTTATCAATCCTCTAAACATAAAACTCATTTCTTGCTTGTCTATTATAGATTATTTTATTTAAAAGTAAAGACTAATGCCATTTTTTGCCGCTTTTAATGTACTTTAGAAAAAAATTAGTACAAATTACTTATATTTAGTTTATCTGTTTAATAAGGTTTCTAAATCCTTTAATTCTAATTTATTTGATAAATTATCAACATATAAAGTTTTAGAATAATTAAAGGCAAGAAATGTAATTTTATTAATGATTATTCTATGTTGTTCAATATAGGTTTGATTCTTTTTACCTATTTTTCTAACATTGCCATTTATAATGATGTATTTTACTTTACAAAAAAAGCATATGAATTCAAGTTTATTTTTTTATGATTTTTCATCCTTAATAAGGTTTACCATAAAATTATTTTTTTTTTTAGCGTAGGATGGGTTTTTATACCACAAAAAAACTAATCCATTTCTAAATTAGTTATTTATCAAAACTCGAAAAGTTCGAGCACATATCACTATGGAGCGGGTGTCGTAGTTATCTACAACTCTTTTCCAATAACGAAAGAGTACATATAATCTTCCGTTGCTAGTAATAATATACCACGTTTTAAGTGTTTATGGAATAGATTTTTGTTAATTTTACAATCCTTCGCACAAATTGTAATTTATATAAAACTTTTTTTCAAACCTTTTTTAAATACTAAAATTGCTTTTGCTGTTCCTGTAATTGACATAGTAACTAGCTCATAACCATCTTGTAACATTTCATTTGCTTTTTCTTCTACTTTTTGTGCCATATCATCTGCCTTTGGTGAATACTCTATAACAACTGTTTTATACATTTTTCCACCTCCTAATCTATCACAAATTGTAATTTATAATTTGCTTATTACTTTTTTCTGTCAACTTCTTTGTTTACACTATTGCTAATAATATAGAAAT
>CALVSW010000014.1 GCA_944359625.1 uncultured Bacilli bacterium | reverse complement strand
CCGCCGTATACGCGAACCGTACGTACGGTGGTGTGAGAGGGGCAAAATAATCTATTTATTTTCCTCTACTCGATTATACTTTTATTTATATTAATACGTTCATAATAATAAATTTATTTAAAAAATAATTACGAATTAATATAGGTAATTTAAAAAAAGGAGGATTAGCTTATGTGGGGTGCAATTATAGGAGACTTAGCAGGATCATTATATGAATTTGGACAAGTGAAAAAAGTTTCTCATATAGCATTGGATACTCTCATTTTAAAAGATAGTTTTTTTAGTGATGATACAATTTTAACAGTTGCAATTTTAGATGCTATTTTAAATGATAGAAATTACGAATACTATTTGAAAAAATATGCTAATGAATACAAAGAATATAGGCCTAATTTTAGGCCCTATTTTAAAAGTACCTTTTCTCCTAGATTCGTTAAATGGGTAAATAATAATGAAGTTGGTAATAGTAATGGAAATGGCGCTATGATGAGAATTTCTCCTGTTGGATACTTATTTGATTCGAAAAACAAGGTAATTGCAAATGCCAAGCTAGCTACAATTCCATCTCATAATTCCGAAGAAGCGATTAAATGTGCAACAATAGTTGCTCAAATAATTTATTTAGCAAGAAAAGGCTATCAAAAAGAAAAAATAATTGAAATATTAAAATTGAATTATATATATTCTCCATTTGAAAAATTTAATAGTACTTGTTATAAAACGATAGATAATTGTTTATACGCCCTTTTTACATCTAATAGTTATGAAGAAGCTGTTATTAAGATAATTACTTTTGGTGGAGATACCGATACTAATGCATGTATTGTTGGCTCGATGGCTGAAGCTTTATTTGGAATTGATAAAGCAATAATCGAACAAGCAAAACAAAAAATTCCGGAAAATTTTGTTAAAAAATTAGAACAAGGGTATTCTAGAGTACGAAATTTAAAATAAACACATAGTACAAATTGATAATCAAATACAATGGATATAATACAATTTAAATAAATAATGGATATCTTTAAGTTAAAGCGATATTTAATGAATAAATTATAAAAGAAAACTTATGTTTAAATAAAATGTTTAAATTTTCATAAAAATATGTATAATAATTTATTATTAAAAAGGAGAAAATTTATGTTTGTTGACTTAATTGATGTAAAATTAGAAGATTCTACATATGCTTATATAGGTAGAACAGATGAAGAAGATATTTTAAAAACATTTCAAAAAGAATTAAAAAGAAATGTAAATATATTAGAAAATTTTATAAATAGAAACTTTGAAAATTTGTCAGATGATGAATTTTATAATTTTATTTCTGAAGTTTATAGTATTATACTTAATGATGAAGATTATTTAAATATAATATCAAAAATGAAAAATAATAAATATAATCGTTTTATGGAAATAGGTACTTATATGACTTTTAAAGATTTGGCTAGTGAAGGTCATGGAAAAAGTTTTGATTGTTGGGAACAATTATATCAAGTAAAATACATAATTGCAGTCGCAGAAGATACTAAAATTAAATATGATTCTATATTAACTAAAAAAGAAATCAAAAATTTAATAGAAAATAATAAAATTGTTATAGTACAAACAAAATCAGAACCGATTTATAACAAATTACAACGCAATGAAACTATTGAAGTAATGCCTTCAATAGATTTAGGACTTGATTATTCAAATGGTGAAGCGACTGGTTGTATATGTAAAAATAATAATTTCTCGTATTTTGTATCACTTTTAAGAAAAAAATTTACAAAGAAAAAAATATTAAAAGATATGAGAAGTTATATTAATGAATTGCAAGAGCAAATAAATAGAATTTTATCATCTGGAGATGGTAATTATTTATATGAACAAGTTTCAAAATTATGTAACGACTGGTATAATAACTCAGAAGAAAAACAAAAAATTAAAAGTCTTACTAAAAGAGTAAATAATTAATATTTAAAAAAAATTTAATAATAATTAGTTAATCAGTTCTAAATTAGAATTGATTTTTTTGTAAAAAAATCAATAAGATTATTAATGATATAAACTATTTATTTTGGTTTATCTCTAAATAAAATAATAAAAGTGTTAAACCATCGACAAAAGATATTATTTTAAATGTTTTATAATTTTTTTATCTGTTCCAATTTATAGTTAAATTTAAATATATCTATAATTATGATAAAATATTTGTAATTAGAGGTGTTATATGGATTTAGTAAATATTGTTTATAAATATATAAATCGTATTATTAATAGTGATAAATTAGTAGAATTATTAGAAAATATAGATAAAAGTAAATTTAGTAAAAAAGAAGTAATAGAACTTAATAAATTACTAGCAGATGTCAAAGATATTATAAAAAATGTACCTATTGAAATGGATGAAATTGAAATAAATAGAAATAGTAACTCAGATTATCTTATAGATATTTTAAAAGGGATAATCGATAATAAAGGAAATAGCCAAGAAATTATAGAATTTGCTCAAAATAGATATAATAGTTTGTTAAAAGAAAAGAAGAAAATAAGAGATAGTGGTCCTAGATATAAAAAGTTATATGATCTTTTAATAAATAATTCAGTATATATAAATTATTGTAAAAAAATGAATGATTTAGAATTATTAAATTTTATAACTCAATATATATGTGTATATTTACCACCAAATATAGATCAAGAAAAATTTAATGATTTAGTTAAAGTAGGTATTAAAGAAGATAAAAGAGAAGCTTTATGGCGATTAGCTTTTAATTATAATAAAAGAAAAAAAGATTTTACTCTTATAGAAGATTATTTTATCGAAAAAAGAGATGCTTACTATTTATTAGAACTTATAAGTGCTGTCAATGAAGATTTAAATATGGATAAACTAATAGATAAAGTAGTAGCAACTAAAGATAAAAAATTTATTATGAATTGTGCTATACAAGCTAAAAAATTGTATCTTATTTCTGAAGAAGATTATGAAAAATATAAAGAAAAATATAAAGATGTAATTAAATAATTCAAATATAACCTTTTATAAAAATATAACATTTGTATGATATAAAAGTATCAAGTAATGTCTATTATGTTTAATATATATTGTAATTATTAATTAATATTATATAATAAATATTTAAGAAGAGGAGATTTTAATATGAATAATAAATATTTATACGTTGGAAGTTATATTGTAACTTATGATATAGAAAATCCAAATCAAATTAAAGATTTTATACTTGTAGAAAGAGATAATCCAAATATAGATTTTAATATTTATTTTAATGGAATTGATAGAGTATTTATACAAGGATCTTTAGTACCAACTTTTGAAGCTAAAAATAATATAGTATTTATGAATAATAGTGCTTTAGCTAAACATTATGAAAAATCATACAAACTTACTAAAAAAAGAAAGTAATTGCTTAATAAACATCAGTAAATCTGATGTTTTAAAATGCTTAAAAATATTAGCATATTCTTAATACATATATCATAAATATTGATAGTAAGAGAGTGTGATAATATGAATGAAAAAGTAATTATTCCTTTAGCTAAACGAGGTAATGGAGATATTTATTTAGGAGTAGTAGGTGCAGTAAGAACAGGCAAATCGACATTTATTAAAAAGTTTATTGAAAATTTAGTTGTTCCTAATATCGATGATGAAATAGAGAAGAAAAGATATTTAGACGAAATACCACAAACAGCTCAAGGTAAAACTATAATGACTACAGAGCCAAAATTTGTTCCTAGTAGTGGAGCTAAAATTAAAGTTGATGAATTTACAGCTAACATAAAATTAATAGATTGTGTAGGTTATGTAATTCCTAATTGTAATGGTTATGTTGATTCTGAAGGCAATAATCGTATGGTAATGACTCCTTGGTTTCCAGAAGCAATACCATTTACAGAAGCTGCCGAAGTTGGTACTAGTAAAGTAATTAGGGATCATTCAACAATTGGTATTGTTGTTACTACTGATGGTTCTATTGGGGAATTAAAAAGAGAAGATTATGTCGAAGCTGAAGCAAAAGTTGTTAATGAATTAAAAGATATAGGTAAACCTTTTATAATAGTATTAAATACTAAGAATCCTAATAGTGAAGCTGCTAAAGCATTAGCCCAAGATTTAAGTAATACTTATAATGTAACAGTTTTACCACTTTCAATTCTTGATATGCGTACAGATGATATTTATGAAGTATTAAAAGCAGCTTTATATGAGTATCCTGTTTTAGATATTAAATTTAATATTCCTGAATGGGTTGCTATCTTAGATAATAAAAATGAAATTAAAAAACATTATTTAGATTTAATAAGAAATTGTGTTACTGAAATAAGAAAAGTTAAAGATGTAGATAATTTATTAAATTATTTTAAAGATTCTAAATATATAAATAAAGCATTTATTAGTAATTTAGATACGGGTACTGGTACCGTAATGGTTAGTTTAGATAGTAGTGATGAATTATATAACGAAGTATTACAAGAGATGATTGGAGAATCTATTAATTCTAAAGCTGCTATGTTAAAAGTATTTGCTTCTTATAAAGAAGGTAAAGAAGAGTTTAATGGTATTAAAGAAGCTTTAAAACAGGCAAAATCTACGGGGTATGGTATAGTCTATCCAACTTTAAAAGACATGAAATTAGATACACCTGAGATAATAAAACAGGGAAGTAGATATGGGGTTAAATTACGTGCTGTTGCATCTTCAATTCATTTAATGAAGGTTGATGTTATTTCTACTTTTGAACCAATTATTGGTAGTGAAATTCAAAGTAAAGAACTTATTAATTATATTATGAAAGATTATGAATCTGATCCGGCTAGTATTTGGAAGAGTGAAATATTTGGTCGTAGTTTAGATACGATAGTTCAAGAAGGTATTCAAGCTAAATTATCTATTATGCCCGAAAATACTCGTTATAAATTAAGTCAAACTGTAACTAAAATTGTTAATAAAGGAAGTAGTAATCTAATTGCTATAGTCTTATAATTATGTAAATCACTTGTAAATTAGACATAAAATTTTACAAAATAGGCCTTAAATAGTCAAAAAATGCAGGTTTTTATTGATTTTTACTAGATATATGTGCTAAATTTTTCTTGTAAGGTACATTACGTGTGTAGTCCTTATATAAATAGAAAAATTTAGGAGGAAAAAATTATGGGAAAAACTGAATTAGTAGAAGTAATTGCTGCTAAAGCTGGTTTAACTAAAGCTGATGCTGCTAGAGCAGTAGAAGCAATGATCGAAGGTATTACTGAAGGTCTAAAAAAAGAAGGAAAGGTATCTTTAGTTGGTTTTGGAACATTCCAAGCTAAAACTAGAGCTGCTAGAGAAGGTATTAATCCTTTAACTAAAGAACAAATTAGCATTCCTGCTAAGAAAGTTGCTACTTTTAAAGCTGGTTCTAAATTAAAAGACGCTTTAAATTAGTTTGTTTATGGAAGAACTTCATGTTCTTCTTTTCTTTATATATTATTAGGGGAGTAATCGATGAATAAAAGTATTATTAGAATATTATCTTTAATTTTAGGAATATTTTTTATAATTACATCTTTAGTATTAAATAATCAATTATTAAGAATAATAATTTTAATATTAGGAATATTTTTTCTTGTTCTATTTAATGTTATTGAAAGGACTCATAAAAAAATAGCTATTCTAATATTTACTTTTATTCTTCTTTTATTAGCCCAAATTCTTGATTACGTTGCTATTAAATATTTTAACAAACCTCCTATTTTAATATATCAAATAATTGATAGCGGTAGTATTCGTGTTTATAATTCTTTGTTTTATCGTGTATGGCAATGTAATATAAATGAAGATGTATATATCATTGATAATTTGGATAAGATAGGTTATTTTTGTGAAACAAAAAATTTAGATAGTACTAATATTAATACTTATGCCGTAGAATTAGTTACTAATTATGATAAATACTTAGATACTTTTATAAAAGTAAATGGCATAGTATCTGAAGTAACAGATGATTATTTTTTATTAAGATCTTATATTATAAAAGATAATAATATTATTTTTAATAATAATATTAGTTTAAAAATTTATTTTAATAGATATCTAGATGATATTAAAGTTAATGATAAAATTGAGTTAACTGGTCGTGTAGGTAAAAAAGAAGATAAACAAATTATTATAGAAGATTATGAAATTAATTAATATATTTGCTTATTTTTATATTTAATAGTATAATATCTTTCGAAGAAAGGGAGTTATTTATGGAAAAAGAAGAATATTTTAAAAAAATTTATACTTTACTTATAGTAGTAATTGTTATAACAGGTTTTAATTTATTATTAACTTTTATAAACTTATTTAGTACTAAAGATACTTCAAGTACAATTTCTAATGATTCAACAACTAGTCAAACTTCTCAAAATAGTAATTATGATGTATCAGATTTTAATACTCTTAATTTAAGTGGCGTATTAGATTTATTTGAAAAAGATGGTACTAGCGTTTTATACTTAGGACGTTCTACTTGTGGTGCTTGTGTTTCCTTCTTACCAACATTAAAAGCTGTTCAAGAAAAGTATGGTTATGTTACTAATTATTTAGATATTACTACAGTAAGTACGGGTAGTAGTGACTATAAAAAGTTCCAAGAATTATTGGAAGTTGAAGTAACTGAAAATATAAATGGTGAAAAAGTAACTGCTGATATTGGTGAATTCTTCGGTTATACCCCAATGGTAATTATTATCAAAGATGGTAAAGCTGTAGATTGTTCAGTAGGAGCATATTCTGAAAGTAAGTTTGAAGAATTCTTAAATGAAAACGGAATTAAGTAATCGAAAAATGATTACTTTTTTTTATTCTATAATATCGATATCTAATTTATTTGCTAAAGCATTAATAGCAGTATCTAAAGAATTATCATAATATCTAAAGATAAATTGGCCAGCATCTTTAATTTTAATTATATACTCATAAGATTTATAAGAAATAATATTAGTATTTTCAATATATATTATTTTTTTAATACTATCTATTTCTTTATAATTAATATAATAAGTTTTATTTAAAGTAGTATAACTAAGTTCTTCTTCATTAAAAATAAATTCCCCATAAGTAATATCTAATCTTTTTTTAATTTGTAACATCCATAAAACTAGAAGTAATAAATAAATTAACATAAAAAGAAGTTTACTAGCATTTAACATTATATATTTATTAATTAAAATACTTCCTATTACATAAATAATTATAAATAAAATAAGAAAATATTTAGATAATGTATTATTTTTATATTTAAATGTATATTTAGTATTCATATCCTACCTCTATTATCAGTATAGCATTATTTTTATATCTAGTAAAAAAATTTTAAAAAAAATTAGCACTTATTATTGACAAGTGCTAATAATGGTGTTATATTTATAATGTCAAAAGAGGAGAGTGATAAATATGGAACTAAT
The DNA here is from genome assembly GCA_944359625.1 of uncultured Bacilli bacterium. Lineage (GTDB taxonomy): Bacteria > Bacillota_I > Bacilli_A > RF39 > UBA660 > CAG-605. The sequence continues at coordinate 27,063 of CALVSW010000014.1, read as the reverse complement.
TCCAAGAAAAGATTATTTTGACGATTTATTCGATTTAGATAGTATGATGTTTGATAGGACACCATCTATGAAATGCGATATTTATGAAGAAGATAACAAATACCACATCGAAATGGATGTACCAGGTTTTAAAAGAGAAAATATAAAAGTTAATTTTGATAATAACTACTTAACAATTACAGCTAAGAATGAATCTAAGGAAGATAATTCTAACAAGAAGTATATTCGTAAAGAAAGAAATTATCAAAAGATTAGCAGAAGATTCTATTTAGATGATGTTGATGAAGATAGTATTGAAGCATCATTTAAAGATGGAACACTTCATATTGTAGTTGCTAAGAAAGAAAAGAATAAAGATAAGAAGTATATCGAAATTAAATAATTAATAATTACTCAGTTAACGCTGGGTAATTTTTTTATTTACACATATATTTTAAAGAGGAGGTTTTATGAGTAAACTTAAGAAAAAAGATTGTCTTTATTACTTAGAAAATAGTAAATTGGGAATATTAGCCGTTTGTATTAATAATGAACCTTTTACATATTTAATAAAATATGATTTAGATTTTTTTAATAGTTGTTTTATTTTGTCTTTTAAATTAAAAAAGTCATCTAAGTTAATAAATGTTTTAAAAACTAATAATAATGTTGCTATTAATATATGTACTAATTCTAATAATTGGTTTAATTGTTTTAATAATGAAATAATAAATATTGTTGCTATTGGAATGTCTTCATTAAATGAAGAAAAAGATTATGTCGTAGTAAGTATTCCAATTGATGATATTGATGGTTATACTGGATTAACAAGCTGTTAAATAATTTTAATTTAATAAATATTTATTGTATAATATAAAAAGAAGAGGTATATATGTTTAAAAATAATATTATTAATTATAATCAACATTTTTTAATCGATCAAAATATTATCAATAAATATTTAAAATTATTAAATATTAAACCTAATGATGTAGTTGTCGAAATAGGAGCTGGGAAAGGAGTTTTAACTAATTATTTGAAAGATGTAGCAAAAAAATTATATGTTATAGAAATAGATAAAAGATTAAAAGAATATCTAGATAAAATAGATAATATTACTGTAATCTATGATAATGTTTTAAATGTAGATATCCCATCTTGTGATAAAATAGTAACATCTTTACCATATAATATAATTGAACCATTTACTAAAAAACTAATAAATACAAATTTTAAAGAATTATATATGTTAATTGGTAGTAACTATGTCGATGATGTATTAAATAATAATATAAATAAATTAAGTATTATTACTAATAGTTATTTTAATTTAACTAAATTACTAGAAGTATTGCCAAGTAGTTTTGATATCCCTCCCCATACTTTATCTTATGTAGTAAAACTAGAAAAAAAGGATTTTAATTCTTTAAGTGATATTTATAAAATATATAATCTTTTATATTATTATCAAGATAAAAAAATAAAAAATAGTTTAAAAGAAAGTTTAATTAAAATAAATAATTTAACACAAAAGGAAGCTAAAAAGATAATAAGTAATTTAAATATACCAGAATCTATTTTGGAAACAAAATTTGAAATTATAAGTAATGAAGAATTAAAAACATTAAATAAATATTTATTAAATATTATGATATAATTAAATTAGATAAGTGAGGTAATATGAGTAAGATTAGTCGTATAATATGGGGAATATTATTAATTGCTTTAGGCTTTATTTTTCTTTTAAATGCTTTAGAGATTACTAAAATTAATATTTTCTTTAATGGTTGGTGGACTTTATTAATTATTATTCCGTGTTTAATTGATTTGATTAATCCCAATAAAGAAGACAAAATGGGAGATATAATTGGTATATTAATAGGTATAATATTATTACTATTAATGCAGAGAGTATTAAATATTACTTTAGTTATTAAACTATTTATACCTGCTATCTTTTTAATAGGTGGTTTATACTTAGTATTTGGAAGTGTTATTAAAAAAGATTTAAATTCTAAAATAAAAGATTTAAATACTAATAAGTATGAGGAATTTTGTTCTATATTTTCTAGTCAATCTCTTTCTAAAGATGATAAATTTAAACAAATAAATTTAGATGCTGTTTTTGGTTCCTTAACTTTTGATTTGAAAGATGCTGATATTTCTGAAGAATCGCTTATTAATATTAGTGCTATTTTTGGCGAGGTAAAACTTATTGTGCCCAAAAATGTAACCATCAAAGTTAAGTCAACGCCAATATTTGGTGACATTAGTAATAAGTGTAAGAATAAAGATGGTAAAAAGGTAATTTATATTAATGCTTTAGCTTTATTTGGGAGTGTGGAAATAGATGACTAGTTGGCAAAAAGGTGTTAAATATGGTGCAATTGCATTAGCTATATTCTTAATTTTAATAATTATTAGTGTCATTTTTTCTTTGGTAATGATATTTGTCCCTCATGATTATAGCCATCATAATAATTATGTTGGCGATTATAATAATAATAATACAGGAAATGTTAATAATAATGTAAATTATAGTAATATAACTAATTTAGAAATTGATTTAGATAATGCTACTTTAGAAATAAAAAGAGGTACAGAGTTTAAAATTGAAACTTATGATATTTCGGATAATTTTAAAACCCATACTACTAATAATAAATTATATATCGAAGAAGAACATTTTTGGTTTTGGGATAAAGCCCATAGTCGTGTTACCATATATGTTCCTGATTCTTTAGATAATGTTGATATTGACATTGGAGCTGGAAAACTAATATTAGATAGCATTCAAATAAAAAGACTGGATTTGGATTTAGGAAGTACCGAAACAGAGTTAAATAATATTGAAGCTTTAAAATCAAGTATATCTTGTGGTGCTGGTAAAATTAATGCTACTAATTCTACTTTTAATGATTTAGAATTAGAAACTGGTGTTGGTGAAGTGAATTTAGAAGGAACAATTACTGGTCGAAGTAGTATTGAAACAGGTGTTGGCAAAGTAAACTTAAACTTATTAGGTGGTGCTGATATTTATCAATTTAATATTGATAAGGGTTTAGGAAATGTTAACATAGCAGGTGAAAAGTATGATGGTAGAACTTATGGTACAGGAACTAATACTATTTACTTAGAAACTGGTATTGGTAATGTTGATATAAATTTTAGCTAAGAAAGCTATAAAAAACTTGCAATTTAATTAAAATGAATATATAATTAAATTGCAATTCAGATGCACCCATAGCGCAATTGGATAGAGCGTTAGACTACGGATCTAAAGGTTAGGGGTTCGACTCCCTTTGGGCGCACCATTAAGTATATTTCGTTCATAGTATAAATACTATGAACTTTTTTTATGATAAAGTTCAAGACTTTTAATAAAAAATCTGTTACAATAATATTGGTAACTAGGAGTAATTATGAAAAATAAAGAAAAGATAGTTATAGGTATATTAATAGGAATTATTATACTAATAGTTATTATAAGTGGAATTATTTATATTAATCTTAATAAATCTATTAAAGAAGTAGAAAGAGAAAATGAAAAGTTAAAAACTTTAGAGATTAAAACTAAAAGTAATCAAGAAATAATGACTTTATATACACGTATTGATAATGAGAAGTTTTTTATTAAGATACCTACTAATTTTAAACAATTAGATGCTGATACTATTTCGCAAAAATATTATGGCGATGTTCCCCAGACAGTATTTTCTAATGAAGATGATACTATTAATATTTTAATTAATATGACTACTGATGAAATGAGTAATGATGATATAAAAAGTTATCATGATGAAATGCTTAAACTTTTAGGAGATAATAGTAGAATTATATATAGTGATTATTATGAAGTAGATAATCATAATATTGGCAAGATAAAATATTTAAGTAATGCAGTAGATACTAAAATATATAATAATACTATATTTTTCTCTTATAATAATAAATTAGTTTTAATATCATTTAATTGTACTAAAGATTTACAAGAAGAATGGGAAGTAGTTAGTGATTTTATTGTTGATTCTTTATTTTTAACTGATTTAAAATAGATAAGAAGGTAGGTAAAAATATGAAAAAAATGAATAAAGAAAAATTTAGTTTCAAAAGTTTGTTAAATAAACATAATTATAATAAATATATTAGAAGTGGTTTAATTATTTCAACACTAGCATTAATAGCTATTTTGATTATTTCTATTTTTGTTACTGATCTCTTAATAAAATTAATTGGTTTAATTATATGTCTTATTATAGCAATAATTGGAGTGGTTTTAAATTTAATTGGAGAATCTATTTTAAAGAAAGATAATAAGAAATAGACAAAATATTGACGAATAATTAGGTGATTAATAAGTACAAGTAGTAAAATTAAGATATAATATAGTTAATTAAGGAGTTGAGATAATGAATAAAAAATTAAGATCTTTTATTTACTTAATAGTTTTTGTTATTTTAATTGGTATGTTTGTATATTTAGGTAAAAAAGATTATGGTAATAAAAAAAGTGATGCTGAAATTTTTAGTATGGAGTATCCAGAAATTTCAACTGATAATATGTTTAAATATATTGATGTTATTCATTTATTGGATTTAATTAATAATGGTGAAGATGCTATTATACTTATAGGTTTTTCTTCAAATGAATGGATGCAAAAATATGTAAAATATGTTTATCCAGTCTTTAAAGAACATAATTTATCAACTGTTTATTATTATGATGTTCAAGAAGATCGCTCTAAAGGAACTAAATATTTTAAACAATTAGAAGAAATATTGAGTGAATATTTAAAAGTAACTGATCAAGGCGTTGAATATTTATTTACTCCAGCTTTAGTATTTATAAAAGATGGAGAAATAATGTATTTTGATGATGAAACAGCCTTAACTAGTTACAATACTAGTCCTAATATTTATTGGAGTGAAGAAAAGGTAAATGATTTTCAACAAAGAATAGCTTATTATTTAGAAATGGATGGGTTTAGTGAACAAGTTTGAAAAAAATAGTCTTTGTGTTTTAGGATTTATTGCTTTTATAGCATTATTAGTATTTGTTGGTAATATTGCTTTAAAATTTGTAAATAATGATACTGATAATTCTAAAAAAGAAGAAGCTACGATATTATATCAAGATGAAAATAAAGATATAGTTTATTATGATAATATTACTACTGTAAGTGAAGATGCTGGTTTAATTTATCGTGATATTCATATTAATTTAGATAGTGAAGATGCTAGAAAAGTTGAAAATGAATTAAATGAAAAAATGGCTAGTATTAAAGGAAAGTATGAATTAATTAGTGAAAGTGATGTTTCAGAAGATGATATTATCATGGATTATGATGATATATTAGAGGCAGAAATTCTTGATTATAGTATTTACGATAGTAGTAAATATTTAACTATTTTAGCTAATAGTTATACTTATTATGCAACCTTAGAAGATAGTGTTAGTAATTTAGAATATTATGTATTTGATAAATATACAGGCAAATTATTAAATAATGATGATATATTAAAAAATGAGAATATTAATAATGAAGATGTTATTAATAAAATAAGAGAATACTTAGTTAATGAAAATGATCTTAATATAGATATCGATGGTACTATTAATAATAATTATCAGTTATTTTATAATGAATATGGTGAATTAATGGTAAAAATTCTTGTCAATATGGGTGAAGTACAATATAATGATGTTATAAGTTTTAATTAAAGGAGAATTTATGGACATAGATGAAATAGAATTAAAAATGATGAAATCTTTAGAAGCTTTAGATGCTAAATATTTAAATATTCGTGCTGGACGCGCTAATCCTTCAATGTTAAATGGGATTATGGTAGATTTTTATGGAGTACCAACACCAATTAATAGTGTTGCTAATATTACTGTACCTGAAGCAAGACAATTATTTATTAAACCATTTGATCGTAGTACTTTAAAAGATATTGAACATGCTATTAATGAAGCTAATATAGGTATTAATCCAACTAATAATGGAGAAATGATAATATTAACAGTGCCAGCTTTAACAGAGGAAACAAGAAGAAATTATGTTAAACAGGCTAAAGCTTTATCTGAAGAAGCAAAAGTTGCTATAAGAAATATTAGACAAGATGCTAATAATGAAATAAAAAAAGCTAAATTACCTGAAGATGAAGAAAAGGGACGTTTAGAAGACATTCAAGAATTAGTAAATAAATACATTTCTTTAATAGATGAAAAACAAGAAAAGAAAGAAGAAGAATTAATGCAAGTATAAGTAGTTTAAATACTACTTTTTTATTTGCCACCGGATATATGAATCGCTTAACTAATAATACCCAAATGGCAATTATTGGTCCATGTCGCCGGGCAATTTCTACTCTGGCCCCTCTTCTGCTGGCGAGTTCATTCAGGACGCGCCTGGTTACGCTACCAACAGCTGGGTGACCGTCGGCAATGGCTTGCGTCCGGTAATCAATCTGCAATAAAAAAAGTAATTATTGATTAATTACTTGAGTCTAAGTTAAGTAGCTTTTTTCTTTTTAATAAATATTGAAATTATTAAGAATACTAAAAGAATAAAACTAGTATTATTATAGAGAAATAAAGCATTTTGATAATTATTAATAAAGAATATATAACTTATTAAAATAAATATTATACTTATTATATTAAATTTATTATTAGTAGCTTTTTTTACAGCATAACTAGATAGTAAAGCCGTTATTAATAAATCAATAAACCAGATAATAGCTAAGAAGTTTTCTTGTTTTTCTAAAAAATCAAAAAGAGTAACTTGTTGTAATAATTTATATTCTGGATAACGATATAAATTAGCTAAACTAGAGCCAAAAATTCCTATAATACTTATTAATATAAAGAAAATTGATAATGAACCAAATATATATCCTTTTAAAATAGATTTAGAATTATAATCTTTTATTAAAGATAATAAAATAATTATTGGTGTAGTACTAAATACGGTTGTAGATAATGTTGAAAGTAGGAAATTATTTTCTTGAAATATAATAGGAAAATAATTATTAGAATTAATATTTGGTATAAATGTTATAACTATTAAAATAATAATACTTACACTAATTATTATTAATATCTCACTTAATCGAGATATAGTAGGTAAGCCACATTTAACTCCATAACCAATTAAGATAAAAAAGGGTAGTACTATTAAAATATTAGGAGTATTTGTTAAGTAAAAATTACTAGATAAGATATCAAAAGCAATTGCACAATAATTTACAATATATAAAGATAATAAAGTAATTATTATTTTACCTATTAAAGTATTAAAAAAATCATAATAATTTTTTTTGGTAAGAAAGTATAAGATAAAATAACCTATAATAAAACCTAAAAAAGTAGAAATTATCGATAAATTATTACTCTTATTAATTATAAAAGATATCCCTAAACCAAAATAAAGACATCTAGATAAAGTAAATGCTAATATACTTTGGACTCTATTACTTATCATTTTACCTCCTTAAAAGCTGTACCAGCTTTATCTATATCAACATTTATTTCATAATCTAATTTAATATCTTTAATATCTAATTTATTTTTATAGTATTTAGTATTATATAACTTAGTTATACCTAAAATATCTATATTATCTTTTTGAAGATTATTTATAAAAGTACTTATTTCATTATAAATAGTATCTTTAAATAAATTATTTAAATCTTGATATGTATTTTGATTTCTTAAATTATATTGCTTAGTTAAATAGTTAATTGATGCTTTAGCATCATATTTAATAGTTACATTACTATCTTTAATATCATAATTTAATTTACTACTATAAATTTTTATAGAATCATTATTATTTATTATTGGAACTTCTTTTACTTTATTTAAATATTTAAAAATACGATATTCCTCATTAGTTAAATATCTTTTAAAAGAATTATTATCAAAAATACCAATCGTTTTTAAAGCTAATTCTTTATCAATTACAATATATGGTAAATATATATCATATCCTTGCATTAAATTATCTACATTAAAATCAAATAAATTTGTTATTTTATCATAATTAATTTTTTTTAAAAGATTATTAATTGCTATTGAATTATTAGGCTCATTAACGGAAGTATAATCAAATATTTCATCGATATCATCACATAATGCTAAATAAAAACTAGTATTAAATTTTTCATTACGAAATATATAATCACTTATATCTAAAATATTAACATCTTTTGTAATTAATAAAACTTTTATTTGTTCAAAATATGGTTGTTTAGCTAAAGCTTCATTAGCTTTACTAATTGCATTACTTAAATTTTTATCTTGAGCTTCTACATTATATTTTTTAATATCATTATTACTTTCTTTATTAGCTTCGGTATTAATAACTTCATATATTACTCTATATTCATCATTTTCTTTACTAATTCCAATACCACTTATAATAGCAATATCATTTAATTCTTTATAATCATAGCACCCTGTTAATAAAATTATAAGAATAATTAGTAGTAATTTTTTCATATTAATCTCCTTGTTTACGATAATTTTTATTAGTTAGATAACTAGAACGATATTTATCTTTTTTTCTACTTATATTAAAAATAGCTTTATTAAAATATGGTTTATTAAATGGTGCTAGGGGGAATGTATAAGGAATACCAGCACTTGTTAAATTACATATATGGATTAAAAAGAAAAATATTGCCATATATAAACCATATAATCCTAGAAAACAAACTAATATAATACTTAAAAATCTTACGTAACGAAAAGAATATATTACTTCGATATCTGTAAAGACCATACTTGTAATATAAGTTACTGCTATTACGATAATCATAATAGGAGATACAATACCGGCATTAACAGCAGCATCACCCATTACTAAAGCTCCTACTATGGAAATTGATGAACCATAATTAGCTGGAAAACGAATATCACTTTCCCTTAATATAGCGCATATAATCAGAATAAATATAGCTTCGATATAAGAGGGAAAGGGAACACTTTGACGTTGAATAGCAAAGTTTATTAAAAGATTTAAAGGAATTGATGCTTGATTATAACTAATTAAAGCAACATAAAAAGCTGGAAGAAATAATGTACATACTAAACATATAAAACGGATTAATTTAATAAAATTAATATTAGTATATTTTTTATAACTATCTACGGCTGGATTAACAAAATCGGCAAAAAAAGCAGGAATAATTATAGCAAATGGTGATGAATCTACTAAAATAACTATTTTACCATCTAGTAAATCTTGAGAGACTTTATCTGGTCTTTCCGTTAAAATAGCTGTTGGAAATAAAGTATTAGTTTTATCACTAATTAATTGTTTTAAATGACTAGCATCTGTTATCCCATCAATATCAATATTTTTAATTTTTGTAATAATATTATCGATAATATCTTTCTTAGCTATATTACTAATATATAAAATACTAACTTTAGTTTTGGTATAACGCCCAATAAAATAATCATCACTTATAAGTAATGGTGATTTAATTCTTCTTTTTATTAATCCTAAATTAGTTTGAATTGATTCATTAAAGGAATCTTTTGGTCCAGTTAAATCTGGTTCCGTAGTAGGTGATTCAACACCTCGTATTAAATCACCTTTAGTCTCTACAGCATATACTTGTTTATCGATAATAATAGTAAATCCATTTAATATAAAATTAATTATTTCATCATATGATTTAACTACTTTGGTATTAGGAGCAGCATTATTATCTTGTAATTTTTTAGAATTTTTAATAGTTAAAACTTTTAATATATACTCATTTATTTTATCTTGAGAACATAAACTTTCTAAATATACTATATAAATATTATTATTATTTTTAATTATTAAATCACTACTATTATTAAATGTATTTTTAATCTTATCAACAAGTTGCATATAATCACCTATAATTATATTGCCCTAAATATAATTAATTATGTAATTTATAAGTTATAAAATAATTTTATATTTCTTTATTATCCAATACAAAAGTAATTTCATTTACACCAATAGTACTTTTTAAAGTTTCACTAATAGCATACTTTACTTCTTCTAATAATTCGCTTTCAAAAAAGTTATCTAAAAGCGCATTTTCAAATTCTAATCTTATTTTGTTTTCTTCTATTTCATAATCTAATAATTTAGCGTTATTTGCTAAAAAACTCATTAAATTAGATTGATATATAGGAGCTGATTTTAACTTTTCTACTATTATTTCTACTTTATTAACATTATCATTAGTAAATAAAGTTACTGGAACAACATTAAAATTATCATTAATATTTACATAATAATACATTGTAGCTTTATAAACATTATTTAATGTTGTAATATCATATACTTTATTAATACCAAAATCTCTATTTAAAACATTAGGAATAATTTTATCACCAATTTTATCTATTTTAACACCTTCTACAAATAACATAATACTATCTACTTCTTCTAATTCCGTTAATGAATATACAAGAGATTCAATAGCTTTAATATCAGCATTATTAAATTCTTTACTAAAATTAATTTTTAAAAGTTTATCTTTTAATTCTAAATCTAATACTTTAGTATTTGCTGGGATAACAGGAGTAAATTCCTTACTAATATAATTTTTTTTCGAACCATTAATAGTTAATGTGTCTATTATTTCTAAAATTTTATCATTAATATCATCTTTATTAGATATTACTTCAGTTTGAACTAAAAGATCATTATTTAATAAATATACATTATTTTTTTTTACATCAATATAAGTACTTGTTTCTTGATAATTAATATTTGTAGGAATTAAGTAAATAATTAAAAGAACTATTAAAGATAAGAAGGAAATAATTAGTTTTCTTTGCAAAGATGAAATCATTGTAATCACCTAATAAATTATATTTTTAATTACTTATTTAATACCAAAAAAAGCCATAAAATGGCTTTTATAAAGATATTTCTTGTAATTTTAATAACTCAATTAAAGCTTGACTACGACTTTTAACACCTAATTTTTGAATAACATTAGAAATATGATTGCGGACTGTTTTTTCACTTATTTTTAAGGTATCTGCTATTTGTTTAGTTGACTTATTAATAATTAATAAATTAAATACTTCTTTTTCCCTCATCGTTAATAAATTCATAATCTCATTCCTTTATTTTATTTTATGAATATATTAAAGTGAGAGTTCCATATTATTGAAATTTAATAGTTATATACTTTTTATCTTCAAAAAGAGATTGAATTCTTGTGATAATCTTATTTGCTATTGTTTTATCATGAGTAGTACTAGATATTACGATATTAATTTGATCTTGTTTAATTTTTACAAAAGATTCATAATTAAATTCATCTTTTAATATTTTTTCTATTTCTTCTTCTTTACCTTGAGTTTCATTAATATTTTTTAATGATTCATAAGCTAAGTTTTTTTCTTCAATCGTAGTATCTTTGTCTAATAAAGTAGTTTGTAATTCTTGAATTGTATTAAGTACTTCTTCATCATCACTAACTCTTAATGCTACTAAATTAGTTGATTCACTAATTACTTCAGTTACATCATTATTAGGAGTATTAGTATATTCTAAAATAGTATTACTAGGAATACTTATATAATAAATACTTAATATTAAAATAATACTTAATAAAGTTATAAACCATAAATTTTGCTTATTCATATACTTATCCTTTCACTTTAATAAAATATATTCCTTATCTTTCTAATTATGATATTTATTGGTAATTTATTTTTATTATGATATAATTTAAAAGAAAAGAGGTTTTATGAAAAAATATGTACCTTGGTTAATTATATTATTAACTATTTTAAGTATAGGTAGCGTTTATGCTTATGAACCCGGTTTTAATTATGATAATCCCTGCAGTGATGATGGGGTAATGCGTGTATTATATATAGCATCAGTTGTTATTTTAATTATCAAGATTGCTGTTCCGGTTTTATTAGTTTTTACAGGTATATTAGATTTAATTAAAGTAGTAACTGGTAATCCTGAAAATTTAAATAAACAATTAATAGTATTTGCTAAAAGAGCAATTGCAGGTATTTTAGTTTTTGTTACACCTTCATTAGTATTTGCTATATTTCATATTTTAGATGATGCAATTAAGTATGAAGATATTGAAAATAAATATGAAGCTTGTATTTCGTGTTTAGAAGATAATGGCAATTGTCAATTTGAAAAGTATGGAGAATAGTATGTATATATCGTTAATTAAACTTTTTTTAATATTTATTATTATTAGTTTTTTAGGTTATTTATTAGAAATAGTTGTATGTAGTTATAATTATAAAAAAATAGTTAATCGTGGTTTTTTCTTTGGACCATATTGTCCAATATATGGGTTAGGTGGATTAGTAATAATTTGGTGCTTAAATAGATATTATGAAGATCCGATTGTTGTATTTGTTATGGGAACAGTTTTAACTTCTTTAATAGAATATTATACTAGTTATGTCTTAGAAAAGATATTCCATAATAGATGGTGGGATTATTCTGATCGTCGTGATAGTATAAATGGTCGTATTTGTATAGGTAATTCCATCTTTTTTGGTATTGGTTCTTTATTAATAATTTATTACCTATATCCTGCTATTTTAAGTTTATTTGCTTTATTTACTAATCAAACTTTAGTAATTATTGGTACTATTTTATTAATAATTTTTATGATAGATGTTATTGCTTCTTTTGTTATTGCTTATAATTTACGTCATCGTATAATTATTGCTGAAGAATTAAAAGCAGAAAAGTTAAAGAAAATTCCTTTTATAATAAATAAAAAATATAAAGAAGAAATAGAAAAATTAAAGATTGTTAGTAATAGATTAATTAAAGCATTTCCTAATATATCTAAAAATAATGAAGAAGAGTTGGATATTATTTGGAAATTTCGTAAGAATTTAAAGGAATCCAAAAAGAATAAAAAGGCTAAATAAGAAAGGATTTAGTTATGCAAAAAGAATATTTAGAAGATTTAAAAAGAAAGATTAGTTCTTTAAACGAAGAAGAATCTTTAAAAAGAGATTTGTATTTAAAAGATTTAGCTTTAGGAAATATAAGCGGACCTTTAACAGGATATCCAGAAATTGATAAAGTTTGGTTACGTTATTATGATAATGATGCTATTAAAGGTAATATTCCTGAAAAACGTGTTTATGATGTTATATATGATAATAATAGAAAACATTTATCTGATACAGCTTTATTATATTATGGACGTAAAATAAGTTTTGGCGAGTTTTTTGATAATATAAAAAAGGCTGCGCAAGCATTTATTAATTTTGGTATTAAAGAAGGGGATACAGTAAGTATCATAATGCCTTCAACACCAGAAACTTTTTATGCTTTTTATGCTTTAAATCGTCTTGGGGTAACTGCCAATATGATAGATCCCAGATATAATGAAGATAAGATAAAACATTTAATAAATGATACTAATTCCAAAATGGTAATAGTAATTAATGTAAGTGAAGATAAAATAGAAAATATTAGACCTTATTTAACTACTAAAAATATTATAAGTGTATCACCAACCTTATCCCTACCATTAGTACTTAATTTAGGATTACAAGCTATAGAATTATTTAAGGGTAAAAAAGATTCTAACAAATCTAATTTTATGACTTGGGAAGATTTTATCGAATATCGTGGTAATAAACCGGTAATTGATGCTAAATATGATCCGGATTTTCCAGCTGCAATTGTATATACTGGTGGCACTACTGGACCTTCTAAGGGGGCAATTATGACAACAAAGTGTTTAAATGCTATTGCTTATCATCAAAAATCTAGTATGCCTTTAGTAGAAAGAAAAGATAAATATTTAAATATAATGCCTCCTTTTATAGCCTTTGGCTTAACTTGTGGTATTAATAATCCTTTATCTGTAGGAGCCGTAGTCGATTTAATTCCTAACTTTAATCATCAAGAATTTGCTCAATTATTAAATAAACATAAACCCAAACATGTTATTGGCGTTCCATCATTTTGGTTAAGTTTAACTGATAGCAAATATGCTATGCATCGTGATTTTTCTTATTTAAGAAGTGTAATTGCGGGTGGATGTGGAATTAATCCTGAAGAAGAAAAAAGAGTTAATAAATTTTTAACTCAACATGGTTGTCAATATAAACTAAGTAAAGGTTATGGTTTAACAGAAGTTAGTTCTTGTGCTTCTTTTACTTCTTGTGATTTAAATAATAAACTTGGTAGTGTAGGTATACCTTTAGCAAAAGATAACTTTAAAATAGTTGATCCTGAAACTAAAGAAGAAAAGATGTATGGAGAATCCGGAGAAATATATATTACTGGACCATCTATTATGGGTGGTTATCTTAATAACGAAGCTCAAACTAAGGCAATGATTCATACCGATGATTTTGGTACTAAGTGGGTAGAAACTGGTGATATTGGTAGTATCGATAAAGATGGTTGTATCTTTATCGAAGATAGAATAAAAAATATGATAATCAGACCAGATGGTTTTAAAGTATACCCTTTAACTATTGAAAATATTATTTTACAACATCCTGGTATTTATACATGTAAAGTAGTAGGTGGTTCCAAACCTGAATATTCAATGGGTAAATTTCCAGTTGCTTATATAGTTATAAAAGATGAATATAAATTAAAAACAGAAGATATAATAAGTGAAGTTAATGATTTATGTTTAAAAAACTTACCTGAATATCAAGTGCCAATAGATTTTATAATAAAAGATTCTCTTCCTTATACTTCAATAGGTAAAGTAGATACTAAATCATTAGAATCTGAATATAATCAAAAAGATAATAATATATCTTTAAAACGTAAATTATAATTTTAAAAGTAATAATATTACTTTTTTTATTTTGAAATTAGCAGATTGCAGATTGATTACCGGACGCAAGCCATGGCTGCTGGTCACCCAGTCGTAGGTAGCGTAACCAGTCGCGTGCTGATAGAACTCGAGAGCAGAAGAGGTGCCAGAGTGGAAATCGTACGGCGACATGGACCAATAATAGCCATTTGGGTATTATTAGTTAAGCGATTCATATATCCGGTGGCAAATATAGACTTTAGTCATGTAATTTGATACAATTATAATGGTGATAGTATGAGGTATATAGTTTTTACCGCTACTAGTGTTTGTCTAGTATTTACTTTTATGATGGCTGTTGTTTATTTTAATAAGAAGAAAATTAAAACTCAAGAAAATAAAATATTTACAGCTTTAATTATAGTTAGTATTACTAGTATGATTTTAGAATTATTATGTTTCTGGGCAGTACAAAATAGTTTTACTTTAGGTGTATGGACGGCGGTCATTTGTAAAGGGTTTGTTTTAGCGATATCTATCTGGGGTTATATTTTTACAAAATATATTCATTATATATGTTATGAAGATAGTAATTCTACTGAATCTATGATTATTGATAATATCTCTAATAATACTATTGTTATTTTATCTATTGCATCGATTATCTTACCGATATATTATTATACCGACGAAACAAGTATTTATTCTTATGGACCAAGTACTAATGTTGTTTTTGTTACTATTATTTCTTATTTTGTATTATGGGTAATATGTTTATTTCGTAATCGTAAAAGAATTCATTTAAAAAAGATCAGTCCCTTATTCTTATTATTTATATGTATTATCGTTGCTTTAGCTGGTCGTGCTATAAATCCTAGTATTCTTTTAATGAATCCAGCAATGTCTTTAGTATGTGTATTAATGTATTTTACTATTGAAAATCCTGATTTAAAAATGGTTGCTCAATTAAATGTAGCTAAAGAAAATGCTGAACGTGCTAACCGTGCTAAATCCGATTTCTTATCTAGTATGTCTCATGAAATTAGAACTCCTTTAAATGCAATAGTAGGATTATCAGAAGATATAGTAACTAGAAAAAGTTGTCCTGATGATCTTAAAGAAGATTTAAATGATATATTATCTGCTTCACGTACTTTGTTAGAAATTGTTGGTAATATTATGGATATTAACAAGATTGAATCGGATAAATTAGAAATTGTAGAAGAACCTTATAAATTTAAAGAAGAGATTATGTCTTTAGCTCGTTTAAATGCTGTACGTATTGGTGATAAACCAGTAGAATTAAAAGTAACTTTAGCGCCTGATCTTCCATATGAATTATTAGGGGATAAAGGTCATGTTAAAGAAATTGTTTATAATTTATTAAGTAATGCTATTAAATATACTGATAAAGGTTATGTAGAATTAAATGTTAAATGTATTAATTCTGGTAATATTTGCACTTTAATTATTAGTGTTAAAGATACAGGAAGAGGTATAAAAGCTGAAAATATTAATAAATTATTTACTAAATTTGAAAGATTAGATATAGAAAAGAATTCGACAATTGAAGGAACTGGTTTAGGTTTAGCAATAACTAAAAAATTATTAGATATGATGGGTGGTCGTATAAATGTTGAATCTCAATTTGGTCAAGGTTCTATATTTATTGCTACTATACCTCAAAAGATTAAAGAATTAAATGAGCCATTAAAGCAAGAAGAAATAGTTATTAATAATAATGTTCCAGTCAATGATTTAAATTGCGCTGGTAAATCAGTTTTAATAGTTGATGATAATAAACTTAATATAAAGGTTGCTAGACGTAGTATTGAACCATTAAATTTTTCAGTTGTAGATGAATGTTATAATGGTCAAGAATGTTTAAATTTACTTGATAGTGGTAAAAAATATGATTTAATTTTAATGGATATCATGATGCCTGTTATGGGTGGGGAAGCGGTAATGGCAAACTTAAAAAAAAGAACTGATTTTAATACACCAGTCATTGCTTTAACAGCTGATGCTATAGCGGGAGCTGAAGCTAAATATAAAGAAGAAGGATTTACTGATTACATAGCAAAACCATTTAGTAAAGATCAAATTAAAGCTAAATTAAGTAATATATTTAATAATAATAACTAATAATTTTTACGTTATTAGTTTTTTGTTACATTAATCATTATCGTGACATCAGATTGCAGATTGATTACCGGACGCAAGCCAAAGCCGTCGGCCACCTTGTGGTCTTTTAAATGATACCCTTACTATTACTAGAGGATTAAATAGTAAATACACTAAAAAATATGATGTGGAGTATGAATATAAGTGTTTGATAAATATATAGATTTAAATACTACTATTAATAAAATATGCCAAAAGTCTATGGTATAATAATAAATGTAAGTGATAAATTATGGGTATGTTTGAAAAAACAAAAATAATTATCTAAAAGTAATTATATTAAAAAATGTTTTCATTAAAAAGGGAGTATGAAATGAAAAATGTAATTGAAGTTAAAAATTTAATAAAAGAATATAAAGAAATAAAAGCAGTAGATAACTTATCTTTTGAAGTTCATGAAGGAGAAATTCTAGGTCTTTTAGGTCCAAATGGAAGTGGCAAAACAACAACAATAAATTGTCTATTATCACTATTAAATTATAGTAGTGGAAGTATAAAAATATTTGGTAAAGAGATGAAACCCGATTCTTACGATATAAAATCTAAAATAGGTGTTGTATTTCAAGAAGTAGCAGTTTTTGATGAATTAACTGTTTACGAAAATGTAGATTATTTTTGTGGACTATATATTAATAATAAAGAAACAAGAAAAAAGTATATTGAAGATGCAATAAACTTAGTAGGTTTGGAAAGTTTTAAAAACTTTTATCCCAAAAAATTATCTGGTGGTTTATTAAGACGATTAAATATTGCGTGTGGTATAGCCCATAAACCTAAACTTATTTTTTTAGATGAGCCAACTGTTGCAGTAGATCCACAAAGTAGAAATAATATTCTAGATGGAATAAAAAAATTACGAGATAATGGAGCAACGATCGTATATACAACACATTACATGGAAGAAGTTGAAATACTTTGTGATAGAGTTATTATACTCGATAAAGGTAAAATCTTAGCAACTGGTAAAACTGATGAATTAAAAGAATTAGCTAAAATAGAAGAAAAAATATCGATAGAAATAAATGACTTAGATATTAATTACATAGATAAAATAAAAGAATTAAAAAATGTAGATGATGTTAAATATAGTAGTAATATATTGCTTGTTACATATAAAAAAGGTAAAAATAATTTAGTTGAAATAATGGAGTTTTTAAAGAAAAATAATATTAAATATAATAAAATATATTCAGAAAGACCAACACTTAACGATGTGTTTCTTGAATTAACTGGAAAGGAACTTAGAGATTAAATGTTTATTCATAATTTTAAATATTCTTTAAAAACTCTTTTTAGAAACAAAGAATTAATATTTTGGACTTTTGCATTTCCAATAATATTAGCAACTTTCTTTAATATGGCGTTTTCAGATATAGAAAATAGTGAAAAATTAGACATTATAAATATAGCAATTATTCAAAATGATGATTTTGATAATAATGAAGTTTTTAAATCAGCCTTTGAAGAAATGAGTGATAAAAATAATAAGGATAGATTATTCGAAACCAAATACACTACAAAAGAAGAAGCACAAAAATTACTAGAAGAAGAAAAAGTAGTTGGGTATATGGAGTTAATAGATGATAAACCTAAATTAACTTTTATAACAAGTGGTATTAATGAAACTATATTTAAATATGTATCAGAAGAAATTATGCAAACAAGTAATATTATAAATAACCTTACTGAAGAAGAAATACAAAACCAAATTATGACAGGAAATTTCAATGTTGACTATGAAAGTATTTATAATAAAGTAATAGAGATTACAACTGAAGAAAATGTTAAACTTAAGAATATTTCGAGTGATAATCTAAGTTATACAATGATAGAATTTTATACACTTATTGCAATGGTTTGTTTATATGGTGGGATACTTGGAACTGTTTCTATAAATCAAAATTTAGCTAATATGTCTAATCAAGGAAAAAGAGTATCAGTAGCACCCACAACAAAAGGTAAAGTAATTTTAAGTAGTGTTCTTGCAAGCTATATTACTCAATTAATAGGAGTTGCATTATTATTTATTTATACTATCTTTGTATTAAATGTTGATTATGGTAATAATTTAGGATTAATTATTATTTTAGCAATGGTAGGAAGTCTAGCAGGATTATCATTAGGTGTTTTAGTAGCAACAATAATTAAATCAAATGAAAATGTTAAAACTGGAATAATTTTATCTATAACAATGTTAGGTTGTTTTTTATCAGGAATGATGGGAATAACAATGAAATACATAATTGATAAAAATATTCCGATTATTAATAAATTAAATCCTGCAAATATGATAACAGATGGTTTATATTCTTTATATTATTATGAAACTTTAGATAGATATATATTTAATGTTGTAAGTTTGCTTATTTTTGCTTTCACATTGATAGTAGTTTCTTATATCAGTTTAAGGAGGCAAAAATATGACAGTGTTTAAAACATTTTTAAAAATATTGAATAAAAATAAATTCATTATAATATTATACACATTATTTTTAATATTCTTTGGTGGATTTAATATGCAAACAAGTGAGAGTAATATAAACTTTGTTGCAAGTAAACCAGATATAATGATAGTAAATTATGATGAAGAAAAAGGAATTACAAAAGATTTAATAAAATATATAGAAGAAAATAGTAATGTAGTAGATTTAAAGAATAATGAAGATGCAATTAATGATGCCTTATTTTATAGAGATGTAAATTATGTAGTATATATTCCTAAAAATTATAATAAAGATTTTATGGATGGAAAAAATCCTGAAATAGAAATTAAAAGTACGGGAGATTATCAATCATCATTTGCCGAAATGTTACTATCAAGATATATTAAAGTAGCAAATATTTATCAAAAAAGGATTAATAGTGAAGAAGAATTAATTAATAAAATAAATGAAACTTTATCTAAAAAAAGTGAAGTTAAAATAACATCCAAATTAGATACTAATATTTTATCAAAAGCAACATTTTATTATAATTTTGCTAACTATAGCATAATGGCATGTTTGATATATGTTATATGTTTGATTTTAGCAAGTTTTAAAGATATAAAAATTCAAAAAAGAACAATTATTAGTAGTACTAATTATAAAACTTTAAATAGAAAAATATTGTTATCAAATAGTTTGTTTTCCATAATTTTGTGGATGATATATGTTGTATTAAGTTTCATTTTAGTAGGGGATATAATGTTTTCTATTCATGGCATTTTTTACTTAATAAATTCATTTGTATTTACAATATGTGCTACCACAATTGCCTTATTTATTGGTAATATAGTTTCAAATAAAAATGCAATAAGTGGAATAGTTAATGTAATAGCTCTTGGATCAAGTTTCTTATGTGGAGCATTTGTTCCAATGGAGTGGCTACCAGATGGAGTTATAAAAATTGCTCATATTTTACCTTCATATTACTATATAAGTAATAATGAAGTTTTAAAAACATTAGAACTTATTAATTTAAATACTATAAAACCAATATTATTAAATATTATAATTGTATTATCTTTTTCTATTATGTTTATTATTCTAACTAATATAGTATCAAAAAGAAAACAAAAAATAGGTTAAAAATAACAATTTTAATAAAAGGAGTAAGCATGGATTTTATAATAGAATTAATATTTGAATTTTTATTTGATGGAATGCTAGAAACAAGTAAAAGTAATAAAGTCCCTAAATTTATTAGGTATCCATTGATTGTAATAATATTATTATTTTTTGTATTGGTAATTGGATTTATATTTATTGTTAGTATTTTAGCATTTAAAGAAAGTATAATTGCAGGAATTTTACTTATTATCATAGATTTATTCTTGATTATAGGAACTATTTCTAAATTAAAAAAAGAATATTTTGCTAAAAATAAAAATAGTTCTTTAAATAATACAAATACTTAATAAACAGTATTGATAAAATATTTACTAAAATAAAGCATTGTTTTTAACATTATTAGTAATAAATTAAATATTTATTTTAAAATATTAGTGTTAAAACAATGTTTTTTTTAATCACAATATTTTCAAACACGATTAAATGTGATATAATTTAATCGTGAAAGGAAATGATAATATGGAATATGAAAATAAAATTTTAAATTTATTTAAAAATGGTTATTTAACTACTAAAGATGTTAATGATAATAATATTCCTAGATTTTATTTAACTAAACTTATTAAAGAAAACAAAATAGAAAGAGTAAGTCGAGGAGTATATATTAAGAAAAATGAATTGGTTGATGAATTTGTTATTTTACAAAGTAAAAGTAAGTATGCAATTTATTCAAATATGACTGCTTTATATTTACATGGATTTTCTAATAGAATTCCTTTAAAATATGATATTACTATTAATAATGGATATAACGGATCTCTTCAAAAAAATAATAATGTTAATTTATTTTATACCAAAAAAGAACTTTTAAATTTAGGTGTAATAGACTATAAACTTGATTCAGGCAATGTTATTAGAATTTACGATTTAGATAAAACTATTTGTGATATTATCAAAAATAAAAAGAAATTAGATTCGGAAATTTATAATAAAGCTATTAGAGAATATTTTTATAGCAAAAAGAAAAATACTTTAAAATTATATGAGTATGCTAAAAAGATGAATGTTTATAATAAAGTAAGAGATACATTTGAGGTTCTTAAATGATTAAAATAAAGATAGTTTAAAAGCAAAAGCATCTAATTTAGCAATACAAACAAATATTCCTAATGAATATATAATTCAAAATTTTAATGTTTAATAATAAAAAAGATAAATTACTAGAACTTGTTATGGAAGAATACTTATCTAAAGAGGACTATAAAAAACAGGTAGATTTAATTAATGAAGAAATAATTACTAATCAAAACAGATTAAATGAATTACAAAATAACAAGCAGGATAAAAATTATATTGAAAATAAAATTAAGGAACTAAAAAAGGTGTTAGATAATTGTTTAAATGATGATAAATGTTATAGCGATGTATTTAATGAATTAATTGATAAAGTATATGTTTATAAAGAAGACTGTAAAAAGATAAAACTAGGTATTTATATTAAGACAGGAGAAAGCATAAATATATTCTCCGATAATTTGGGTAGAAAGTTTCATTTAATAGACGACTATACACCTTGTGGTCTTTTAAATGATACCTTTACTATAACTAGAGGATTAACTAGTAAATATACTAAAAAATATGATGTTGAATATGAATATAATTGTTACACATATTTCTGATATACCTATATTTTTTGAAATGCATATGCAAAAAATTACTAAAAAATATAAAAGATTTGCATTTTAACGCAAATAATATAGTTGCAAAAAACGTCTAAAAACAAGAACTTTTTGCATTGGCACTGCAAAAAGTTGACATTTATGCAAAATTGATATAGAATTAAATTGGTGATGAAATATGATACAAAGAGAAGAATATTTAAAAATATTAAAAGATTTTAAAGATAAGGAATTAATTAAAGTTGTAACTGGAATAAGAAGATGTGGCAAATCAACATTGTTTGACTTATTTGAAGGTTATTTGTTAGATAATGGTGTGGATGAAAGTCAAATAATAAAGATAAATCTTGAAGATCCAATATATCATGATTTAGATGACTATATGAAATTATATAATTTTGTTTCAGAAAAATTAAATCCTAAGAAAAAAAATTATGTATTTTTAGATGAGGTACAAGCTATACCGAAATTTCAAAAAGCTTGTGATGGTTTATACATTAAAAAAAATGTGGATTTATATATAACTGGTTCTAATGCTAATCTTTTATCAGGCGAACTTGCTACATTACTCTCTGGAAGATATATAGAAATAAAGATGTTACCATTATCATTTAAAGAATATGTATCTATAAGTGATGATAAAAGTGAAGATAGATTATTTCAAAAATATATATCTAATGGTTCTTTTCCTTATGTGTTAAGTTTAAATAATACAGATAATATTGAAATGTATATAAAAGGTATATATGACTCTATTCTTTTAAAAGATATAATGGCAAGACGTAAATTTCCTGATATGTTAATGTTTCAAAGTGTTGTTAATTTTATGTTAGATAATGTTGGTAATTTAACTTCAACAAATAAGATAGCTGATACAATGACTTCAAATGGTCGTTCTATAAGTGTTCATACTGTTGAAAGTTATATAAACTCTTTACTAGAGGCGTTTGTATTTTATAGAGCAAGTAGATATGATGTTAAAGGTAAGCAGTATCTAAAAACAGGAGATAAGTATTATGTAGCTGATTTAGGAATGAGATATTTTTTACTTGGTAGAAGAGAGGGAGATAAAGGACATATATTAGAAAATGTAGTTTATTTGGAACTTAAAAGACGTGGATATGATGTATATATCGGTAAAGTTGATGAATATGAAATAGATTTTGTCGCAATAAATAGTAAAGGTATAGAGTATTATCAAGTTTGTGAAACGGTTAGAGATAAGAATACTTTAGAAAGAGAATTAAGACCACTTAAAGCAGTAAAAGATCATTATCAAAAGTTCTTGCTTGTTAATGATATAGACCCAGAAACTACTTTTGATGGTATAAGAAAGATAAATGTATTAGACTGGTTATTAGATAAATAATTAGGAGTGTTGTGTAAATGATATATGTTATTTCTGATACACATTTTCATCATAGTAATATTATCAAATATTGTAATAGACCTTTTAAAGATATTAATGAAATGAATGAAACCATAATTAATAATTGGAATAGTATTGTTAAAAAAGATGATACTATATATCATTTAGGAGATTTTTGTTTATCTAATGATGATGAAATTAAAAATATTTTTAATAAGTTAAATGGAAATAAAATATTAATTCGTGGTAATCATGATAGAAAACCTGTTAAATTTTATGAAAACGTTGGTTTTAAGGTTTTGACACATGCACCAATCATATTAGATGAATATAAAATAATGTTATCTCATGTACCACTACCAGATGCTAAAATCAAAGAGGAATATATTAATTTACACGGACACATTCATAATAAAAAAATTAGTGATGATTATCCTAAAAACTATACTGAAAATAAACATGTTAATTTAAGTGTTGATGTTACTAACTATAAACCAGTAAGTTTAGATAAAATTAATAAAATAAGAGGTAAAAATAATGAAATTAAAAGATGAATATTTGAAATTGCCAAAGGAAATGTTATATGAAACGTACCTTAAGATTGTTTATAAAACAAAAGATTATGATAACATTACAAGAAATAAAATGCTTGAAGAAATTATAAAAGAATATAATCAAGAAAACTATTTATATCATATTTGTACAAGAAAAGAACTTGATTTCTTAAAGTATATAAGTAAAAATAAATTAAGTGTAGATGATATAAAGAAATATGAATGGGAAATAAAAATATTAAATGAAAAATGTATTTTTAGTAGAGTTACATTAGAAGTATTTGAAGAACAAAAACAAAATGTACAAGATGCCTTAAAAACTTATGAACAAAATAATAAAAAAGGAATTGAAGATATTATTATTTTTATGATAAGTAAAGTCAAAACCAATGCTATTATGTTAACAAAAGCATTAACTTCTATGATTGAAAGTATGTACAATATTGATGAAAAAGAAATTAATAGTATTATGGGATCTCCATTATTTCATTTTTATTGTGAATTTAATTATGAATTTTTTGATTTTTCTAAACAAGAGGAAGAGCTTGTTAGTTATAGAGATTATTACAATATATTAAATGAGTTAAAAGAATCAAGAAAAATATATGGAATAGCTGGCTCAATACCTTTTGATATAAGAGACGATTTTGATACTTTCTATTATGGATTTCCTATTAGAAAAGAAAAAATCAAAAAAATGTATAATGAAATAAATAAAAGAGTTGATAAGGAATTTTTATTTCAAATTATTGATGAAGCAAGAGTATTAAATAATAGAATGGGACTTGACACATTTATGGATAATAGATTACTTGAAGTTGTAAACGAAGCACTTGATGAATGCCCTTGCGCAGCTATGAATGGTTTTACTCCAAATGAGTATAATAATCAACTTTATGAAGAATTGGATTTAGATAGAGAATTCTCATGTATTCCTCAAAATAATGCTCATTTATGTAAAAATGCTGCTGATCATTATTATAAACTTTATTTTGCTTTGTTAGATTACATAAATAAAAAATATAAAATCCATCCAGAAATAAAAAAAATATATAAACAAGAAGGAATAGATGTTAATAAAATATATGATATCGATAAATATTTATGGAAACATAAAGAAATTATTAGTGATTTTATAAAAGACAATGATTATAAATTTACTGAAGAAGAGCTTTCAGAAATAAATAAATTTAAAAATGCTATTACTAGTAACTATTTTGTTATTGTGGGATTTGATAGAGAGTATACAAAAATACTATCAGATGATGGAAAATTATATATGGTAAAAGGTATTAGAACAGATTTTGATAAAATGATGAATCCTAAAGAATTACCAAAAATTATTAGTACAACATTACTTATGTTTAAGGGCGTTATAGTATTTAAAAGTTTTTTTGGAAATGTAGATATAGTATTTGGAAATGATGTAAAAAAAGATATAGTAGATAAAATGAAATGTGCTATTGTGCACTATCATTTATAGGTAGTGTGACAAAAACAGTACACACTACTCAGAGGGAAGCTAGTGATAAAAAGATAGTAAAACAGATATGTTATCTTCACTTGAAAAGATAGATGAGAAAATAATTAATAATAGATTAAAAGAATATGATATTAAAACTATAAAAGAATTAGCAAAATATATTATTGAAGAATTTAAAGAAACTTTAGAAATGACTAAAGATGATATGTTTACTCAAATGTTTTTTAGTAAATTAGTTAATAATGAAAACTCAATGATTTTTTCAGCATATGAATCTGATGTGGTAGGTTTCTTTGTATTTGTATATGATAAAGGTTCGTATTACACATATTATATTTCAGATGAAATAAGAAAAATTATAAAGCAAAAAATGGGAATATAATTTTTGATAAATTAATATAAAAGTGTTATAATTTGCTTGTGTTTGAAAGCAGTGAAGAAGAGTAAAATATTTTCATGCATAGAGAGTTAATGGTTGGTGTAAATTAACATTTGATATATTTGAATGAAGCTTTGGATCAGAATAATATATACAAATTATTCCGTTAATCACGTTAAGATATAGAGATATATAATTAATTTAATTAGTTATATAAATTAAGGTGGTACCATGATAGATTCGTCCTTATTGGATGAGTCTATTTTTTTATTCTTCTCTTTTTGTTTTGAAAGAAGGTGTTATATAAATTAAATTAAAAACTAGAGGATGTAAACACATATTTTTAATAAAATAATTATGAGTGGTCACTTTTTATATAAAAAGTAGCCACTAATTTGGGTAGAAAGTTTCATTTAATAGACGACTATACACATTGCTGTGGCCGGTAGCGTGACCAGCCGCGTAATGATAGAACTCGCAAGCAGAAGAGCGCCAACGTTGAAAAAGGACGGCGACATGGACCAATAATAGCCATTTTGGTAGATATAAGTTAAGCGATTCATATATCCGGTGGCAAAAGAAAAAACAGGAATAAATCCTGCTTTATCTAATACAGTTTATAGTCTTAAAATACTTATAGTAGTTTTTAACATCTGTATTTTTTGTTCTGGTAAATTACCAAGGAATAATCTCGTTTCCAATCTGTAATTAGATTATAAGTATATTTTTATATACTTACTACTTCTTCTAACAGATAACCATAATCATCTATTCTCAGTACATTAGTATTACTAATCGTAGTAGGAATCCGGACGCAAGCCATTGGTGTTGGTCACCCAGTCGTTGTTAGCATTACCAGTCGCGTTCTGACGGAACTCGTTAGCAGCAGAGTTGCCAGAGTTGAAATTGTTCGGCGACATGTGCCTGTATCAAATGTAGATTATCCCTAGATGAAAAATACATCTATAAATATTTTACCATTTCTAATTTCAAAATTCATTATAAAATATTAGTCTTGTTCATTAAAATATCGAAATCCGAATTATATATAAATTTAAATTTGGATATCCGAAATAAAAATACCTATATACAT
>CALVSW010000013.1 GCA_944359625.1 uncultured Bacilli bacterium | reverse complement strand
ATATGAGAATATGTATTTAGTGTTTCCTCGATTTTTGTATGTCCTAAAAATTTGGCAACTAATGTAACATTAGCTCCAGGATAAACGCATAATTTCTCATGCGTTTATCCTGTTTTTTTATGTGTATAATACTGATAAATAGAAACTTTTTTGTTATAATGTTATTGGTGGAGGTACTAGGATGTCTGAGAGAGAATTGGATTCAAGTATAAATGATTATATTGAAACAGAAACACCTAAAAACTATGTAAAACAATTACAATGGGATATGGCTATTGGGCTTCAAGAAGTCGATAACTTAAAGCCATCTAAATATTTAGAAAAGTTGTTACAAGAAAATGTAACAGGTGAAAAAACAATTTATGAAGTTGAACATGAATTAAAATAATATTATGTAGAAAAAGATAAAACAGATAAAACAATTCAAGATGAATTTGAGTGTGATTTAGTATCTACCAGAATAGTTCAATTGTTGAGTGTTGATAATTTTGAATTATCAGTAGATTATATAAAATATATTCATGAATATTTATTTAAAGATGTTTATGAATTTGCGGGGGAATTTAGAAAAGTAAATTTTTCTAAACATGAAAGAATTTTAAATAATGATTCAGTTGCGTATGGTGATTGCAAATTATTAGAACAATCATTAGATTATGATATTTCTTTAGAAAAAAAGAAAAATTATAGAGAAATGAATATAGTTGATGTTATTAATAATATAACTAACTTTTCTTCAAGCATATGGCAAATACATCCATTTAGAGAAGGCAATACTAGAACTACAACATTATTTATAGAAAAGTATTTAGTATCACTTGGATATGATGTAGATAACACCATGTTCAAAGAAAAATTAGTTTATTATAGAAATGCATTGGTAAGAAGTAATTATTTAAATATACAAGAAGATAATAGTTTCTTAATTAAATTTTATGAAAATTTATTATTAGGTAAAAACAATAATTTACACTCAAGAGACTTAATTGTAGAAGAATTATTTAATAAAGAGAATTGAAAAAGAGACGCTAGTACAGGCTTATTAATTTTATAAGTTTTTGTATTGGCGTTTTTTAGAAGTAAAGGAAGTGAAATATAACATGAAATATAATTTAGATGTTCTCAGCCCATTAGAGTTTGAAAAACTATCAAGAGATTTTATTTCCAAAAAACTTAGCATGGAATTTAAAATCTTTAAACCTGGAAGAGATAGTGGAATAGACTTAAGAAACAAGGAAAATGGGATAATATGTCAGTGTAAACATATTCAAAAATTTTCTGATTTGAAATCAAATTTGAAAAAAGAAGCAGAAAAATTACCGAATATTAAGGATTTAAAAAAATATTATTTGATTGTTTCAAAGTCTAAATTTTGAAAGTGAAATTAGTGATGAAGATATTACAGCAATTGTAAAATTAATTTTTAATAAATAAAATATATTACAAGAAGCACCTAGAAGTGTAATAAAGATTTCAAATGAAAAGTTAAAAAAATATTAGAATTAGGTGAAGTAGATAATTCTATCTTAATTTAATCTTTTATGCTATATTAAATATATAATAGGAGAGAGTTATAATGTGTAATATTCTTATGTCAATTAAACCTCAATATGTGGAAAAAATTTTATCCGGAAATAAAAAATATGAGTATCGAAAAAATCTGGCAAAGAGAAATGATATAGATAAAATAATAATTTATTCTACTGCTCCAATTATGAAGGCTGTTGCTGAAGTTGATATTGAAGAAATAATAGAAAGCACTCCTGATATACTTTGGAAGAAAACAAAATTGGAATCTGGTATAACAGAAGAATTTTTTTATAAGTATTATAAAAATAAGACTACTGCTGTAGCTTATAAATTAGGAAATATTAAAATTTATGATAAACCTAAATCATTAAATGATATAGGGGTAAAGTATGTACCTCAATCATTTATATATTTAGATAAATAATATATTTAAAAGTAAAAAAAGTTTATATAATAAATATAAAGTAATTTTTATTATTTCTGATATAATAGAAACATAGAATAGGTGGTATAAATGGAAAATAGTAAAACTTTAATGCAACTAAGAAAACAAATTGAGAATGCTATGAAAAGTTTTCCCGTAAATGAATTAGAAGTTTTAGCAAATGATAATTTTATAAAAATAGAAGGTAATTTTAAATCAATAGATAATGTTTATAATTCTTTAGTAAAAGGAGAACTTTTATTAACTAAAGAAGATGCTGAAAAGTTTTTAAAAAGTTTAATGCAAATGAATATTATATGTCAAAATCAAGAAGATTCTGATATAAGATTAGTAGTTTCAGGTGCTGGAGAAATTGTCTTTGCCAAGGGGGATAAAGAATTATCTTGGAGTGATTTAGATAATTATTATAGACACCTTGAAATGACAAGTGTTAAATCCCCTTTAGATTTATCTTTAGGACTTAAAAATTTAAGATTAATATATGAAAATTATTGTGATATATATGAGCAAGTAAAAGATAAAATAGAATATTTAAAAGGTTTTAATTCTAGATTAAATGGAATTGCTAATAAAAAAGAATTAATAGATGAAGCTAAAAAGAAATCTTATAACTTATTAAGTGTTATTAAACTAGGTGCAGAAGAAAATATTACTTTATATGATGAACCATTAGATATAAAAAGATTATTAACTTCGAGGATAAAAGCCGATTTTTCTTATTCTTTAATACCTTTAGAACATAGAAAATCTTATTTAAAAAATTTAATCTTATCTGAATATCAAATGAAATTATTAACAGATAGATTTACAGAAGAATTAGATAGATTAAAGAAAATAAATGAAAGTTTATTAACAATTATAAAAGATATAGCTTCTAAAAATCCTCTAAATTTAAAAGAAATAGATGCTATACCAGAATATAATATCTTAGACGCTGAAACTTTATTAGATAGTACTACTTTAACTGCTTCTCAACAACAAGAAATCTTAAATAACCAATTAAATCAAAATAAAAAAGAAGAAGAACAAGGTCTAAAATGGTTACAAGATATTGATAGTCAACAAAGAAATTTAAGTAGAGAAGAAAAGAATTCATTAATGCTATATAAAAGTTTTGCTTATTATGTTATTAATCAGATTATTTCTTATGTAAGAAATAATAATATTGATTTAAGTACTATTGGAAATGATGAAAATATTAATAATATGTTATTAAATGATTATAATACTTATGTTACTAATTTAAAAAATCAAATGAACTATCTTAGATATAATCGCCAAAGCATAACAATAGTAGATGAATTATTTCCATCAAATCATATTGTTCCTTTCGAAAGATATAAATCTATTATTTTAGGTAGTATTAATCCTTTATTATCAAGTTTATCTAAAGTTACTTTAAATAATGATATGGTAGTTTATAGATGCGTTTATGTACCACAAGGTCAAAATTTTATAAGTAATAATTTAGGAAATGCTTTATTATCAACTACTCCTAGTAATAAAGTCGTAAATGATTTTTTATACCAAAGAAAAAGTAGTATAAATTATCCATATAATAAAGTTATATATAAAATAGATCTACCTGCTGGTTCAAATATTATCGCCTTTACTGATGATGTGTATTTTAAAAATGGAACATCTAAAGTTGCTTTTAATGAAGCTCAAAAAGAAATATTATTAGATTCTAATAATTTTGATTTCGAGTTTTTGGATGCAAAACCTTATACTGAAAAAAATGGTGAAAATATTACTATTGTATCTATGAAAGCTATTCCTAAAAAAGTGTTATCTGAAGTAGGTAAGTTTAATAGATAAAATGAAAATTTAATTTTCAAAGTGCAAAGCACAATTTTAAAGTGCAATTTTTGCACTTTAAAATTGTGCTTTTATATAAAAAATTATATAATAAAGCTAGGAGAGTTATAAAATGAAAAATAATACAAATTGGAATTTAGAACTAGCAGAATATATTAAACAAGGTGAACCTAGTCGTGTTGAAAAAACCAAAACATGGGAAACAGCAATTGGCTTACAAGATGTGGATGGACTAAAAACATCAGAATATTTAATAAAAACTGCTAAAGAACATATAGAAGGTAATATTGATTTAAAAGAAGTTGAACATAGAATAAATGAATACTATAAGGTACTAACTAGGAGAAAAAATGAAGAAATTGAAGAAAGTGAAGAAGCAGATAAAGTTGCAATAAGAATTACTGAAATTTTAAGTGAAAAATCATTTAATTTTAATCCAACAGAATTAATTACGATTCATCAAAGATTATTTTCTGGAATATACAATCATGCAGGTAAGATTAGAGATTATAATTTTACAAAGAAAGAATGGGTTTTAAATGGTGATACTGTTATATATGCACCATATGAGACAATCCGCCTTGCATTAGAATATGATTTTAATCAAGAAAAAGAATTTTCTTATAAAGATTTATCACTACAAGAATCAATAAAACATTTGTGCCGCTTTACTTCTAACATATGGCAAGTACATCCGTTTTGTGAGGGAAATACAAGGACAACAGCAGTATTTATTATTAAATATTTAAGAACCTTTGGTTTTAATATGAATGATGATGTTTTTGCAGAATACTCATGGTATTTTAGAAACGCTCTAGTAAGAGCTAACTATAAAAATTTTGAAAAAAATATTTTTGAAGATATAACATTTTTAGAAAAATTCTTTTATAATCTTTTATCAAATGAAAATTATGAACTAAAAAATAGATTTATGCATATAGATTATATAAAAAGTACAGATAATCCAAATTTAAAGGGCAATACTTGCACTTTAGAAGAGCAAGCTATCATAAACATTATAAAAGATAATCCAGTAGTGAAACAAGAAGAAATAGCTAATATGATTAATAAATCAGTAAGAACAATAAAAAGTAGAATGATTGAAATGCAAAAAAAGGCTTAATTACAAGAAAAAACGGAAAACGTAACGGAGAATGGATAATTTTATAAAAAATTTACTAAAGCTTTATATAAAATATAAGTTGTTAGCATGATTTTAGACTTTAATATTAATTTTTAACATTTTTAAAGATTTCTATAAATTTTCTTTTCTATAAAAGGAGTGATGAAAAAATTCATTACTCCTTGATGTTTAGGAATCATTTACATTAACTAGCAACTCTTTTTTAATATACCCCCTCATTCACAAAATACCCATAAGGGTATATAATGAATGAGGAGGAAAGATATGAATAAAAGAAGTATTGAAGAAAAAAGAGCGATAATAAATAGATTAAATAGAATAAAAGGACAAATAAATGGTATAGAAAAAATGGTGAATAATGATAGTGAATGTAATGATATTTTGATTCAAGCGGTTGCTGTTGAAAAATCAATAAAAAGTATGGCTAATTTAATTTTAGAAAATCATTTATATAAATGTGTTGCCCAAGATTTAGAAAATGGTAATTTAGAAGTTGTAGATGAATTAATAAGTTTATTTAAAAGATTTAATAATTAAGAGGAGATATAAAATGAAAACATATAAAAAAATATTAGTAGCTTTTATACTTAATATTGCTTTTTCGATATTTGAATTAGTTGGAGGTATTCTAACCAATAGTGTATCTATAATATCTGATTCTGTACATGATTTTGGCGATGCCATAAGTATTGGAATATCGTTAATTTTAGAAAAAATAAGTAAAAGAAAACCCGATTCTAATTATACTTACGGTTATGCAAGATACTCTATATTAGGAGCTTTAATTACTACTATTGTTTTAACTGTAGGATCTATCTTTGTTATTATAAATAGTATAAATAGAATAATAAATCCAGAACCAATTAATTATAATGGCATGATTTTGTTTGCTATATTTGGAGTAGTAATAAATTTCATGGCTGCTTATTTTACAAGAGATGGTAAATCAATTAATCAAAAGGCAGTTAACTTACATATGTTAGAAGATGTTTTAGGATGGGTCGTAGTATTAATTGGTTCAATCTTAATGAGATTTACTAATATTGTATTATTAGATGCAATTATGTCTATTTCGATAGCAGTATATATCTTAGTAAATGCTTTTAAACATATTCAATATATATTAGATTTATTTTTAGAAAAAACGCCTAAAGATATATCTATTTCTGAATTAAAAAAACATATTATGAGTATTGAAGGAATAGAAGATGTTCATCATATTCATGTTTGGAGTATGGATGGAATAACTAATTATGCTACTATGCATATTGTAACCAAAAATAAAAATACTAAAGAAATAAAAGATAAAATTAGAGAAGAAATGCAAGAACATAATATTAATCATACTACTATTGAAATAGAAGAAAATCTTAATGATTGCAATGATAAAGAATGTAATGTAAAAGTAAATAATGAAGTTCATCTTCATCATCATCATTAATATTTAATTAAAGGAAGTATTTTTTAATGTTGAATGAAAAAATAAAAAAATTACAAGATATTATTGATAATTCTAATAATATTGTCTTTTTTGGTGGAGCTGGTGTATCAACCTTAAGTGGTTTAAAAGACTTTAGAGGAAAAAATGGATTATATAAAGAAACTTATAATAAACCACCAGAGTATTATTTGAGTATAGATTGTTTATATAATGAACCAAAAGAATTTTATAAGTTTTATAGAGATAAAATGAATTCTTTAAATGCTAAACCAAATGTTGTTCATAAGTATTTAGTAAAATTAGAAAAAAAAGGTAAATTAAAAACAATAATTACGCAAAATATTGATGGCTTACATCAAAAAGCTGGTAGTAAAAATGTCTTAGAAATACATGGGACTATATATAAAAATTTCTGTACTAATTGTCATAAAGAATATAGTGCTAAATATATATTTGAAAGTAATGGTATTCCTATATGTAATTGTGGCGGATTAATTAGACCAGCTGTTGTTTTATATGGTGAATCTTTGCCACCTTGTTTTGAATTAGCCGAGTTATATATTTCTCAAGCTGATACTTTAATTGTTGCTGGTACTTCTTTAATTGTTCAACCAGCAAATCTATTAGTGGACTTATTTAAAGGTAAGAACTTAGTAATTATTAATGATAGTTATACACCATTTGATAATAAAGCTACTTTACTAATTAATGAAGACTTAGAAAAGGTATTTTCTAATTTAAAATTATAAAACCTCGTTCCTATAATTAGAAACGAGGTTAAATTTATATATATAGTAGTAATTTTTCAAATTTACTTGTATCTGTTTTAGAATAATGAAAAATTTGATAGTAATATGATTATAATATATTATTCCAAAGCTTCAGTATAGATATATCAAATTCATTATAATTGATTTATATATATTAATATTTAATTAATAAAATGTGTTATGATAATTTTAAGGTGATTCTTATATGGCAAATATTCTTATTGTTGAAGATGATAATAGTATTCAAGATATTTTAGAAGAGGTTTTAAAAAATATATATAAAACTTATCATGCTTATTCGGGAACAGAAGCATTATTAGTATTAGAAAAAGAAAATATAGATTTAATCTTATTAGATTTAATGTTGCCTGGTTTAAGTGGGGAAGAAATAATTACTAAAGTAAAAAATATACCAATAATAGTAATTACAGCTAAAATAGATGCTGAAGATAAAGTTAAATGTTTATTAAAAGGCGCTAATGATTATATAACTAAACCATTTGATATAAAAGAATTACTTGCCCGTATCAAAGTTCAGTTAAGACTTAATATCAATAGTAATAAAAAATTGGTACATAAGAATTTAGAATTATTAGATAATAATCATACTTTAAAAATTAATAATTTAGAAGTTAAATTAACTAAAACGGAATATGCTATATTTAAACAATTATTATTAAATTATCCTAAAGTTATAAGTAAAGATTCATTATTAAATCTAATAAGTAAAGATACACTTGATTGTGATGAAAATTCCCTAAAAGTTCATATTAGTAATATTAGGAAGAAAATTAAAAGTATAACTGATAAAGAGTTTATAGAGTCAGTTTGGGGTATTGGTTTTAAAATTAAAGATTAATTCTTAACTAAATCTTAACTTTTTCTTAACCAATTTCTTAATTATTATTTGTTAAAATTGGTATAGAAGGGAAGTTAATTGAATATGGAATATGTTTTAGAAGTACATAATTTAACAAAAAGCTATAAAAGTTTTAAAGCATTAAATAATCTTAATTGTAAAGTTCCTAAAGGTTCTATATATGGTTTAATAGGTAAAAATGGGGCTGGAAAAACAACATTAATAAGAATTATTTGTGGTCTACAAAAACCTACTAGTGGAATATACTCTATTTATGGTAAAAAAAATACTGATTTGCAAATTAGTAATTCTCAAAGAAGAATAGGAGCTTTAATTGAGTCTCCATCAATATATGATAATTTAACAGCAATAGATAATTTAAAAGTTCAATTTAAATTAGTAGGAATGCCTTCATTTGATGGTATAGATGAATTATTATCACTAGTTAATTTAACAAATACTAAGAATAAAAAAGTATGTAATTTTTCTTTAGGAATGCGTCAAAGACTTGGAATTGCTATGTGCCTAGTAGGTAATCCTGATTTTCTAATTTTAGATGAACCAATTAATGGTCTTGATCCAGAAGGAATAGTAGAAATTAGAGAATTATTATTAAAATTAAATAAAGAAAAAAATATTACTATTTTAATATCTAGTCATTATTTAGATGAATTATCTAAAATTGCTACTTATTATGGTTTTATAGGTAATGGTTATATGATAAAAGAAATAAGTAAAGAAAATTTAGATAAATTATTACAAAAAAGAATTATCTTAAAAGTAAAAAAAGTAAGTCAAATAATACCATTATTAGAAAATATGAGTATATCATATCAAGTAATTGATGATGCAAATATTATCTTATATGGTGATATTGATATCCAAGATTTACTATCTTATCTAAAAAATAATAATCATAAAGTATTAAAAGTTATTGAAAAAGATGAAACCTTAGAAAGTTATTTTATGAATCTATTAGGTGGTGATAGTAATGATTAATTTAATAAATAGTAATATTGAAAGAATAAGAAGAAGTAAATTAAGATATATATTTCCAATAGTAATATTTTTAGCTATATTAACTGTTATTTATAATTATTTAAAAATTAGTGATGTTAATAACATAATCATAGTAGAAGATTTAGTACTTAAAAGTGGAGTAATTATTGGTTTTATATGCGCTATTATAATAAATTTCTTTATTGGCGAAGAATATACAAATGGTACGATTAGAAATAAAATGATTTTAGGTTATAGTAGATCTAAAATATATTTAGCTAATTTAATTACTTTAATTAGTATCGCTTTAATATGTTATATATTATATATAATTATCATCTTTTGTTTAGGAATACCTCTATTTGGAAATATAATTAGTTCTTTTAATGATGTATTAATTAAATTAATAGATTTAACATTTATAATTATTGCTTATATATCAATTTATACTTTTATTTGTCAAATTATTAGTAATCAAGTAATAACAATTAGTTTATGTTTATTAATTATGATATTGCAAATATTTAGTAGTTTATTATTTATTACTAAATTAGAAGATTCAGAATATTATGATACTTATATATCTAAAAATACTAAAGTAGTATATGAAACAATGATAAATATAATGCCAGTAGGCCAAGCATACGAAATTAAAAATGGTAGAACCCTACCAGAAGATTCCTTTGAAATTCTATGGGTTTATTCTAGTATTACATCATCAATACTAACTATTATAGGTATAATAATATTTAAAAGAAAAGATATAAATTAGAAAGGTAATTACTTATGAGTATCTGGTTTTATTTATGTATTATAATATTATTTATTACTAGTATTATTTCTATAAAATATATATTACTTAAATTATCTTTAAATAAATTATATAAAGATTTTGAACTTATAATAAATTCAGATACTAATAATTTATTAACTATTTCATGTAATGATAAAAATTTAAAAGAATTTATAAATAAACTTAATAAAAATTTAAAAAAACTAAGAAAGTTAGAATTAGAATATAATCAAGGTAATATTAATTTAAAACATACAATTACTAATATATCTCATGATTTAAGAACACCTCTTACTGCTATAAAAGGTTATCTTGATATATTAGATAAAAAGAACTTTACTAAAGAGCAAATAAAATATTTTAATATTATAAATACTAAAGTAAATGATTTAGTAAATTTAACCGAAGAATTATTTAACTATTCTAAAATATTAGATAAAGCTTATTTAATAAAAAAAGAACAAGTATGTTTAAATATAGTATTAGAAGAAGTATTCTGTAGTTATTATGATTTATTTAAAAATAATAATATAATTCCTAAAATAGATATAACCAGTAATAAAATAATAAAAGAAATAGATTTAATTTGTTTTAAAAGAATAATTGAAAATATAATATCTAATTTACTTAAATATAGTAATAAATCTATTTATATAAAATTAGATAATACTGGGTCAATTACATTTATAAATAAGACTAAGAAATTAGATAAGGTAAGTGTTGGTAAAATATTTGATAGATATTTTACTGTAGAAAGTTCTAAAAAATCTAATGGAATAGGTTTATCAATTGCTAAAGAATTAGTTATTTTAAATAACGGAGAAATTACTGCTAAATATATTAATAATAAATTAATTATTAAAATAGTATTTAAATAATTATTAATTAATTCATTATAAATTTAAAGACAATTATTTAAATATGTGTTAAAATTAAAATTGTGAAGACTATGAATATAATTGAAACAGCAATGCAAGCATTACGTAATAAAGATACAATATTTATTAAAAGTGATAGTGATTTAAAAGATAGATATGATGCTTTAAATAAATTAAGTAGTAAATATCCTAATAATAATGATTTATTAAATGAGTTATATACTATAAAAAGAGGTTTAAAGGGAGAAGAAGAAATATCTTATCAATTAAAAAAAGCTAATATCGGTATGTATGTATTAAGAGATGTTAAAGTTAAATATAATGATTTATCTGCGCAAATTGATTATATTGTAATAACCCCAATTTATATTTATTATATCGAATGTAAAAACTTAGTAGGAAATATTACAGTAAATGAAAAAGGCGATTTTATAAGAGAATTTACTATAAATGGTAAAACAATTAAAAAAGGTATATATTCACCTTTAAGACAAGTAGAAGCCCAACGTGATGTAATAAGAAAAATATGGGAAGGTAAAACTAATAAAATTATTAAACTATTTACTTCTAAAAACTTTGAATATTATAGAAGAGTTTTAGTAGTTACTTCTAATCATGATACTATATTAGATACTAAAAATGCTCCTCAAGATATAAAATATAAAATATTACGAGCAGATAATTTAGTTCGTCAAATTAAATATGATTTAGAACATCGTAAAACCGATGATTATCTTTCTTCTAATAAAGAAATGGAAGCTAGTGCTAAAGCTTATTTAGAACTATGTTCTTTTGAAAAAATAGATTATTATGAATACTATAAAAATAAATTTATTAAAGATGATTTAAAAGAAAGATTAATTTTATTAAGAAAGAATAGAGCTAAACAAATGCATATACCTCCATATTATATATTTACTGATGATGAACTTGATAACTTATTAAAGTATCGCCCTAAAAATATGGAAGAATTACAAAAATTTAATATATTACCATCTATAAAATTAAATATTCATGGTAATGAAATTATAAATGAAATAAATAAATAGTTATTTGAAAATAATAACTTTTTTTATATAATACAATTGGTGATTATTTATGGAGCAATCTAGTTTATTTACAGATATTAGTAGTGAACCATTAGCATCAAGAATGCGCCCTTTAACATTAAAAGAATTTGTTGGGCAAGAACAGTTAGTTGGTAATAATAAATTATTAAGGAAAATGATTGAAAATGATACTTTATCTTCTATGGTCTTTTGGGGACCACCCGGAGTAGGTAAAACGACTTTAGCAAGAATTATTGCTCATGAAACTAAATCAGAATTTGTAAATTTTTCAGCTGTAACATCGGGTATTAAAGAAATAAAACAAGTCATGGAAAATGCTAGTCAAAATAAATCATTAGGAGTAAAAACTATTGTTTTTGTCGATGAAATTCATCGCTTTAATAAAGCTCAACAAGATGCCTTTTTACCATTTGTTGAAAAAGGTTCAATTATTTTAATTGGAGCTACAACCGAAAATCCATCATTTGAAATAAATAATGCGCTTTTATCTCGTTGCCAAGTTTTTGTATTAAAAGACTTAAGTAGTAATGATATTCTTACTTTATTAAAAAGGGCTCTTAATGATAAAAGGGGATATGCTAATTTAAAAATAAATATTAGTGATAGTAATTTAATGTTAATTGCCGAGTATGCTAATGGGGATGCTCGTAAAGCTCTAGGAGCTTTAGAAGTAGTTGTTACTAATTTATTAACAGATACTAATAAACTTATTAATATCGAAAAAGAAGATATTTTAAATTCTTTGAATAATAAAACTTTATTATATGATAAAAATGGGGATGAGCATTATAACATAATATCAGCTTTACATAAATCAATGCGTAATAGTGATGTTGATGCGGCAATTTATTGGTTAGCTAGAATGCTTGAAGCAGGAGAAGATCCCCTTTATATTGCTAGAAGAATAGTACGCTTTGCTTCAGAAGATATTGGTTTAGCCGATATAAATGCTTTAAATTTGGCTATTAATACTTATCAAGCTTGTCATTTTTTAGGTATGCCTGAATGTAACGTTCATTTAACTGAAGCTGTAATTTACATGTCTCTTGCTCCTAAATCAAATTCCGTATATGTTGCTTATACTTTAGCTAGTAATGATGCTAAAAAAACACTTGCTGAACCAGTACCTTTAATAATTAGAAATGCGCCAACCAAATTAATGAAAAATTTAGACTATGGTAAGGGATACCAGTATGCTCATGATTTTAAAGAAAAATTGACGACAATGGAGTGTTTACCACCAAGTTTAAAAGGTAAAAAATATTATAGTCCTAATGAAGATGGAAATGAAATTCGTTTTAAACAAAGATTAGAACAAATAAATAATTGGAAAAAAGAACATCAAAAATAAATATTTATTCTAAAAAATTAATAAAACATGATAAAATAAAATAGGTGATGATATGAAAGATGCTTATCGTAAATCTATTAAAGAAATATATGATGAATTACATACTAGTGATAATGGTATTCATAAAAGAAATATTGATGCTCTTCGTAGAAAATATGGGCGTAATGTTTTAATAGAAAAAGATAAAAAAACTAAATTACAAATATTTTTAAATCAATTTAAAAATATTATGATTATTCTCTTATTAGTAGTAGGAGTATTATCTTTAATATATGCAATAATAACTAATGGGGATTTTTTAGAACCTTTTGTTATTTTAGGAACTTCTCTTATAAATTGTTTTATGGGCTTTTTACAAGAATCTAAAGCTGAAGATGCTATGGGTAAATTAAAGAAGTATACAGCAAATTATATTACTGTTAAAAGAGATGGTCATTTTAAAGATATTGATGCTAGTAATTTATTAGTAGGTGATTATATTATTTTAGAATCTGGGGATAAAATACCAGCAGATGCTCGCATTATAACAAGTTATAATGCTAAAGTTGATGAATCTATTTTAACGGGAGAAAGTGATACCGTATCTAAAGATAATATAACGATTAATAAAGAAGCTTTAATTTCTGAACAAAAAAATATGGTGTTTTCCGGAACAGTTTTAGTAAGTGGCAAAATTGAAGCTGTCGTAACTAATATTGGTATGAATACCGAATTAGGTCATATTGCTAGTGCAATTGATACTGATGCTGAACCATTAACACCTTTACAAATTAAAGTTAATAAAGTTAGTCGTTTTATATTATATATAGCTATTTGTTTAATTACTTTTGTCTTAATATTTAGTATTATTAAAGGCTATGATTTATTAACGATTGCTATGCTTTGTATATCTATGATTGTTGCTAGTGTACCCGAATGTCTTCCTATTGCTATTACTTCAACTTTATCTATTGGTGTAGGACAAATGGCTAAGGAAAAATCTATTGTGCGTAATTTAGCTGCTATCGAAACTCTAGGAGCAACTGAAGTTATATGTACTGATAAAACTGGTACTTTAACTAAAAATAAAATGGAAGTTATTAATACATATGAATCTTTACAAGAAACTAAAGATATTAGTTTAATATTTAAAGAAAATATGTTTTTATGTAATACAGCTTTATTAGATGATCATAATAATTATATTGGTGATGCTGTTGATGTAGCTTTAAAAAATTATTTAAAAGATTATCCTACTATAAAAGGAACTCAGTTATTTGAAATACCATTTGATTCTAATCGGAAGATGATGAGTGTTGTTTATAAAATAAATAATAAAGTAATGTTATATACTAAAGGTAGTTTAGAAAATGTTTTAGATAGATGTAATCAAGTATTAATTAATAATCAAGTAGTAAAATTAGATAATAAAATAAAAGAAGAGTATATTAAGTTATCTGATCAAATGTCTTCTGAGGCTTTAAAAGTTTTAGCTTTTGCTTATAAAGAAGTAAAAGAAAATCAAGATTATAATAAAGAAGAAGATAACTTAATTTTAATAGGTTTAGCAGGTTTAAAAGATCCTGTACGTGAAAATATAAGTGCTTCTATTAATACTTGTTTATCGGCTGGTATTAGACCAATAATGTTAACAGGTGATAATTTAATTACCGCTTATTCTATTGCTAAAGAAGTTGGTATTTGTAAAAGTAAAGAAGAATGTCTTAATGCTACTGAATTAAATGATATGAACGAAAAAGAAT
The DNA here is from genome assembly GCA_944359625.1 of uncultured Bacilli bacterium. Lineage (GTDB taxonomy): Bacteria > Bacillota_I > Bacilli_A > RF39 > UBA660 > CAG-605. The sequence continues at coordinate 20,883 of CALVSW010000013.1, read as the reverse complement.
TAATAGAATGCTTAGAAAAGTATTCGGTATTTGCTCGTGTTAGTCCCCAAAATAAGTTGCAAATAGTAGAAGCGTTACAAAAAGATGGTAAAGTAGTAGCCATGAGTGGTGATGGGGTAAATGATGCTCCTGCTATTAAACTTGCTAATGTCGGTATTGGTATGGGTAAAAGTGGTACTGATGTTACTAAAGATACTTCGGATATAATTTTATTAGATGATTCTTTTAATACTATTACGGTAGCTGTCAAAGAAGGTAGAAGAATATATGATAATGTCATTATAAATATTTTATATAATCTATCTAGTAATTTTACGGAAATAGCTATTATTATCTTTGGCATGTTAACAAATAATATTATTATTTCAGCTATTCATGTATTATATATTGACTTAGTTGCTGATACTTTACCATCTATTACTTTAGCATTTGAAGGTGCTTCTAAAAATATTATGAAACGTAAACCAAATGGTTTAAATAAAAAGATATTTACGAAGTTTTTTCTAGCTTTTTTAATAGCATCTGTTATTTTAGAAACATCAATAAGTTTATTTGTTTATTATCATTATTTAGATTTAGGAGTATCAGTTGCTCAGACTCTAGCCTTATTTAGTATAGTTATTAATGAATTTGTTTTTGCTTATAACTGTCGTTCTTTAAAAGAACAAATTCATAAAAGAGGAATATTTACAAATAAACACTTAAATATAGGAATATTAATATTATTCTTAATTCAATTATTAGTTTTCTTAACTCCAGTTGGTAAATTATTTGGTTTAACAACAATTAGTTTTATCCAGTTATTATATGTCATATTTGTTAATATCTTTTCATTTATTATTATGGAGTTAATAAAACCATTAATTGTTAAATTATTTAAAGATGAGTAGGTGTTAACATGAAGTATTTATTTATCATTCTTATTATTTTAATAATTATCAATATTATTTCTTATTATATTTCGATATATTTTTATAATTTATTTTTTAGAATACGTTATGATACATTAAAAAGATTAAGATTTAAAGAAGAAGATTTTCCTAATTTAAAAAGAGATAAATATGAGTATTTATCGGGTAAAAATAAACTTGTAGGTTATAATTATTACTATAGTAAAGAAAATACCAAAGGAATTATTGTATTAACACATGGATTTGGTGCTGGTGGTCATAATTCTTATATAGATTGTATATCATATTTAGCTAAAAATAATTATTATGTATTTGCTTTTGATTTTACTGGCCATGATGAAAGTGGTGGCAAATATGTTAATGGCTTACCCCAAGGAATAATTGATTTAGATAACACTTTAAAATTTATAAAAAAACAAAAAGATCTAAAAAATTTACCTGTATTTTTATTTAGTCATAGTTGGGGTGCTTATGCAGCTTTAAATGTTTTAAAAATGCATCCAGAAGTTAAAGCTACTATTGCTTTAGCCCCATTTAATAATTCTTTTGATTTACTTAGAACTAATAGTGTTAAAAGAATGGGCAAAATATCTTTACTAGGATTAATCTATATAAAGTTATATGAAAAAATAAAGTTTGGTAAATATGCTAATCAATCTTGTATAAAGAATTTAGAAAAAGTTAAATCAGAAATAATGATTGTTCAAAGTAAGGAAGATATAATAGTGCCTATAAAATATGGTTACGATGTATTTTATAAGTATTATAAAAATAAATCTAATTTTAAATTTAAGTTATTAAATAATCATGGTCATATTAAAATTTATTATCGTAATAATAATAATATATGTTTAAAATATGATGAATATTATTCCCAAAAACAATTATGTTTTAAAAAGAATAATAATTTAAAATTACCAGATGATATCATTAAAAATAATAACTTATTAGATGAAGAATTATTTAAAGAAATTATTAATTTTTATAATTATTATCTTGAGCATTAGTATTTAATGCTTTTTTTAAATCATTCGATTGCAGATTGATTACCGGACGCAAGCCATAAAAGATGTCCATCCAGGTGCTGCCGGAATCGCCAATTGCGTACCGAGAAAATTCTCCAGCAGTTAAGTCACTAGGATTGAAATAAGATGTCGATATGTATAAATTGTAAAAAAATTATTTAAGTAATGTAGGAAAATCGACAAATTAAATTACTGATTTCCTACATTTTATTTTACCTAATAATATAAAAGTTATTAATAATGAGTAATTAAGAAAAATGTTTGCAAAATTATTTTTTTACGTGGTAACTTTATAGTTCAAATGAATATCATGCCAAGCACATTTAACAACATAAAATAGTACATTTTGTACGAAAAATATAGTTAAATTATATCTATTTTGTACGAAATATGTTAATATTAAGTTGGAGGTAGTATTTATGTATAGAAAAATAGAAGAAGAATTATTAAAGTGGAAAGATAAATTTAAGTTACCTTTAATGTTAATAGGAGCAAGACAAACTGGAAAAACATATATTTTAGAAAAGTTCTGTAAAGAAAATTTTAATAATTATATTTATATTAATTTAGATAAAGAAGAGAATATTGCTGAAGTATTTGAAAATAGTATTGAACCAGATGTAATTATTGAAAAAATAGAAATAATTAAAAATATAATTATTAATCCAGAAGATACTATAATATTTTTAGACGAGGTTCAAGTAAGTGAAAGAGCAATTACTTCTTTAAAATATTTTGCTGAAAGTGATAAACCATATAAAGTGGTATGCGCTGGTTCTTTATTAGGAGTAAAGATTAATAGATTTAAATCATCTTTTCCGGTTGGAAAAGTAACTATTAAATATCTTTATCCAATGAGTTTTTTAGAATATTTAATTGCTTTAGGTGAAACTAAGTTAATAGAAGAAATAAAAATTCATTATAACTCTAATGAACCATTAATGAATCCAATCCATGAAAAAGCATTAGATTTATATAAAAAATATTTAGTTTTAGGTGGTATGCCAGCTTTAATTAAAGATTTTATTAGTAACGAATGTAATATAGCGCATGTTAATTTTGATCTTCAAGAACAAATTATTACTTCGTATCTTGCTGATATGAATAAATATACAGAAAATAGTGAAAGTATTAAAAATAGTCAAATATATAATGCAATTCCTAAAGAACTTGCTAGAGAAAATAATGTTTTTAAATATAGTATAGTTAATAAAGAGGCTAGAAGTAGTAGATATGAAAGTAGTTTAAACTGGTTACTTTCTAGTAATATGATTATAAAATGTGATTTAACAGAGAAAAATGAGTCTCCTTTAAAAGCGTTTATAAATTCTGATAAATTTAAAATATATTTAAGTGATGTTGGCTTATTAAGATCATTATCTAATTTAGAATATAATGAAATATTATTAGATAAAAACGAAATGTATAAAGGAGTATTAACTGAAAATTATGTTGCTTGTGAATTATATCCTAAATCAAAAGAATTGTATTATTATAATTTTGATAAATATGAAATAGATTTCTTAGTTAAAATAAATGGAGATATTATTCCAATCGAAGTTAAAAGTGGTAGAAGAGTAACTAGCAAAAGTTTAAATGAATATATTAAAAAGTATGACCCTAAATATGCTATTATGATATCTTCAAAGAACTTTGGTTTAGAAAATAATATTAAGTCAGTACCATTATATGCAGTATTTTGTATTAATGAATAATTAGGAGTAGTATGTATACATAATTAGATGAAATATTAAAAAGTAATGGATACTAATAAATTTATAAGTGAAGAATTGTAAAATTTTGTTATGAATAATTTAATTAGAGTTTAAGTAAGGTTACAAGATTATGAACCTTAAGAATAATATAATGAAAAGAATACCATTTTAAAATTAAGTTTAAGATTGTGTTTTTAGGATCAAGTATCTACTGAAAAAAATGACCAAATAAATTTTTTAGCAAATCAAATAATTTTTTTTAATAATTATATATATGAATGTACAAAAAATGTAGGAAAACCGGCAAATTAAATTATCGATTTCCTGCATTTTATTTTACCATTTTTCATACTTAATGAACTAACGAGTAATGAGATTGCTACCATCAAAATATCCTTGTGACATGGACCAGTAATAGCCATTTGGGTAGTATTAGTTAAGCGATTCATATATCCGGTGGCAAAAATAAGATGATTATGGACAATTAAAAAAACATGTGTTATGATACATGGCATGCGCTAAGGGGGTGATAAATATGAAGGTGATCACTAATGATGCAATATATATTCAAAGAAGTGATTTTGCTAACATAATAAAAATTAATTTAAATGTTCCAACAACACTTAGATTACAAGCATTTAATGAAAGCTGGTTTATGCTTGATGATGATAATCGTTTTGATTTTATGAGATTCGATAAACCAGAAGAAGTTGCTTATTTAAAAAGTTTAGATTGGATTATTGATTATTCTAGTGTTAAAGATTTATCTGAAGAAGAAATAATTAAAATGAGTAATAAACTTATTGAACAAAGAAATTCGATAATAGAGGAATATGAACGATTATCTTATCTAGAAAAAACTAATAATATTGATATGATTAATCGCTATCGATGCTTATCATTTGAAATTAATTCTTTAGAAGATATATTAAATTTTAAACGTAATAATTTAATAATTGAATTACCAAAAGGTGTAGAATATCCAACTGGTATAAAGCGTGAAAATGGAATTAGAAGAATATTAAAAATAATAGTGAAGAAACTTGTTTAATAATAACTTTCTTGAAAATTAAAGTAGGTAAAATAATTAATACATATTGTTTTAATCTAACATATAAATAAAAAACACTTCAAGAATACAAATATTTTAAGTTAAAATAGGCAATAAATAGTATAATTTCATTGCTTTTATAAAAAAACTGATATAATTAGTTGTAGGGAAGTTTAATTATGTCAGAAAATAATGAAAGAAATTTTGATTTAGGAACTGTTTTAAGCATTACAACGGGAAGAGTATTTACAGAATTCGGTAATATTTATAAAATTTTAAATTATCTTTCTGGTGATAATCTATTTACAAATCAATTACCACGAGTAGCAGAAATTGCTCAACCATACATATTATCAAGATATCCTCAATTGCCTGAAGAAATGTGTGAGCATATTAATCCTATTAAAGAAGCAGAGCAAATGATTTTAAGTAGAACTAAAAATTTATAATATTTAATATTTATGAACTACAGGTTAAAACTTGTAGTTTTTTGGTTTATTTAAAAATTCTTAATTTTATTTCTATTGCCAAATAAAAAACTAGATATTATTTCTAGTTAATATTTATTATTATAGTACCATAATAAATTAAAAAATTTTTTAATATTAAGAATCTATATAATAATAGTGAACTGTTAATTTTTTAATTTTTTCATTTTCTATTTCTGTTATATAACCAGCACCATTTCTATATAATGGTGTATTTACATCTTCTGGTCCGTGAACTATAACTTCATTTTTTTTACTTTCCATATAATTAACATAAGATTCTCCCATAAAACTTTTCATAAAAGATTGGAATGCTTGATGTGCTTTTGAATTATCTTCCTCTTTAGGTGCAGTGACTTGTCTAATTAGTTCTTCTTTTACTTCTTTAGCACTTACTTTTCCTTTTACATCAATTTTAAATATTTTTGAATAATCACTCTTTTTGCATAAAAAACTTAAACAAGGATCCAAAACATATTCTATGCCATTAAACTTAAAGCATATCCATGAATGATAATATTCTGGTGTTTTTTCATCAAACCTTAAGTTTCCTCTCTCAATATAATCATCATCATTTAAAAATACTATTGCTGATTCTGTTGTTTGCCAACACCATCCTTCAAGTTTTCCTACTGGCATTAATTCAAACAAAGAACCTTCATATTTTCCTAACACTTCAATATGTAAATTATTTAGTTTACTCATTAAATATTCTACAACTTTTGTATCAAGTCTTTTAGAGCGTAATATTTTAAATTTTTCTTCTTCAGTTAATTCCTTTTTTGAAATAACTTTATCTAATATTTCATTAATTCCAAACATTGTTTTTTCCTTTACTAATTTAAAATCCCTTTAGATTTCATATCTTCATGTATTTTTTGGTATATATCATTATAGCCAACTTCTTGTTTTAATATTGCAATCTCTTGTTTTAATAGCTCTAAATAAAAAGGCTGTGTAGGGACTAAATGTTTTTCTATAATAGGCAAAATAAATGGTAGAGCATATTTATCTCTTTCGATGTTAGAGTCTTTTTGAAAATCATAATACAAAAATTTTAAAGTTGTTTCTTTATCATTAATCTTTGTAATTTTAGGATTTTCAAGTTTATAATATAAATTTTTTTCAAATACTAAGCCAAGGGAAGTATCATAAACTAATGTTGTACCATCTTTTAATATTCTTTCAGCAAAACAATGATTAGCAAAATGTTCACTTTTATTTCCCGTTCTATACTCATCAATATATTTTGGATTTAATCTCAAACTATTAATATCTGCATCAATAATCTGAAAATCATCATCATTAAATCCTAACGTTACTAATGGTCCTCTATCATAACAATGACCATTACTTAAATTACCATATAATAATAATATAGATGCTGGAAGTCCACCATAATAAATATGTCTTAAATTTTCTATTAATTGCTGATCATAAGTACCAATTAGTCCATGTTCTACTCCATAGTTAAACAATTCATTATATCTTTTTCTATGTAATTTCCATTTCATTTCTTCTAATTTAGTTGCCATAATAAAATATCTCCCTTTTTTAAATTGGTATTTATACTACTATAAAAAATTATTTTACGCAACAGCAAATCACCTTTATCTTTTATTTTAAAATTATTTTGTATAACTCTAATCTCACTATCATCAAGTATATTTCCATTATATTTATTGTTAGAAAAAAACGACTTATAAAATTTAAAATAATTATTTAATTTATTCTTTCTTTTCTGAAATAAAAATTAGAATGGATTTGTAAATAATGTTTGAGTAGAAGATAAATAAATTTTATACTAAATAGTAGTAACTTATTAACTAATATAAGTGTATTACAATATGTATATTTTTAACCAAGTAACCAAGAAATGTTAGTTTTATAAAAAAATATAAAAAATAAATAAAATATGCTATAATACCGTCTAGGAGGTAACTAGGTCGCTATGTATAATGATGATTATAATGATAAATCGTATAGAAATGTGTTTTTAATTGAGAGATTAGAAAGAAATATAGAGGAAGACAAAAAAGATTTAGCAAAAAATACTGCTTTACTAGGTGCTAGTGCATTGGCAGTTGGTATTGGAACATTAGGACTCGTTTTAATTGGTAATGATATAATAAATGCTTTTAATTCCGAAGAAGCTTTAACACTAGGTTCTTATCTATTAGTAAGATTTCAAGATAGTGGTATTGCAGTATCTGGTTCAATTGTGGCATGTGGAATTATTACAGCTACTAGTAACGCACAAAATACCATGTCATCACTTAGAAGATTAAAATATAATATAAAAAGATTAGAAGAAGAAAAAGGTAGGTCAAAATAATTGGAAATTAAATATCAAGATATTATTACTTTAAGTGATAAAAATAAATACGTTGTTGCAAGTAAAGTAAATTATAATAATTCTACTTATGTATATTTAGTTGATATAAATAATAATGCAAATTTTAAATATGCGGAAATGGAAAATAATAATCTTTTATCAGAATTAGATAATGTTATAGATAAAGAATTAATAGTTAAACTTATTCCTCTATTATATAATAATAGCAAACGCGATATTATAAATATACAATTTTAATTTAAAAAAACATAATTTTGTTCGAACAATTAGTTCTTACTTAATTATGTTTTTCTTTTTCTATTAATGATAATTTCGCTATTATTTTAAGTTTTTTAGTAATTTACTATAATTTTCTTATTATAATTCATTTAATTATCAACTTTTAGTATTTTTTTATAAAATTATCTTTTGGCATAAGGATTGGAAGCATAATATAAACTTTTTTTTCTCATAGAGGCATTTTCTCTAAGTTGAGCTTCTATTTCTCTATTAAATTTTGACATACTTCTTACAAAGTTAACTCTTGATATGATATGTAAAATATAAGAGTCTACCATAGACAAATTTTCATAATTATCTGTTTTTTGTTCATCGTTTACTTTTTTACTTAATTCTTCACTTTGAATTTGACTAAAATATTGTATTTGGTCTTTAGCATATTTAAGTTCTTCTAAAGTTAACTTACTTAACATTAATTCATTTATAGATTGATTTATCATAAAATCATAAACTTCCATGTATTCATCTTTAGAAATTTCACTAGTACCATATTTTTTAAATAGTTCTAACATTCTAATTTGACTTTTATATATTCTTAACTCATCTAATTCTTCTAAAGCCATTTCTTCAATTCTTTTAGAATTTAATTCTTGTATTCTTGCTTTTTGAAATTCCGGTACATATGATAACCATTTTATCCATTCAATATATGGGTCAATATTTCCAATAACTTTTCCATGAACTATTTTTATATCACTACCAGCCATCATTTTAGCCATTACTCTATTAAAACTCATATTGTCCTCCTGTTTATTATCAAAAGCAAAATTACAATTTTAATTTAAATATATTAAAACTCGAAACATTAAAGTTCGAGTAATAAGCAATCTGGTGCCGAATGCAAGAATCGAACTTGCATTTGATCCTTACCATGGATCTGTTCTACCACTATACTAATTCGGCATATCAAAACTATATCATAATATTTAATTAGTGTAAATAGCCCAGTTGATTTATTATATTAAACATAACATATAAAGGGTGAGTATATGAATTATTTTCTTTCATTAAGTCCAGTTATGCAAGCATTTATAGCTACTTTATTTACATTTTTATTAACAACATTAGGAGCTTCTATTGTATTTTGTTTTAAAAAAATAAATAAATTAGTTATTAAATCTTTAATAGCAATATCAGCTGGTATTATGTTAGCAGCATCATATTTTTCTTTATTAGCACCAGCAGTTGAAACAGGAAGTCTATTGTTAGTAGTTTTAGGATTTATATCTGGTAGTTTATTATTATATATAAGTGATAAAATCTTTACTAAGATACTAAAAACTAAAAGTACTAATAAACGCAATTTATTATTGATGAGTTCGATAACTATTCATAATATTCCAGAAGGCTTATCAATTGGTGTAGCTTTTGCATCAGCTGCTTTAGGTTTAGAAGGAGTAACAGTACTAGCAGCACTTGGTATTGCTTTAGGAATTGGTATTCAAAATATTCCAGAAGGTTCAGCAGTAGCTTTACCATTAAGAAGTAACGGCTTATCAAGAGCTAAAGCTTTTATCTTAGGAGCTTTAAGTGGTATAGTAGAACCAATTGCAGGTGTCTTAGGAGTATTATTAATTTTAAAAGTTCAATTTATTATGCCCTTTTTATTAGCTTTTGCAGCTGGGGCCATGATATATGTTGTAGTAGAGGAATTAATACCTGATAGTCAAGATACTAATAGAAAAGGTTTAATAACTATTTTAACAATATTAGGTTTTTGCATTATGATGATGTTAGATGTAGCTTTAGGATAGCTACTTTTTTAAATATTTTAATACTAAATTTTATTATTCATGTTATAATATCCCCAACGGAGGAAATAATTATGGGAAAAGTAATATCTATAAGTAAATGGGACTTGGAAAGCAATACTTGGCAAAGTATTACAAATGGTAGAGTAAATAAAAAAGCATTATCAATTGGAATATTTAAAACTATCTTAAATAATTCTAGTGAAGATATAAATTATATAATATTTGCTGATAGTATGAGTTTAGAAAATCATACTACTTATGGATCATATATCAGTAATTCATCATGTGGCGTTTCTAATATTATTCGCTATTTTAAAAATAAAGATGAAAACTTTGAAATTTTATTATTCTTAGTTGATAATGATGCTCCTTTAGTTGAGGAAAGTAAGTTTATGGCTGCTCTTGTTGACGGGTATACAAGTATGAGTACTACTAAAACAGTAAATGTTATAGGAACATCAAAATGTGGTACTATGGCTTTTGATATGATGAAATATTTAAAAAATCCATTGAGTAAAAATAAAACTTATGTTTATAGTATTTCATCACCTTATTTAGGAACCCCAATGGCTTCACCACTATATTTTGCTTATAATGTTAGAGAAGCTATTGAGGCTAAATTAGGAAAAAATCTTTTTTCTGATAAGGTTATTAAATCAGTTATAGCTATTTATAATCAAATGTTAAGTAATTCGCATATGGATTTAGATATAGGAATTGCTGATGGTATTCCTGATAATTTAAAGGATAAATATGATCCTAATTTTTTAAGAAATATCTTTTCTGAAACTAATTTAGTATCTTTAGCTAATGTAAAACATTATGAAAATATTTGTACTGTAATTAATGATGAAACTTTAAGAAATGGTATAAAAAATGGTGATTTAAATACTCTTGGCTTATGTATACTTAATGATTGTATTTTTGGTGGTAATTCTGATGGTATGGTATCTTTAAAATCTCAGAAAAAAATTGAAGATTACTATGATGATGAGCATTCATCATCAAAACTTATTACTTCATCACATGGTGTATTTTATATTCCGATTTATGCTAATGAAGTATTAGATATAGTTTATAGTAATCTTAATAAAGAAAAAGAATTACAAAGGAGTTTAAAAAGATTATAATATCTTTAAGTAGCATTAAAATAGCTACTTTTTTAAATATTTAATACTAAATTTTATTATCCGTGTTATAATATAAAAACCGGTTTGGAGAGAATAAAAATGAGTGAGTTTTATAAAAAGTATAAAAGTATTATTGACGCGATAAAAGAATATTATAATTTTATTCCATTAAATAATACAGAATATAATAAAATACTTGAAAAAGTGTATTTACAAAGTAAAAATAAGTTAAGTATGGAAATAAAAATGGATATAGATAAATTAGTTATTGAATATTTAAAAACTAACTTTTATATAATAGACATTTTTGATAAATTTATTAATAGTAAAATAAAATATAATAATAATAGTAAAACTAATCTTTTAAATTTAAAAATATTATGTGAATTTATAAATAATTTTAACGTCGATGATATTGAAATTATTTTCTTTGAGTTAATTGAAAGTAATTCTACTTTAGAAAAAATATTAATAAATATAACTAATAGTGGTATAGTAAATAGTATTAATAATAAAGATATTCTTTTATTAATTAGGACTTATTATGAATTTAAAAATCAAGATATAAAGAGAAAAGATAAAGAACTGCCAAGATTATCTTTAGCTAAAGAAGAAGTAAAAAAGTTATTAATGGAAGCTAAGCAAGGCGATAAAAAGGCACTTGATAAAATAATTAATGATAATATAAATTTAGTAAGATTTGTTGCCAATAAATATACAAAACGTGGACTTGAATATGAAGATTTAGTTCAAGAAGGAATTATCGGTTTAATAAAAGCTATAAATAAATGTGATCTTAAAAGAAGTACTAGTTTTTCTACTTATGCAGTATATTGGATAAGACAAAGTATTAATACAGCCCTTGCTTATCAAGGAAGAACTATAAGTTTATCATTTGATGCTTATGAAAGATTATTAAAAATAGAAAATATTATTATTAATTATAAAAATAAGTTTGGTATCGAACCTACACTTGATGAAGTAGCTGCAAAAACTGGTCTTGATATTGAAATAATAAAAAAATATTATAGCGAAATTCCTAGTGTAAAAGCTAGTTTAGATAACCCAATATCTCAAGATGATAATAATAATGCTACTTTCTTAGAATTTATTCCTGATAATAGTATTAATATTGAAAATGATGTTATTAGAAAATTTCAAATACAACAATTTAAAGTAATATTAAATAAAGTTCCTTTAAAACCTATGGAAAGAACAGTTATCGAATATTATTTTGGTTTAAATGGTAATAATCCTAAAAATTTAGCAGAAATAGGACGAATGTTTAATTTATCAAGAGAATATATGCGTGTAACATTAAAAAATACTTTAAGAAAACTTAAACATTCAGATTTAATGATGAGATTTGGAATGGAGAATAATATGATAGATAAATTAAGTTTAAAACAATTAGAAGAGAGTAATTTAAAAGAATTATATAATATATTTGAAAATAATATTAAAAGTATTATAAACGATTATAAATTTATAAATATACCCCAACTTGATTTAAATACAATAATTAATAATTCGTTATTAGAAGTACAATCTAAAGCAATCTCTGATGATAAAACTTATCTTTATCAGTTATTTAATCGAATTTTAAAAGATAATTTAATTAATTATTTAAAAGTAAAGTATGCTAATAATAAAAGTACATATGTTATAAAACTTATAGAAAGTAAAGTTAAAAATATTAAAATAGCTAGTACCGCTTTAAATAATATTTTACTTATTATCAGATACTTAAAAGAAATAGACTTTTTAGAAGATAAAGAAGTATTAAAAATACTTACTCATAATAATGCTATTACTAATTTATTAGATATAATAATAGCTAGTGGTTATAAAGAAATCGATAATTTTGAAGAACAAGACATTTTAATAGATTTAATTATTATGTATAAACCAGAAATTTCTAAAGCTGATATTAGAAAATCTTGGCATAATTTATTTAGTATTTTATTTGAATATGAACCAAGTGTAGTTATAGATACTATAAAAAAGTTACCTGTTGAATATCAAAGTATTTTAGAAAGAAGATTTGGACCTAATTATAATACTTTAATAAAAGATAGATATTGGAGTAAAAAAGATAATTATGTTTTAAAATATGTTATAATTCCTTTAATCAAAAATATTATAAATAATAATATAGAAAATAAAGAAGTTGATTTATTTACAATCTTTTCTAATTATTCCTTTAATCTTATTTTAGATATTATAAATTCTTTAGATATAAATTATCAAAGAATTTTACAAGGAAGATTTGGAATTAATTATAATGAATTAATTGATGATGATAAATTTCTTAGAAGATATAAAAAAGCTTGTTATAAAGAAATAATTCCTTTTATTTATAAAAAAGCTAAATTATTAACTAAAGAAAATGTAAATATTAATAATCGTGATTTATTAACTATTTTTTCTAATTATGATTCTTCATTAGTAATAAGCGCTATAGATGATTTAACAGATTATGAAATTAATTATTTACAAAGTATTTATGGTGGAAATTATAATCAAGTACTAATAAATATTTCTTTAAATAATAATGAATATTTAAATTTAATATTCAGTAGAATTCGTAATATAATTAAAGATAAATTAAATCTAACTGAGCAAGAAAAAAATACATTAGATTTATTATCTTTATTATCTAATTATGATCAAAATAAATTACTTATGGTTATCGATTCTTTACCTGATAGTGATAAAGAAATATTAAAAAGAAAATATGGTGAAAATTATAGCGAAGTAAATCATTATATTAGTAGACAAGATAGACGTGATATAACAAGTAGAATTATTCCTAAAATAAGAAGAAGACTTGAAAATTATGAGAAAAATGGTAGATTTAAAGTAGTAAATGTAGAAGAAATACCTTCTAAAAATAATAATCAAGAATCTTTAATATCTATAAGTGAAGTATTAAATTCTATAGAATTTAAAGAATTAACTAGTTATTTAACTAAAGAAGAAGCAATTATTATAATGTTTCAATATCTTGGCTATAATGGTAGATATTTAAATATTGAAAAAATAGCTAAATTATTAAATGTTAGTATTTTAGAAGTAAGAAATATAGCTAATCAAGCAATTAATAAATATAATGAACATAATAATGGTGTTACTAAAAAATTAGTTACTAAAAAGTAGGTGTTAATTATGAAAAAGATTAATTATTATAATTTATATGATATGTTATTACCTAATATTAAAGAAAGTTACTTTACTTATAGTTTTTTTTCTTTTTCTAAAGAAGAATTTAGTAATATCATTGCAGATACTTTAAAACATATGTTATCTATATTAAATTGTAAAAATATAAATAGAGTAGATATAATGTTTAATAAAATAATTAAAATTAAAATAGCTAATTATATTGAAGAATCTAATAAAGACATTATTCAAATTTTAAATAATTTTATGGATAATTATATTAATTTTCCTGAAGATTATAATACTGCTATTACTGAAATTAATAAGTTAATTGATTTATTAGATTGGTTAAACTTAGTACCTAATATTGACTTATATTTAAATGATATTTTAAGTCATCCTACTATTAGAGAAATTTTAAAAATTATAGATAATAAAGATAAAACTGATAGTAACTACCATATTGCCAATAGAACATTAAGTTTTTTAATTAAAAATTATAATTTAGAAATGCATAAAGAAATTAATGATAGTAAATTTAATGAATCTTATTTTTGTAATAAACATACTAAATACTATTTAGATTCTCTACCTTTTTCAAGATTAACTCTGAGTGAAGAAAAAGAATTAGGTAATAGAATTTTATTAGGTGATAGTGAAGCTAAAAAGAAGTTGGTTATGCATAATTTAAAATTAGTAGTTACGGCGGTAAAAAAGTATTCCTTTTATGGTTTATCATTTGAAGATTTAATTCAAGAAGGAAATATTGCTTTAATAAAAGCTGCTAATGATTTTGATGTTAGCAAAAATTGTCGTTTTTCTTCAGTTGCTTATCGTTATATAACTACTGCTGTTAAAAGAGCTGTTGCAAATAAATCACGAAATATTCGTATTCCTCAGTATCTTTATTTTAAATTATTAAAATTTATTAAATTTAAAAATGAATTTATTAAAAATGAAGGATGTCTACCAACTTTAGAAGAAATAGCCGTTGGTCTTAATTTACCTTTAGATACGGTAATTGAACTTAATAATCTTGCTTTAGATACTATTAGTTTAAATAGTAGTGATAATGTTTTAAAAGATGAATCATTAGATAATTATCAAAATGTTGAAGACTTAGCTATAGAGGATATATATAGTTATAATGCTTTTTTAAAAGAACTTTTAGAAGTATATAATTTATGTTCATTAAATGAACGTCAAAGACAAGTCTTAGATTTACGATATGGATTAACTTCAGGGTATCCTTTAACGTGTGAAGAAATTGGTAAAATGTTTAATGTTACAAGAGCTCGTGTAAGTAATATAGAAAATCAAGCTTTAAGAAGAATTAAAAAGTCTAAAAAAGCGATGAGAATATTAAGTAAATATAATCAATAAATAGATTTAAAAAACTTGCAAATAATTTATTATTAATCTATAATACCAGTAGATACGTTGAAAAAGAGGAGTAATATATTTAGTTTAATAGAGAGTTAGTGGTTGGTGGAAACTAATAAAATAAATATATGAAGGTTGCTTTGGAGTTGAATCGTTAATCACGTTATAGATTTAAAGTGTATGATAAAGTCATAAAATAAGGTGGTACCGCGGGTTATCTCGTCCTTATATTTATGACTTTTTTTATATAGAAAAGAGGTTATTATGTTAGATACAAAATATAATCATTTAGAAGTAGAAAAAGATAAGTATAAAACATGGAAAGATTCAGGATATTTTAAAAGTGGTAATACAGATAAATTACCATATTGTATAGTAATTCCTCCTCCTAATGTAACAGGTAAACTACATATAGGACATGCTTATGATACTTCTATTCAAGATGTAATAATTAGATATAAAAGAATGCAAGGTTATGATTGTCTATGGTTACCAGGAATGGATCATGCTGCCATTGCTACTGAAGCTAAAGTTGTTAAAAGATTAAAAGAACAAGGTATCGATAAATATGAATATGGAAGAGAAAACTTCTTAAAAGCTTGTTGGGATTGGACTAAAGAATATAGTGATAATATTCGTAATCAATGGGCTAAATTAGGTTTATCTGTTGATTATTCTAAAGAAAGATTTACTTTAGATAAGGGGTTAAATGATGCGGTTACTAAAGTATTTGTTGATTATTATAATAAAGGATTAATCTATCGGGGTGAAAAGATAATAAACTGGGATCCCGTTGCTATGACTGCTTTAAGTAATGAAGAAGTTATTTATAAAGAAGATAAAGGTGCTTTTTATCATTTAAAATATTATTTAGAAGATAGTAATAATTACTTAGAAGTAGCAACAACAAGACCTGAAACTTTATTTGGTGATGTAGCTGTTATCGTTAATCCTAAAGATAAAAGATATCAAAAGTATATTGGTAAAAATGTTATATTACCAGTAGTTAATAAAAAAATACCCGTTTTAGCTGATATGCATGCTGATATGGAATTTGGTACTGGTGTAGTTAAAGTAACACCTGCTCATGATCCCAATGACTATGAAGTAGGATTACGTCATAACCTAGAACGTGTTGTTGTTATGAATAAAGATGCAACCATGAATAGTTTATGTGGTAAGTATGCGGGTATGACTAGAGAAGAATGTCGTAGTGCTTTAGTTAATGATTTAAAAGAAGAAGGTATTTTAATTAGAGTAGAAGAGATAACGCATAATGTAGGACATTCTGAAAGAACTGATGCCGTAGTAGAACCATATCTTTCTAAACAATGGTTTGTTAAAATGCGTCCTTTAGCTGATAAAGTATTAGAAAATCAAAAAAATAAAGATACCAAAGTTAATTTTATTCCGGAAAGATTTGAAAAGATAATGAATCACTGGATGGAAATAACTTATGATTGGTGTATTTCGCGTCAATTATGGTGGGGACACCGAATCCCTGCTTGGTATAAAGGTGAGGAAGTATATGTTGGAGAAGAAGCTCCAAAAGGTGAAGGTTGGGTTCAAGATGAAGACGTTTTAGATACATGGTTTTCATCGGCTTTATGGCCATTTTCAACCTTAGGTTATCCAAACAATACTGAAGATTTTAAACGTTATTTTCCAACTGATTGTTTAGTAACTGGTTATGATATTATTCCTTTTTGGGTAAATAGAATGACTTTCCAATCTCTAGAAATAAATGGGGTAAGACCATTTAAAGATTGTATCGTTCATGGTTTAGTAAGAGATGCCATGGGCAGAAAAATGTCTAAATCTTTAGGTAATGGTATTGATCCTATGGATATGATAAAAGACTACGGTGCCGATGCTTTAAGATACTATCTAGTTACGGATTGTGCTTTTGGTACTGATTTACGTTTTGATATTGAAAAAATTAAAAGTACTTGGAACTTTATTAATAAATTATGGAATGCATCTCGTTTTGTTTTAATGAATATTGAATCTTTAAAAGAATTAGATTTTAGTACTTTAAATGAAGCTGATAAATGGATACTTACAAGATATGAGAATATTGTTAAAAGTACTATTAAACATATGGATAAATATGAATTTAACTTAGTAGGTAGTGAAGTATATAATTTTATATGGAATGATTTTTGCTCTAATTATATTGAAATGGCTAAATTTAGTTTAGATAATATATCTACCTTAAGTACTTTATATAAAGTATTACTAGGTATAATAAAAATAATGCATCCTTTTATGCCATTTGTTACGGAAGAAATATATAGTATGTTACCTATTAAAGATAATAAATCTATTATGATTAGTAATTATCCTAAGTATGAAAAAAAATATATTTATGATAAAGAAGAAAAAGATGTTACTAAATTATTAGAATTTATTACTTTATTTAGAAATAAAAAGTTAGAAAATAATATTGGTAAAGAATTTAAAGTAAAAACTAATAATACTAATAAATTATTATTAAATATGTTAAAGATAAATGATAAAATAATTGATAAAGATATAGATTCTTCTAAAATTGATGTTAATTTATATGATATAAGTATGAGTATTTATTATGATGATAATGGTAATAAAGAAAAGTATTTAGAAGAATTAAATAATAATAAAAAGAAGTTAGAAGCTTCTATATTACGTAGACAAAAATTATTAAGTAATGAAAATTATGTAAGTAAAGCTCCTAGTAATATAGTTGAACAAGAAAAATTAAATTTAAAATTAGAATTAGAAAAGTTAGAAAATGTAAATAAAGAATTGGGTGATAATAATGGGTAGTTTAGTTAAAGATATAACTGATAGAGAAGTTGATTTTGCTAAGTGGTATACTGATGTATGTAAAAAAGCAGATTTAGTTGATTATTCTTCTGTAAAGGGTAGTATGATTATTCGCCCATATGGGTATGCTATATGGGAAAATATGGTTAGTATATTAGATAAAGAGTTTAAAAAGTTAGGTCATGTAAATGTGCAAATGCCTTTATTAATACCAGAATCTCTTCTTAATATTGAAAAAGAACATGTTGAAGGTTTTGCTCCAGAAGTTGCTTGGGTTACATATGGTGGTAGTGAAAAGTTAGAAGAAAGAATGTGTATTAGACCTACATCAGAAACTTTATTTTGTGAACATTATAAAAAGATTATTAAATCTTATCGTGATTTACCTTTACTATATAATCAATGGGCTACCATTGTAAGATGGGAAAAAACAACAAGACCATTTTTAAGAAGTAGAGAAATATTATGGCAAGAAGGACATACGATGCATGCAACTAGTACTGAAGCTAGAGAAGAAACTTTACGTATGTTAAAGGTATATGAAGATTTTCAAAGAAATTATTTAGCTATTCCTGTTATAGTAGGTCGTAAAACCGAAAAAGAAAAGTTTGCTGGTGCTGAAGAAACTTATACATTAGAAGCTATGATGTGGGATGGTGTTGCTTTACAAAATGGAACAAGTCATTATTTTGGTCAACATTTTGCTAAAGCTTTTGGTATTCAATTTTTAGATAAAGATAATACTTTAAAAACTCCTTATCAAACTTCTTGGGGAGTATCTACAAGAATGATTGGTGGTTTAATTATGACCCATTCTGATAATAGAGGATTAATTTTACCACCTAAAATAGCCCCAATCAAAGTATGTATTATCCCTATTGGTGATGTTACTAATGAACTAAGTAGTTTAGAAGCTAAATTAAATGCTAATAATATAACTTATAAAGTAGATAATTCTGATAAAACACCAGGATTTAAATTTGCTTTAGCCGAAGTAAAAGGTTATCCGATTAGAATCGAGTTAGGTAAAAGAGATTTAGATAATGGTTTTATTACTTTAGTAAGAAGAGATACTTTAGAAAAGATAAAAGTAAATACTAATGAAGATATAATATCTGCTATTTTAGAATTACTTAATAATATTCAAACTGATATGTATAATAAAGCTTTAGAAAGACGTAATAATATGTTATATAAAGCAAATACATATGATGAATTTAAAAAGATATCATCTAATGGTAATGGTTTTATTGAAATTAATTTATGTAATGATCCTCATTGTGAAGATAAAATAAAAGAAGATACTGGGTTAAAATCACGTTGTATAATTGATAAAGAAGTAGATAATACATGTATAGTCTGTGGTAAAAAAGCTAATTATAAAGTATATTTTGGAAGACAATATTAATGTTAAATATAGTTTTATTTGAACCAGAAATACCACAGAATACTGGTAATATAATGCGTACATGTGTTGCTACTCATACTAAATTACATTTAATTAAACCTTTAGGTTTTTCTTTAGATGAAAAATATATTAAAAGAAGTGGGGTTAATTATATTAAATATTGTGATTATACTGTATATGAAAATATAGATGATTTCTTTAGTAAAAATAAAGGTACTTATTATTTTCTAACTAGATATGGTCATAAACCTCATACTTCTTTTGATTATAGTAATAAAGATGAAAATATCTACTTTTTCTTTGGTAAAGAATCAACAGGTATACCTCCTAAGATATTAAAACCATATATAAATAATTGTTTAAGAATACCGATGACTGATAAAGTAAGAGCATTAAATGTTTCTAATACAGTTGCTATTGTTTTATACGAAGCTCTTCGTCAACAAGATTATTTAGATTTACTAAGAGATGAACCTCATAAATCTAAATATTATATTGAAGAAAGTGAGGAATAATGGTTTGTAAAAAATGTGGACATGCTTTAGGTAGTAAAGATGCTATATGTCCTAATTGTGGTGCATTAATGAGTAGGGAACAACTAGATATTCGTAAAGAAATGAATAAAGGAAAGAATCCTTATTTAGAACGTATTTATAATATTAAACAAAAAAATAAAGAGTATAATAATGATGATCCTACAAATACTAATAATACAGCATATGCAATATTTATTGTGATTTGTATATTAGTATTAGCTATAATAATTGCTGCTATTTTACTTAGGTGATAAAATATGAATCTATTATTAACTTGTTTAGGAATATTTATGGCTCGTATATTAGATGTATCATTAGGTACAATAAGAACTATTATAATGGTAAAAGGTAATAGTCTTAAATGTGCTTTTATAGCTTTCTTTGAAGTCTTTGTCTGGTTTATAGTAGCTAGAGAAGCTTTAAATACCGAACATATATCTTTATGGATTGCTATATCTTATTCAGCAGGTTATGCTACTGGTACTTATATAGGTAGTAAATTAAGTAATATATTTATTAAAGGTAGTACTACTTGTCAAGTAATTACCTCTAAAGCTACTAAAAATAACATTAAGTTATTAAGAGATAAAGGTTATGCTTTAACTATTTTAGATATTAAAGATTATTATGATGGTATTAAAAAAAAGATGTTATTAATAGAAATAAATAATACTAAGATAAAAGAATTATCTAAATTAATACGTAAAATAGATAATAATGCTTTTATTACTTTTAGTGAAACAAAAACAGTTATTAATGGATTTATAAAATAAATACTCGTTAGCATTTGCTAACGAGTATTTATGTGTGCCGGGCATGGCATATAGCTAGGTGGTGAAAGTCCACTATACACGTCGGTATCTGCGAAGTATTAGGG
>CALVSW010000012.1 GCA_944359625.1 uncultured Bacilli bacterium | reverse complement strand
TCAACTACCTTTTTTATTCCAAATTAATTTTACCAGGGATAGTTGTTGATGTCTATTTTTTTGTATTCAAAAGGAGTCATGGATTTTTCCATCACTCCTTAATGTTTAAGAACCTAATTGTCAAGATATGTATTAAGAGGTAATTTTACCTCTTTTTTTGTTATTATTTCTTGTATATTCATACTTAAAATGATAAAATTATTTTGAAGATAGAGGAGGTAATAATTAGTGAAAGCAACTTATTGGACTTATTGGTTAATTTTGTTAGGTATTTTTATAATAGGAGTAATGATGTTAATTAATAGTGTTACATCAGGAACAACACAGGATTATTATATGCTTAAAGAAGTAGCACAATCGGCAATGGTTGATGCTTTAGATTATTCGTATTACAGATTATATGGTGATATTAAAATTAATGAAGATAAATTTTTAGAAAATTTTATACGACGTTATGCTGAATCTACTACTATTTCAAAAAAATTTAATATAGAGTTTTATGATATATATGAGTTGCCTCCAAAGGTAAGTGTAAAAATATCTAGTAGTAGTAATTCGGTAAATGTTGCTAATACTGCTAACAACTCTTTTGATCTTGTTAATAAATTAGATGTTATTTTAATTGGTGGTGTTAGTGGTGGTGGAACGGGCAATAATAATCAGCCATCTACAACTACGGAATCAATATGCTGTATTCACTTTAATGAAAGTTTTAAAACATATATTAAGACGTTAAATGATGACTATCTTACTTCTAATGGCCTAGATTATCTATTGCAATATAAAGATGGAGAAATGAATTTTAGACAAGCAATGGTAAGTCAATTTCCAGGGATTGTAGGTAGTAGTTATAATGATATGAATGATTTAAGGAATTATATGTTAAGCAATTCTGTTTTAAGTCATGCTATTGAAAATAACCAGGCTTATATTATTACAAATACATCTTCATGTTCTTAAAAAAGAGGTGTTTAAATGAAAAAGATTTGTATATTTTTAGTTTCTTTCTTTTTATTAGGATGTTCTAAAGTTTTTGCTGAATGTGATTATGCTGAACAAGCTAGATTGAACAATTTAGCAGGGTTAGTTACGTCGGAATATCAAACATATGAACAGACTAAGGAATATTATGATGAAGGTTTCGGAGAAACCGTAACTTTGTCTTATTGGTATGGTAGAATTAATATTTATAACATTACTAGTGATTTATATGTAGAAGTAGAAGATTTAGGAACTTTTCATTCGAATGAAGATAATGTTATCACTATTGATACTGGTTTAACTGATGAAATAAGAGAATATAGTATTGATATATTAGCTGTGGAACCAGCATGCGATAAGGATC
This sequence comes from uncultured Bacilli bacterium, assembly GCA_944359625.1. Taxonomy (GTDB): domain Bacteria; phylum Bacillota_I; class Bacilli_A; order RF39; family UBA660; genus CAG-605. Next base: position 37,224 of record CALVSW010000012.1, on the reverse strand, counting down.
CAATAAGAACCCTACATGTAACAATTCCTAGATTAAATCCTTATAGTTCTTATCCTCAATGTTTAGAGCATCCAGATTATTATTATTGTAATAAATTTGTATTTTTAGATGAAATTACAGAAAGTGAATTTTTAGCTGGTATTAATGCCTATGCTAAGCGAGAAGATGGTATCAATAATAATGATAAAAATTTTTTTGATAAGATATTGGATTTTTTTAAAAATTATTATGTTTCAATAATAATAATAATTGTTGTAATAATTATCTTTATAGTTGGATTTAAGATTTGGAAACAAAAAGGGGAAGACAAAATGGAATTAAGGAGTAAGAAAAAAGATGTCAAAGAAGAATAAAATTTTTATAATATTGTTATTTGTATTTTGCTTTATTTCTTCTAATCATGTTTTTGCTGTTGAGGGTGTTTGTGAATATGTAAGTATTAATTTAAGAGGAAACTATCAATTATATTCTGCTACTTACGATAGTGCTAATTATAGATGGGCTGGATATAGTCATAATGGAAGTTATTATTTAATTGCATATACTGCTAAAGCTGCATGCCAAGATGATAAAAGCACAACTTATGATGCTTTTTGTATAGACCCAGCTAGAGATAACCCCCATGGTGAGACTTTTAAAATATCAGAAGAGCTTGATTTAAGTACAGTATTTGGACGTGCCATTTATTATTTATATACAGATTATTATTTACATAATAAAACAGATGAAGGCTTATTTATTTCTACTCAAGTTTCGAGATTTTTAGTAAAAAAATACATTGGTTTTCTAGATGGTAGTCATAAAAGCAGTTTGACAGCATATATGAATAGTTCAATTACCCCATCAAAAGCAGCTGCAGTATTTAATCAAGTAGAAGCAAAAGCAATGTCTACCACAGAAGAAGATATTTTAGGAATGACAGCAACATTAGATTTAGAAGTAGCTGGTGGTGAAGATAGTGCTGGAGATGTTAGAGAAGGAATAGAGTTTACTTTAACGGCGAATAACGTTACTGAACCATCTAATTTAAAAAATATCTCATACACGGTTGTCAATGGTGCTGGACAAGATATATCTAGCATGTTTACGATTAGTGGCCAAAATAATTGGCAAACATCAGATGGTAATAGTGTAGCAACTATAACCGTTAGAGCGAATGATACTTATGATGAAGCAATATGTAATATAAAGTTACAAGTATCAGCAGATTATTCTGATGATTATTCTATTTCTAATATATTTATTGTTCAAGCCGCTAGTGCGAATGATGCTGCTAATTTTCAAAGATTTTTAATATTTAATAAACAAGGTGAAGTAAGATTAGGGGCTGAGGCAGAAACTCCTGCTTATCCAGAATGTGGTCAAGAAGAAGAAGCAAAATGCTTTACATTTCAGTCATTCCTTTGCCTACCAACTTCTAATACTAATTATATCATTGAAGGTGTTAATCTTAATACAATGGCAGTTGACTGGGATAATTGTGTTATTGATAAACAAGATCCAGCTGGTAATGATTATAATGTCGTTGAAAATGATTATTGTAAGATAGCTTGTAAAGAAGATTTTGCTTTCCGTTTACCTGGAGGATTAGGAGATTTCAGTCAAGGAAGATATATTCCTGTTAACTTAGATGGGTATACCCATACTATAGCAGGAGTAGCAACCCAAAAATCTTGTGTAACTAGTGAAATATTAGTAGATCAATATATCGAAGATGCCACTAATTTAAAAAAGGAAATGTTAAATTATTTAAATATGTTTTATTATTATGTTGGCGCAGCAAAATATTTAATTGAAAATCGTGATGAATACGTAAATAATGTTCAAGTTAAACCAGCATATGCTACACCAGTATTAGATGTATCTTCATGGGATTTCTTTCCATCTGAATTTAGAGGATTAATTTCTACAATTGAAACCTTAGCAGCTGAAGCAATTTGTCTAACAGAGCTACCATCCAAACCGGACTACGTTCACGATTTTTTAGAGAGGTACGATTATAAATTTGATTATGATTACTATGTTTTTGAAGAACCAGAAGATGGGGAGGAATTAGACATTGTTAAAGCTAAAGTTATTAAAGCTGAAGATACAAAAAGTGGTCAATCTGGTAATAAGCCTGAAGATATTGATTTTACAGATATTAAATATGAATCTGCTACTGTACCATCAAATGAATTAACAATTCCGAATATGCCACCTTTAACTGAGGGAACATGGGGCCCTTTAGTTGTTCTTCTTACTGAAGGAGCTGCCGCAGGTGGTAAATGCTTTATGATTTATACTTGGCATGGGTCAATAGTTGAACCTAATGATGCTGTCAAGAACCTTCAGTGGTTAGTTGGCCTCGGCCGTATATTAAAAAAAGCTTATGAAATTGCTCAAAAATATAATGAAACTAGGGAAACATTAGTTGAAAAAACCGGGTATATCAAAGATTGTACAAGATGGAATAGTGGTAAAAACTATGAATATCAAGTTGAATTAGATTTTGATTATGATGAGCAAGAATATATAAATATGATTCTTAATGATACACAATTAGAAATTGATAATGAACCAGAGTATCCATTTAGTTATAATTTATATTGTAATGAAATGACTGAAGTTGATAATATGTACACTAAATGTAAACCTGGTATTAACGCACCATCAACAGGTAATAGTCTTTTAGATGGATTAGTATCATCAATAATATCAGGAGTAGAATCTAGTGTTTTTGGTATAGATAAAAAGGATGTTCAAGTACCTAATGAAATAGATATAATATCGGCAGGCTTATCATTATTAGATTTCAGTAACATAAATTTAGGCTCGTTAAATCTCGGAATTTTAAATGATTACTCGTATGTTAGCTTGAATTTAGATGATTTCTATTTCTACATCCGGCGTTTAGCAAGTATTGCCATGTATGGATACACAGGAGTGCCATTAACTGGTGGCGTTAATTTAGAAACCATATTTAGTTTGTTTTTACAAGAAGCAATAAGAATATTCTCTAATAAAGCATTTATTTATTATAAGCCGAAATATTCGTTTTTCACTACTCCAGATAAAGGAATAGTATCATTAACTCCAATGACGGAAGATAGTGAGTTAATTGATACAGATGGATTAGTATATCCGATAAAGTTAACAACACGACCAGGGGATTATTTATATAAATTAACTTTTGAAAATGTAGGTCAGTATTTTCCAAATGAAACCCAGTATGGGCGTGTACTAGGATCTAGTGGATATGTTTCTATATTGCCAACTATTGAAGTATCTACTGGTATAGGAATAGTCGATAACTTTATCAATAGTGCGATTGGTTCTATAACTGGATATGAGAAAAATGATTATTTATGCGATTATAGTGTTTGTGCTGTAGATGATCCAAATTGTGAGGATGATCCAACAACACCACCAACTGAGGAAACGGAAACAGGAGAAGAAGAGGATGGCGGTAATACGCCAAATGAAGGTGCTAATTGCCAATCAATATATTCTAGTCAAACCTGTAGTAATGATGCTACTTTAGATGATTGTATAACTCAGTTATTAAATGATAATTGTTGTAGTTATGTTGAGGCCTTAGGAAAAATGGTTATTTCCCAAAATACGATTGATCAATATAATGCTGCATGTGGAAAGAATTTCTGCTGTAGTGGTACAGGTGTAATTGATGGAAGTTTTTCATCAAGTGTAGGAGGTTCGCCATCAGGTGGAATTAGTTCTGGAAATAACTATGTTAATAATGCTAGTAGTATTGATAATAAACTAGAATTCTTTTCAAAAGTTGTATCTCTTAATAATTTATTCCCTAATGATGATGAAAGCCGTGGGTTCAATTGGATTGGTGCTACATCTGATGGTTTAGAAATAGATACAGTTATCTCCGAAATAGAGGAAAAAGGAGAAAGTATTTATTCTGAAGAACCAGAATATAGCTTAATATTAGATCCAACATGTGCTGCTAGAATTAGAGAATATAATGCTCAGCAAGAAGCATCTGATTTAGGATTTAATGATTTTACATTAAAAAAATATGATTCAGTGTTCTTAAATGAACTGAAAAGTTATGGCTGTGTAGTAGTAAATGATAATACTGATAATAATTAAATATAAAAAAATCTTATCTTAAAATGATAAGATTTTTTAATATTTCTTGTAGATTTAAAATTATAATGTTAAAATTATTATGAAAGTAGAAAGACTATTGACTGGAAGTTGGAGTGGTTTTAGTGAAACAAAATATAATTAAAATTATTTTAATATTTACAATCTTTTTTACCCTATGCATATTCGATAGTGTAAAAGCATTTGAAGGAATTCCAAGCGAATATAGTATGCGAGTATGGCCAATTACTAACGTGGACGTTACTGATGCATCAGGTAATTCATTAGGAACAATTGAAGCAACTTATGGTCAAGCATTTGCAGCAAAAAAAGAACCTGTTAATGGTAAATTTGCTATTTACTTTAACGAACAAGAGGGATATATTGATGCTAACGTTTGTTTGGTAAATTTACCAGATTATTTAACTGGTGTAGGTAATGTTAGTTATAATATAACAAATGGTAGCGGTAATATTTATAAAATAAATGGTCAATCAATTCCTGGAATAACTGGAAATAAATATTATAAATCATCAAGTTTAGTACCATTATTATATCCAGTTGCCCAAAAATTTAAAACTGCTGCTTTAGCTGCCGCTGCTAAAGGATACGGGTTAAAGATATATGATGCTTATCGTCCAAGTGAAGTTACTCAAAAAACTTATACTACTTTAAATGCGTATCTTAACAGTAATCAAGCAGTAAAGAACGATATGTTAAATGATCCAAATGGAAAAAAATGGAGTGTAAGCTATTTTTTATCTCGTGGCGTTTCTAAACATAATTTAGGTGTAGCGTTAGACCTAACATTGACACAAGGTGGTCAAGAATTAACTATGCAATCTGCAATTCACGAGTTGAGTTGGCGTGCTACATTAGATCATAACAATGATAATGCCAATACTTTAAGTTCAATTATGACAAGTGTTGGTTTTGAAACGCTTGTTTCTGAATGGTGGCATTTTCAAGTCGCATCAGCTGGTAGTACAGCTGGAAGTTTTCAAGTTTGTGATATAGATGATAATTGTGGTACAGCAAATAATGGAAGTATGGCTGAAGGCGATGCCGCAAGTGGCGTATGTAAAAATTTAAAAATAGATATGCGTAGGCCTAATAATAGGTTATTATCATCTTCTTATGATCCAACTAATTATAATTGGGGAGGTTATAAGCATCCAGCAGGGAATTATTTAATTGCTTACACTGCTAAAGCAGCATGTGAAGATGATCAAGAAACTGAATATGATGCATTTTGTATAGATCCAGCTAGAGATAATCCAAATAATATAGATTACACAATTGAATCGGAACTTGCCTTAGATACAATATTTGGACGTGCAATATATTATTTATATACTGATTATTACATAAAAAATAAGACTGATGAAGGTTTGTTTATTTCAACTCAAGTAGCTAGATTTTTAGTTAAAAATTATAGTACAGATTCTGGTGGCTTTTTAACCGGAAATCATTCTTCTAATTTGAATGCATACTTAAATGGAAGTATTACACCTGCTAAAGCAGCCGAAATATATAATCAAGTAGTCGAAAAGGCAACAAGTACTAACAAAGATTATATAGAGAGTTTATCAGCCAAACTTTCAATTGAAAAAGGTGAAGGCGACGAAATAAAAGATGGTATTAAGTTTATTATTACTGCTAGTAATATTGAAGATACATCAAACATTAGTAATTTAAAAGTAGTTATTAAAAATGCTGCTGGTCAAGATATCTCTGAAATGTTTACCGTTGAAGGATTGAATAATTGGGAAAATTCTAATGGTGAAAAGACTAATACAATTACTATAAAATCTAATGATAATTTTGATGAAAATATATGTGAAATAAAAGTTGAAGTATCTGGCGAATATTCTGATGATTACTCGATTTCTAATGTTTTTATTGTACATGCTACTAATGCTAACGATGCAAATAATTATCAAAGATTTTTAATATTTAATAAACAAGGTAAAGTTCGTTTAGGAGCTGAGGCAGAAAGCCCTACTTCTGAGACTTGTGGTGAAGAAGCAAAATGTTTTACATTTCAGTCATTTCTTTGCCTACCAACTTCTAATACTAATTATATTGTTGAAGGAGTTAATCTTAATACAATGGCAGTTGACTGGGATAATTGTGTTATTGATAAACAAGATCCAGCTGGTAATGATTATAATGTCGTTGAAAATGATTATTGTAAGATAGCTTGTAAAGAAGATTTTGCTTTCCGTTTACCTGGAGGATTAGGAGATTTCAGTCAAGGAAGATATATTCCTGTTAACTTAGATGGGTATACCCATACTATAGCAGGAGTAGCAACCCAAAAATCTTGTGTAACTAGTGAAATATTAGTAGATCAATATATCGAAGACGCAACAATTTTAAAAAATAATATGTTAACTTATCTAAATAGATATTATTATTATATAGGAATGTTAAAATGGTTATTGACACCAGAAAATGTTCAAAAATATAAAAATAATGTTAGGGTTGTACCACCAGGATGTGATAGCATGGATGTAATTTCTGCAACAGCAAACATTGCACAAGGAGTCTGCTTAGCACTTCCCCCATCATCAAAACGTCCATATGGTTATGTTGCTGAATATAATTATGATTTTGAATATGAGCAATATGAATTTGAGTATCAAGATGAAGAAGAAAAAGATGTAATTGCAGCAAATATTGTTAAATCTGAAGAGAAAAAAACAGGAAATTCATCAAACAATGCAAGTTTTATTGGAAAAATAGAAGGCGAAGAGAATCCAAATTTATTTGAAAGCATTATAAATCAATTTTTAGATTTAGATTCAGGCACAATTCCTAGCGGAGATCAACCTTATTTAGAAACTGTAAAAGCAGCTGTAAGTGTAGGAGGAGTTATTGCTACAATAATTACTGGCGGTGGCGCAGCTGAAACTGTAAAATGTACAGCCGTATTTACATGTCACGGGTCAAATATTCCTCCAGAACAAGCAAAAAATATTCAACTAGCACTAGGAATTGCTAAAGTGGTTGCATCCGTTATATCTAATGCTAAAAATTATAATGATACAAGGGATTTATTAATTGAAAAAACTGATTATATTAAAGATTGTACAAGATGGAATAGTGGAAAAAACTATGAATATCAAGTTGAATTAGATTTTGACTATGATGAACAAGAATATATAAATATGATTCTTAATGATACACAATTAGAAATTGATAATGAACCAGAATATCCATTTAGCTACAATTTATATTGTAATGAAATGACTGAAGTAGATAATATGTATACTGAATGCAAACCTGGTATTAACGCACCATCTACTGGAAATAGTCTTTTGGATGGTTTAGTATCATCAATAATTTCTGGTGTTGAATCATCAATTTTTGGTATTGAAAAAAAAGATGTAGAAATATCTAATTCAGCAAATATAATTTCAACAGCTGTTTCATTATTTGATTTAGGTGTTATATCTGATAAATCGTACGTTAATTTGAATCCTGATGATTTTTACTTTTACATCCGGCGTTTAGCAAGCATAGCTATGTATGGATATCCTGGTGTTGGATTAACTGGTGGCGTTAATTTAGAAACCGTATTTAGTTTGTTTTTACAAGAAGCAATAAGAATATTCTCTAATAAAGCATTTATTTATTATAAGCCGAAATATTCGTTTTTCACTACTCCAGATAAAGGAATAGTATCATTAACTCCAATGACGGAAGATAGTGAGTTAATTGATACAGATGGATTAGTATATCCGATAAAGTTAACAACACGACCAGGGGATTATTTATATAAATTAACTTTTGAAAATGTAGGTCAGTATTTTCCAAATGAAACCCAGTATGGGCGTGTACTAGGATCTAGTGGATATGTTTCTATATTGCCAACTATTGAAGTATCTACTGGTATAGGAATAGTCGATAACTTTATCAATAGTGCGATTGGTTCTATAACTGGATATGAGAAAAATGATTATTTATGCGATTATAGTGTTTGTGCTGTAGATGATCCAAATTGTGAGGATGATCCAACAACACCACCAACTGAGGAAACGGAAACAGGAGAAGAAGAGGATGGCGGTAATACGCCAAATGAAGGTGCTAATTGCCAATCAATATATTCTAGTCAAACCTGTAGTAATGATGCTACTTTAGATGATTGTATAACTCAGTTATTAAATGATAATTGTTGTAGTTATGTTGAGGCCTTAGGAAAAATGGTTATTTCCCAAAATACGATTGATCAATATAATGCTGCATGTGGAAAGAATTTCTGCTGTAGTGGTACAGGTGTAATTGATGGAAGTTTTTCATCAAGTGTAGGAGGTTCGCCATCAGGTGGAATTAGTTCTGGAAATAACTATGTTAATAATGCTAGTAGTATTGATAATAAACTAGAATTCTTTTCAAAAGTTGTATCTCTTAATAATTTATTCCCTAATGATGATGAAAGCCGTGGGTTCAATTGGATTGGTGCTACATCTGATGGTTTAGAAATAGATACAGTTATCTCCGAAATAGAGGAAAAAGGAGAAAGTATTTATTCTGAAGAACCAGAATATAGCTTAATATTAGATCCAACATGTGCTGCTAGAATTAGAGAATATAATGCTCAGCAAGAAGCATCTGATTTAGGATTTAATGATTTTACATTAAAAAAATATGATTCAGTGTTCTTAAATGAACTGGAAAGTTATGGCTGTGTAGTAGTAAATGATAATACCGATAATGATAAAAGCGATTAAAAACGCTTTTTTCTTTGCAAAAATAGAATATTAATGTATAATTAATTTTAGGAGATTAATTATGTTAAAAGTAGAAAATGTAAGTAAAAGTTATGGTACTTTAAAAGCAGTAGATAATTTATCTTTTGAGGTAGCTGATGGTGAAATATTTGGTTTATTAGGAGTCAATGGTGCTGGCAAAACAACAACTTTTCGTATGATAATTGGCTTATTAGAAAAGGATAGTGGTACTATCACTTTAGATGGTAAACCAATTGATTACAGTGTTACTGATAAAATAGGCTTTTTAACAGAAGAAAGAAGTTTATTATTAAAGTTAACAGTTAAAGAACAAGTTATTTATTATGGAATATTAAAAGGAATGAAAGAGGAAGATATTTTAAGAAAATTAGATTATTTTTTAGAACGATTAAAAATAACTGATTATAAAGATAAGAAGATAAAAGAACTTAGTAAAGGAAACCAACAAAAAGTGCAGTTTATTACAGCTATAATAAATGAACCTAAATTATTAATTTTAGATGAGCCTTTTAGTGGCTTAGATCCATTAAATGTTGATTTATTTATGACAATTATTAAAGAATTAAAAAGTAAGGGGACTTCAATAATATTTTCTTCTCACCGAATGGAACATGTTGAATTATTTTGTGAAAAACTTCTTATTTTAGTACATGGTAAAAGTGTACTTCAGGGAAATCTACATGAAATAAAAAAACAATTTGGTAAAAAAAATATTCATATAGTTGGAGATGTAGACATTGAAAAATTGAAAGATATTGATGGTGTTTTAGCCGTAGAAGAAAATAGTGAAATTATCGTAAAAGTAAAAGATGATACGGTTGTTCCTAAAGTGTTTAGTTATGTTGCAAAACAAAAAAATATTACTAAATTTTGTGTTGAAGAGGCTACATTAAATGAAATATTTATTGAAAAAGTAGGGGAAGCTTATGAAAAATAAAGTTAAGTTCTTAATAAAAGAAAGTATTAAAAAGAAGATTGATACAAAATGGTTTAAAATTATTAATATTATTTTATTAATCCTTATGATTGGTATTTTAAATATTGATAAAATAATTAGTTATTTTGGTGGGGATTTTGAAGATATTACAAAAGTATATGTTTTAGATGAGACTGGTTATGCTAGTTCTCTAAATGATTTATTAAATAATAATAATGAGTTATTAAATGGTAGTTTTAAATTTGAAGTTGAAAATAGTACTGATTCTATTGAAAATTTAACTAAGAAATTAAATAAAGATAATACCGATATAGTTATTAATATTGTATATGATGATGAAGAATATATGAAATCAACTGTATATTCTTATGAACCATTAGATACGATTACCTCAACAATTATAAGTAATAGCTTATCCGAGATTAAATCGAGCTATGCTCTTGCTACTAGTGGCATAGATGCTAATGAATTAAATAGGATTTTATCACCAATTTCAATGGAAAAAATAGTAACTAATACTGAAGAGTTAGATAGTGAATCACGGGAATTAGCTGGTGCTTCGATGATGTTAATATTTTTAATACCCTTTTTTATTTTAATAATATTATTAGTTCAAATGATAGGAGCAGAAATAAACGATGAAAAATCTACTAAGAGTATGGAAATAATTATTTCCAATGTTTCTCCTAAAATGCATTTTTTATCTAAAATTGTTGCTTCAACGGGTTTTGTTTTATTACAATCATTCTTAATTTTAGTTTATACATTATTAGGAGGAGCGGTAAGAGTTTTAACAACAGGTTCATTTAATATTCTAAATGATGTTAATGGTTTATTAGAAGGATTAAATCTTAGTAGTATCCTCCCTCAAATTGGAAGTGCTATTCCTCTTTTAATTATTTTATTTATTTTTAGCTTTCTTGCTTATGCCTTATTAGCTGGAATACTAGCATCGATGACTACTTCAATTGAAGATTATCAACAATTACAAACACCTTTAATGTTTTTATTAATGGCTGGATATTATATTGGGATAATGGCTTCTATGTTTCAAGGATCTATTTTTATAAAAATAGTAAGTTATATTCCTTTTATATCTTGTTTAGTTGCTCCAATTACATATGCTTTAATGCAAACTACCTTGCTTGATTTAGGTATAAGTGTTATATTATTACTTGGAACTTGTTATTTATTATTTAAATACGGTATTCGAATTTATAAAGTTGGAATATTAAATTATTCAAGTTCAGGATTATGGAAAAAGATGTTTAAATCTTTACGAGGTAAATAATAATGAAAAATAAAAAAGCAATTTTAGTTATAATTTTAAGTGTTTTAATGATAGGAATAGTTTGTTATGGTATTTATTATTTCTTTAAAAATAATGGAGATACAATAGATGTTGTACAAACTGATATGGATTATGTAGAATCAAGTGCTCAATATATAGATAAATTAGAGCAACCTACACCTAATATCGAAGTTAATACTGATAAGTTGCCAGATACTAATGGCACAATAACAGAACTTGATTTTGATGGTTTTAAAGATTTATTTAAAAGTAGTAAAAGAAGTATCTTATTTTTAGATAAAACTGGTTGTGATGCTTGTGAAAGTTTTAAACCTTTATTTAAAAATGCTTTAGAAAGTTATGATATAAAAGCTTATTCAATCGATGTTACCGATTTTTCTGATGATGAAATTCGTAATATGTATGATTACATTTATTTTGCGGGAACCCCAGTTACTTATATAATAGAAAATGGTAAAGTAACCCATACATTTAATGGTGCTACAAGTGAAGAAGTAATTAAAGCTTTCCTTGATTTATATTATTTAAGATAAGTTTTTATAAACTTATTTTTTTTAAAGTTATTACTTTAAAAATTTTGACACTAATATTTAGAAGTGCTAATATGGGTATGAGGAGTAATATTATGAAAGATAGTAAAGTTATAATAATTGATAAATTTGGCAATATAATTCCTAGGGGTAATTTAGATGACTTTCGCCACAGTATTACATTATTAAATTATATAAAAGAAGCATATCCTAATTGGCCTATTCTAAAATCACTAGATTATACAGTAGCCCCATTAATATTAGGAACAATTCTTGTTTATGCTAAAAATATAGTCTTTTTAAATACAACTAAGAATAATATTTTATCAGGAATTATTTTATTGGGTAAGGAATACGATAAAAATCAAATGGAAGTCTTAAAAGGACTTGTTAAAGAATTTGATAATTATAATATAAAAATAATTAGTGATTTAGAACTTGTTGATGGCGAAGCAAAAGGTAATGATTTTTACTTACAACCTAATGAACACGCTAGTGAAATGCTTGAAAGATTTTTAAGTGAAAAGGAATTGGAAGAAGATGCAGGTCTGCATAAATAATAAAGATCTTGATATAGTAGTAGAGTACAAAAATAATAAAAATTTATATATAAGGGTAAAAGATGGTAAATTATATGTAACTTGTAATAAATTAGTTAGCAATGAACAGATTTTAAATATTATAAAAAATAATATTAAATCTTTAACTAAAATGTATGAAAAACAAAGTAAAAAAGATGAAGAAGAGTCGTTTCATTATTATTTAGGAAATAAATATACGGTCATTTATGACAATAATTATAAAGATATTAAAATTGAAGATGATATTATTTTAGTTAAAAATGAAGCAATGCTTAATAAATTTTATAAAGATGAATGCTTACGTGTTTTTAGTAATAGAATAGAGAAATATCAAAAATTGTTTTCTAATTTACCTAAATTTAAATTGAAAGTAAGAAGTATGAAAACAAGATGGGGAGTAAATAATCAAAAAAGTATGTCTATTACTTTAAATAGTGAACTTATAAAAAAAGACATAAGCTTAATAGATTATGTCGTAGTTCATGAATTATGTCATTTTTTAGAACCTAATCATTCTATTTATTTTTGGAATGAAGTAAAAAAGAGATATCCTAATTATAAAGAAGCTAGAAAAATATTAAATAGTTAATTAAAAATTTTTAAAGAACATATTACTTTTCCAATAATATCTTCTTTTTTTATTTTATCATTATATTTATTTAGAATAATATTATCATTTTCTAAATATAGTATATAATCTTTTTCTTTATAACTATTTGCATTCTCAATTATTAAATAATCATCTTTTTTAAATAGATAAATATCTTTTTTTACTTTAATAGCATAACATTTATGTACTTCTTTTATAAAAGAAAGAGTTATATATTCTTTAATATTTAAATAATCATCTTTTTTATAATTAATAATTAAAGGTATTTTGTTTATATCTTTTTTTTCATTAATTAATTTAATACTTCTAAATTTTTTAGAAGTATGCTCAATTAGTTTTAATTCTTCTAATTTTTTTAAATGAGCATAAACACTTGCAGGACTAGATAAATTTACTTTTTGACCTATTTCTCTTACTGTTGGTGGAAAATTATTTTTCTTAATATATTCTTTTATAAAAGATAAAATTTCTTCTTCTTTTGCTTTTAATTTTCTTTGCATATAATCACCATAATAAAAATAACTTATTAACATGTACTTGTCAATAAATGTTGCTAAATTTAAAATAAGTAGTGTATAATTATAATAGGATGTAAGATATGAAAAAGAAGATATTAATTCCATATGCTTCATATGGTAGTGGGCATAAAGCTATTGCTAAATATATAGAAAATTATTTTAAAAAACAAGATAGTGAATTAATTATAGAGACGGTTGATTTATTAGAGTTTGCTATGCCAGTAATAGGAAAGTGGTCTCAAAAAATTAATGGTTATTTAATGCTAAAAATACCTGCCTTACACAACTTAGTTTATAAAATTTTTGATAATCGTCTTAGTGGTTTAGTAGCAGATAATATTTCTTTAACCTTATTTAAAAATAAAGCTATGACTAAATATTTTCAAGATTTTAATCCCGATTTAACGATAGCAACTCATTTTTTTGGAAGCAGTTTAATAACTTATTATAATAAGAAAAAAATTACTAATTCAAAATTAATTACTGTAGTAACAGATTATGAAGCTCATGAGTTATGGCGCAATGATTATCAAACAGATAGTTACTTAATTGTTGGTGATAAATCAGAAGTATCTAGTTTAGTAAAAAGAGGAATTGCTAAAGAAAAGATTAAGCCTTTTGGAATTCCTATTGCCCCTCAAACAAAAGAAAAATTTAATCGTAACAATACCTTAAAAAGATATGATTTAACTGGTAATAAACTTATATGTGTCTTTTTTGGTGGTGGTGGTAATGGTTCGACGGCCTCTATACCATATATTAAGAAGCTAATAAAAAATAACTTAAATTTAGATATTATATTTATTGCTGGTCGTAACGAAAAAAGTAAATCCCGAGTATCCGACTTAGCTAATAAATATAATGCCAATAATATTCGTATCCTAGGTTATGCTGATAATGTTCCTGAACTATTGCAATTAGCAGATTTTGTTATTACTAAACCAGGTGGAGCTCAAACTACTGAGTGTTTATATTATAAAAAACCGATATTAATGATTAATTCTTCTGGTGGTCAAGAAATAGCTAATTATAAATATTTTAGTAAAAATAATTATGGAAAAAGATTTAGAACTTCTTTTGGATTATTATATTTTGTAAAAGAAATAATTAATAATCCTCGTATTTTAAAAAATATGGAAAAAGAAATGCAAAAAAACCATAATGATGAAGCTATAAAAAAACTTTATGATTTATGTATTTCTTTATTAAAAGATGATAAGAGCAATTAATAATATTGTTCTTTTTTTATTCTTAAAATATTAATAAGTCTTTTTTATTAAGTTAATTTTTGATATACTTAAAGAGGAATATGAGGGATGAAAATGAAAGAAGATATAAGAAATATTGTAAATACTATCAAGTTATTAGGCATTGACATGATTGATAATGCTCGTGGTGGGTATCCAGGTATTACTCTAGATGCTGCGCCAATGATGTATACATTATTTGCTAATCATCTTAATATTAATCCTCAAGATGATAAATGGTTAAATCGTGATCGTTTTGTACTTTCAGCTTCTCATGCTTCAGCACTTTTATATGCGACTTTATTTTTAGCTGGTTACAATATTAATTTAGATGATTTAGTATTGTATCGTCGATTTAATTCTAAAACACCTGGATTTGTATCGATGGACACTCCAGGTATAGATTATTCTGGAGGCCCTTTAGGAAGTGGTTTAGCAACTGCGGTTGGTATGGCCATGGCTGAAAAATATTTAAAGTCTTTAGTTGGTTTAAAAGTTAAAAATCAAAGATTAATTAATCATAATATTTATTGTTTAGTTTCTGATGGTGATTTACAAGAAGGTTTAGCCCATGAAGCCGCCGCCATAGCGGGCTTATATAATCTTGGTAATTTAATAGTATTATATGATTCTAATAATATTACGGAAGATGGACGTTTAGATAAATCTGGTAAAGAAAATATTTTAAAAATTTTTGATGCTTGTGGTTGGCAAATAGATTATGTTAAAGATGGTAGTAATGTTAATATGATTGATAAAGCCATTAAAAGAGCTAAAAGAGTTACTAATAAACCTAGTATTATTGAAGTTAGAACTTTAATTGGTAAAGATTCATATAATCAAGGAACAAACTTAGTACATTCTAGACCATTATCATCTGATGATATTACTAATCTTCGTAAAATACTTAAAAATGATTTAGGTAAATTTGAAGTAAAAAAAGAAGCTATGGATAAATTCCGTAATATAATAAAAAAAAGATGTTCTAAAAGATATAAATTATGGCAAGAATATTATAAAGCTTTTAAGAAAAAAGATGTCAAAGAAATTCAAGAGATGATTAACTTTTTAGAACGTAAAGATTTAGGTATCAATTTTAATGCTAGTAATTTTAAAATTCAAGCTACATATCAAGAAGATTTAAGAGAATCTAATTCTAAAATGATGAATATTATAGCAGGAAGAACTAATTTCTTTTTAGGCGGTTCTGCTGATATGTCATCTTCTTGTAAAACATATTTAAATAGAGAAGAAGCTTTTACACCAAAGACATATTATGGTAAAAATATTCGTTTTGGTGTTCGTGAGAATGCTATGGGTCATATTGTTAATGGCTTGGCAACTTATGGCTTATTAACTTATAGTTCAACTCATTTAAGATACTTAGATTTTATGAAAAATGCTTTACGTAGTTCAGCAACAAATAAATTACCTGTAGTTCATATTTTTACAAATGATTTTTTAAGTGATGATGGTTTTGAAGAACAACCTTTAGAACAATTAAGTAATTTAAGAAGTATTGTTGGCTTAGACGTTTTTCGTCCAGGAGATATTAATGAGATAATTGGCGTATGGGATTATATTTTAAAAGAAAAACATCCAAGTAGTTTAGTTGTCTCAAATGAAATCACGCATATTTTAGCAGGAACTGATGCCATGCAAGTAGCTAAAGGTGCTTACATTGTTCGTAAAGAAGCAGGAAAATTAGAAGGTATCCTTTTAACATGTGGTCGTGAATTAACAACTTCTTTAATTATTGCTAATGAATTAGAAAAGCAAGGAATATATTTAAGAGTAGTTTCTTGTGTATCTCAAGATTTATTTGATAGAGAAAAATTAGAATATAAAAAAGAAGTATTACCGGAGGATACGAAGGTTATTGTTATTGAAGCAAGTAGTGATCTTTCTTGGACTAAGTATACAGATTATAATATGATAATAGGAGTTAGAAAATATCAAAAAAATGGTTCTAAAAAAGAAGTTATGACAGATTTGAATTTCACTAAAGATTTAATAAAGAATCAAGTATTAACTTTATTAGGACATAATTCGACAGAATAATTATTAATTATGATTTACTATATTACTAGGTGATTATTAATGAGAAAATTTTATATATTTAGTATTAATGATGAGTTTAAAAATTTAACTAATTCTAGTCCATATAATTTGTTTAAAACCTTTGAAGATATATATTATTTAGATTTAGATGAGCAAAATTATGGTATTAATATGTATGAGCAAATGGTTAAACCCTTTAATAAAATTGACTTAAATAATAGATTATTTACTACATATTATAAAAATGACCATTATACTAAATTTATGAATACTCATATTTATAATGATTATTATACTGATGAAGAAACTAAATTAAATGTTGGTAATGCTTTTTTAGTTTTAGAAACTACTAGTGCTAAACCTACATTTTTTAAAGTATTAAAAGATATTAAAAACTTATTTATTTGTGATTTTCAAAACCAAGATTATTTTTGGTTAGAAAGTGTTGCTTAAATATAGATTGTTTAGTAAAATACTTTTATGTAAAGGAGTGTTGTTATGATAGGAGATATTTTATTAATATTATTAGGTTTATTAATAGGACTAATAATAGGTTTTTTAATTGCTAAAAAATTGATGCAAAAAGAGTTAAAAAAGAATCCCCCAATTAATGAAAAGATGATTGAGGCGATGATGTCACAAATGGGACGTAAACCAAGTCAAAAACAAGTTAGAGAAGTAATGCGTCAAATGAATAAATATATGTAATACATAGTATTTTTGTGGTGAATATTATGGAGAAGTATAAATTAATTGAAAGAAGTATTATTACTACTTATCGTAAACCTATATGGCATAATTTTGTTAAAGCGGTAAAAGATTATGAATTAGTAAAAGAAAATGATAATATTATGGTTTGTATTAGTGGTGGTAAAGATTCTTTTTTATTGGCTAAATGTTTAGAAGAATTAAGTAGACATGGAAATATTAATTTTAAATGTTTTTTTGTAGTAATGGATCCTGGGTACAGTGATGATATTAGAAATATTATCTTAGATAATGCTAATATATTAAATTTAAAAATAGAAATATTTAAAACTGATATTTTTAAAGTTGCTTATAAATTAAATGAAAAAAATCCTTGTTATATGTGTGCCAGAATGCGTAGAGGTTCTTTATATGATAAAGCAAAAGAACTTGGTTGTAATAAAATAGCTCTTGGGCATCATTTTAATGATGTCATTGAAACAACCTTGTTATCTATTTTTTATTCTGCCGAAGTAAAGACAATGTTACCTAAACTTCATAGTACTAATTATTCTGGTATTGATTTAATAAGACCATTATATTTAGTTAGAGAAGATGATATAATTGCTTGGGCTCGCCATAATGACTTACATTTTATTAATTGTGCTTGTGAATTTAGTAAAAAAAGTAAGGATAATAAAGAAATTAGTAAAAGATTAGAAATTAAAGAATTAATTAAAGAATTAAAAAAGAAAAATAAAGAAATTGATCATAATATTTTTAAGAGTATGAGTAATATTAACTTAGATTGTGTATTAGGTACAGTAAAAAGTACAATTCATAAATCTTTTTTAGATGATTATGAGGAGACTAAATGAAAATATTTGTTTGTTGTTCTGCACGTAATGAAATTCCTAAGAAGTATTTAGATAGTTCTGCTAATCTTTTAGATAATATCTTTAAATATGATAATGATTTAATTTTTGGAGCTGATGATACCGGTATTATGAAGATTGCTTATGACAATGCTAAAAAACATAAGAGAGTAGTATATGGGGTATGTCCTAAAAATTATAAAGATGATTTAAATAGATTAGCATGTGATTGTGAAATAATTAGTGATGATGCTATTAAAAGAGCTAAAGATGCTATTAATTTAAGTGATGTAGTACTTATATTACCAGGTGGAATTGGAACTTATACCGAGTTATTTATAGCATTAGAAGCTAAAAGAAATCATGAATATTATGGATCAATAATTATTTATAATGAAACTAAATTCTTTGATGATTTATTAAAAATAATTAATAAAATGTATAAAGAAGGGTTTATCTTAAATAATAAAGAACCTTTATTTTATATAGCTAATAATATAGAAAGTTGTTTAAAATACTTGACAAATTATTAAAAATATTCTAAGTTATTAATAACTTGCTGGAATTAACATATGTTCTTTGATTTAAGTAAGTAGTTTATTGACCATATATTGGTCTTTTTTGCTACTAAAGGAGGTTTAATATGTTAAATAATTTAAGTATTAATGATTTATTACGTGCTGTTAGAGAATACAATGAGGATATAGTTTATACTGTAAAAAAAGCTTATGATATGGCTAGTACTTTACATCAAAATCAATATCGTAAAAGTGGAGAGCCATATATAATTCATCCATTAAATGTTTGTTATACACTTGCTTTAATGCACGCTGATTGTGATACTTTGTGTGCTGCCTTACTACATGATACACTAGAAGACACTCATGTTACGAAAGAAGAAATTGCTAAAGAATTTAATGAAAATGTTGCTGAACTTGTTGATGGTGTTACTAAAATATCTAATTCTACTTATAATGTTGGTAGCGATAATGATGCTACGACACGAAAAATTATTTTAGGAATGGCTAAAGATATTCGTATAATTGTTATTAAATTAGCTGATAGACTACATAATATGCGTACTTTAGAATTTAAATCTCCTGATAGACAAGAAAAGATATCTTTAGAAACAATGCATTTATATGTTCCTCTTGCTAGAATAATTGGTGCTTATGAGATAAAATATGAACTAGAAGATATTGCTTTTAAATATTTAAAACCAAATGATTATTTAAAAACTGAAGAAGAAAGAAATAGACTCATAGATACTAGTAAAAGTACATTAGATATTATGCAATCTAACATTGGTAATTTATTAGAGCAAAAAGATATTTCTTATTCAATATATAGTAAAGTAAAAAATATTTATGGAATTTATAAAAGAATAAATAAACTAGGAAATTATACCGACAAACATGATTTAGTTGCTTTAAAAATATGTTTAGAAGAGTTACAAAACTGTTATTTAAATTCTTATTTAGTTTTAGGTTTAGTTCATAAGTTATATCATCCTCTTAATGAAAAATTTAAGGACTATATATGTAATCCTAAAGCTAATATGTATCAAGCCCTACATACAACGGTATTTGCTCCAAATGATTCCTTTGTTCAAGTTCAAATAAAAACAACATTTATGAATTATGTATCGACATATGGTCTTCCTAGTTATTGGCATTATATGGGAGATATGGCTCGTTATAAAATGCAAGAAGATTTAACAAATAAAATAAATTTTTATGATTCTGTTGAGGGAATTAATCAATTATTTTCTTCTAATCAGGATTTTGTAAATCAAGTAAGAAAAGAAATTTTATCTAAAAATATTCATGTTTTCAATAGTAAGGGCTATGTAATTTATTTACCATCAGGTTCTACCATTGTTGATTACTTACTTACTGTTTATAAGGATAAAGCTATTCATGTTGATAATGTAAGTATTAATGGTAATTTATCGTCTAATTATGGACAAGTTTTAAATGATAATGATATTATATGTGTATCTTTTGATGAAAGTAAAGTAGTTAACACTACTAATTGGGAAAAAATGACTGCTACATCGTTAGGAACTAGAACACTTAGTTTGATAAAAAAGGGTAACTAATATAATAAAGTTATCTTTTTATTTTGAATTTTTATAAAACCTTCTTCTTTTAAATATTTTAGTTCTCTAGCCATCGCACTACGATCGACTCCTAAATAATCAGCTAATTTTATATATGTACTAGGAACATATATATTTTTAGAATTATTTTTTAAAGATGTAATTCTAAAATATTCTAATAAACGATTACGAATCGTTTTTTCACTTAAAATACTAATTCTTTCATTATTAGCAATAATTTTTTCATTATAAAGTAGTAATAAATTTTTTATAAACTCATTATAATATTGATACTTAGTTTCTTCGTAATTAATAATTGTATCATAATCAATAATAATTAATTTTGTTCGTGATTTAGTTAAAATTTCATAATTTTCACTATTAATATTAGTTATAATATTTCCAAATACTTCATCTTTTGTTAAAGTATCTATTATAGTTTCTTGACCATCATAATTTATTTTAATTATATCGATATCACCAGTTAAAATAATAGCAATAAAGTTATTATCTTTTACTAAATTATTTATATAGACATTTTCTTGATATGTAAAGATGTTAGCTTCTAATAATTTTAATAATTTCACTTTATTTCCTTGACCAATATTATTAAATAAGTTAATCATATTTACACCTCTAAAAAAAATAATAGCAAAATATTTAAAATGTTGCAACTGCAACATTGTATATTTTAAATATGTGATAAGATTAGCTTGTGGAAAGTAAAGAGGTGTTTATGAAAGTAATTAAAAGAGATGGCCATGTTGTAGAATATTGCCCTGAAAAAATTGAAAATGCAATAAAGAAAGCTAACGCTGAGGTAGAAGAAGAACAACAAGCTTCGCCTACACAGATTAAAAATATTATAAAATATATTGAAAGACTCGGAAAGAAAAGAATCTTAGTTGAAGATATACAAGATATTATTGAAATGAAGTTAATGTCTATTGGTAAATATGAACTTGCTAAAAAGTATATTACTTATAGATATACAAGAGAATTAGTAAGAAAGAGTAATACTACTGATTTAGCAATTAAAGAATTAATTGATGGGGAATCAGAATATTGGAATACTGAAAATTCTAATAAAAATGCTAAAATTGTTACAACGCAAAGAGACTATTTAGCAGGTATTACAAGTACCGATATTACAAGAAGATTTTTATTACCTGAAGATATTGTAAAAGCTCATGATGATGGTATTATTCATTTCCATGATGCTGATTATTTTGCTCAGAATGCTCTACATAATTGTGATTTAATTAATTTAGAAGATATGCTTCAAAATGGGACTAATATTAATGGTGTTATGATTGAAAAACCCCATCGTTTCTTAACGGCTATGACAATTGCTACTCAGATAATTACAGCTGTTAATTCTAGTCAATATGGTGGTTGTACGATAACACTTACACATCTTGCTCCTTTTGTTAGATCTAGCTATGAAGTTTTATTAAAAAAATATAAAAATAGGAAATTTAGTAAAGCTGATTGTGAAAAATATGCTAAGGAAGATTTACAAAAAGAAATAATTGATGGTGTTCAAACATTTCAATACCAAATTAATTCAATGACTACGACTAATGGTCAAGCACCATTTCTAAGTGTGTGTATGTATTTGGGAGAAACAGAAGAGTATAAAGAAGAACTTGCGATGATTATTGAAGAAGTTCTAAAACAAAGAATTCAAGGCATGAAAAATGAACAAGGCGTTTATATTACTCCAGCGTTTCCTAAATTGTTATATGTTTTAGAAGAAGATAATATAAATCCTAATGGTAAATATTACTATTTAACTAAATTAGCTGCTGAATGTACTGCTAAACGTATGGTACCAGATTATATATCTGAAAAGATTATGAAACAACTTAAGATTGATAAGAATGGTAATGGTCAATGTTATCCATGTATGGGATGCCGATCATTTTTAACTCCATATG
Source organism: uncultured Bacilli bacterium (assembly GCA_944359625.1). Classification (GTDB taxonomy): domain Bacteria; phylum Bacillota_I; class Bacilli_A; order RF39; family UBA660; genus CAG-605. The sequence goes on along the minus strand of CALVSW010000012.1, from coordinate 14,967 downwards.
TTGATAGTGAAGGAAAACCTAAATATTATGGACGTTTCAATCAAGGTGTTGTAACAATTAACCTAGTAGATGTAGCTTTATCATCTGATAAAGACATGGATGCTTTCTGGAAAATCTTTGATGAAAGATTAGAATTATGTCATAGAGCTTTACAAATAAGACATAAAAGATTAAGTAAAGTTACAAGTGATGTTGCGCCAATATTATGGCAATATGGTGCTTTAGCAAGACTTAAAAAAGGTGAGTCAATTCATGAATTATTACATCATGGCTATTCTACTATTTCTTTAGGTTATGCTGGCTTATATGAATGTGTTAAGTTTATGACAGGACATAGTCATACGGATAATGGAATAGGTAAAGAATTTGGCTTAAAAGTAATGCAACATTTAAATGATAAATGTAAGGAATGGAAAGAATTAGAAGATATTGATTATAGTGTATATGGCACACCAATTGAATCAACAACTTATAAGTTTGCTAAAACTCTTCGTTCACGCTTTGGAGTTATTAAGGGTATTACTGATCGTGATTATATAACAAATTCTTATCATGTACCTGTATTTGAAGAAATAGATGCATTTACTAAATTAAAATTAGAAAGTGAATTTCAAAAACTTAGTCCTGGTGGTGCAATCAGTTATGTTGAAACTCCTAATTTAACCAATAATTTAGATGTTGTCTTAGAAGTTATTAACTTCATTTATAATAATATAATGTATGCGGAATTGAATACTAAATCTGATTATTGTCAAAAATGTGGTTATACTGGTGAAATTTTAATCGATGATAATTTAGAATGGTATTGTCCAAATTGTGGTAATAGAGATCATGATAAATTAAATGTAGCTCGTCGTACTTGTGGTTATATTGGTACTAATTTCTGGAATAAAGGACGTACACAAGAAATAAAAGAACGTGTTATGCATATTGATAACAAAGATTTAGAGGCTTAATAATGCGTTATAATAAAATCCGTAAAATGGATATCTCTAACGGACCAGGAGTTAGAGTTTCTATTTTTATGCAAGGATGTACTTTTAATTGTAAAAACTGTTTTAATCCAGAAACTCATGATTTTAATGGTGGTAAAGAATTTAATGATGAAGTCATTAATAAAGTTTTAGACGTTGGAAGTAATGATTATATTGTTGGATTATCTATCTTAGGTGGTGAACCACTTCATCCTAAAAATATATTAGGAACAATAGAACTTGCTAAGAGTTTTAAAGAAAAATATCCCGAAAAAAGTATATGGGTATGGTCTGGATTCTTATATGAAAATGTTGTAAATAAAGATATTTTTAAGTATATAGATGTCTTAGTTGATGGTACTTTTAAAGAAGAATTACATGATCCAAGATTAAAATGGTGTGGTTCTAAAAATCAAAGAGTAATTGATATTAAAAAAAGTTTAAGTGAAAATAAGATTATATTATACGAAGATAATAATTTGGAGTAAAAATGATAGAAGAAGTTTTAAAACAAGGATTTACATTATATTGTAAGTATAAAAATGAAAATATATGTGGTGGTTTTTTAAAGAAAACGGATAAAGGATTATATCCGATGGAACTAATTGGTTCTGAAAAACTTTTAATAGAAAAATATTCTAAAATTTTAGAAAGATTAACTGAAGGGTATACTTTACAAGTTTATAGTGGATATAGTGATTATGTATTTACTGCAATCATAGGTAAAGAAGGAAGTGAAGGACCATATGGTGAAAATGAAATACTTTTTGATATTATGACATCATATGGTTATGGATTATTAGATGCTTTAAATAATATTAACAATAAACTAACTACGAAAAAAGAAGAAAAACAATATACGAGAGCTTATCGTTTGTATGGGCAAGATAAATATCACTTAGAATAAATTATAAAGTTATAAAGAAATGGAGTTTTGAAATGAGAAAAAGAGGATTTGAAATAGTAAAAGGGTATGAAGATAAAGGTATTACTTTACCTGTACGTAAAACTAAACATTCTGCAGGCTATGATATAGCAGCTGCTGAGGATGTAGTGATTCCTAGTTATAAACCAGGAATTAAACCAACATTAATTCCTACTGGGTTAAAAGCTTACTGTATGGAAGATGAATACTTTATGTTAGTAAATCGTTCATCTGGCCCTAAAAAAGGATTATTAATGGCTAATTCAATAGGTATTATAGATAGTGATTACTATGGAAATGTAGATAATGATGGACATTTTTATTTTCAATATTGGAATGTATCTGACCATGATTTAGAAATTAAAAAAGGAGATATTATTGGACAAGTAATATTTCAAAAGTTTTTAATAACTGATGATGATAAAGCTGAAGGTATTCGTACTGGTGGTTTTGGATCAACTGATAAATAACATAAAAAGCTTATGCTATTTTCTTTTGCCACCGGATATATGAATCGCTTAACTTATCTCTACCAAAATGGCAATTATTGGTCCATGTCGCCGGTCAATTTCGACTCTGGCACCTCTTATGCTTACGAGTTCCGTCAGAACGCGACTGGTGTCGCTACCGGCCACTGGGTGACCCTCGGCATTGGCTTGCGTCCGGTAATCAATCTGCAATCTGATGTGAAATAGCTACTTTTTAGTTAATATTTGTTGAATTTTAGAAAAAAATATTATATTATTTATATATAATAAGGAGGCTTTTATGAATTATAAAAGAATTGGCAAAGCAATTAAAGAAAGAATGGTTGAGTTAGGTATAAGTGAAGAAGATTTAGCTCGTGATTGTAATATAGACTTAGCATTGGTTAATAGTATTATTATTGGTGAAGAGGTTGCCTCAATTGAAGTTTTAACTTTAATTTCTATTTACTTAGATATGAGTTTTAATGATTTATTAGATACTAAGAAAAATAAAGAGTTATATATGAATACATTAAAAAAATCTATTAAACGTCGCCGTAAAAATTGGACTATTAATTTAATGGGAGCAATTGGTTTATGTTTAATATTATGTGTTATTGAAGCTATTTTATTATTAGTAAATATACCTTTAAAATATAGTGCTATTATATTTGTACTAATTACAGTTTTATTATTGATTGTTGATATTTGTTTAGCTTTAAACGAAAAATAAATTTTAAAGTAAGGTTGACTTACTTTTTTTGTTTGACAAAAAATGTAAATTAATTCGTCAATTTTACACTTAGTAATTATTATTTATTATATAATGTAATCATAGAGGAGGTATAAAATGAAACCACAAGCAGAACCTATACATATAAAATGTAATAAGGATGATATTGCTAAATACGTATTAATGCCAGGAGATCCCTTAAGAGCTAAATATATTGCTGAAAACTTTTTAGAAGATGCTAAATTAGTTACTAGCGTTCGTAATATGTTTGGTTATACTGGAACATATAAAGGAGTAAAAGTTACAGTAATGGGTAGTGGTATGGGAATGCCAAGTATGAGTATTTATGCATTTGAATTGTTTTACTATTTTAATGTTGAGCGAATTATTCGTATTGGAACATGTGGGGTTGTAACACCGGATATTAAAGTTCCAGAATTAATTTTAGCTGAAAATGTTTATACTCTATCTAATTTTGGATATAACTATGATAGTTATGATAAGAATATGGAGTATCCTTCTAAAACATTAAACGATAAAATAATTGAAGCTGCTAAAGAAACAAATAAGAAGTTACATATTGGTACTATGTTAACATGTGATGCTTTTGGACCATATATTAATATGGATAATGTTTTAAATCGTATTCCAAGTGACGTTCATCCAATTGCTGAAGAAATGGAAGCATTTGCTCTAGTCCATGTTGCTAATAGTTTTAAACGTGATGCTGCTGCTATTGCTACTGCTGTTGATTCTAAATTTAGCGATGAAGTATTATCTATCGAAGATAGACAAACATCTTTAAATGATATGATTACACTTGCACTTGATGCAATTATTAAATAAAAAGGGTTTGGCTTGTTAGCACTAACTAGCCGTAGAAGATATAATCTTCTTTTTTTTATTGTTTTATAGTATAATTTTCTTGTGATTAATATGGAAGTTTTAATTGAAAGATTAAATGATCAAGGTTTAGGAATATGTTATATTAATAATATTATTACTTTTGTTCCTAATACTGTAATTGGTGATTTAGTAGATGTAGAAGTAATAGAAAAATATAAAAAATATAATATTGGTAAAGTAATTAAATATATTAAAAAATCCATTAATAGAATAGAATCAATATGTCCTTATTCTACTTTATGTGGTGGTTGTGCTTTATTGAATATTAATTATGATATGGGTTTAGAATTTAAAAAAAATAAGGTAAAAAATATACTTAAAAAGTTTAGTAATATTGATATTGATTTAGATATTATTAGTTTTAATAATATTAATTATCGAAATAAAATAACTATTCATGTTAAAGATAGAAAAATAGGATATTATCAAGATAAAACTAATAATTTAGTAGAAATAAATAATTGTATAATAGCAAATAGGGAAATTAATAAATTTATAAAAGAAATTAATAATTATAATATTATAAATGGTGAAGTAGTAATTAGATGTAATTATAATAATGAATTATTAATCAATTTTATAACTAATGATAAATTAACTATCGTAAAAAGTAATTTAAAAATAGTTGGTATTTTACAAAATGGTAAAGTCTTATTTGGTGAAGATAATTTTATCGAAAAGATAAATAATCTATATTTTAAAGTCAGTTATAATTCTTTTTTTCAAATTAATCGAGATATTACAGCTTATTTATTTAATTTTATAAAAGAAAATACTTTAAAAAATAAAAATGTATTAGATTTATATTGTGGAGTAGGTACACTAGGTTTAAATATAGCTAAAGAAGAAAATAACGTCTATGGAATAGAAATAGTAAGAAATGCTGTAGAAAATGCTATTATTAATAGTAAAATAAATAATATTAATAATACCTATTATTTGTGTGGGGAAGTAAAAGATTGTATCGATAAAATTAAAAATAGTATAGAAGTAATTATTATTGATCCACCAAGAAGTGGTTTAGATAATAAAAGTATATCAGTAATAAATAAAATGTTACCTGAACAAGTTATCTATGTTTCTTGTAATCCAATTACTTTAGCAAGAGATTTAAATAGTTTTAAAGATTATAAAATAGATAAAATAGTAGCATTAGATATGTTTCCTAATACTTATCATGTTGAATGTGTGTGTGTTTTAAAATTATATTAAGTATTATAAAGAAAATATAGGTAAAGATTATTATGAAATTTTATAAATAAAAGGAGTTATGAATATGATAGATATACACACACATACAATTTATTCTGATGGTAGTTTTTCGGTAAAAGAATTGTTAAAAGAGGCTGAAAGCAAAAAGCTAACTTTATTATCGATAACAGATCATAATACAATTAGTGCTTATTATGAACTTAAAGACTCTAATATTAGATGCTTATTTACTGGTAATATCATTTCTGGTATTGAAATAACAACTACATATAAGGGAGAAACAATTGAAGTACTAGGATATGGTTTTGATTTAGATATTATGCAAAAATTTTTAAATGATTATGTATTAACTTTTGAAAAAAAGCAGTTAAAAGAATATGAGTTAATAAAAAGTCAATATAAAAAAATTGGTGTCATATTTGATGAAAATAACATAGTATTTAATCCTAAAATAGAATCTTCTAGAGGTTCTTTTCTTAAAGAAATAAAAAGATATCCTGAAAATTATAAATATTTTTTAAAAAAGGAATCAATAACTTTAGAAAATAGTTTTACTCGTAATGAAGTATATAATCCTAAAAGTAAATTATATGTAGATGAAACATCTTTATTTCCTAGTTTAGAAAAAGTAATTGTAATGATTCATAAATCAGGAGGATTAGCCTTTTTAGCTCATCCCTTTGTTTATTCTCATAACATAGTAAATGAGTTAATAAATATTATAGAAAATTATTCTTTAGATGGTTTAGAATGTTTTTATACAATGTTTACCAAAGACCAAACTAATTATTTAGTAAATCTTTGTAATGATAAAAAATTATTTAAAAGTGGTGGAAGTGATTTTCATGGAACTAGAAAATCTAATCATAATTTAGGTATAGGATCTGGTAATTTAAAAATAGAAGAATCTATCGTAACCGATTGGATAAATAAATGTTTATGAATATATCAAATGAATTTAAAAATTATTACAAAGAAATTTCGCCAACAATAGCTAAAGCAACGGGTAATATTGCTAAAGAAGTTACTAAAGGTATTAAAGAGGGATTAAAAGACGAAAAATAATAAACTTAACTTCTAGTTGAGATATTTCAACCTTTACTTTATTGAGTTTTTGTTAAATAAATTATAAACTTTGTAAAGAAAGAGGTAAAGTTTAATGAAAAAAGAAAAAGTTATTTTAGGTATTATATTAATAGTAATTTTAGGGGTAATAATATTTGGAGTTTATAAGTATTTTAATAAAGAAGAAGTTGTAGTAGATACTAAAACAGATGCTGAGAAGTTTGCTTTAGAATATACGAAAGTACCAGATGATAATGTTTTTGTTTATCGAAATATTGATGGAATTATTAATATCTTAGAACATGGAACCGGTATAGTATACTTAGGTTTTCCAGAATGTCCTTGGTGTCAAGAATATGTTTATTATTTAAATGAAACTGCTAAAGAAAATAATGTTGATAAAATATATTATTATAATATTTCTGAAGATAGAAAGAATAATACAGATAATTATTTAAAGATAGTAGATTTATTAAAGGATTATTTACAATATGATGATGAAGGTAATAAAAGAATTTATGTACCTGCTGTAATAGCAGTTAGAAATGGTGAAATATTAGGATTTGATGATGAAACAGCTTGGGATACTAAAGATTATGAAACTCCAGAAGAATATTGGCAAAATGAAGATTTAAAAGGATTAAAAGATAAATTTGTTAAAATGTTTGAAGATACAAAACAAAATATATGTACAGATTGTAATTAGGAGGTAATAAAATATGAAAAGAAATTTAAGATTAAAACCAAGTAAATTTTTATCAGGGATAAATTTTGTACTTAGTTTAATAGCCATTGCACTAGGAATATTTTATCTTGTTCCAACATATAAAGTTTTTGGAATAGTTTGGATTGTTGTTGCGACAATAATATGTATATACTATGGCTTAAATCTTTTTACCAAAAAGGGTATTTCTTTATATGAAATAAGTGAAAATGATAAGAAAAATAGTAAATAAAATAACTATTTACTAAAATTATAATTATAGTAATATTAAAATAGGAAGAGATATTGAAAGGTATAGGATATAAAGTTTTATGACAAAGGAAATTTCTAAAACAACTGCAATAGTTATTAGTGTTGTTCTACTATTGATTGAATTTATAATCTTAGCTTGTATTTTTCCATGGTGGTGTTAGAATGAAGAAGAAAAACGTTGTCCGTTTAAGTGAATTTATTCCAATTATTCTATGCTTAATGGTAATTGAAGTTATTATATATTTAATTGTAGTACCACAAATAAAGCCAATGTGTGATTCTGCTAGTAAATGTGCTAATGCTCATAATTGTACTTGTGAAGGTGATACGTGTAGGTGCTATTACTTTTTAGAAGATGGTTCTGAAAGTGCCGACCAAATTACTTGTCCAAAATCAGTATTAGAAAAAAATTGATTAGACTTCGTTCATAACGAAGTTTTTTAATTGCTATTATAAAAAATATATTATATTATTAAATTAGTAAGGACGGTAAATCATGTTAGATAATATAGAAGTGTTAATTCATAGTAGTATAAAATTTAGTAAAGATATAATTATTTATTTTGATCCTTATAAAATAAATAAGGAGTATCATGACGCAGATATTATCTTTATAACTCATAGTCATTATGATCATTATAGTCCATTAGATATAAAAAAAGTAATTAAAGATAATACTATAATAGTGTGTCCTGAAGATGTAAAAGAAGAATTACTTAAATTAAATATTAATAATATTATAGAAGTAGTACCTAATAAAGATTATGAAGTATTAAATATTAAATTTAAAACTATACCTGCTTATAATGTTAATAAAAACTTTCATCCGAAAGAAAATAATTGGGTAGGATACTTAATAAATTATAATAATGTTAAATACTATATTGCTGGGGATACGGATATAACTGAAGAAAATAAAAATATTATTTGTGATGTTGCTTTTGTACCAATTGGAGGTACATTTACAATGGATTATAAAGAAGCTGCTAGTTTAATTAATGAAATACAACCTAAAATAGCAGTTCCAACTCATTATGGACTTATTGTTGGTAATAAAGATGACGGTATTAAATTTAGTAAATTACTTAATAATAGTATAGAATGTAAAATTTATATTAAATAAAGGAAAGGGATAATATGGATTTTTTAAAATTAGCTAAAGAAAGATATTCTTGTCGTAGTTTTTCTACTAAAGAAGTAGAACAAGAAAAAATAGATAGTATTTTAGAAGCTGCTAAGGTAGCACCAACAGCAAGAAATTTACAACCCCAAAAAATATTAGTATTAACTGCAAAAGAAGAATTAGATAAATTAAGTTTATGTACTAAATATGGATGGAATGCTCCTGTTATGATGATTATCTTTTATGATAAAGATATTTCTTATAAAAGAGAATCTTATGATAATAAAGATTTTGGAATAATAGATGCTAGTATTGTAACAACGCATATGATGTTAGAAATACAAAACTTAGGACTAGGTACAACTTGGATTGGAGCTTTTGATCCTGATAAATTATGTGAAGTTTATAATATACCTCGTAATTTAGAACCAATTGCTATTTTACCTGTTGGTTATCCTAGTGAAGATGCTAAACCTAGTAAGTTACATGATATTAGAAAAGATATATCTGAATTTACTTATTATAATAAAATTAATTAATGCTATTTTTAGCATTTTTTCAGTTTACTTATATTGTTTAAAAAGCAATATTGCGATAGAATTAAGAAATAAAGGATGTTGGTTTGGATGACTTATTTATCTGTAATTAAAATAGCTTTTTTTATCTTTCCTTTTATAGCATTATTATTTACTATTCCTTTTATTCTTCATCAGTATCATAAATATGGTTCTATAAATAAATTAAGAGTTTTAATTATCTATTCTTTTATCTTATATATGATTACTATTTATTTTCTAGTAATACTGCCATTACCAAGTATTAATGAAGTAGTAAATATGCCTGATAGCGTACCTCAATTACAACCATTTAAATTTATAAGTGATATATCACTAGATACTAATTTTGATATTAAAAATTTTAATACTTTTATACCTACTTTAACACATCCAAGTGTTTATACTATGTTATTTAATATAATTATGACTATCCCTTTAGGAATGTACTTAAGATATTATTATAAATATAGTTTTTTAAAAACTTTTATAGTAACCTTTTTAATATCTTTATTTTTTGAATTAACCCAATTAACTGGTTTATATTGGATATATCCTAAAGCTTATCGCTTATTTGATGTCGATGACTTAATAACTAATACTTTAGGTGGAGTAATTGGCTTTTTATTTATGGGTATCGTCGATAATTTTTTGCCAACTAGAGATGAAATTGATAAATCATCTATTGAAGAAGGAAAAATAGTATCTGGGTTAAGAAGAATTACATTATTTTTCTTAGATACTTTTATCTATTTCTTTCTAACATCTATTTTTACAATTATAATAAATAAAGCATATGTACCACTTATATCATTTATAATTTATTTTGCTATAATACCATATATTTGGCATGGTAAAACAATAGGTAGTAACTTTTTAAATGTAAAAATAGTATATCCTAACTTAACTTTTTTAAGAAGTTTATTTCGTCCTATTTTTAATTATATGTATTATTTTATAATACCAATTATTATTTTAATACTAAGTTTTATTGTCATTAGTTATTTTAATTTTATAAATTCTAATACTATTATTTTCTTATTATCTTTATTTATTGTATTTATATATTATTTAATAAATATAATAATTATTTTAAAGAATAAAAAAATATATTATGATAATATCTTTAAAACAGAGTTTATTAGTACTATTGGCAAAAAATATAATTGAATTATTATAGTTATTATGTTATAACTTAGATAGAAGGTAGGGTAATTGGCATGAAAAGATTTTTATTAATTATAATATGTATGATATGTTTAGTAACAGGATGCGGTAAAGAAACATATGAGCAACAATCATTAAATAATATTAGTATTAATATTAAAGATATTACACCAACAAGTGCCACGATAGTTATTAAAGATACTAATGAAAGTTCTTATACTTATAGTGAGTGGTATGAAATTGAAAAAGAAGTAGATTCTAAATGGGAAAAATTAGAAGTAAATAATGACATGGTATTTAATGATAAAGGATATAAAGTGGATGGTAATAATACTATAGAATTCGATATGAATTGGGAAGATTATTATGGTTCTTTAGAACCTGGTAATTATCGTTTAATTAAAAGAGTAGATAATAATTATTTATATACTTATTTTACAATAGAAAATGATTATAATAGCAAATAAGGAAAAACTTATTTGTTTTTATTTTAAAATGTAACTTAGTAGTAACTTTAGATTTCATATAATGAGATTGGAAAGAGGTTTTTATGGAAATATTAAAAGTAGAAAATTTAACTAAAATTTATGGTAAAGATACTACTAAAGTAGTTGCCTTAGACCATGTATCTTTTTCAGTCGAAAAAGGCGAATTTGTGGCTATTGTTGGGGCATCTGGTAGTGGGAAATCTACACTTCTACATTTAATTGGGGGAGTCGATAGACCAACAAGTGGTAAAGTATATATTGATGGTCAAGATATATATAAATTTAATGATGATAAATTAGCTATTTTTAGAAGAAGACAAGTAGGTTTAATTTATCAATTTTATAATTTAATACCTATCTTAAATGTTGAAGAAAATATTACTTTACCGCTTGCTTTAGATAATCGTAAAGTAGATAATAATACTTTAAATGATATGTTAAAATTATTAGGATTACAAAATAGAAGAAGTCATTTACCTAGCGAATTATCTGGTGGTCAACAACAAAGAACAAGTATTGGTAGAGCTTTAATTACTAATCCGACGATAATCTTAGCTGATGAACCAACCGGTAATTTAGATTCTAAAGCAAGTGATGAAATAGTAGCTTTATTAAAAAAATCTAATAAAGAATTAAAACAAACTATTATTATGATTACGCATAATATGGAAATAGCTAAAGTAGCTGATAGAATAATAAAAATAGAAGATGGAAAAATTGTTCCGGAGGATTAACTATGAGCTTACTTAATAAATTAACGATAAAAAATTTAAAATTAAATAAAAAAAGAACAATAGTTACTATTATTGGTATTATGTTATCAGTATCTTTAATTACGGCTGTAGCTACAATGTATAATAGTGCTATTAAATCTTTAATAAATTTTGAAATTAGGGAAAAAGGAGATTTTCATGTTGCCTATTATAATGTACCTCAAGAAGAAATAGATACTTTTAAAAATAATCGTAGTATTGATACATTAAACTTAGTTGAAAATATTGGTTATGCTAAAATAGATTCTAAAAATGAGTATAAACCATATGCTTATATAAAAGCATTTACTAAAAGTTCTTTAAACAACTTATCGATAAAGTTAGTTGAAGGAAGATTACCAGAAAATAGTAATGAAATATTAATACCAACGCATTTAAAAACAAATGGAAGAATTACTTTAAATGTTGGGGATGTTATTACTTTAGATGTAGGTACAAGAGTAGATAATGAAGGTTACGAATTAAATCAAATTAATCCTTTATATACTAATGATGATGGAACAGCTAGTGAAAAAATTGTAAATACTACTTCTAAAACTTATAAAGTTGTAGGTATTATTGAAAGACCGGCTACTAATATTGAAGGTTATACTGCTCCTGGTTATACATTTATAACTTATTATGATGAAAATAATTTAAGTGATATAGTAGATATATATGCTAAATATAATAAAGATGGTGTAAAAAGAGCATATGAAGTAACAGCAAATATTATTGGTGTAGATGAAGTATTATTTACTAAATATTATTCTGGAGAATCAATGAGTGAAGAAGAATTTAATAAATATACTGATCAAATAGCAAAGACTAAATATGATATAAATATTAATGACTATTTAATAGATTTAGAAACTAATCCAATAAAAAGTAGTGGTATTGGTGGTTTAGGCATAGTTGTAGGTATTGTTATGGCTATTATAGTAGTAACATCCGTATTTTGTATTAAAAATAGTTTTGATATATCTATAACCGAAAAAATTAAACAATATGGAATGTTAAGAAGTATTGGGGCTACTAAAAAACAAATAAAACATAATGTTTTTTATGAAGCATCTATCTTAGGACTTATAGGTATTCCTTTAGGTATATTAGCAGGTATCTTAGCATCTTATATCTTAATTATCGTAAGTAACTATTATCTAGGAGATCTTATGGCTTCTGATATTAAATTAATATTTTCTTTTTCCTTTATTGCTATAATATTTGCTATTATCTTAGGAATAGTAACAATTTATGCATCAGCATTTAAAAGTGCAAAAAAAGCATCTAGGATATCCCCAATTGATTCGATAAGAAATAGTAGTACTATTAAGATAAATTCTAAAAAAGTAAAATCTCCTAAAATTATAAATAAATTATTTGGAGTAGGTGGGGATATATCTTATAAAAATTTAAAAAGAAATAAAAAGAAGTATCGTACAACAGTTATATCTATAATAGTATCCGTATCTGTCTTTATTGCTCTAACAAGTTTTATGAGCATAGCTTTTGATAGCATCGAGCGAGAACTTAATATAAGTGATTATAATTTATCTTTAACAGCAACCGATTATAATGAAGAAGAATATCAAAAATTAATAGCAACTACAAGTTTAGATAATATTTTAAATTATACAATCTTAAGAGAATCAGAATTAAAATTTAGTAATACTTATTATAATCAAGAATATATTGATTGGATAAATTTAGATTTAAATTCGACAATAAATAGTTATATAAGTATTATTAGTATTGGTGATTATCAATATAAGAAGTTTATTGAATCTCTTGGACTAGATTATAATAGTATAAAAGATAAAGCTATATTATTAGATTATTCTAGTGTATCAAGATATAATGAAGAAGATAATAAATTTGAAAGTAAATACTTACATGTTTATAAATTTAAAGATCATGATATGATTAGTGGAACTTTAACTGATGATTCTAATTTTAATATTGAAATATTTAAAGTAACAGAAAATAAACCATTTGGTTTAAAAAATGTTAATAATGCCTTATTAATTAGTGATGACTTATTTAATAAAATATATAGTTCTAAAGTAATTAATATTTATTATGATTCAAGTAATGCTAATAAATTACAAGATGATATTGATGAAGCATTAACTGGTGTTGATTATGCTGTAAATAATATTGAAGAATCAGTTAATATGATGAATAATTTATTTACTTTAATAGGTATTTTCTTATATGGTTTTATAATAGTTATATCTTTAATAGGTATTACTAATATCTTTAATACAATAACTACTAATATGGAATTAAGACGTCAAGAATTTGCTATGTTAAAATCTATTGGTATGACTAAAAAAGAATTTAGTAGAATGATTAGTTTAGAAAGTATATTTATGGGTATTAAATCATTAGTATTTGGTATTCCAATCGGCCTTATTTTATCTTATCTAATACATCATTATTTAACTTTAGATTCAGGCTTACCTTATAAAATGCCAGTTATAGCTATTTTAATCGCTGTAATTACAGTATTTATCTTAATATTTATAATTATGAAGTATTCAATGAATAAAATAAATAAACAAAATACTATTGAAACAATTAGAAATGAAAATATTTAACTAGAGAATAAAAACTCTAGTTTTATATTTATAAGTATTATTAATAAATTTAATTGCATCATATATATTGTCAATTGCATCATTTTGTGTATAATGATGCAATTAAAAATGTATTATTGATAATATATAAACTATTTATAGTTAGTAAATGGCTTAATCTAAGCAAGAAAATAATTAAAACTTATTTAATAAAGAAAAAATTATTAAAATATCTAATGATAGATATGGAAAATATTAATATAATAAAAAAGATGATTTGAAACAATAAATCATCTTTTTTAAAATCTATTAACATCTGATGCTTTCCACTTATTAAAACTAGGTTTAAGTGCTAGTCTTATAGCTCTATTCACTTTTCTTTCATCACTTACTTTAGTATCTCTTATATTATGAAGAGCAACTTTTAAATATTTTACTATAGTTTCATCATCGATATTAGGATGTGCTTCTTTTATTTTAGCATATATTGCTTTTGCTAACTCTAAATCACATAGTATATTGATTTTAATTCCAAAATCAGATTGATTATTTGTCAAAAAATTATACATTATTCGTTGCTCTTTTGTTAACCAATCTTGGTCATGATAATTTTCCATTAATTGAAGAACTCTTCTATCTAAACCACACTTTACACACCCACAATAATCATATGAACGACCTTCCCAACTATCATATTCATGTAATGTATTAACCCATATATGATTACATGAAGAATATTCTTCAAATTTTACTTGAGTATATAATTGTTTTTGTTGGCTTAATAATTGATCACTTTGTTTGCATAAATCTAAATATTCTTTTACTGCTTCATTTTCTGCTAACTCATTAATTCTAACTATAATTCCTTTTCTATTTAATATAATTTGATTATATTGTTCTTTTAAATTACCCATAAATAAAACCTCCATTTGTAGAACATATTATAACATATCTTCATCATATATGTTATTTTTTATGTGTGCCGGGCATGGCATATAGCTAGGTGGTGAAAGTCCACTATACACGTCGGTATCTGCGAAGTATTA
>CALVSW010000011.1 GCA_944359625.1 uncultured Bacilli bacterium | reverse complement strand
TTTGAGGAATTAGTATATCATATAGCTCTGAATATTTACTGAAATTAAATGTCATTTGATTGTTTTGTTTTAGCATATTTTACCACCATTTTCTTATGTATATTATACCAAAATAAAAAGACTACTGATATACTTTACAGTAATCTTTGTATATTTTTTCAGTAGTCTCAAATTAATCTTCATGATTTTTATTTTCTAATTTAACTAATACTTCACGTGGTTTAGAACCATTTTGTGGGCCTACTATTCCGCGTTCTTCTAATAAATCAACTACTCTGGCAGCACGATTATATCCTAGACGGAAACGTCTTTGCAATAAAGAAGCTGATACTTTACCAGTAGATATAGCAAATTCTACTATTTGATCATATAAAGGATCTTCATATTCTTCGGTCTCTCCATTTACTTCTTTAACCTCTTCTGGAGTTGGTGCCGTTAGCTTTTCATCATAACTAGCTTTTTGTTCATTACAAACATATTCAATTAATCTTCTAATCTCATCATCAGATATAAAACATCCTTGAATACGAATTGGAGCACTTTCTCCCATAGGTAAATAAAGCATATCACCTTTCCCAAGTAACTTTTCAGCACCTGCACAATCAAGAATAGTTCTAGAATCAATCTGACTAGATACAGCAAAAGATATTCTAGAAGGAATATTAGCCTTTACTACACCGGTAATAACATCAGTTGATGGTCTTTGAGTAGCAACAATTAAATGAATCCCTGCTGCTCTTGCCATTTGCGTAATACGCATAATAGAATCCTCTACTTCTTTAGAAGCTACCATCATTAAATCTGCTAATTCATCGATAATAATAACAATATAAGTCATATGTTTTAAAGACTCACCAGCTAAATTCTTTTTATCGATTAATTCATTATAACTGCCAATATTTTTAACTCCTTCTTCTTCAAAGATATCATAACGATGTTCCATTTCTTGAACTAGTCTTTGAAGTGCTAAGGAAGCTTTTTTAGGGTTAGTTACAACGGGACATAATAGATGAGGAACTCCATTATAATTAGATAATTCTACTTTTTTAGGATCTACTAATAATAATTTAACTTCATCTGGACGATAACGCATTAATATACTAGCAATAAAAGAATTAATACAAACTGATTTACCACTACCAGTTGAACCAGCTACTAATAAATGAGGCATTTTAGTTATATCAGCAGTTTGTACACGGCCCATTATATCTTTACCAAGAGCGACTAATATTTTAGCATTCATCTGATTACTAGGAATATTACCAAGTACTTCTCTTATTTTAACAGCAGCAATTACAGGATTTGGAACTTCAATTCCTACAGTATTCTTTCCAGGAATAGGAGCTTCAATTTTAATTGATTTGGCAGCCATAGCAAGCGCTATTTCTTTATCTAAAGATACTATTCTACTTAATTTAGTTCCTGCTGGTATATGAACTTCATATTGCGTTACAGCGGGTCCTACATGTATCTCTACTACTTTACCATTAATACCAAACTCTGATAATACTCTTTCTAAAATATTTTTATTACTACGAATAAATTCAGTTGAATTAGTCTTACCATCTTTTTTAGGCAAATCTAAAATATCTATCTTAGGTAACTTATAATCAACATTAGGAACTACTACAAATTTTTCTTCTACCCTTGTAGGAGCTGGTATTTCTCCTGTAGTAATAGGTATTTCCTTTACTTCAACATTTTCTTTATTATTATTTAAATTTTTAAGTTCAGCAACACTTGATATTACAACTTTATTATCATCATTATCTTCTTCTTTTTCTTCATCTTCAGAGTCTTCTTCCTCATCACCATCATCATCTTCTTTAGATGTAAAGAAATCTTTGATATTAGTTAAAATTTCACCAAGATTAATATTAAATTGTAATACTAAACCAAATATAGCAGATATAGCAATAACAATTAAAGTACCAACTAAACTAAATAATTGAACTAAGGCTCCAGAAAGTAAAGCCCCAATAAATCCTCCCCCAATACTAATCGAAGATTGACCACTTGCAAGAATAGGACCAGTTCCATTAATGGTGGCAATTCTTTCCATATAATTATCTTTTGTAGCTGTTAAAACAGTTGTTAAAGTAATATTAGTTTTAATAAAAGCATAATGAGATAAAACTAAAATAACGGCAAAAATAATATAAAATCCTACTAATTTAGATGAAAAAAACTTTGGTAATTTACGATTTATTAACATCATTAATCCTAGAAAAATTAATAAGCCTAAAATTATAGGCCACCATTCTCCAACTAAAAACATAGCAAACTTTTTAATAAAAGCTCCAACAATTCCAAAGCCAAAGCCAATTAAGCCAATTAAAACAAGAACTAAGCCAGTTAACTCTACACTATAACCAGTATTTTTATCTTCATCTTGTCTTTTCTTCTTTTTCTTAGCCATACTATCACCATCTTAATTATATAATAAAATATTAATTTTTGCATTAAAAAAAGGGTTTCCCCTTTAATAAAAAATAAAACTACTAAGTACTATTGCTAGTAAAATATATAAAATTATGATAAAAAGATAATTATTTTTTTCTTTCTTCATCTAGATAAAAGCTCCAACAATGATTATAAGTAAGATAAATAACACTAAGATGATAGCAGGTCCCATGCAGCCACATGCACCATTATTCATAAATCATTCCTCCTTTTTATATATTCAATATATTTTATGGATTAATTATTTTTTTGTGTATGATAATTGTATAATAAAATAGATAACTTATGTTATAATAATATCGAGGTGTATTATGAATAAGAAATTAGTTTTACTTTTATTCACAATTTTATTACTTAGTGGTTGTGGCAAAAAACAAGTTAGAAAGTGTTCTTTAAATCAAGATCAATATATGTCCCAAGAAATAGAATTTATTGCTAAAGATAATAATAATATAGATCAATTAAAAATTAGAATAATATTTGCTAAAGAACTTATAGATGCTAATGAATTAAATGAATTAACTGATGAACAAAAGCAAAGTTTAGAAGAATCAATTTTAGATAATATGGATTTAAGTAAGGATAATATGGAAGGAATTAATTTTAGTGTTGATATTAATGATACTGTTGATTTCGTACTTGATATAGATGTTGATAAAGCTGATCCAACTCTTTTAAAAACTTTAGGATTAGATTTAAGTGATAAAGATACATCTTTAGATAAAGTAATATCTAGTTTAAAAGAAAATGGTGCTACTTGTGAATAAACTAATTTATCTTTTTATTCTTAATAAATTCTTTTAAAATTTTACTAATAGCGCGTTTTTCTATTCTTGAGACATAACTTCTTGATATATGCATATTTTTAGCAATCTCTTTTTGAGTCATTGCTTTTTTATTATTTAATCCATATCTTTTAATAATTATTTCTTGTTCTCGACTATTTAATTTTCCTAAATATTTATTAATTAAATTAATATTTTCTTTTAAGGCTAAAGATTCTTCTAAAGATTTATGATTATCCTTTAAAACATCAATTAACATTATTTTATTACCATCTTTATCATACCCAATAGAATCATTTAAGGATACTGTGTTTTGATATTTTTTTATACTACGATAATACATTAATATTTCATTTTCAATACATCTTGCGACATAAGTAGTAAGCCTAATATTTTTATCACTTTTATAAGAATCAATACCTTTTATTAATCCAATCGTACCAATACTTATTAAGTCATCAGAATCATTAATATTATTATCAAACTTCTTAACTATATGAGCTACTAATCTTAAATTATGTTCGATTAACTTATTTCTAGCATTAGTATCATTTTCTTCTAATAATTTTATGTATTTTTCTTCCTCTTCCCTAGATAAAGGATCTAGAAAAACAGTATTAGAATAACTACCAGTAAAAAAGATAAGTCCTTTTATTAATGAAGTAAGTAATTCAAGCATCTTATCACCTATTTAATAATATAAAAAAAATACTATTTCTAGTACTCTATATCTGTTATTTTATCAACTACTTCTAATTGTTCACTTAACATTTGTTTCATTCTTCTCTTATAAATATCTACATTACGTTTTAAATTTTCAGCTTCCGCTTCAATCTTATCAGCCTTAATTAAAGCGTCATTAACTATTCTTGAAGCATTCTTTTTAGCATCTTCAAGAATTTGAGAAGATTCATCAGTAGTAAGCTTGCGTAAATTACGATTTGTTTCATCAGCTATTACTAAAGCGTTTTTTAAAGAAGTCTCAATATTAGAATACTTTTCTAATTCTAATTTCAACTTCTTATTTTCTTCATCACTCACTTTTAATTTTTCTAATAAAGCTTCATACTCTGCTGTAACCTTATCAACAAAACTATTTACTTCACTAATACTATACCCCTTTATAGTTGTTTTAAATTTGCCTGGCATAAGCCTCCACCTCGTTTAACTATTACTTACCACTTTATCTCTTCTTCAATTTCTTCAGAAGCTACATTAGAATCTTCTGTAATTTTTCCTTGAACATTAACATTCTTTGGCGCACATAAATAAATTCCAACACCAACTTTTTGCATAGTTCCGCCAATTGCATAAACGCAACCACTTAAAAAATCTATTATACGTTTAGCTTGATCAGAAGTAACTCTTTTAAGATTAACAACAACACTATTACGTTTTTTTAAATGATCAGCAATCTGTTGTGATTCTGAATAAGCACGTGGTTCTAAGAGAATCATTTTAGCACCAGCACTATCCCCACCAGTTGCTTCATTAATTGTTGTAGTATAATATTCATCTTCAGTACCTAATTTAGACTCTTCATCATCTAAGCCCATCATTTTTTTTAAATTCAAAGCCATATTAAATTCTCCTTATCTTCTAACTCTTTTTATTATACCTAAAATAAACATTTTTGGCAATTACTTTTTCTGTTGCTTATATATAATACCATATTTTAAAAAATTTTGAAAAGCCTTTTTATTAATTTTAACTAATTTTTTATTAATCTAGATTATTCTACTTTATTTTCATAAATAAATCTTAGAAATGTATTCTTGTAAATAAACTTTATCGTAAATAGTACAAATTTTTTAGAATTTAACAATAATTTATTAAATTAGTACTTTTCTATTATATGAAAGTATTTAACTATAACTTTGTTAGTATCATTAATATTATCCATATGGTATAAATCTTTTATATCTTTATATAATTTTATTTCAGTATATGTATATTCTATAAATAACTTAAAATTATATTCTTTATCAGTAATTAAACATTGATATTCGTTCTTACCATATTTATTTTCTTTATAACCACTATACCATTTATAAACAATAAAATTAATTTTACCATTTAAAATATCATTTAATAGTTCACTATTTAAAGAAATTATATAAGCATTTTTATATTTTTCATGTAATTTATTCCTATATCTTGATATAGGTTCTTTATTAGTTTTTATATCTTTTAGACCAATAAATAATAAATATTTTTGTAATTTTTTTAAATATCTAAGTTCTTGTTTACTATAAAATTCTTCATTTTCACTAGATATATAAAAAGATTCGGGACTTTCATAAAGAGATTGAACAACATTTTCAAATGAATGAGTATGAGTATTTCCAACAACAAATTTATTTCCATTTTTAGTAAGATCTTGATATTTAGCATAAAAAGGATAATAAAAACTAATATCGACTAAATCTTCTAATGCACTAGTTAAATTACTATAAACTTTAACTTTATTATCAATATTATCAAAGTTATATATGTTTTTTCTATTACCAATATTTACATATTCTAAGGTTTGTCTTTCTTCATCCCAAAATGGTGTTGGTAAATTATTCTTTTCAAATTTATCATATCTTTTCATAAATTCATTAAATTTTCTTTTTTGCATAAACATCACGTTTTTATTTTAACATATATTATGTATATTTTTAGGTATTACCTACCTACCTTTTGTAATTAACTACTACAATTACTCATTGCTCCTAAATCATATACATTTTTATAACCCATGTTTAGTAGTATTTCACTAGCCTCTTTACTTCTTCTTCCTGTTTGACAATATAAAACTATTTTACTATCTTTACTTATATCTTTTAAAGAATCACTATTTAAATTATCTAAATCAATATTAATAGCATTATCTAAGTGACCAAATTTATATTCAGCCGCACTACGAACATCAATAATAATCATATCACTAGTTATTTTGTCACAAGTTATTTGTTGATACTCTGCTTTACTACTACAAGCACAACACACTAAAAAACTTAATATAATAAATATTTTTTTCAAATTAATGCCTACTTCCTAATTTAATAAATCTTTGATATTCGCCATGAAAAAATGTTAAAAAACGATTTATTTCTTCTACAGTAGTTATACTAGAAATACTTATCCTAATAGACGTTAAAGCTCTAATTTTATCATTATATAAAGCCATAACAGCAGTTGATAATTCTCCAGAAGCACAAGCAGTATTAGTACTTAAATAAACCTCATGTTCCTCCATTGCATGAATAAAACTTTCAGGTTTTATTTGCATTAAACTAATATTTAAAATATGAGGAATCGAATATTTTGACTTATTAAAGCGAATTTCTGGAAAATGGGATAAATCATTAACTATTTTTTCATTTAATTTACGAATATACTCTTCTTTTTTATGTAGATCCATTAAAGATAATCTAATTGCTTTAGATAAAGCTACAATTAATGGTAAGGGTGGAGTTCCTGGTCTTAAAGGATTAGTTTTACTACTACCATGAATAACTGGTTCTAATTCTATTTTTTCACTCTTATATAGTAAGCCAATACCCTTAGGGCCAAATATTTTATGACCAGAAAAAGAAGCCATATCTACATCATGTAAGTTTATGCTTATTTTTCCTAAAGCTTGGGTTAAATCACTATGAAACACTATCTCACTATTTTCTTTTTTTATTACTTGTCTTATAGTTTTTAATGGTTGTCTAACTCCAGTTTCACTATTTACTCCACAAATACTTACTAAAATAGTATCTTTTCTAATTAAAGATTTTAAATCATCTAAATCAATTAAACCATCAGAATCATTATCTACATAACTAACCTGAAAACCTAATGTTTCTAAATAATTTAAAATACTATAAATAGAAGGATGTTCTAATTTTGTAGTTATAATATGATTACCCCTACTTTTATGACGTAAGGCATATCCAATTAAAGCTAAATTATTTGATTCAGTTGCTCCTGAAGTATATATTAATTCACTTGGTAAAACATCTAGAAGCTCAGCAATTTGTCTTGTTGCGGAATTTAATAAAGCCTTTGATTTAACTCCTAAACTATGTAAAGAGTTAGGATTACCTATATAATCCCTTGTAGCCTTATTATAAGATTCTAAAACATCATAACTAACTGGTGTTGTTGCACTATAATCTAAATATATCATATAATCACCCATATCTACATTTCTTAGTATATCAAAAAAGACCAATTAGGTCTATTTGTTTTCTAAAGTTTCTTTTAATTTTTGATAAAAATCTGGTTCAACCTTATTAATAGCATTAATTGTATATTCTAAAGAATTTTTATATTCACCATTATTAAAAAATCTTTCTGAATTAGTTAAAGCATCATCAATACCTTTATTTACACTACGATACCTATTGCCATAGACAATACTAGTTTCTGCTAATTGAGCAGTACGAATAATTTCATTAGAAGTATTATATAATTTTAATACTAAATCTCGAGCTGTATCAACTCTTATATTTAATGTTTTAATAGAAATAGGTTTCTTTTCTAATTCAATAACAACATTTTTAATAGCAACACTAGCTTCACTTAATTCTATATAATATCTTCGAGGAATAACAGGAATTTTATAACTACTAATCTTATACTTAGCCTTCTTTAATATACTTTTAATTTCTTCTAACTGATCATTAGCTCTCAATTCATCTTCTTTTAAACTTCCTAAATTTTTAAGAGCATATTCTAGATTATTACCACACTTACCTAATCTATTATTAAGTTCTTTCATTTCCTTATCTAAACGAGAATAAGCATATTTTTTACTACGTGAAGCTTCAATAATTTCATCATAATCATGTTTAATTTCTTTAATTTCATCTTTTAAAATATCTAATATTTTAATATCATCTTCTGTTAAATCATAACTATAAATAAACTGCTTTCCTCTTTTTCTCAATTCATTATTTATTTTCTCATACTTATTAGCACGTACTAAAATACTTCTAGTTAATTCTTTAAAACTTTTTTTAGCTTTTACTTCTTTTTCAAAGTCATTATATAAACCATCAAAATAATCTAATAAAGTTTTTAAAGTTAATAAAGAGTCTTCTATATTTAAAACATTTATTTTTTCTAAAACATCTGCTATTTTTTTATTTGCTTCTTCATAATTATACTCTATATTTAAATAATCTAAGTTATATCCATCTTTACGTAATTTATCAGCTTCTACATAAACATCATGCATCTTACTAGGAAGTAACTTAGTTCCCAATAATATAATAGAAGGACTTTCTTTAATAATTAATTCTAAATTACCTACAATATCATTTAAAGCATTTAATACCTTACTAGTTTCTTGATAATTATTTTCATCAATAGCAACTTCAAAATGACTAAATAACTTATCAACATTTTCAAATTGTAACTCAATTGGACCATTAATTAAACTATAATCAGTTTTATTATTATTATACTTTGTAATTATCTCACGATACTTTTGTTTTAACTTTAATATTTCTTCACGACTACGACTACTAGAAGTCGTTACTTTTTTTATTTCATTTAATAAATAATTACTTTTAGTCTTAACATAATCAATATTTAACTCTGTTTTAGCTAATAACTTATTTAAATCTTTATATTTTTTATTATCGAATAAATCTTGTATTTCAATTAAAGAATCAGTTATCTTAGGAATTTCTACTTCTTTAATATAATTAAACCTTTTTTTCCAATCATCATACATCTCTTGCATTTCTTTATTATTAACTAAATTATTAGCATTATTTAACTCAGTTAAAATTCCAGAAGAAATTATTAAATTTTTATTCTTTTCTAAATCATTTATTATTTTTAGATATTTATTCTTATCTTTTTTATTTATTTTATTCAAAACTATAACAATTATAATAACCGATGCCAAATAATAAGATACTCCTAAAAGAGTAAAAGTAGTACTACCCATAGCGGCCTCCTTATTCTTCTTTAATTTTATCACAAATTAATAATATATAAAATATTATTTTCAAAATATTAGCTAATTTCCTAGATTGATTACCGGACGCAAGCCACGGGTGCTGGTCACAAAGTCGCTGTAAGCACGACCCGTCGCGTTCTGACTGAACTCATGAGCAGCCTGTCCCCAAACGAGGTCCCAGACGCCCGGCGACATGGACCAATATAAGCCATTTTGGTAGAGATAAGTTAAGCGATTCATATATCCGGTAGCAAAAGAAAAAGGAATATCCAAATTCCTTTAATGTTACTCTACTCTTTCGCTACTATACCAATAATAATTACCGTCACTATCTTTTTTAAATACATGTTTATATAAAGCCCCTTTGTCTAAATATTCAGCATCATTATCTTCATTATATTCTGAAACATTAGCAATTAATTCTTTATTAAAACGAGATTTATAGTAATCAAAACCATTATTATCTGCTAAATCAACCCAAACATAGCGGTCATCTAACTCAATTCTATCAAAATATTTATCTGCTGAAATAAGTTTAGTTCTACTAATACCAAAAGTCGTATCACCACCAACTTGGTTATGACATAAATACTCATCTTCTACATCAGAATATAAGCAAACACCTGTAAAACTCATAGTAAAACTTTTTAAAGGCATTTCTTTATCATATCCATACATTTTATGATATGCATCTTCTAACTTAGCTTTATTAACATCATTAAACATAAATTCTACATTACTTAACATATAAGGATCTTTTAAGCAATATTCATATAAATTCATATTATTAAAAGTATAACTTTTTAACTCATCACATGAATTAATTTTTTTATCTTTTATATCTTTAATTGTTTGGTAAGCATAATAAAGTTTAGCTTCATCACTAAGAGTATCATAAGTAACTAATTTATCCATATAAAAATTATTTTCATTATAAGATTCAAATCCATCATACAATTCAGGAATAAAATAAGTTTCTATTTCATCATATAATTCTTTAACCAAGTTATCATTTAATGATAACTCCTCTTTCTTAATAAATTTAAGCCAAACCAAGGAACCAACAACTATGGTCACTATTAAAATAGTAACTAAAATAATAATATTCTTCTTTTTCATTCTAACCCTTTCAAATTAATAACACGAAAACTCTCTGTTGTTACTACCAATTTATCATGAAAAGGATTAATTTACAAGCTAAATATGTTCCAAATTGATTACCGGACGCAAGCCATTTTGGTATAGATAAGTTAAGCGATTCATATATCCGGTGGCAAAAGAAAAAGTAGTATTTACCAATTACCACATGCTAATCCTAAAGAAGTACAATCTTCTATCGTTAAAACTTTAGAATCCTCTTTTAAAATATTAAAATATAGTTCTTTATCTTGATAAGTTGCTATATAAAATTTATTATTATAAATTTTAGTATCTATATAATCATTTAAGTTAATAGAACTTTCACTACATTCATTACCTAAACAAATTAATTTAGAATTATTACCAAGTTTATAAATAGTATATTTTCCTAATACTTTATTACATATTTCATCTTCAGTATTTAAACCATCTAAATCGCAATATTCACCTGATATATAAGTTAAAATATTTTCTTCATTTAAATTATAATCACTAATACCTACTTTTATTATTTTGGTAATAGGATTCCTAATTACTTCTTCCGAAATTTTATTACGAGATATCTCTTTACCATTTTCATAACGTACTTTATAAGTAATTTCTTTCTTACCTTCTACACCATCTTGAATAACTTCTGTTAAACCACGAGCCATATTAATTTCAGTTTGTTCTTCTACTTGATAATCAATATTTTCTTCTTCAATAATTTCTTTTGTTTCAACAATTATTTGTGGTTCTTTTTTTTCTTCTACTTCTTCTTCATCAATATCTTCTTTTTCTTCTAAAGTATTATCTTCTTCATTTATAGAAGATACTAGTTCTTTAGAATCATTAATTTCTATCTTAATATAACCAAGCACTTTATTAGAATTATTTACTAATGCTAGAACATGCTCTCCAGAAGAAATATTAATATTACTAAAAGCTTCTTTTAAACCTCCAATAGTATTATTTTCAATATTGAATGTTCCTAATAATTTGGGATTAGAATAAATCCATATTGATACCTGTAAATTATTTAAATCATTATCTAATATAATCGTATCATTAGTTATTTCTTTTATAGCTAATTCTTTAGAATTAGCGCGTAATTCAATACTAGTTTTATAAGGTGCAGTATTTTTATATTGCGTTTTAAATGATATAAAGATAGTACCCGCTATTACGGCACCTGTTAAAATAAGAATTATAACTAATAATAATGGTCCATTTAAATTTTCTTTCAACTTCATAATATACCCTTTCAATATAATAAATAATATTTTCGTAACTACATTAACATTAATTATAAATATTTACAAGTATAATAATTATCTTATTTAATTTTTAAAATTGGATAGTTTTTAAGTCACTTGTTTCTTTCATTCATAATCACCATAACAAAGTAAAGCTTATTTTAGCAAATCATACTTTTTTTAACAAGTTATAATATTTAAAAAAAGTGATTCTACATCACTTTAATCTAAATATTTTTTAATTTCTTTAAATTCGGGATTAACTTCTAAATCAGTTTCATCTAATTCTTTAAATAATTGTTTTTGATTACGATCTAATTTTGTTGGTGTCATAACTTTAACAGTTATATACATATCACCTTTACGACGTGTATTAGGATTAGCAACACCCTTACCACGTAAACGTAATTTAGTTCCGGATTGCGTTCCAGCATCAATTGCTAAAACTACATTACCATATATCGTAGGAACATCTTTCTTACAACCGAAAATTGCATCCGTAATAGTAATAGGTAAATCTAATAAAATATCATCTTCATCTCTTTTAAATAAAGGATGTTCTTTTACTTTAAATTCGATATAAATATCTCCGTTAGCACCACCATTAGTACCACTTGAACCTTTACCACTTATTCTTAATTGAGTACCAGTAGCTACTCCGGCAGGAACACTTACTTCAATAGTTTTACTACGAACATAAACACCTTTACCACGACATTTGCTACAAGTTCTTTTAAAAGTTTTACCGGCACCATTGCAATCAGGACATGTCGTTTCACTTTGGAAAGTACCAAACATTGTTCTTTGAACTTGAACTACTCTTCCACGGCCTTTACAAGTACTACAAGTTGTAGCATCAAAGCCACCGGCGCCACCACATTCATCACATTTATCGTTTAAATCTAAAGTAATTTCTTTATCACAACCAAAAACTGCTTCTTCAAAAGTTAAATTTATTTTAACTAAACTATCTGCCCCTTTTGTTGCTCTATTTTTATTACGGCTACCACCGCCAAAACCAAAGGCACCACCAAATAAGTCACGGAACAAATCATCAGTATCAAAATCAGCAAAACTACCAAATCCGCCAAAGTTTCCAAAACCGCCAAAACCACCGGCACCACCAGCAGCATTACCAGTACCGTCAAAAGCAGCAGAACCAAATTGGTCGTAAGTCTTACGTTTTTCTGGATCTCCTAAAATACTATAAGCTTCCCCAATTTCTTTAAATTTTTCTTCAGCTCCAGGTTCTTTATTAATATCAGGATGATATTTCTTAGCTAATTTTCTAAATGCTGATTTAATTTCATCTTGACTAGCACTTTTATCAACACCTAATATTTCATAATAATCTTTATTCTTTGCCATTGTTATTACCTCCTACTAAATTTTTTAATTCATTAACTTTATTTTTAAATATTTCTAAAGCATCTTTAATTGGTTCTTCTAAAGTACTATCAATATCAGCTATCTTTAAAGTATCAAGGGGATATTTAGATGAACCACTACTTAAAAATTCTAAATATTTTTTATAATAAGTATTATCTTTTTTTAACTTACTAACTATTGATAAAGCAATTATATAACCTGATGCATACTTATATACATAAAATGGTGTATAAAAATGAGGAATTCTTGACCATTCATATTTTATTTCATCATCATATGTAACAGTATTACCATAATATACTTTATTTAATTCTAAATATGTATTATTTAAATACTCTGGATTAATAGCACTACCATTTTGATAATCACTATATACTTTAGTTTCAAATTCACTAAACATTAATTGTCTAAAAACAGTAGTTCTAAACTTTTCTAAGAAATTATTTAAATAATATATTTTTTCTTTTTTATCCTTAGTATTATTAATAAAATACTCATCTATTAAACATTCATTAACAGTAGATGCTATCTCTGCTAAAAAGATTGGATAACTTTGATACATATAATCTTGTTTTTTATTAGTTAAATAAGAATGAATTGCATGTCCTAATTCATGAGCTAAAGTACTAACTGAATCAAAATCATTAACATAGTTTAAAGAAATATAAGGATCTGCTCCAAAACAAGATATTTCATAAGCTCCACCTCTTTTACCATCATTAGGATAAACATCTACCCAACGATTACTTAAGGCTTCTTTTAAAATATTAGCATAATCTTGTCCTAATGGTTTTAAAGCTGTAAATAAAATTGTTTTAGCTTGTTCATAAGAAATATTATTTTCTAAAGGATCTACTAAATCACGATATAAATCATAATTATGCATTTCTTTTAAATTTAAATAGTTTTTACGAATAGTTTCATACTCTCTTAATACTCGTATACCTTGATGAATACCATTAACCAAATTATCTAGAAAACTTACGGGAATCTTATCATCATACAAATGCATCTCAAGAACACTAGGATATTTTCTTACTTGACTAATAAAAGTATTTTCTTTAATACTTGCTAAATATAAAGAATACATCGTATTATTTAATTTTTGATAATAACGATATAAATTAGTAAATGCTTGTTTACGGATATTTACATCACTATTATTTAAATATATTTGAAAATTCTCAGGGGTTAATTCCTGCTCTTTACCATCAATTATAACAGGATCTAATTTTAAATCACTATTATTTAAATTATCATATATATCACTACTGTTTAGTAAAGAAAAACTAATCTTTGTTAATAATTGTTCATCTTTACTACTTAATATATGTTTTTTTGCCCTAAATAACTTAGCAAAATAAAATTCATATTTAGCTAATGGTAAATCACTAATAAGTTCTTTAACTTCTTTAAAACTTGCTTTTAAAAATTCTGGTTCAACAAAACTTATTATACTGAAAATATATTCTATTTTTTTATTAACTCGTTCTTTTAAATTAATAGCATCAATATTAGTCATATCTTGATAGAAATAAAGCATACTATAAACATTTAAACGCTCTATTATTTGATTAAGTTTAATATAACTGCGAAAGAAACGTTCAAGTTTAAAATAAGAACTTAATAAATGTCCTTTTAAACGTTTAATATTTAAAGCATACATATCTAAACGTTTAAAATCTTCTTCGATGGAACTTTCATCAGCATATAACTTTGTTAAATCCCACTTATCTAAAGTATTTATATCTTCTCTTTTTTGCATATTATAAACTCCCACATATAGTTATATCATGTAATAGTAAAGATGGACTAGCTATTATACTATTAAATTCCTCTAAATCATTACCAACTTCAATAACATTATTTAATATTTCAATAATATTACTTTGTAAAATAATCATATTCAATGGTTTAGTAACTACTCCATTTTCAACAAGTAGTCCTGTTGCTTGTAGTGATATATCGCCACTTCTAGTATTTATACCACTATGCATACCTTCAATTCGATTAATAATAATTCCATTTTGCATCGTCTTTATTAATTCATCATAAGTCTTATTACCTTCTTTAATATGAAAATTACGGACACCATAAGAATTACCAGTTAACTCTTCTTTATTTTTAAGAGCATATTCTAAATTATTATATGTTTTTACAAATACACCTTTAGAAACATATTCTTTATTATAAGTTAATGTTCCTTCATCATCAAAATATCTAGTTGTAACAAACTTAGTATTTACTGGTTCTTCAATAATACTTATTTTATCACTAAATACTTTTTGATTAAGTTTACCTGTTAAAAATGATAATTTCATATCGATATTTCTAGTACTAAAAGAAGATATAAAAGTATTTAATATGTCTTTTACAACATTATTATTTAATAAGACATTATATTTATTAGTACTTATAGATGTTTCAGTAAACTTAGATTCAAGATACTTAAGAAGTTTTATTACCTTTTCTTTGACAATATTAAAATCATAATTATTAGTATAAATACTTATATAATCACTTTTAACAATATTATTTTTTTCTCCACTTATAGATACATATATATAATTACTATAAGTATTATCAGTCATATAATTATTTTTATTTTTAATATCGATATTCATCGAATTATATGAATAACTAGCTTCAATATTTTTTATAAAAGAGTAATCTTTCTTTAAAGCATATAAACTTAATAAATCTTCTTTAACTTTTTTAAAATCTGGTTTATTAAATACTTTATTTCTATTTTCATAACTATTATTACTTAATCTATTTAGATTATCATTATCACTAAGTAAAAATGTCTTATTTAATTCATTAATTATATAATCAGGATCAGATAAATCTTCCGTAACAAAGAAAATACATTTACTATCTTTAATCGCTTTAATATTATGTCTGGTAGTATTAGATATGTAAAAGTTTTCTAGATTAGAATTTAAAACAGCAATTTGGGCAGAATATTCTTTTTTAGAACAGACTTCTAAATCAATATTATTTTCTTTAGCTAAGTCAATTAATTTATCAATCATTTTTTATTCCTCCAACTAATATTTCGGATACTTTTATAGTCGGTTCCCCAATTGTAACAGGAACCATGCCACTTGCTGCTCCACACATTCCGGCACCATATTCTAAATCACTTGATACCATTTCAATTTTATTTAAAATATCTAGGGTATTACCAATTAAACTAGCACCTTTTACACATTCACATACCTTGCCATCACGTATCATATAGGCAGTAGCTACACCAAAGTTAAAATCTCCCGTTTCTGGATTAACAGACCCACCATTCATTTCTTTAGCATATAAGCCATACTTAATACTTTTTACCATATCACTAATAGAGTCATTTCCAGGTTCTAAATAAGTATTATTCATTCTTGATACAGGAGGATAATAATATGATTCTCTTCTCGAAGATCCAGTTAAATTCATCTTTAATAAACGATTATTTATCGTATCATTTAAATAGTTTACTAAGATACCATCCTTAATTAAATAATTCTTCTTTGTATTATATCCTTCATCATCAATCTTAGTTGTTCCCCATAAATTAGGAATAGTACCATCATCAATAATAGTTACTTTATTAGAAGCAATCTTTTTACCAATCATATCACTTAAAACCGAACGTTTACGAGCAGTAGCATTAGCTTCCATCGCATGACCACATGCTTCATGGAATATAACTGCTCCAAAACCTGGACCTAAGATAACAGGCATCTTCTTACCAACACAATTTTTAGCATATAACTTATCTATTCCATATTTAACTAAGTCTTTTAAATTATTATCTATATTACGATTAAAAATATCTTTAATAGTACTCATACCCCAATTATAACTTGAAGTTGATACTAAATCGCTATCTTTAAAGGTAACAGATATATAAAATCTTGCATAACATCTTTTTTCTTTATTGTATAGACCAGTATGATTAGCAATAGTAATATCTTTTAAAATTTCGGTAAAATTTAAAGATACTTGTTCAATTCTTTTATCCATTAAACGAATTTTATGATTTAAATTATTCATATAATCTTTAATTAATTTATCATCTAAAAATTCATTATCTGATCCTTCATAAATTTTCATATCAGAAAGTTTTATATCTTTATATAATACTTTACTATTTAAATTATTTATTAAATCTTCAGCAATAGTTATAGGATCATTATTATTTACTGCTGCATAATATACTTCATTACCTTTAGCAATTCTAAGGCCCATACCTTTATCTATTTTATTATCTATTTTTTGTAACTTATTATCTAAATAAGTAAATATTTTGGTTTTCGTATTTTCAATATATATTTCAGCAAAATCAGCTCCGGTAGAGCACATCTTATTAAGTAATGTTTCTAGATTTTCTTTTTTCATTTTTCCCTCAAAAATTATTGGGGAAGAAAATCTCTTCCCCAAGTCAAATTATTTTTCTTCGTATTTAGCTTCTTTAATATCATCATCTTTATTACTATTAGAATTATCTTCAGTAGTATTAGCATTTGCTTGGTTAGCTTTAGCAGCTTCTTCATAAACTTTACTTGCATAACTAATAGCAATATCATTTAATTCTTTAGTAACATTTTTAATTCTATCAACATCTTCAGTATTTAGAGCTTCTCTTACTTCATTAATCTTATCTTCAGCTTTCTTCTTATCATCAGCACTTACTTTATCACCTAAATCTTTTAATGATTTTTTAGTTTGGAAGATTGTTGCATCAGCTTCATTCTTAGCTTCTGCTAAAGCTTTCTTCTTTTCATCAGCTTCTTTATTAGCTTCAGCTTCTTTCTTCATTCTTTCAATTTCTTCATCAGATAGATTTGTTGAAGATGTAATAGTAATTGATTGTTCTTTATTAGTTCCTAAATCTTTAGCTGTAACATTAACAATACCATTAGCATCAATATCAAATTTAACTTCAATTTGAGGAACACCACGTGGTGCAGCTGGAATACTATCTAATCTAAAGTTTCCTAAAGTCTTATTATCTGATGCCATTGGTCTTTCACCTTGTAGTACATGGATATCTACAGCTGGTTGGTTATCAGCAGCAGTAGAAAATACTTGTGATTTACTTGTCGGAATAGTAGTATTACGAGGAATTAAGACAGTCATAACATTACCCATAGTTTCAATACCAAGTGATAATGGTGTAACATCTAATAATACTAAGTCATCTACTTCACCAGTTAAGACGCCACCTTGAATTGCAGCACCCATTGAAACAACTTCATCTGGGTTAACTTCTTTAGATGGTTCTTTACCAAGATCTTTTTTAACTAATTCTTGAATATATGGAATACGAGTTGAACCACCAACTAATAATACTTTATCAATATCACTAGCAGTCAATTTAGCATCTTTTAATGCTTTATGAACAGCATCTAATGTAGAATCAAATAAATCTTTATTTAATTCTTCAAATTTAGCTCTGTTTAAAGTCATATTTAAATGTAATGGGCCTTCGCTACTTTGAGCAATAAATGGAATAGATATTTCAGCACTCATCATACCAGATAAGTCTTTCTTAGCTTTTTCAGCAGCATCTTTAATTCTTTGCATTGCCATCTTATCAGTAGATAAGTCAATACCATTTTCCTTCTTAAATTCTGAAACTAAGTAATCCATTACTCTTTGATCGAAATCATCGCCACCTAAATGGTTATTACCAGCAGTTGATTTAACTTCGAAAACACCATCACCTAATTCTAGGATTGAAACATCAAATGTTCCACCACCTAAATCATAAACTAAAACAGTATGAGTTTTTTCTTGTTTATCAATACCATATGCTAGAGCTGCTGCTGTTGGTTCATTAATAATTCTTTCAACATCTAAACCAGCAATTTTACCAGCATTCTTAGTTGCTTGTCTTTGAGCATCATTAAAGTAAGCAGGAACTGTAATGACAGCTTTAGTTACTTTTTCTCCTAAGTATGCTTCAGCATCGCTTTTTAATTTCATTAAAATCTTAGCAGAAATTTCTTCTGGTGTATATTTCTTACCATTAGCTTCTACTTTTTCATCAGTACCCATTTTTCTCTTAATACTAGAAATAGTATTTTTAACATTAGTTACTGCTTGCCTTTTAGCTGTTTCACCGACTAGTTCTTCACCGTCAGCTTTAAAAGCTACTACTGATGGAGTAGTTCTATTTCCTTCTGGATTTGGAATTACTTTAGGAACTCCACCCTCTAATACAGATACACATGAATTTGTTGTACCTAAATCTATACCTATAATTTTACTCATAAATAATCACCTTTCTTTTATTCATTTACCTTAACCATAGCAGGTCTTAGTAATTTATCTTTATACATATAGCCTTTTTGTAATACATCCAAAACAACCCCTTGTTCTTCTTCAATAATTTGTTCAGTTAGAACTGCTTCCATAATATTTGGATCAAATGGTTTATGTAAACAATCAATTTCTACTACCCCAATACTTTTTAAAGTATTAATCATATTAACATAGATCATTTTATATCCTTCTAAATACTTTTCATTTTCCGAAGTATCCATCGCAATAGCGCGTTCAAAATTATCTATAATAGGTAGTAAATTCTTAATTAAATCAGCTCCTTCATACTTAACCATATTAGCTTTAGTTTCTTCAAACCTACGCATCATATTTTGCATCTCAGCTGATAATCTTAGAACTTTATCATTTAATTTAGAATTTTCTAACTTTAAATTTTCTAACTCTTTGTTCTCCTTTTTATCCTTATGTTTTTCCTTATTTTTAGGATGTTCTTCTTTTATATTATTCTTTTCTTCTTTCATATTAAGATTCATCACCTTTTTCTATCTTATCATTAATGTATTTAAGAATTCCTACAACTTTAGCGTATTCCATTCTCTTAGGACCTACTACTGCTATAGTACCTTCTTCACCATTAATATGGTATTTTGTTTTAACTATAGTAACATCTTTATCAAAGTCATTATCTTCACCAATATATATTTTAATACCATCAGTATCCGATTCAATATTTTTAATAAGTGTTTCATCTTCTAACTTCTTAGCAATCCTTCTGATATCATTTGTATTATTATATTCTGGTTGATTTAATAACTTAGTTTTACCACTAAAATGAACATTACTGGTATTTTTAGTAAAGTTATTAAAAGCATCGTAGAAGATATTATATACTTGTTCATATTGAACTATTTTTTTAGCTATAATAGGTTTTATTTCAAACTCTAATCTTTTAGCTACTTCTGTTATTGGTGTACCCACTAACATCTTATTAATAATTTCTGATGTTTTAACTACTTCACTAATGTTTGTATCAAATTGCAAAGTAAATTGTTTATTTTCAACTATACCTTTATCAGTACAAACTAATGCTACTATTTTATTATCATTAAGAGGAATAATACTTACTTGTTGTAAAGCATTATCTTTTGATGAAGAACCCAACACGATTGATGTATAATTAGTAATTTCACTAATTATATCAACGCATTTAGTAATTGCATCAGATATCTCTAAACTTTGATTAGAAAATATTGTTTGCAATTGCAACATTTCTTCACCCGTTAGTTCCTTAGGTTTCATTAAGTTTTCAACATAATATTTATAACCTTTTTCACTTGGAACTCGACCTGAGGAAATGTGATTCTTTTCTATATAGCCTAAATCTTCTAACACAGCCATCTCATTACGAATTGTAGCTGATGAACATTTAAACTTTTTGCAAAGTGACTTACTACCAATTGGCTTTGCTTCTTTGATATAGTTCTCAACTATTTCCTTAAGTAAACGCCTTTTTCTTTCGTCCACTTTCATCACCTCTTTAGCACTTATCAACTCAAAATGCTAACTACATAATACT
The DNA here is from genome assembly GCA_944359625.1 of uncultured Bacilli bacterium. Classification (GTDB taxonomy): domain Bacteria; phylum Bacillota_I; class Bacilli_A; order RF39; family UBA660; genus CAG-605. The sequence continues at coordinate 19,424 of CALVSW010000011.1, read as the reverse complement.
ATTATATTTAGCACTTGTCAATATATGAGTGCTAATTTTTTTGAAATTTTTTTCAAAAGAAAAGAAATAGTATCTAAACTATTTCCATAAAACTTAATTCATTAACTAAAGACTCATTTTTTTACAGAAACTATTAGATAATGTTTCTAAATATTTATACATAAGAGATTTCATTCTTTTTAATTGTTCCTTATTCATCATTGAAATATGACTTTGTAATTCTTTTAACCCATTTTTATATTCTTCTGGTATCGCCTCATATGTAATTAATTCATAACTTTCTAATCTATTTAATAATTCTTCAATCATCTGCTACCCTTTCTTTTGTTATCATTTATATAAGATTTAACCATTTCAAATATTTCTTTTCCTTCTTCGATTAAGGTTGGATATTCTTCTTTATCTTTAGGATATCCTCTGCTGCATATCGTTTCATACATTAAAACACCAAGATTTTCTTTCTTGACACCTACACCAACTATGCAAAATAATGTTGGAGATATCTGTCTAATTACAATTCTTACTTGATCATCCTTTAGTTTTTTAAATTCTGCAAATCTAACTAACCCATCAATATTTCTATTCATTAATGTGCCATTTTGTAAATCAGTAAGTAAATTTAAAACTCTTTCCAGGTACTCATTATTTATATGCTTTAAATCTTTTAATATATAAGGATGACTATTAATGTCTTTAGAGAATATTAAATTAACATTAGTTTGTGGTACTTCTTCAATCTTAACATTATATATTTTAACACATTCATCTCTAAATATTTTATACCATGATAATAATTTTTGATAACTACTAATAATATCTTTTCTAATATCTTCATCCATATAAAATTCTTTGTCTTTAATCATTGAAATTAAATCATTTATTTCGTTTTGAATTCGCTCTATCATTAAAGTCATAAATAATTTTATATCATTTTCATCAGGTATTTCTTTTCTTAGTTCTTCAAAATATTTTTTAAAATCTATTTGATATTCTAAAATAGAGTAATGTAAATCTATCTTCTTAGTTATTTCTTGATTATAATCTAACGTATCATCATGAAAATCTTCAAAGCCAAAATTTAGCATATCTAAAACAGCATTTTTATAATTTTCTGAAGTAATATAAACTTTACCATATATTTTTTGATTATAAATACGTAAATATTCTAAGAATGTTATTTGAGTTACATCATCAATATCTTTACTATCCAATAAATCTTTTATATATTCCACAAGATGCCATGAAATAAATTGTTTATATTTTATTCTAGAGATAATTTTTTGATAATTAATTTTCTTATCTTTACTTTGACTTACAGATACTGTATAAATACTTATTTTTCTTTTTAAATCATTATATTTAACTTGTAAATCTGAAAATAATATTTTAATACTTTCTATAGCTTGTTTATCTTCTTCAGTTTTGTTATTCTTATTTCTTATACTTTCTAAAATATTTATTTTGCTTTGCATTAAATAATAGATATTTTCATCAATATTTTTTAATAAGATTAATACACTTTCTTTATTATCTAATAATTCATTTATTGTCTTTGCGTAACTAAATAATCCATTGTATCTATTTCTAGTGCAAATTAAATCATTTAATTCTTGTTCTTTTAAAGTAATACTTCTTACTTCTTCTTCTAATATACTTTTTATTCTTTCTATTTGTTCCATAAAGTCACCTAAATACTTCTTAATTTAACATTACAATTATCTTCAACATCTTTAATTATCTTATTAAAAATAGTCATTACTTCTTCGTCACTTAATGTACGAGTTGGATCACTAAATGTTAATTTAAAGGCAATTGATTTTTCGTTTTCTAAAACATTAGAACCTGTATATACATCAAATATATCTATATCAGTAAGAAGTCTTCCGCCAGATTTTTTAATTACTTTCATTAAAGTATCTGATGTTACTTTTTTATCGACTACAAAGGCTACATCTTTAATAATATTTGGATATAATGAAGCCTTTTTATATTTAATTGGTTTAGTTTTAATAAGTAAACTATTCATATTAATTTCGGCTACATATATATCATCTTTATTTATGGTTGGATGAACTCTACCAATAATACCGATTTCTTTTTGATCTAATAATATCTTAGCGGAAATACCTGGATGTAATGAAGGAATAACATCACTTACAAATGTATATCTATTTTTAAATCCTAAGTAATCTAATAAATTTTCAATAATCCCCTTTACTAAATAGAAATCCACTTTAACATCTACTTTATTCCAATTATTAGTAATGTAATTTCCTTTTAATAACATAGCTACTTTCGTTTCTTCTTTATAATTTTTATCATAAGTTTTAGCTATTTCATATAGTAATATATCCATAACTTTACGAGCTTTATTATATTCATAAACATTTAATAAAGATGGTAAGATAGAAGTTCTTATAACACTTTTATCAATACTCATTGGATTAGGTAGTATTATATTTTCTTTATTATCATATCTAAATAATTTAGCCATGTCGGGATGAGTTAAAGTATAAGTTTTAGTTTCATTAAGTCCTAAAGTTCTTAATCTCTTAGAAATACTTTTTCTTAAACCTACATCACCAACATAAGTACCTCTTTTATAACTACCATGAGGTAATGTTGATACTAAATTATTATAACCATAAAGTCGACCTATTTCTTCAGCTATATCATTGACGAATGGATCAATATCTAAACGACGATTAGGAATTGTACAAGTAAATAAATCACCATCTAATTCATATTTAAAATCTAGCCTATCTAATTCTTTTTCCATATCAGGAATACTAATATTAATACCTAATAATTTATTAACATCACTAGCTTTAAATTTAACTACTTTAGGAGTTTTATCAACCTTATCATATAATACATTATCACTTAATATTGTAGCATTAGCATATTTTTCTAAAAGATGACAACATCTATCCATAGCCATATTAGTATATTCATAATTTAAGCCTTTCCCATATCTTATAGATGCTTCACTTTTTAAATTTAGGTTACTCGCAGTATATCTAATACTTACAGCATCAAAAATTGCTGATTCAATTAAGATATTTTTAGTATCACTTGTTACTTCAGTATCTAAGCCACCCATAACTCCTGCGATACATACTGGTTTTTTGCCATCAGTAATAACAATATCACTAGATTTTAATATTCTTTCTTTTTTATCTAAAGTAGTTATTACTTCATTTTCTAAAGCATCTCTTACTACAATTTTATTACCAAGTTTATCATAATCAAAGAAGTGAGTTGGTTGCCCAAATTCTAACATTACGTAATTAGAGATATCAACAACATTATTTATTGGACGCATACCAGCACTTATTAAACGTTTTTTAATAAATTCCGGTGATTCTTTAATTTCGACATTTGTAACTAATTTAGCTAAATAATATGGACATTTATTAGTTTCTACTTCTAAACCAAATTTATCTTTAATAGATTCTTTAGAAGAATTATAGGTGCAATCAGGTAATTTTACTTTTTTATTTAGTATTGCTGCTATTTCATAAGCAAAACCAATATGATAATAACAATCATTATTACGATGTTTATGAACATCAAGTTCATATAAAGTATCATCTAATCCTAAATATTTTAAAGGATCACTACCAACTACAGCATCATCACTTAATATTGCAATGCCTTTATTATAATTTTCTTCATTTTTTTCTTCTAAACCTAGTTCAAATAAAGCACAAATCATACCATTTGATTCTTCACCACGGATGTTACCCTTTTTTATTTCTACATTACCAGGTAATACAGCACCTACTTTAGCAACAATTACTTTAATCCCACTACAAACATTTTTAGCACCACATACAATTTGAACTACTTCATTACCTATATCAACTTGACATACATGAAGATGATTAGAATTAGGATGATCAATACACTCTAAAACTTTACCAACAGTAAGATTTTTAATATTATTAGTTACAATTTTTTCAATATTAATACCAGCTTTAGTTATTTTACTAGCTAGTTCAACAGGATCAATACCATCAATATCGATATAATCTTTTACCCAATTTAAACTAATCATTTTCAACTACCTCTCTATCAAAATTCTTAACTTCTCTTAAATCAGTATTATAAAATACTCTAATATCATTAATACCATATTTTAACATTGCTAAACGTTCTGCTCCAAAACCAAAGGCAAAGCCAGTCCACTCTTCCGGATTATAACTGCAATTTTTTAAAACATTAGGATGAACCATGCCTGCCCCAGATACTGTTATCCAACCACTGTTTTTGCATATATTGCATCCTTTACCATGACAATTAAAACAACTAATATCCATTTCAACTGAAGGTTCCGTAAACTGATAATAACTTGGTCTAAAACGAGTTTGAATATCTTTTCCAAATAATTTTTTAGCTAAAACATCAAAAGTTCCTTTTAAATCGGATAAACTAACATCTTTATCAACTAATAAACCTTCAATTTGCATAAATTGATGAGAATGCGTAGCATCATCATCATCTCTTCGATAAGTTTTCCCAGGACAAATCATTCTAATTGGTTCAGTTCCTTTTTTAGCTAACATCGTTCTTGCTTGAACAGGTGATGTTTGACTACGAAGTAGTATATTTTCATCTTCAATATAAAAGGTGTCTTGAGCATCTCTTGCTGGATGGCCTTTAGGAATATTTAATAATTCAAAATTATACTTATCTTCTTCTACTTCTGGTCCATCTACAACATCATATCCCATAGACATAAAAATACTTTCTACTTCTTCTACTATACATTCTAAAATATTAGGTGATCCAATAGGAATTTTTGTAGCTGGTAAATTAATATCTATTTTTTCATTTTCTAGTTTTTTATTTAGTTCTATTTCTTCTAACTCAACTTTTTTATTATCAATTAAATTAGTAATTTCATTTTTAAAATCATTAATTAATTTCCCATAAACTTTTTTATCTTCGATACTCATTTCTTTTAATGAATTAGAAAGTATTCCTATCTCACTTTTTTTACTTAAATACTCTACTTTTAAATTATTTAAATCATTTAAATTATTGACTTCATTTACTTTATTAATAATAATTTTTCTTAAATCATTTAATTTTTCTTCCATTACTTTTCCTCCTTATTATTTTGATTAAAAAAACACATCCTTACAAAGGACGTGTTTTAACGTGGTACCACCTTATTTTTTTCTCTAAAATTAGTTAACGATAATCACTCGGGATAAACCAGTTCATAAGGTGAATTCATAACCATTTATTTTATAACCTCACACCAATATAGTTATTTCTCTTTAAAATAAATATTAGTTATTACTACTTCTTAATCAAAACCTTTAAATTCGTTCTTAGTATAACACAATTTTTTTATGAACTGCAATATTATTTTAGTATTTTTGCTTTTTTTACACCTTCAATAACATCATTAATTGAAAATAAATTATCATATATATCTTTATAATAATCTTCAATAAGTTTATGATTATTATTAATAGTTTCAAGTATTTCTTCAAAATTTTTTTTAAAATCTAGAAAAGTATAAGGCTGGGTAAAATTTCTTTCTGTAATAAACTCATTTAATATTTCTTTAGATTGTTCATTAAGATTAAATAAATAGCTTTCGATTGGAAATGTTGTATATTCACCATTCCCATTTATAATGCTGCATCTATTTTGGTTAATAATTTTATAAAATGCTAAATTAGTAGAATCATAAATATAAAATTCATTATTATCTTTTATTAAAGTAAAAAGATGATTACCACGATACTTAGTTATTAAAAAGTTAGGTTCAGGAGGTTGATTAGTAATATCTCTTTTTATATCTGGCGTATACCTTCTCTCAAGTTTATGTATTTCTGATACTAGATTACACGCTTTAAAACCACATGCATTTATTAAATCCTTCAATAAGTCACTATGATTTAGACATAAACCTACACCACTTACTAAATCGTATGAATATAACCCTTTTATGTTAGCTCGATTATCAGGAACAAAATTATTTTCTCTTGTTATAGAAAAATAACCATTCCATAATAGATATGTATATAAATCTGCTATTTTTAATGAATTATCTAGCTTAAGTTCTACAGTTAATTTTTTAAACTTATTTAGTATAGAATTATAAACATTAAATGTATAATAGTATTTATATCTTTCTTCATTAATATAATTAATATTATTTTTTAAATGAAGTGCGAATAATCCTAATAAGAAATATTTAATCCCTTGATGAGATAAAAATTTTATGAATTCACTTATTTTATATTTATCAGTCTCATTAATAATATATTTAAAAAAGTAAGATTGTTTTTCTTTTTCAGTAAGTTTTAAAAATACTTCTTCCATAAAACCACCAGCGAACAGGTATTATAACACAAATCAAAAAATTTTGTTTATATTTTTATAAAATACAATATTTTTTTGTTATTCTACAAAGTTTTAAAAAAAGAGTGACTATAAATCGCTCTTACATAATAAAAGTTAATAGTAAACCGTCCGATGATCATTTTCACAATCATCACAACCTGATGCCGAGCATCCTCTACTACCATCACGCCATCCCGACCAACTTCCCCATGATGCACATCCACATTTACTTGCACATTCGTAATATAAGTCACAGCCACACTCTTCTTCTCCATCTTCATAGCTATGACTAGGGTTCGAAGAACCGGAATTTGCACTTTCACAATCAGAACCAGAAAATCCATCATTGCAAGGATATTCAGTACATCCTGTTTGATTTTGTGGATCGGAACAGCTAGTGCACATTTGATTACCGCCACCTGAATCGCAAGACGTTAAAGTTTCATCACTATGAGTTGGGCACATTTTTACTTCTTCACAGCCAGCTGCTTCACATCTTTCACCAGTATTACAATATCTTGATCTTACTTGAGGTTGAGCATATACTCGTACGGAACATGTTCCTTCATTTCCTAAATTATCATATATTTTAAATGTATGGAGTCCATCTCTTAAATTTGTCTTTGTAAATGAAGATGGTGATATTCCACTATGATCATCTTTAGTCTGGAATGTTACTTTTAAACCACTTGTACTTGTTTTTACGTTATATTTTTGATATGAAGGACAATATGGTGGAGTTGTATCTACCAATGTATTTACTGTTTTAGTACAATGGGTTGAATTTCCTAAATTATCATATACATACCAATCTACGACATCATATACTTTTGTACTTGTTATATCTACTTTATAACTTGTTGTATTATCATTACATTCTACTTCTCCATTTTTACTCGTACATTTACATCCTGTTCCTGAATCACTACTACATCCATATGTATATGAAAAACTAAGTCGCCATGTATCATTATCTACTGGATATAAACATGTTGGTCCTGTTTTATCGATATTAGATATTTCAAAATTTGATACTTGGGATATATTTCCTACATTATCCATTACATAGGTATAATATCCACCTACATCTACTCTTACTTTGGCCATATCTTCTCCAACATTTAAATCAACTGGAACATTAAAATCACTTGCTGAAGGTGTGTAATTTGGATTGCTAGTAACAAAAAAGCCTTTTATTCCTGATCCTAATCCATCACTACCTACTAATGTAGCATCTTTATTACCATCTGACCATGTTGCAGATACAGATGTTTGAACGAATGGTTTTTCTTTGTCTATTTTAATACGTGCCTTTTTTAATGCCGGACCACTTTTTAAATTAATTGTAAAGGAATATTCATTGTTAAGTAAATTATCAGTTTTTACTATATATATATTACTATAATTTGCTTCATTAACATTTGTTAAGGTTGTTAAATCGGTTAATATTGGACTTGTTTTTTCTTCATTATCAGTACTTGATGACCACGTTGCTACTATTTCTTCTGGCATATCTTCCTCTGGTACTAAACTTAAATCGGCAAATAAAATGACATCTTTTCCTGTCCAATTAAATTCATCTTCATTTCTAAATATTGATGCTCCTATTTTATTATCCTCTATCTCATAAGCTAAAATATTTATATTTTGACTTATATTTTCATCTTCAACACTACATTTACTACTATCAGTATCAATTGTAATATCATATTCTAAACCATTACGTATTATATTTACACAATATAAATCTAAATACCCTCCTAAAGGGTTTTCTATCTTTTCATAATCAGCATTATCTGGTTTTTCTTCTAGTAAATAACCCATTTCAATTAATTTATTAACCGAAATAATATCACTATCGATATTATTTTCGGTTGCATAAGTATATGCTTTACTTTTAATATTTTCTATTTTAGTATCATATTGACTTTGTCTAACAGTTTCTAAAACTTTATTATAAGTAGGAACTGCAAGTAATACTAAAATTGCTAAAATAACGATTACACCAAGTAATTCTACAATCGTAAATGCTCTATTTTTCATATCTACCATCCTAATGATATTATAACAAAAAATAACAAATTTTTAAGTATTTTTTTTAAATATTTCGTTTTAAAAAAAATAAATTTAATTATTAAAAAAAATAATAAACATATAAATTCCATATAATGCATATTTATAGGATAATAGCAAATGTTTTTTACTTTTAATGACATATTTTACATTATTTAAAAATTTTAACTTAAATAAGCAACAAAAAGACTGCTAACAAATTTTATTAACAGCCTGTAACAAGAAAATCTTGTTTATTAATACAGTTTATAGTCTTAAAATACATTTAAGTAGTTCTTGACATCTGTATTTTTTATTTTGGTAGAATACCAAGGAATAATCTTGTTTCCATTTTGCCTTTAATGTAAGTATATTGTATAATACTTCTACTTCCTCTAATAGACAACCTTAATCATCTAATCTTGGTACATTAGTCTCTTACTAACCTTAGTAGTTTTATAAAAAATAAAAATCAATAACATATGGAATTGCGAGTTCGTGTAGACTACCCCTAAGTGCTAAATAAGCACCTATTAATAATTTTACCTTGCAAACTTAGCTTAGTCAATTAATTTTTTATTTAACTTGTTAATATATAAAAAAATGTATACTACTTAACTTCGTATACACTTACTTTTTTCTTATCTTTGCCATAACGTTCAAATTTTACTTTTCCAGTTATTAAAGCAAATAATGTATGGTCTTTTCCCATTCCAACATTTACCCCTGGATAAATTTTAGTTCCTCTTTGACGATATATAATGCTACCAGCATTAACAACTTGACCATCAGCAGCTTTAGCACCTAATCTACGGCCAACTGAATCACGACCATTTTGAGTAGAACCTTGAGCTTTAACATGAGCAAATAATTGGATATTTAATTTCAAAAAATTCATTTTAATCCTCCTATCTCAATATTCTTAGGATATTGGTCTTGTAACTCTTTTAACATATTTAACATATTATTTATAAGTTTTAAAGCCATATCACTATTTTCATTGATAGAAATATCTAGTTTTCCATCATTAACTTCGTATTTACAAGCATCGCTATCTAAAGTTAAAATTGCATTTATAGATGTTGTTGCAATACTACTTACCGCAGCACACACAATATCTTTACCAAAGGTTTCATAATTAGCATGACCTTTTATAGTAACTTTAGATATTTTATCATTTTTATACTGCACTTTTATGTTTATCATATTATTTTACATTAATTGACTTAATAACTAGTTTAGTATATGGTTGTCTATGACCTTGTTTTTTACGATATTTTTTCTTAGGTTTATATTTAAATACAGTAATTTTCTTACCTTTTCCTTGTTTTTCAACAGTAGCTACAACAGAAGCATTTTTTACAGTAGGATTTCCTACAACTTCACCAGCCATTAAAACTTCGTCAAAAGTAATATCACTACCAACTGATGCGTCTAATTTTTCAACATAGATAACATCGCCTTCAGAAACATAGTATTGTTTACCACCAGTAACAAATATAGCTTTCATATTTTCCCTCCTTAATATAAGACGCGCCTTTAAGGTGACTAAAAGTACTTTTTACCTTTTTAGTGCGGTTTTAAAGAAAGCTTTAAAACGTCTTAATTCTATCAAGAAATCAAGGAGTTGTCAAATATTTTAATACAAATCATCAAAAAAATAAGAGATAAACTCTTATTTAGGATATTTATGTAATTTTTCTTCTTCGCGACTGCAAATACTACTAATTCTTAACATACACCATAAGCAAAATAAGATAATACTAATAATTAATATTATTACCATTTAATCACCTATATATATTATAGCAATATTAATTAGTAATCTTTAAAACAATCGTTCAACAAATTAATACATAATATTTACTTTTTTATGTTTTTTTAAATATTTATTTAAATAATTATAAAATATAGAATATATAAAGATACCTAAAGATGCTCCTAGAGAATCTATAAATACATCTAATATACGACAAGTTCGATTTAAACTAAATAGTTGATGTATTTCATCACTAGTAGCATATAATACACAAAATAATAACGAATATAATAATGTTTTTTTAGATATTTTATGATAATCTTTAAAAACATTTAAAACTAAAAATCCTAATATTAAGTATTCTAAAAAATGAGCACTTTTACGAACTATCAATGTTTTATCAATAATTAAGTTATTTAATTCTTCTTCAGTATAAGAATTTCCCGTTATATTAGCAGTTATCGTTATAAAAGTTTTAGTAACTTGGTTACTTGTATTAGTTGATTTAATAGCATTTTGACTAGAAAACATAAATATTACTACCATCCAAATAATTAACAAAATAATATTTAAAACTTTTTTATGAGCTAATAACTTATTAATTATTTTATTAAATATAATCATCATCAATAATGCTACTATTAAATAAATTATTCCAACTATTTCAGCAATTAATAAAATATTATTTATGTAATTACTAATTATCTTACTTATTAATCCTGTATAAATTGTAATATTATTTATATCAATATTTTCTTTAATATAAAAGCTAAAAAATATTAATAAAATTCCTGCCGTCAATAAACTTGTTATAATATTTCTTTCTTTAAAAAAGATCTTTGTTCCCAAGTAAGTTAAGACTAATAATATACTACTAACGATAGTAGCCATAAATACAATTGTATATAATTGACTAAAAGTACTTCTAACTTTTTCTATTGTATTAGAATAACCAACATTAGTTACATAAATATTAGCCATTTCCTTAACAAATTTAGCAACAGCTTCTTCATCATCTATAGTAAGTCCTCTTTTAGAAACATATTCTTCTATATTTTTATTTAATTGTTCTTCAATACTCGTCGTACTTATATTAATTTCATTATTATTATATAATCCATCTAATACTTTTTTAGTACTTCTTCTTAATAAATCTCCATCAAATATATTTTCTAATACTTCTTCATCAAAGCCTGCTTGAACTATTTGATATGACATTTGATTTTGAATAACATCGTGTAACCCAGCATAATAATTATTTTTTTCTAAAATATTTAAAAGATAATTTTCATTAAAGACAGTCGTTAAAAGAATTACTAGACAACTAAGAAAGAAAAATAAGATAGCAGCCCAAAATTTCGTAATGTAATTTAAAATATATTTTACCCTATTTTTCATAATCAGCACCTACTAACTTAGCATATACTACATAACGACGATATTTATATCCAAATCCTGATGTTGGATAACAAGTATAAAGCATTAATATTTCTGCATCATCTTGAATAGGCATTACATTTAATTCTTCAGCTTTTAAAATATTAGTTGAAGTAATTTCATATGTAAATTTACCATAATCAGCATCAATTATAATTTGTGCTCCTACCTCTAATTGGGGCAATTTACCAAAGTGATACACACTATTATGAGCATCAATTACCACTGTTCCCCCTTCTCCAGGAAAATATGAGCCAATAAAATGACCTGCACCATATTTTATTAATTCTAAATTATCTCCTTGATAAACTTTGATATCGATATCAATATCAGGAATAATTATATGGGCCCAAACAGTACCATAATTAGGATACTTAGCTAAACGCATTTTTACGGAATCAAAAGTTAATGGTGTATCACTTGCTTCATTTACTTTAATCGTTATTTTACTTGCTAAACCAAATATTAAATCGATATCTTCTTTGAAAACAAAGTAAAATATACAAAAAAATAAAGAAGCAAAGAAAAAAGCAATTGCAAACTTGGTCGCAATCACTTTTATTATAGCTATTACTTTCTTAAGCATTAGCTTTTTTGGAATTCTTTGCAATTACAATGATTCCGCATAATGCAATTGCACTAGCTAGTGAAATAACGATAGCACTATCAGTATATTCAACATCACGAGTAACATTTATCTTACCAAATACAGTATTATCTAAATTATAAACTGTAACAGTACCATCATTATTTGGTGTAGCTTTAATAGCAGTATTATTTGAAACATCAGTAATTAAAGCTTTTAATTCATCTTTAGTACTTCTAGATAAATCATCTACTGAAGTAGCACCAGACTTTTCAATAATTGCGATAGCTTCATCTAATTTTTCATTAATATAGTTAATATCTGATTCAGTAATACCAGGATTATTAGCTATATATTGTTCTAAGCTATTTTTTTGAGCATTTGTAATTTGGAATGTTACACCATTAATAACATATTCTTTTGTCAATTTATCTTTTAATTCATCAATTGACATTGCATTTACCTTAGTTAAACCAAGGACAACTACACATAATAGTGCAAAAATCATTTTCTTAAAATTTCCCATAATCTCCCTCATTTCTGCTTATATTGTACTACCTAATATTAAAAATTGCAACTAGTTCTTGTCAATTTCTGTAAATTGTGTTAACTGCCAAAGCGAATTCCTACATACTTAGGTAATTTTTTAACATCTTTTAAGATATTTAAAGAAAGTTTTTTATCCATAAAAGTAATAATCCATCCTTCCGGATAACGAGGTGGTTTGATATTTAAAGGAAACATATGGGTTTTAATACAACTTAATATAGCTTCATCGACTAACTCTGGAAAATATTTTTTAGCATTAATAGCGGCCTCTTTAGCATGAACAAAGCCATGTAAATCACTAAACTTTTTAGAATTTCTATAATATCTAGTTAAATAATTTTTATCAATTTTTTCTAGTTCTGGACTACTTTGCCATGCATAAGGATAAAAATCATGTAATAATCCCGCAATGGCAGCTCTTCTTTCATTTAAATGATAAAATTTTGCTAAAAGAAAGGATTTAAAAGAAACGTTAATCGAATGTTCCCAAACACTATTTTCATGATGAACAAATAACTTTCTTCTTTGAAATTCATCATTTAGTAAAATTGGTTTAACAATCTTGTACCAATCATCAAAGTAAGTAATTTTATTTAACCAGTATAATTCATTATAAACATCTTTATTATAATAATTCATAATTTTCTTAACTCCTCAACGGCTTCTTCAAAAGTTGCAACTCCAATAACATCTATATTATATCTATATTTTTCTTTTATAGCAAGGGCTTCATCTAAATTATCTTTGGGACAAATAAATATTTCGGCATCATTATTAACCGCTCCGATTAGTTTATACTTAACACCACCAATTGCACCAATATTCCCATCGACATCAATTGTTCCAGTTCCAATAATTTTTTTGCCCTTTGTTAAATCTTCTTCAATTAAACTATCATAAACTGCTAAACTCATCATTAAACCGCCAGAAGGACCCGATTCATTATCTTTTATTTTGATATTAACTTCTGGTTCTGTTTCTAACTCATAATCATAATTAAAAGAAATACCTATCTTTTTTTCACCAGCCATATCTTGAATGACTGTTTTAACATCTAAATTTTTACCATCTCTTTCAACTTCTATATTTATTTCATCCCCAACATTATAATTGTCTAAAACACTTTTTATAGTATCTAAATTATCTACTGGAACTCCTTCAATACTATTAATAATATCTAGTAATTCTAATTCAGTATCTGGAGAATCAAGATATGTAACATACATCTTTTTACTAACTATGTTATATGGTTTATTAGCATATTTATAAGCATTAATAATAGCGTTATCTACAGCTTCTTCCATTAAAATTTTTTCACGTTCATTAAGTTCTTTCATAGTTTCATTATCATATTTTATATCAGTTTTAGGAACTAAATCCCACTTATCACTTAGAAAACTAGCTAATACAAAGGGAATGTTTCCTTTTAACATCGATACATAAGCCATACCCATCTCGCCTGCACTATCATAACCACCATTAACTCCTACTCTTTCATCTAAAGAAATAAAGCCCCCTGGTATTTCAACAACATATGGTAATTCAAAATTAAATAGAAAGATTATAAATATTAAAAATAATAAGTATTGGTAATACTCTTTAATTATTTTCTTTATATTTTCATATATTTTATTAAACACATTATCACCTATTAAATTATAACAAAGAAAAGGAGAAATATGAAAAAAAATCTAAGTATAATACTAATTATTATTCTTCTTTTTTGTTTTGCTCTTTTTAATAATACTTTAATTACTAATACTATTATTAATAGTAGTAAACTCTTTTTTACTAAAGTATTTCCTAATCTATTTATCTTTTTAATCTTAGCTAAAATACTTATCAATTATAATTTTCCATACTATATATCTAAAATTTTTAAATCTAGTTACTTATATATTTTTTTATTAGGTTTTTTTTCAACAACACCTACTAATGTAGCCATAATTAAAAAAATGTATGATGATAAATTAATTATTTCTAAAACTGCTACAATCTATATTATGTCTTCTTTTTTTATTAATCCCTTATTTTTATTTAATATTTTAAATAGCATATTTCCAATTATTATAAGCTTAAAAATAATAATAATAAGTTACATAACTAATATAATCATCTATTTTTTATTTAAAACAAAACAAAAAGTTTTTCCTAACAAAATAAAAGAAGATAAATTAAGTAATGTTGTAATTAATAATATAAAAGATAGTATGATTGTTTTTTTTAATATTTATAGTATGATTGTAATATTTTCCTTACTCAGTTTATTATTACCAAAAAATTTAATTACACTACAAGGAATATTAGAAGTTACTAATGGTCTTAATTACTTAATTACTTGCAATTTAAATATTATAGTTAAAGAAATATTAGCTATAATATATATAAACTTTGGAGGTTTATGTCTTTTAATGCAAGTAAAAAGTATCATTAAAGATACTTCAATTGATTTTAGCAATTATATTTTATCACGCTTTTATGCATGTCTAATTGCTATAATTTTATTTCTTTTAACTCTTTTTGTAATTTAGTAACCTCTTTTTTTATTTTAGTAGCAGGTGCTTCTTCTAACGGATACCAATTATTATTATAAGCATAATAAAATAGTTCTTTTGTAATTTTACTAAGTGTTAAAAACTGATCTAAGTATTCTTCATATATACAAGGACTACTTGCTTCGTTTAAACTATAAGCATAATTTACTACCATACTTTTTAAACTAGATATCACATCATAAATCATATATTTACTTGCCATTACTATCCCCGCTTTCTAATAATTTAGTTAACTTTTGAACATTATTTTCCACAATTTCTAATGTACTATCAAGTAAACTCAAGAGAGCTTCATCAGTTTCTTCTTCAATATAATGATTTAATTTATGAATCATTGTATTATTCCAATTAAACATATCACTTATATATGATAAATCTTTAGTTGAAATCATCTTAGGAGTTTTCTTCATAATTCTACCACCTTCCTAATATTATTATGGCTAAATATTCTTAATTTACGATGTCAATATTTACCAAAGTATGTTATTATTACTATGGTGGTAGAATTATGAAGAAAAAAACATATTTAATTATTTTAATTATATTATTAATTTTATTATTTGTTAGTTTAGGAATATTATATATTAGAAAAAAAGAAGAAGAAAATACGTTAGTATATGAAATTAATATGCAACAATTAGAAGAAAAAATAAATAATAAAGATACCTTTATTCTTGTTATGACTCAAACTGGTTGCGTACATTGTCAAAGTTACTTACCTACAATTAAAAAAGTATCTAGAGAATATGGTGTTACCTTTTATGTCTTAAATAGAGCTAAATTATCTAAAGAAGAATATAATCGTCTAAAAGATATTGCTAATATTAGTGGTACGCCATCAACTATATTTATAGTTGATGGAGAGGAAAAAACAGCTTTAAATCGTTTAACCGGAAGTATAGAAAAAAGTCGTTTAGTAGAAAAATTAATTAGCGAGGGATATATTAATGAGTAAATTACTTGGTTTCTTTAAAGGTATCATAGGTTTATTTTTATTTTATTTTATTCAAATTGGTTGGCAATTATTATTTATAAAGATTATTGGTAAAAATAATTTAACTTTAAATAATATTATTTTAATTGTTATGGAAATAATATTAGTAATCGTTTTTACTTTAATGAATTTAAAGAAATTAAAAAATGATTATCAAGATTTTAATTATAATTATAAAGATTATTTAAAAATAGGACTAAAATATTGGTTTCTAGGTTTTATTATTATGGGTGTATCCAATGCTGTTATTAGTAACTTTATTACTAATAATATTGCCGCTAATGAAGAAACAAATCGTTTATTACTTATAAACTATCCAATTTATTCTGTTTTAGCTATGACCGTTATGGGACCATATGTTGAAGAATTAGTTTTTAGAGCAAATTTTCGCGATGCCTTTAATAAGATAGGTTTTATTGTATTTACAACCCTTTTATTTGCGGGAGTTCACGTCTTTAATGGCTTTTCTAGTTTATTAGATTTAGTTTATTTTATCCCCTATGGTTCCTTAGCATTCTTTTTTGCGTTAACATATGTTAAAACTAATAATATTTTTACAACTATCGTTATTCATACCATGCATAATACTCTAGCCGTTATTATTTTAATCTTAGCTTATTTAGCAGGAGTTTAAAATGAATGAAGAAAAGAAAAAAATTAATTTTTTTACCATTTTTAAAATATTATTATTGTTAGGAGTTTTAGTTTTTATGTATGCTCGATTTATTGGTACTAGATTTATTAATATTAAAGAATATGCTGTATATGATACAAACCTACCGGATTCTTTAAATGGTTTAAAAATTATTCACTTATCAGATATTCATTATGGTACTATTATTAATAGAAAAAATTTAACTAATCTTGTAAATAAAATAAATTTATTAAATCCAGATATCGTCATTTTTACTGGGGACTTATATGATGAATCAATAATCCTTAATGAAAAAACTACTAAAGAAATTATTGATTGTTTAAAAAATATAAAAAGTAAACTCGGTAAATTTGCGGTAACTGGTAATCATGATTATTCAAACAATTCCTTTAGTGATATAATGAATCAATCTGGTTTTACTTACTTACAAAATACTAGTAAATTAGTTTATGATGAAAATAATACAGCATTGGAGATAATTGGTTTTGATGATGCTTGGAAAGGAAATCCTAATTATAATCTTACTCTAAGTGATAACTATAAAATAGTCTTAGTTCATGAGCCAGATGAAATAGATAATATTTTACCTTTAAATGTAAATTTAGTATTTGCTGGGCACTCTCATGGTGGACAAATAAGATTGCCTATAATTGGAGCGTTATATACACCAAATGGTGCTAAAAAGTATAAAAATGATTATTATGAATTTGATAATACTAAGATGTATATTTCTTATGGAGTTGGTACTAGTATCTTAAAAATTCGTTTGTTTAATCAACCATCTATTAATTTTTATCGTTTATATAAATCCTAATATATTAATTTAGGATTTTTTATGTTATGATAATAAAGGTGATAATATGATAGATAAAAATATATTTCGTGAGTACGATATCCGTGGAAAATATCCCGAAGATATAAATGAGTTAGTAGCATATAAGGTTGGGAGAAGTTATGCTACTATTCTAATTACTAAGTTAAATAGAAAAACTTGTTGTATCGGGATGGATAATCGTCATTCTTCCCCTGCCTTAAAAGCAGCATTAGTTAAGGGATTAATGGAATCAGGAATGAATATTATTGATCTTGGTTTAGTTACAACACCAATGTTCTTTTATGGGTGCATTCATACTAATAACTTAGGTATTATGATAACTGCATCCCATAATCCTAAAGATGATAATGGTTTTAAATTTTCCTTTGATAACCTAGGTAATGCTCGTGGAAAACAAGTTTATAAATTTAGAGATTTTACTTTAAAAGATGAATTTATTGAAGGACATGGAACTTTAACACAATTTAATATTTATCCATACTATAAGAGTCTTGTAAGAGATAATATAACTATGGGTTCTAAACGTATTAAAGCTGTTATCGATCCTGGTAATGGAACAACATCAATATATGTTAAAGATTTATATAGACAATTTCCTAATTTAGATTTAATTGTAATTAATGGTGATTCAAATCCTGATTTTCCAAATCATCATCCAGATCCTGCAGTTGAAAGTAATTTAACACAGTTAATAAATAAAGTTAAAGAAGTTAAAGCTGATATTGGTATAGCGTACGATGGTGATGGGGATCGTGTTGGTTTTGTAGATGAAAAAGGAAATATAATTCAAGCTGATAAATTTTTAACTATCTTAATTAGATATCTATTTCCTAAATTGGAAGATAAAAGAATGCTTTATGATGTTAAATGTTCTAATATCATCCCTGAAGAAGCTAAAAAATTTCAAGGAGAAGCTATAATATATCGTACTGGAGCTAGTTATACTCGTGCTAAAATTAATCAAGAACATATTCCTTTTGGTGGTGAATACTCTGGACATATTTGCTTTAATGACAAATGGCCAGGCTTTGATTCGGGATTATATTCAGGATTAAGAATGCTTGAAATACTTTCAAATACTGATAAAAAAACTTCAGAACTTTTAGAAGGAATTAATAAATATTATAATACACCTGAAATAAAAATACCTGCTAATGATGATATTAAAACCCAAATAGTAGAAGAAGTTAAAAATTATTGTATAGAAAAAAATTATGATATAAATACTATCGATGGAGTTAAAATATTTTTCTCCTATGGGTGGGCTTTAATTAGATGTAGTAATACTACTCCAAATTTAACTGTACGTTTTGAAGCTGAAAATGAAGAAAGATTAAATGAATTAAAAAAAGAATTTTTAGATATTATTAATAAATTTATTCAAGAAAAAACTATATAAATCATATAAAATATAAGGGGCTATATGTTAATAAATTTTAAAAAATATTTTGTTAATAAAAAACAAGAATTATCAAAAGAAAAAATTAAAGAACTTGCCAATATTAAAAACCATAAGCACTTAATAATAAGAACTATTAAAAATAATACTTGTTTAGAATGAAGTCGCTGAAAAAGTAATGAAATAAAAAATGATATTTAGAATCTATTTCTATTTATCATTTTTTTATTTAAATTT
>CALVSW010000010.1 GCA_944359625.1 uncultured Bacilli bacterium | reverse complement strand
CCGCCGTATACGCGAACCGTACGTACGGTGGTGTGAGAGGGGCAAAATAATCTATTTATTTTCCTCTACTCGATTATGCTAAAGTAGCATCACTTATCGTAGTTAAAAACTTATTCATAATATATAAATAATCATTATTATTTTCTTTTTCTGTTTCATCTAAAACATTCATTAAGTTTATTTCAATAACATTAGCTTTATATTTATCTTTTAATTCCGTAATTATATCAGAACTTTCATTCTTTTTTATAAATAAATTTTTATAATTTCCATTCTTAAAATTATCTTTAATACTTTCGATATTAGTATCACTATCTTCTAAAGATATAACTTTAAATCCATAATTTTCTAAAAATTTAAATATATTAGAACTAACAATAATAGTTTCTTGTTCTTTACTACTAGCAGCATAACCAACTGCTCTTAAATTAGCATCTAAGATAGATACTTTTTCTTGTAAATCATTATAATTACGATTAATTTCTTCTATAATATATTTACTACTTATAAAATCACATAAATTATTTTTAATAGTAGTTGCTAACATTAAAAAGTTATTAGGACTTAACCATAATTCTTCCGGAGTATTACCATATTCAATATTTAACCCATAACTAACATCAATAATTTTCATATTTTTATTCTTATTAATAAAATTTCTAGCTATTTGTTTTTCATCACTTAAACCATTATATACAAATAAATCAGCTTTACTATAATCATCAATTTGTTTTTCTGTTAATTCATAAGTATAAACATCAACTCCACTAGGGTAAATACTACTAATATTTGCATAATTTCCATATAAAGTATCTACAATATATTCAATTGGATAAACACTTGTAATAATATTTATTCCTTCCATATTATCTCTTTTAAAACATCCCGATAACATAAATAAAGAGATAACTAAACATAATAACTTAGATATTCTTTTCATAATCTTCCTTCCTAATTAATGGATCATACCCATAATGTTTATTAAAAGGATTACATCTTAATATTCTTTTAATACCTAAATATAACCCTTTAATAGTACCATATTCATTTAAAGCCTCTATCATATAATTAGAACAAGTAGGATAGAAACGACAATGATAATGACTATTAATAGGTATTAATTGATATAACTTAATTAATTTAATAATAATATATTTCATCTTCCATCACTAATATTTTACTATATATTTTTTTATAAGTAAACATTGACTATAGTAAATAATTAATGCTAAAATATAATTGAGAGGATAAGATATGAAAAAGTATATAATAATTTTAATAACTTCTTTAATAATAAGTATATCTTTAATAAGTTTAACAATTATTGACAACTATAATAAACCTAAAGTTACTCCCATAGATGATAGTTATTTAGCTTACTTTGTAGATGGACAAGAAACTAATACGATACCTGAAAAAGGTAATTATGATGTATCAATAACTTGTGATAAGGGTGCTAATGCTACCTGGGATTATGATAACTGGGCAATAACAATCTATAATGCTACTCAAACAGGTACTAGATGTAGTGTAAGTTTTACTACTAGAAAAGACCTATATCTTGATGGTAGTGCTGCATCAGTTCCAGAACTATATGCTGGTTTAATTCCAGTTACTTATGATAGTAGTAATAACAATGATATTGTTGTTGCTGATATAAGTAGTGAATGGTATAACTATGATAATCATGAGTGGGCAAATGCAATACTTATAGATCAAAGTAATACTACAACAAAAGCAAAATATATAAATGATGATGGTTCTTTTAAATCAGGAACACCAGTTAGTATTTCCGATGTTTTACAGATGTATGTATGGATACCAAGGTATAAGTATAAGTTATTTAATGTTAGTGGAGCAACTACATCTGCACAGATGATTGAAGTTGAATTTGAAAATTCTACAACTTCGAAATCAAGTGGTAGCCAAAATAGTGAATGGTTAACCCACCCAGCATTCACTTTTGGTACAACCGAATTAAATGGAATTTGGGTTGGTAAGTTTGAATCAAGTAATTCAACATCTGATGTTAAGATAATACCAAATGTGTCTAGCTTACGAGATATAACAATAGGCGATATGTTCAATGCTTCCCGTGCCATTGAAACAAATGCTAAATATGGTTTATCTGCATCTGAAGTCGATACTCATATGATGAAGAATATGGAATGGGGTGCGGTAGCTTATCTTACTAATTCTAAGTATGGGAGATACGAAGCATCTGGTTCATGTACTTCATCTGAATGTGAAGTGTGGATAAATCCAAATAATAATTACACTACTGGATGTGCTGGAGATAGTGTATCAGCAGCAGATAGTACCACTTGTAATGCTTGGAATACATCAACTGGTGTGAATGCCTCTACTACTGGTAACATCTATGGAATATATGATATGAGTGGTGGAGCCTGGGAGTACGTCATGGGAAATAACAATAAAACCGTTGGTTCTTCTGGAATCGATTTTGGTAGTATTGATAGTAAGTATTATGATGTATATACTGGTTCATCAATATCTAATGGTAAGTTAGGTGATGCTACTAAGGAAACGCAGGGATGGAATGGCGATTACGCGTACTTTGTCAATTCGTCTGAGCCGTGGTTCCTACGCGGTGGCTACTACAGCGATGGCTCTTATGCGGGGGTCTTCTACTTCAACGACTACAGTGGTGATGCGTATTCCTACAATTCGTTCCGGGTTGTGTTGTCTTCCGAATAGCTGTGAAACAGCTATTCTGCACATTTGCACAGAAATACCCATTTGACGAGGAAAAATAATAAAATGTTAAGAAAAAAATAATTTACGAGAAGAAAACCAAGACAGGTTTGGAAAAATGTTTGGCTTCTTTAGATAAAGAAGCCAAACATTTTTTTTGAAAATAAGTATTGACAATAATTGGTAAATAAAGGTAAATTAGTAATGGAATAGGGTGTAATAGTGTCAAAGATAGTTAGAGAATATAATAGGTTAAAAAGTAAGAATAAAGATAAGTTATATTTATTTAAAGTAGGTAAATTTTATATATTTATAGGAGAAGATGTTAATAC
The DNA here is from genome assembly GCA_944359625.1 of uncultured Bacilli bacterium. Taxonomy (GTDB): domain Bacteria; phylum Bacillota_I; class Bacilli_A; order RF39; family UBA660; genus CAG-605. Next base: position 38,023 of record CALVSW010000010.1, on the reverse strand, counting down.
TATTAATAATTATATGGTTTTAAAAATTACTAAATTTAGTAATGAATATAATAAATGTGGCTTTCCTGTTGAGAGATTAGATGATTATTTAAGGGTATTTAAGAATTTAAAATTAGACGTTGAAGTTATAGATGAAATACAAGATATTGATGTTATTAAAGAATTAAAAAATATTAATATTGATGAATTATCAAAAGAAGATGCTCTTAATTTATTAAAGGAGATTAAAAGTTATTATGAATTATAATATATATTCCCTTATTTTAGTTTATAAATAAGGGATTTTTTGATATAATTTAGTTAGTAATTAATAGGAAAGAGATGTCTTATGAATTTTTTAGATAAATATAATATAAATATTACTAATAAAGATTTATTATTAGAAGCTTTAACACATACTAGTTATGCTAATGAACATAATTGTAATTCTTATGAACGTTTAGAATTTTTAGGTGATGCTGTCTTACAACTTATTATTAGTGAATACTTATATTTAAATGATCATTTAAAAGAAGGTGGTATGACTAAGAAAAGAGCATCTTATGTATGTGAAGAAGCTTTATATAGATATGCTAAAGAAATAGGTTATATATCTTATATTAGAGTAGGTCATGGTCAATTAAATGATATAAATGAAACGATTATTGCTGATATATTTGAAGCTATATTAGGTTGTATCTATTTAGATAAAGGTTTTGAAGTTGCTAAAAAATATATTTATCAAGTAGTTATTCCTCATATTAAAAAAAATGAAGTTTATTTAAGTGATTATAAGAGTGCTTTACAAGAATTAACCCAAATGAATAAGAAAACTTTAGAATATGTAGTTGTATCCGAAACTGGTCCAGCCCATGATCGACTTTTTACCGTAGAAGTCCGTATTGATGATGTAATATTTGGTCGTGGTACTGGTAAATCAAAGAAAGAAGCAGAACAAGAAGCTGCCAAAGATGCTTTTAATAAACAAGCAAAATAAATTGGAGTTGAGTATAAATTATGTATTTAAAAGGTATTAAAGCAAATGGTTTTAAATCATTTGCTTCTAAAATTGAACTTAATTTAGATAAGGGTATAACTTGTATTGTTGGACCAAATGGTAGTGGTAAAAGTAATATCGTAGATGCTGTAAGATGGGTATTAGGAGAACAATCAGTTAAAACATTACGTGGAACTGGTTCTATGAGTGATATTATCTTTTCTGGTTCTAAATCGCGTAATGCGATGAATAGGGCAAGTGTATCTTTAATATTTGATAATACTGATCATTATTTAAATAGTGAATTTAATGAAATTGAAGTAAAAAGAGTTGTTTATCGTACTGGTGAAAACGAATATTATTTAAATAATGTAAAGGTTCGTTTAAAAGATATTACTGAGTTATTTATTGATAGTGGAGCTTCTAAAGAATCTTATAATATAATTTCTCAAGGTTCTGTAGATGAAATAGTTAATTCTAAACCAGAATCAAGAAGAATTATTTTTGAAGAAGCATCGGGTGTATTAAAGTATAAAAAACATAAAGAAGAATCACTACGTAAATTAGAAAAAGCTAATGAAAATTTAGAAAGAGTAGATTTATTAATTAATGAATTAAATACTACTTTAGAACCTTTAAAAGAACAAAGTATTAAAGCTAAAAAGTATTTAGATTATAAAAAAGATTTAGAAAATATTGAAGTATCTTTAATAGTATGTGAAATAAAAGATTTAAATGATAATTATACTAAGTTAAAAGCGCATGCTGATGAGTTAAGAAAATCTTTAGAAGAAATATCTTTTAATAATAATAAAGATATAGCTAAGTTAGAAAATTTAAAATTAAAATGTTTAAAGATAGAAGAAGAAATAAGTAATAAGAATGAAGAATTAATTAAATTAGAAAAAGAATTATCAGATACTAATGCTAAAAAACAATTAATAAGTGAAAGAAAAAAATATGAAGTAGATAATAATACTTTAAATAATAATATTATATCTTTAAAAGAAGATTCTTTAAAATTAGATAAAGATATTAAAGTATTAGAACAAAGTATTAAAGATAATAAAGATTATTTAAATAATTGTAAAAATAAATATGAAGAAATAGAAAATGAATTATTAAGTATTAGAAAAGAAAGATTTACTTATAATAATGAATATAATATTAAGAATAAAAGTTTATTAGATACTAAAAATAAAATAGATATTATAAATGATAATATTATGAATAATACTTTCTTACCTCTAGGAGTAAAATCAATTTTAAATAATCCTCGTTTAAAAGGTATTCATAGTACTATTGGTAAAATAATAGATGTTAAAGAAGAATATATTACTGCTATTGATACTGTATTAGGTACTAATAAAAATGTTATTGTTGTTGATAATGAAATTAGTGCTAAAAATGCTATTAAATATTTAAAAGATAATAGATTAGGAAGAGCTACTTTCTTTCCTTTAAATATTATTAAAGAAAGATTTATTGAAGATAATATTTTAAATAGTATTAAGAGTATAAAAGGTTATATTGATATTGCTAGTAATTTAGTAAGTTATGATAGTATATATAGTAATATTATTAAAAATCAATTAGGTAATATAATCGTAGTAGATAATATTGATACTTTAAATATTATTGCTAAAAAGATTAATTATAGGTATCGTATAGTAACTTTAGAAGGAGATATTTCTTTAACTGGTGGAGCTTTAACTGGTGGTATAAATAAGAATAAAGATAGTAATCTTGATGATAAATATAAATTAAATAATTTAGAAAAGTTAAAAGTAAATTTAGAAGAAGAAATAAAAAGTATTGAAAATAAATTAAGTGAATTAAATAGTAAAGAAGCTAATTTAACTTCTAAAAGTAATGAATATCAAAAAGAAGTTATTGAGTATCAAGAAATAATAAATCGTAAGAATATTAATTTAAATGAATTATTAAATAATTATAAAAGTATTCAAGATGAATTGAGTTCAATTGATAGTAAACTTAATAATTCTTTAGATAAAGAATTAGAAAATGTTATTAATACGTATTATAAATTAAATACTAATAAAGATATATTAAATAATGAATTAAATAAGTTAAAGAATGATTTAAATGATTATAAATTAGAAATATCAACATTAGAATTAGAAAATAAAAAAATTAATTCTAATTATAATAAGTATCAAAGTGAATTAAATAGTATTGAAGTTACTTTAGGTAAATTAGATGTTAAATTAGATAGTTATTTATTAACTTTAAATGAAGATTATAATATGACTTATGAAGGTGCTATTGGTAATGTAGATATAAATATTGATGTAGATACTAGTCGCTTACAAGTTAGTAAATTAAAATCTTTAATTAAAGAATTAGGAGAAGTAAATATTGGTTCTATTAGTGAATATGAAAGATTAAATACAAGATATGAATTTTTAAGTAATCAAAAAGAAGATATTACTTCTTCAATGAATTCTTTAAATAAAGCTATTAGTGAAATGGATAGTATTATGGAATCTAAATTTATTAGCACTTTTAATAAGATTAATGAAGAATTTAAAAAAGTATTTACTACTTTATTTAGAGGAGGTAATGCTCACTTAGAATTAACAGATCCTAATAATTTATTAGAAACAGGTATTGAAATATTAGCCCAACCACCAGGTAAAAAGTTAAATAGCACTATTGCTTTTTCTGGTGGTGAAAGAGCTTTAACGGCTATATCATTATTATTTAGTATCTTAAATGTTAAAACCGTACCCTTTGTTATTTTAGATGAAGTAGAAGCGGCTTTAGATGAAGCTAATGTTGATATATTTGGTAAGTATTTAGAAACAAAGAAAGATAAATCGCAATTTATTATAATTACCCATAAAAAGAAAACAATGGAATATGCTGATGCCTTGTATGGTATTACTATGCAAGAAGAAGGTGTTTCGAAATTAGTTAGTGTTAAATTAGATGATAAATAGTTTGACAATAATTTACATATGCTTTTTGTATATTAAATGTAAAATTTTATAAAGAAGAGTATAATAAAACTGGTGGTATAATGAAAGATGTCAAAGCTATATTTTTAGATATAGATGGAACGATGACAGATAAAAATGGTTTTATTAGCTCTTCTTTAATTAATGTTTTAAAAGAATTAAAAAAAAGAAAAATGAGAGTTATTATTACTACTGGTCGTAATTTTTTATATACTAAAGATATTTCTAAAAAAATAGGTATAAAAGATATTATTATTTGTAATAATGGTGCTGTTGTTTATGATTTAGAAAAAAATAAATTAATATTAAATAAAACTTTAAGAAAACAAGATTTATTAAAAATATATAAATATTGTAGTGAACATAATTGTAAATTAGTAGCCCATACTTTAACAAGTAATATGGAAATTATAAATAAAGAAGATATTCCTTTAAAAGTAAATAGTGTTACTATTACTTCTAATAATTATGAAAGAATGCAAATAATAGAATCATTATTTTTAGATAAAATTCCTAATGTTAAAATAGTTAATTCTTCTAAATCATTAGTAAATAAAAAATATAATAAAGATGAATTATATTTTCATGATGTAGCTTCTTTTTATGTATCTAAAGGAAATGGTATTTTAGAAGTCCAAGATTATTTAGGAATTACTAAAAACAATTCTTTATGTGTAGGCGATTCTAATAATGATATATCAATGACTTATGTCTGTGAATATTCTTATGCTATGGGGAATTCTACTAAAGATTTAAAAGATTCTGTTACTGGGGTAATTGGAACTAATGATAAAAATGGTTTATATTTATTTTTAAAAGATTATCTTGACAATTATTTAACTTATAATTAGGATAATTATACAAGGAGAAAGTATGCAAGTTATAAGAGATTTTAATGAATATCAAATTCTTGATATGTATGATGGTAAAAAGATAGAAAAGTGGAATAATATAATATTATCACGTCCAGATCCCCAAATAATATGGCCTAAGATAAGTGATAAAAAATATAATATTGATGCTACTTATAATAGGAGTAATAAAGGTGGGGGATCATGGACGATAAATAATAGTAAAATACCTAGTACTTGGCAAATACATTATCATGAATTAGTTTTTAATTTAAAATTAATGGGTTTTAAACACACTGGTTTATTTCCTGAACAAGCTTATAATTGGAATCTAATTCAAGAAAAAATTAAAGATGCTAAAAGAAATGTCAAAGTATTAAATTTATTTGCTTATACTGGAGCAGCATCAGTTGCTGCTTTAAGTGCAGGTGCCAGTGTATGCCATGTTGATTCATCTCGTGGTATGGTTGAATGGGCTAAAGAAAATGTAAAATCATCAGGTTTAGAAGATAAACCTATTCGTTTTATCGTTGATGATTGTAAAAAGTTTGTTGAAAGAGAAATAAGACGTGGAAATAAATACGATATTATTTTAATGGATCCTCCTTCATTTGGTAGAGGAGCAAATGGGCAAGTATGGGATATTGAAAAAGATTTATATGAATTAGTTAATTTATGTAGTAAATTATTATCTGATAATCCAATTATGTTTTTAATAAATTCTTATACTACTGGTTTATCAATGAGTGTTTTAGAAAATATATTAAAGATTTGTTTGCCAAAAGGTAATATAATATCTGATGAATTAGGCTTACCTATGGTTAATTCTAATTTAATATTACCTTGTGGTATTTATGCTAGATGGGAAAAAAGTTGTAGATAATTACAACTTTTTTTGATAATATAAGTTAGGTGATTGCAAATGGATAAAGTAATTATTATAAAATATGGAGAATTATCTACTAAGAAAGATAATATTAATTATTTTATAAAAGTATTAAAAAATAATATTATTAGTAGTTTAGATAATCTAGATTATAATATAACTTATGATAAAACAAGAATGTTTATTTATTCAAATAATCTTGAAGAAGTTATTAAACGTTTAAAAAATGTATTTGGTATTCATAAATTTACTATTGGTTATAAAATAGATAATAATATGGATACAATAAGTAAATCATCCTTAGAATTATTAAAAGATAAAGAATTTAATACATTTAAAGTTATTACTAAAAGAAGTAATAAGTCTTATCCTTTAAATAGTATGGAAGTATCTAAAAAGATAGGAGCATATTTATTAAAGAATATTAAAGGTATTAAGGTAGATGTTCATAATCCTGATTTATTTTTAAATATTGAAATACGTAAAGATGATGCTTATATTTATTTTGAAGATATAATGGGAATTGGGGGTTATCCTGTTTCTACTTTAGGTAAGGGGTTATTAATGTTAAGTGGGGGAATTGATTCGCCAGTTGCTGGATATTTAGCTATGAAAAGGGGAATTAAAATTGAGTGTGTTTATTTTGAAGCTCCGCCTCATACTTCTTTAGAAGCTAAAAATAAAGTTTTAGAATTAGCCAGAAAATTAGCTATTTATAATACAGAAATAAAAGTCCATATTATCAATTTTACCGAGATAGAAGAAACTATTTATAAAGAGATTCCTAATAATTATCTAATAACTATTATGCGAAGAATGATGTATCGTATAAGTGAAATATTATGTAAAAGAAATAATTGTAAAATAATTATTAATGGGGAATCAATTGGTCAAGTAGCTAGTCAAACACTAACTAGTATGAATGCTATTAATAAAGTTGTTGATATACCAGTAATTAGACCAGTTGCTTGTTTTGATAAATTAGAAATAATTAATTTAGCTAATAAAATAGATACATATAATACAAGTATTTTACCTTTTGAAGATTGTTGTACAATATTCGTACCTAAACATCCGGTAATTAATCCTGATATAAGAAAATGTGAAGAATATGAAAAATTAATACCTTACCAAGATATGATTTATAATGCTATTAAAACTTCTCAAGTAATTAAGATAAACCCTCATCAAAGAGATAAAGAATATGAAGATATTTTATAATACATAATATCAGTATTTTTTTACATAATATTACTAGGTGGTAATATGAGTAGAATAAGTAGCATGTATAAAACTAGAAATTTTATATATAAAGATGCTAAAGAAAAGAAATATACTGATGTATTTAATGAATATGGTTATAACTTTGAAACTTTTAATAAGAATATAACTGATACTGATAGTTTAGTTATTAAACCAAGATTAATGACTAATAAAGATTATATAAATAAAAGATAAATAAAAAACTAGTATGAAGCTGGTTTTTTAATAATTAGTTAGAAACTATTTAATACACTTTGGTTAATTATAACAATTAATTATAACCTTATAACTTATTTATATTTTAGATTTAAATATAATTGTTTTAGAATATATTTATGAGGTGAAAACGAGTTTTATACTCGATATTAAATGGAAAATAATGTAAATATATTCGTATTAGATAAAATATGTACCCTTGATTATAAAAATCCTAAAAATAAGATTTTAATTTCTGATGCTATAAAATATTATGCAGAAAATAATGATACAGAAAGTTTATTAAGGATTAAAGAAAAGGTCGAAAATCTTCATCATGATGACATGATTTTAATTTTAATTGCTAGTGAGTATTATGAGATTTGTCTTAAAATTTTTGATAGTTATTATAAAGATATTGCTACTTATTTAAATAATGCCAAAAATGCACCTGGTTTATTTTCTGTTTTTAGATATGTAATTCACGAAAAGCAAGATTGGGATTTTGGTGCTATAATAATATCTTATTTAATTTCTTTAAAAGATATTTCTGTACTGCTTAATCTTTATGGTGAAATATATTATGGGTATGAACCTTCAACAGCAAGAAAATATTATTCTGATTTCTATCATCAAATTTGTTCTATAATTTTCGATAATGTAACAGCAAAAGATGCCAACTTATTTTACAAAACGTTTAGCGATCAACCCAATATAACTGAAAAATATTTTGAAATAGCAGATTTAAATGCTTTATCTATGAAATTTGATACTTTTTTTTCAGATGATGTAAATTATATTACACATATATATGGCAACGCTGGAAGGGCTTATGTTACAAAGATAGATAATAGTTTGATTGATATAGTTGAAAATAAATTAAAAGAATGTAATAAAATTGATAATAGTGGGGTAGTTTATTTTTTTATAAATTTTATTCTTGGTTATGTTGCAAATGCTTCTAGTTTTGCAGCATATAAAGAAAAACATCATGTTAGAGCTTTGCCCTCAATATGTATTGATTGTCCATTTGATTATGCTGATTCTATGTACCCTGCTAAACAGAAAGATATAGATAGATTTGAAGAATTATTTTTTGCTAAATGTCTTGATGTTGAGCTATTTTCTGAATATCTATACTATAAGTCAAACTGTACTTATATAAAAAAAGAGGATTCTATAAATACGATTGTAAAATTAGGAAAATTTATATTGGCTAAATATGGCGCTGAAGAAATATTATATTTTGTAAAAAGAATATATATTTGGTCATCCGATGATATAAAAGAGGCTTTTAAAATAATTGGCTATGATACTATCGCATTAAAGATAATAGAAAAGCAAAATATTGATTATATTTATGAAATAACAAATATTTTTGCGGATAAATTATCAATTGATATATTAAATATTTTAAAAAAATATTTTATTAAATGTAAAAATAAAGATTATATATGTGATTTTTGTCTTATTTATCCTGAATTTGATTTAGAATTATTTAATATATTTATTAAAAATGCCAAACCTAAGCAAATTTATAATTATATTTTAACTAGATATATGAGTTTAAGCTCTGATAAAATAAATTTATTACTAGAGGGCTTTTCCTTAAATAAATGTCCTGAATCGGCTGAATATCTTTCTAAAATTGCTAATGAAATAGATAGTATTGATTTTACGAAATTGCAAGCAGTAATGGATTCGTTAAATTTAAGTACTGATAATGAGTGGGGGCAAAAATTTGCTGAATCTAAAGCAAATTATGAAGAAAATTTACCATATCATAATTTAGCTTCATCAACAAATATTGCGCAAACGCTTTTAGAAAAAGATGCTGAGTTTATCAGGAACTTTCGAAAATATTTGGAAGAAAATATTAATATGAAGAACAATTATCAAATATTAAAAATTTATGGGGAATTTTTAAGCTATTTAGAGAGAGTGCCATATTTGGATAGCGAGTATGTGTCATTGTTAGAACAACAAAAGCGTGAGCAAACTACTATACGCCAAAGAAAATTAACTAAATAATTTGTTACATAAAAAAACTTGCTTTTGATAATTTAAAGCAAGTTTTTTAATAACATTATTTTTTAACTTCCATAATTACTGGTAATATAATTGGTCTTCGTCCAGTTAAGTTATTAATAAATGGATGAAGTTCTAATATTACGGTATTTCTTAAATCTACATAGTTATATGGATTATTATTTAAATAAGTAATAACTATTTCAAAAATCTTTTTTTCAATTGCTTGAATTAATTCTGTATTTTCATTTACTAAAACAAAACCTCTAGTAGTTACATTAGGTTTAATAAGCAATTTTCTTGTAACTGGATTAATATTAAGTATAGTAACTAAAATACCATCACGACTCATTAATTTACGATCTTTTATAACAACAGAGCTTACATCACCAATTCTTGAACCATCAACATATACATCACCAGCTTGAATTGTATCTCCTTTATGAACACCATTTTTATCTAAGATTAAAGTATCACCATTATTTAAAATAAAACAATTTTCTTTTTTAACACCACACTGAATAGCAGTATTAGCATGTTCTTTTAACATACGATATTCTCCATGCATAGGCATAAAATACTCTGGTTTAATTAATCTTAACATTAATTTTTGTTCTTCTTGTTTAGCATGTCCTGATGTATGAATATCTGATAATTCTTGATTAGTAAATACTTTAACACCTTTTAAATAAAGTTTATTAATAACTTTATTAATACTTGATGCATTACCAGGAATAGCACTTGATGAAAATACTACTAAGTCATCTGGTAATAAAGATATTTGTTTATGAGTTCCATTTGCTATTCTTGATAAAGCTGCTAATGGTTCTCCTTGAGTACCAGTACACAAAATACATACTTCATTATGTTTTAAATCTTTAGCTTGATTAGCATCTATAAATACAGATTTATCGGTAATTAAATTATTATTTAATGCTATATTAACAGCATTTTCCATTGAACGACCAAATATAATTATCTTACGATTATTATGTTGGCATGATTCAATAATATGTTTTAATCTATATATATTAGATGCAAATGTGGCAATAATAACACGGCCATTATGGTTACTAATAATATCTGTTAAGGCTTCATCGACTGCTGATTCACTTTTGGAAAATCCTTCAGATAATGAATTAGTTGAATCAGACATTAATAATTTAACACCTTCGCTACCGATTTTAGCCATTTTATGAATATTTGCCATTGGCCCAATCGGAGTTAAATCAAATTTAAAATCTCCAGTTTCAAATATTGTTCCATTAGGTGTATGCAAACAAATTGCATAACTATCAGGAATAGAGTGGGTAGTACATATAAATTCAATACGAAAATATTTTGATTTTATCTCATAATCTTCATTTATGACTACCATGTCCTTATATGCTATATTACGGTCTTCTAGTTTTTTATTTATTAAATCTATAGCAATTTTAGGAGCATATATTTTAGGTATATTAACACTTTGTAATAAAAAGGAAATACCCCCAATATGATCTTCATGACCATGAGTAATAATTAATCCTTTTATTTTATCTTCATTTTCTTTAAGAAAAGTAGTGTCTTGAATAACATAATCAACACCTAATAAATCATCTTCTGGAAACATTACACCAGCATCTATAATATATAATTCATTTTTATGCATAAAAGCATACATATTTTTGCCGACTTCTCCTAAGCCGCCAAGTGCAACTACAATAGTTGCAGAGTCTTCATTCTTCATATATAACCTCACATATCTAAAGTAAAAACCGTAAATAAATTATAGCAAAATTATTTATTTTTGTCTAGTAGTTATGATATACTACAATAGAGGTGGAGTATATGAATAAAAAAGGTTTTACTTTAGTTGAATTATTAGGAGTTATTGTTGTTATGGGTGTTTTATTAACAATGGTAGGAATATCTGCTAATGGAATTATTAAGCGTTCACGTGCAGAAAAAGCACGTATTGAAGAAGGTAATTTGCGTGATGTTGCGGTATCTTATGCTAAAGCAGAAAATATTCGCCTTGCTAAATGTCAAGCAGGTTATGAAGTAACAAGTGATACAGATGCTGGTGAATGTCGATTAACTATTTTAGTATCAGATTTAAAAAATAATGGTTATTTTGAAAATAAATCTAATTCTTGTGATGATAATGGCAAGATTGTTATATATCGTTATGTTAATCCTGATAATGGTTTAGATGAATATCGAGCATATGTCAAAGAAGGAACATGTAATTAATAAGATGTAATTTATCTTATTTTTTAATGAATTAAAATATATAAGGTGGTAAGTATTATGGAAATAGTAATTATATTTTTATTAATTATTTTATTTATTTTAAATATATATTTAATTATAAAAATAAGTAAAAATAAAAGTAGTAATACAGATATTATAACTAATTTAGGTAAATTAGAAACTAGTGTTACCAAAGATATTGGTGATTTTAAGTATGATTTTGGTAAATCATTAACTAATGATATTGAAAAATTAAATAAAACTATTACTGAGAATTTAATTCGTATTAACGATAGAGTTAATGAAAGAATAGATGTTAACTTTGAAAAAACTAATAAGACATTTAATAATATTTTAGAAAGATTAAGTAAAATAGATGAAGCTCAAAAAAAGATTGATAACTTAAGTACGGATATAGTATCTTTACAAAGTATTCTTACTGATAAAAAAACAAGAGGAATATTTGGGGAAGTAAATTTAAATTATATTTTAGTTAATGTTTTTGGTGAAAATAATAAGAAAATATATGATATTCAACATAAAATGAGTAATGGTTATATTGCTGATGCTATAATTTATGCACCACAACCTTTAGGAACAATTGCGATTGATTCTAAATTTCCTTTAGAAAATTATCAAAAGATGACAGATAAGAATTTAAGTAATAGTGAAAGAGAAATGTATACAAGATTATTTAAAAATGATGTTAAAAAACATATTGACGCGATTAGTAATAAGTATATAATAGATGGGGAAACTTCTAATCAAGCAATTATGTTTTTACCGGCAGAAGCTATATTTGCTGAAATAAATGCTTATCATAATGATTTACTTAATTATGCATATCAAAAAAAAGTATGGATAACTTCTCCTACTACTTTAATGAGTACTTTATCAGTAATTAGTATGATATTAAAAAATATCGAAAGAGATAAGTATGCTAAAGTGATTCATAATGAATTAAATAAGTTAAGTATTGAATTTGATAAATATAAATTAAGATGGGATAAATTATCTAGAAGTATTGATACTGTTACTAAAGATGTAAAAGATATTAATATTACAACAGATAAAATAAGCAAAAGATTTCAAGCAATTAATGGGGTAAATTTAGAAGAAATAGATTCAGGGGATAATGATGAAAAATATTATAATGTATGATAAAACAAATAAAAAATTAATCTATATAAATTTTGAAGGAGATAAACCAAAATTATGGCAATATAAAAAGCTTATTGATGATTCTTTTGATATAATAGCTAGTGTTGCAACTTCTTTTACGTTGGCAACTATTTTAGTATTTTCATTAAAATTAGGTATTGCTTTATCTTTAAGAAAGAGTCTTCCAGGAGAAATATTAAAAGATTTTTATTCAGATATTACTATACCTAAAATAGAAAGTTTAATAAATAGTTCTAAAAATTTAACTAAAGAAGAAAAAGAATTTTTATGCAATGAAGAATTTTTAAATGATATTATTAAATATATTCAAGGTACTCATATGGACTTTACAACTTTATATCGTTTAAATAATTTAGAAATTGTACCTATTGATAATATTGGTATTAATACAAACTCTATAGAATTAGGTTATTATTCTTTAGGTAATAAATTATATATTTATGATTATGATGAAGAAAAATTAAATGAATATTTTCTTGATATAGTACCTTATAAAGGTTTAGTAGGTCATGAGTACTCTCATCTTTTAATGGCTAATTTTGATTATAGATTTTTAAATGAAGGAATAGCTAGTATTATAACAGATGAATATTTTACTCCGATAAATAATTCTTATACAGAATTAAAAATAAGAACAAAAGTACTTATCGAAATTATTGGCAAAGAACCTATAATGGAATGTGTTTATGGTAATGATCCTTCTTCTTTAATAGAAAATATAAAAAAGTATTTAGATAATGAAAATGAAGTAACTAGTTTTTTTAAATTTATTAAATAAAAATGAAGATGGTAATTTTAATTATTCAGAAATTGATTCTTATTTAACAAAAATGTATTTTAATAAGTATGGTAAAGAGTTAACAAGTAGTGAATATATGTTCTGTTTATATTCTAATTTATATTGTAATAAAGGTTATTTAAATGATAGATTAAATACAAATGGAAGCTATTTCTTACGTAATAATTATGATAATTTTTATATTTATTATCGTGCAAGTATAACAGATAATAATGCCTTAGAACCATGTTTTTTTATTAATTTTTCAGAAGAAATACCAGATTTACCTGAACCAGTTGAAACTTATAATAATCCTGATTATGTTATGGTAGTTTATTATTATCCAACATCTTTATATGAAAATGTTAAAATCGATACATTAAATAATATTGTTATATATCTTGATAATGGTAAAGAAGTATTAATACCATTAGAGGTAGCTAAAGAAAAAAAGATAATAAGTTGTTCATATAATTATTATAAAAAGAGTTATGAAAATAATTTACATACTATAATTTCAGTTGATATTAATAAGAATAGTATATATACATTTGATAATGGCATTAGAAAAACAATTAATCAAGTTTTATTACAGAAAGCTAAAGATTATCTAAATGATTTAAGTAGTAGACCAGAAATATCTTCACAACTAGATAAATCAACTAAAAAATTAGCTTTAACTAATCCTAATATTGCAGATTGATTACCGGACGCAAGCCATTGCCGTTGGTCACCCAGTAGTCGACAGCATAGCCAGTCGCGTACTGATTGAACCCGAGAGCAGAAGAGGCGCTAGAGTAGAAACTGAACGGCGACATGGACCAATAATAGCCATTTTGGTAGAGATAAGTTAAGCGATTCATATATCCGGTGGCAAATAAAAAAACAGGAATAAATTCTGCTTTATCTAATACAGTTTATAGTCTTAAAATACTTATAGTAGTTTTTAACATCTGTATTTTTGTTCTGGTAAATTACCAAGGAATAATCTCGTTTCCAATCTGTAATTAGATTACAATAAGTATATTTTTATATACTTACTACTTCTTCTAACAGATAACCATAATCATCTATTCTCAGTACATTAGTATTACTAATCGTAGTAGGAATCCGGACGCAAGCCATTGGTGTTGGTCACCCAGTCGTTGTTAGCATTACCAGTCGCGTTCTGACGGAACTCGTTAGCAGCAGAGTTGCCAGAGTTGAAATTGTTCGGCGACATGTGCCTGTATCAAATGTAGATTATCCCTAGATGAAAAATACATCTATAAATATTTTACCATTTCTAATTTTAAAATTCAGTATAAAATATTAATATAAATTTAATTATCTTTTACTTATTGTGACATCAGATTGCAGATTGATTACCGGACGCAAGCCAATGTCGCTGGTCACATAGACGTAGCCGAAAGCATCGCCAGCCGTGCTCTGACTGAACCCATAAGCAGCCGAAGCGCCAGAGTCGAAATAGGACGGCGACATGGACCAATAATAGCCATTTTGGTAGAGATAAGTTAAGCGATTCATATATCCGGTGGCAAAAGAAAAAGTTGTCAAGCATTGCTAAACAACTTTTTTAACGAAAATATATTAATACAAATGTAGCTACTATAATACAATATATTGAAAATTTCCATAGTTTACCATTTTTAACCATATTAGATAACCATCCATAAGTAAAATAGGTAAATATAAATGCTGCAATAGCGGCAAATCCATAACTTAAGATTAAGTTTGAATCTATACCAGTTTGAGCTATATCAATAGCGCTTAATCCAAATGATGCTGCTGATACGGGAAAGTATAACATAAAAGCATATTTTAATGATGATTCACGACTAAGTCCACATAATAAACAACCAACTAATGTCATACCACTACGTGATAACCCAGGAAATAGAGCAATCATTTGAAATAAGCCAATAAATATTGCATCTTTATAAGTGATTTCATAATCTTTTTTTGTACCTTTAGTATTTTTAACTATTAATAATGCTATAGCAGTTATAATAAGAGCAATTCCTACTTTTCTAACAGAAGCAGCAGCTTCTATTTGATCTTTAAAAATTAATCCCATAATGCCAACTGGAATAGAGCCAATAACTATTAATAAGCAATATTTAAAATCAGCAAAATATTTTTTCTTTTCTTTATCTTTTGTAAAGATAAATTTAAAGAAGTTAGTAATTAAACGAATTATATCTTGCCAAAATATCAACAAAATAGCTAAAAAGGAACCAAAGTTAGCAATAATTTCAAAATTTAAATCATTAAAGATATTGATATTAAATAATTCTCGTAAAATTAATAAATGACCACTACTAGATATTGGAAGTGGTTCTGTAATCCCTTGAATAATTCCTAAGATTACATATTTTATAAACTCCATAAAAAATCACCTACCTAATTATATAATAAAAATTTTAAAAAAGAAATAAATTTTAATGGTGATATTATGTTTTTTATTATTTTTGCTTCAATAATGATTAGTATCTTTTTTAGTTATGCATTTATTAATTTAAATCTACTAGTTATAACTAAATCTTTAGTAGTATATTTAAAAGTTATTTTTTTTAGTATTGAATTTTTCTTTTTTATAGTTGGTTTATGTTTAATTTATTTTGGCTCTTTTTGGCATAAAAATAAGCGATAAATTCTTGAATATTTATTATTAATTAGATATACTAAATTTGAAATGAAGAATTACTTAGAAAGGCTTATAAAATGAAAATAAATAATAAACCAATAGAAAAAGATAAGGATAAAGTACTAGATAGTGTTTTAGCAGATATTGAGAAGCAATTTGGCAAAGGTTCAATTATGCGTTTAGGAGATTCAAGTCATTTAAATATTGAAGTAACTCCTACAGGTAGTTTAGCATTAGATATTGCTTTAGGTGTTGGGGGATATCCTAAAGGTCGTATAATAGAAATTTATGGACCAGAATCAAGTGGTAAAACAACTTTTGCTCTTCATGCCATCGCCGAGGTTCAAAAACGTGGTGGGCGTGCAGCTTTTATTGATGCTGAGCATGCTCTTGATCCTGTATATGCTAAGAATTTAGGAGTTGATATTAATGAATTATTATTATCCCAACCTGATACTGGTGAGCAGGCTTTAGAAATATGTGAAGCTTTAGTACGTAGTGAGGTTGTTAATATTATTGTAATAGATTCAGTTGCTGCCTTAGTACCTCAAGCCGAAATAGAAGGTGAAATGGGCGATAATCATATTGGATTACAGGCTAGGTTAATGTCGCAAGCCTTAAGAAAATTATCTGGAAGTATTAATAAAACAAAAACAACGGCAATATTTATTAATCAGCTTCGTGAAAAAGTTGGCGTTTTATTTGGAAATCCGGAAACTACTCCAGGTGGCCGAGCTTTAAAATTTTATGCAAGTATTCGTCTAGATGTTCGTCGTGCTGAACAAATTAAAGATGGAGATCGCATTATTGGGAATCGTACTAATGTTAAAGTCGTTAAAAATAAAGTGGCCCCACCTTTTAAGAGTGCTTCTGTTGATATAATGTATGGTGAAGGTATTTCTAAAGATGGCGAATTAATTGATTTAGCAGTTGATATCAATATTATTGAAAAAAGTGGGGCTTGGTATTCTTATAATGGTGAAAAAATAGGTCAGGGAAAAGAAAATGTTAAGATTTTCTTAAAAAATAATCCGGATATTAGAGAAAAAATTGAAAAACAAATACGTGAACATTTTAATTTTAAAAATTAAAGATATAATTTGGTGAAACTATTTAAAAACTAGTTTCTTTTTTTAGATATTATGATAAAATAGTAGGGTGTGTAAAGGGGGATATTATGAGAGTAGTAAAACAACCTCGCCGTAAAAAACATCATCGTTTTTTAATAATAATTTTATTTATAATTATAATTTTATTATTTTTTGTAATATCTTTCTTTTATTATATAAAACTAAATGCTCCTGCATATGATGAAAATTTATTTTATGAAAAACAAGCTACGATAATTTATGATAAAAATGAAGGTGTTCTAGCAAGACTTGGAGATGAAAACCGTGAGCTAGTTAAATATGATGATTTACCCCAAGTATTAATTGATGCTATTGTAGCTACTGAAGATAATCGCTTTTTTCAACATAATGGTTTTGATTTATTTCGTTTTTTAAAAGCAAGTATTGGGCAATTAAAGGGTGATAAAAATGCTGGTGGGGCATCTACAATAACGATGCAGTTATCTAAAAATACATTTACTTCTAAAGAGGCTAAGGGAATAGAGGGAATTGTTCGTAAATTTACGGATATTTATTTAGCAATATTTGAAATTGAACCCCATTTATCCAAAGAAGAAATATTAGAAATTTATGTTAATGCACCATATTTAGGAAATAATAGTTATGGCGTTGAAATGGCTAGTCAAAATTATTTTGGTAAAAGTGTTCGTGATATTACTTTATCAGAAGCAGCCTTGTTGGCCGGTTTATTTAATGCTCCCGGTATAGATGATCCTTATTATAGTATTGAAAATGCTACCCAAAGAAGAAATGAAGTATTAAGTTTAATGTATAAACATGGTTATATTACTAAAGAACAATATGATGATGAATTAAAAGTTGATGTTTCTTCTTTATTAACTAATCATGTCATTACTAATAAGTATCAAGGATTTATTGATACTGTAGTTAGAGAAGTTATTTCTAATTTAGGAGTATCACCATATAATGTACCAATGGTAATTTATACAACTTTAGATCCTAAAATCCAAGATGCTGTTGATGAAGTAATGAATAATCCTAATAATTTTAAAGATGATATTATTCAAGCTGGTTTAGCTGTAACTAGTAGTATTGATGGTTCAATCGTAGCAATTGGTAGTGGTCGTAATCGTAATGGTCAATTATTATATAATTATGCAACGATGATAAATAATCAACCTGGTTCCGCTATTAAACCTTTTATGGATTATGGCCCTTTATTTGAATATACTAATGCTACTCCAAATGATTTAATTCTTGATGCTCCTTATAGTTATACAGATGGTTCAGAAATATATAATGCTAATCGTGATTATAAAGGATATATTACTTTAAAAGAAGCTTTAGCAGAATCTCGCAATATTCCTGCTTTAAAAGTTTTTCAACAGGTAGATAAGAATTTAATAGCTAATTATGTTCATTCTTTTGGAATTGACTATGGCGATAATTTATATGAATCTGCTAGTATTGGGGCTTTTGAAGGAGTTTCGCCTCTAACATTATCAGCGGCCTATGGTGCTTATGCTCGTGGTGGTATATATATAAAACCTTATTCTTATACTAAAATTATTTTACGGGCAACTTCTGAAGAAATAGTACCAAAAATAGAGCAACATCGTGTATGTAGTGAAAAAACAGCTAAGTATATAAATGATATTTTACTTTATGCTGTTGGCAGTAAGAAAATATTAGGAACATTAGATATAGGAAAGACAGAAGCTGCCGGTAAAACTGGGACTACGACAGTTGATAATAAAGTAATTGAAAGATTAAATTTACCAGAATCTACCATTATGGATACCTGGGGGTGTTTATATACTAAGGAATACTCGGTAAGTTTATGGTATGGGTATGATAAAGTTACTAAAAAAACTTATACACTTCCTGTCGATGGGACTTTAGGAAGACGAAGAATTTTAAAGAAATTTGCTCGGTTAGTTTTGAATACTGGTTCTTCTTTAGTAACTTCTGATTAATTTATTTGCTTGCTAATTTTATTAAAATTAATTATAATTATATTATAGATTAATTTCTATTATTTAAGGAGGAAATTTATGGGATTTGATTTAGAATCCATAATAACTCTTTTAATTGGAACTTTTTTAGGAATAATTATATTTAGTATTTTATATATTATCAAGCGAAAAAATATTGAAGAAAAAGCTAATAAATTGTTAGAAGATGCTATTAAAGAAGCTGAAAAGAAAAAGCTTGATGCAATGATGAGTTTTAAAGAAGAGACTTATCGTATAAAACAAGAAACTGATAGGGAATTAAAAGAACGAAAAAGTGAGTTAAAAGAAACTGAAGAACGTTTATTACAAAGAGAAAGTAATTTAGATAAACGTGAAGAAATGTTACAATCACGTTCTGTTCTTTTGGATAAAAAAGATGATGATTTAGTTAATAAACAAAAAGAGTTACAAGAAAAAGATTTAAAAATGGATGATTTATTAAAGCAAGAAACAGAAAAGTTAGAAAGTATTAGTAAACTATCTAAAGAAAAAGCTCATGATTTAATTATGAAAAAAGTTGAAGAAGAGATGACTAGAGAGATAGCAGAATACGTTAAAGATAAAGAAGATGAAGCTAGATTATTAGCTCATGAAAAAGCTAAAAACTTAATTGTTGATGCGATGCAAAGATATTCTGGGGATGTTACGTGTGAACAGACTATTAGTACTATTGATTTACCAAATGATGAAATGAAGGGTAGATTAATAGGTAGAGAAGGAAGAAATATTCGTTCAATTGAAGCAGTCACTGGTGTTGATTTAATAATTGATGATACCCCTGAAACAATAGTTATTTCTTCATTTGATCCATTACGTCGTGAGATTGCTAGAATAACTATTGAAACATTAATTAAAGATGGAAGAATTCATCCAACAAGAATTGAAGAAATATATGAAAAAGTTGTTAATGATATGGATATCAAGATAACTGAATTAGGAAATAATGCCGTATATGATTTGGGATTAAATAAATTTGATCCAGAATTAATTAAATTAATAGGTAAACTTCATTTCCGAACTAGTTATGGTCAAAATGCACTACAACATTCAATTGAAGTAGCTAATTTGTGTGGTTTAATGGCTGCTGAATTAGGTGAAAATATTAATTTAGCTAAAAGAGCCGGTTTATTACATGATATTGGAAAAGCTATTGATTATGAAATAGAAGGTTCTCATGTTGAATTAGGTGTAAATATAGCTAAGAAATTTCATGAAGATGAAGTTGTTCTTAATGCTATTGCCTCTCATCATGGTGATACTGAGCAAAAAAGTGTTATAGCAGTCTTAGTTCAGATTGCTGATACCCTATCAGCAGCTCGTCCTGGAGCTCGTAATGATTCTGTCGAAAATTATATTAAACGTTTAGAAGCACTTGAAGAAATTGGTAATTCTTTTGAGGGTGTAGAAAAAACTTATGCTATGCAAGCAGGACGTGATTTACGAGTAATGGTAAAACCAGAAGATGTCGATGATGCTAAAGCTTATAAATTAGCTCGTGATATTAAAAATAAAATTGAGGCAGAGATGCAGTATCCTGGAACTATAAAAATAACTGTAATTCGTGAAACTAGAGTCCAAGAAGAAGCACGTTAAAATAACGATGCTTTTTTATATTTACTTCTTACTAGTGCCATCAGCTTGCAGATTGATTACCGGACGCAAGCCATTGCCGTCGGTCACCCAGCTGCCGCCGCTAGCAAAGCCAGCCGCGTACTGACCGAACTCGTCAGCAGAAGAGCTGCCAGAGCTGAAATAGCGCGGCGACATGGACCAATAATAGCCATTTTGGTAGAGATAAGTTAAGCGATTCATATATCCGGTGGCAAAGAGTAACACTATTATGGTATTAACATATAATATATTATGAAATAGTACATTTTAATAATTTAGTTATTAATTGGAAAGGAGAGTTTATGATATTTCCAGTTGATTTTATAAAGGTTACACAAGGACCTCATAATAGTAAGGCAATTGATTTAGCTACCAATAATGGTATCTATCAAGATGTACGTGCTGCCCAAGATGGTGTAGTCCATGTTATAGATTGGCAACCAAATTCTGGTGGTAATGTTATCTATATAAAGCATGATGATGGGATTATTTCTCAATATGGACATCTTAGTAAGGTTTATGTAAAAAAAGGACAAAGAGTTAGTTTAGGAGAAATAATTGGTAAAGAAGGTGCTACTGGTAAAGTTACTGGCCCTCATTTACACTTCGGTTTAAGTAGTCCTGATGTTAATTTTTATCATGATGCTAATTTAAATGTTTTTGATTATTGCTATGTTTATCCTTGGCAGGTAGTTGATGCTAGTACTAAAGAAAAGTATGGTAAAGAATTAAAGTATTATGATGAAATAAATCCTGATAGAGATAATATTAAGTATGTATATGATGTGGATGATGAAGGTCTTAATGTAAGAGAAAGTCCTAATGGTAAAAAAACAGGTAAATTACTTACAACAGCTACTAAAGTTATTGTATACGAAGAAAAAGATGGTTGGAGTAGAATAGGTCCTAATGAATGGGTTTTTAGTAGGTATTTATCTAATAAATGTCCTATCTATTATGTTGTTATAGGGGCTGATAAAGAAGGGTTAAATGTTCGTAATAAACCATCACTTTATTTATCAAAAGTATTAAATACTATTAAAAATGGCTCTAGAGTACAAGTTTATGATACAGATGGTACTTGGGCAAAAGTTAGTAAGGAAGAAAATCGTTGGTGTAGTAAAAAATATTTAGAAAAAGTTAATTAGAATATTAAGAAATCTTGTCAAAGTTTTAAAATAATGCTAAAATAATAATGTCTTTAAGGACATTATTATTTTGGTCTGATGGTGAAAGGGTTAACACGTATGCCTCTCAAGCATATATGTACGGGTTCAAATCCCGTTCAGACTACCAATAGTTAATTAGCATTAATGCTTTAAAAAACAACTAATCATTTAGGTTAGTTGTTTATTTTTTTATAAAATAATTCAGTACGTTTAATTAATTCTTCTTTTCCTAAATATTTAATTAAATAATAAATATTAGGACTCATATTTTTTTTACATATAATAACACGAAGTAATGCACAGAAAGTAGCTACCATTCCAATATATTTATCAGGATTTTCTTTAAATGCTTTTTTATCAGCAGTATAACCATTATTACAAGCATATTCTTTTACTTTAGTAAACCATACATCTTCATTATCATTAATATCATAAATATTATTTATATAATTGATAATGATATTTTTATCACATATTTTAACATCTTCATATAAATCATTATTATTATCAAATAATTCATTAAACATATACCAAAATTCTTTTCTGACATCAGATAATGATGCAATATCTTTTCTAGGACGAGGAATATCTCTTTCAATATTTAATACATTTAAAGCATATTCTTTATTATTTATTAAAATATTATAAAATTCTTCATCATATTCTTTAGTATAATTTAATAATCTTTCATATAATTCAGTATTTTTCATTCTACTAAAATATATCTTAGAAATACTTAATAATTTTTCAATGTCAAATAAAGTACCACCAATAGGCATCTTACTAAATTCAAATTTAAAATCATTTATCCCAAGAGTTGGATTATTTGTATACCATTCTTCAAAATCATAATTTTCAATAGTAGCTAAATATAATCTTATTACTTCTGTAGGAATACCTAATTTATGGTAATAACTAATTGCAGCTTCTTTATCTTTTCTTTTACTAAGTTTACGAATAGTATTATTTTCTTTAATAGTAATTGGTGCAATATGGGCATAAATTGGTTCTTCAAAATTAAGAAGTTTAAATAATTCATGATGTTTTGGATAACTGGAAATCCATTCATCACCTCTTGTTACATGAGTTGTATGCATTAAATGATCATCAATTACATGAGCAAAATGATAAGTTGGTAAGCCATCACTTTTTATAATTACATCATCAATATCATTTTCAGGCATTTCAATATCACCTTTAATAGCATCATGTAATATTATTTTATTATCAAAATTTCCTTGTGATCTAAATCTAATTATAAAAGATTCTCCATTTTTAATTTTATTTACAGCTTCTTCTTTGCTTAAATCACGACATTTAGCATATTTTTTATAATAACCAATTCTCAATTTTTTATGTTCTTGATAATTTCTAATATCATTTAATTCTTCACTTGAACAAAAACAAGGATATGCTAAATCTTCTTCAATTAATTTTTTAGCATAAGCTTGGTAAATATCTTTTCTTTCAGATTGAACGTATGGTCCATAATTACCACCGAAACCGCAACCTTCATCAAAATTAATATTTAAATTTTTAAAATCATTAATTATACCTTTAATACCATTTTCTACAGTTCTTTTACCATCAGTATCTTCAATTCTTAAATAACATATTCCATGAGTTTGATGAGCAAGTTGTAAAGCTGCAAATGAAGTATATAAGCTTCCCATATGAACAAATCCCGTTGGACTAGGGGCAAATCTTGTTACCATTGCTCCTTTTTCTAAATTTCTAGCTGGATAAAGTGATTCATAATATTGCCAGTCATGTTCAACATTAGGTAATAATAAATCGGCAAATTCTTTATTAGTCATAAAATTTCCTCCATATCAATTCTATTATAATATAATCTTATTTATTTTGAAATAAAAAAACTGCTTATCGCAGGATATTTCTTATGGCTGCCCAGGTAGGGTTCGAACCCACGAAATGTCAGAGTCAGAATCTGATGCCTTACCACTTGGCTACTGGGCAATTACATAATTATCATATCGCAAAAGAATTAAGTTGCCAAGTATTTTTATTTTATTTTAGAATATATAAAATATAGTTACTCTTATTAAAAGAAAATACGTGGAAGAAAAGTGTAAAAGGTTAAAAAATGTTGGAAACAAAAAAACTAATTCGTTTTGAATTAGTTTAATTTATTAAATGGTAGCGACGGTGTGATTCGAACACACGACCTGCCGGGTATGAACCGGATGCTCTAGCCAGCTGAGCTACATCGCCATTTCTTTAAACACAAATTGATTATAACAAAAAAAGTTAATTTTTGTCAACAAAAAAACTTGCATTTTAAAAAAATATATAATATAATTTAGATACATTTGTCTTATGGGAAAGAAACTGGTGATTTTTTTTGGAACACTAATTTACATTTAACGAAATTTTAATTAATTATTATATCGTTTAGTTGTAAGTTGTGTTCTTTTTTTGCTATTTAAAATGGGGTCTTCCATTTGACAAAGGTTAGTGTTAATGGCTAGCTAAAGCGAAAGCTTTAGCTATCACATGGCATTAGACATATATCAAAAAATAAGGTGGATGCATAAAACCTTTTATAATACGAATCAAAGTATTTATAGGGAAAATGGTAATAAAAGCTTGGTAGAATTAATAAAAGATTCTATTGTAATAGAAAGATATTACCAAAGATAATTTAGCTAGTGCAGAATACGAAATAAAATATATATTGTATTTAGCAAAAAGCATTGACATTTAATGATATTTCACATAAAATCATATCTTGTCGGTGTTTAGAAAATGCACAAAAAAATATTAGGTATAGGGGTGAATGCAAGTGGCATTTAAGGTAAAGAAATTTGGCGACCACGCTGAGAGAAGAACATTTTCAAAAATTAAAAGCACATTAGAACTAACAGACTTGTTAGAAATTCAAAAGAAATCCTATCAATGGTTTTTAGATGAAGGAATTAAAGAAACTTTAGAAGAGTTATTTCCTGTTGAAAGCTTTACTGGTAATATTTCTTTAGAATTTGGAGAATATCATTTTGAAGAACCAAGATATTCAATTAAAGAAGCAAAAGAACGTATGGTTAATTATGCTGCTCCTTTAAAAATACAAGCACGCGTATTTATTCATGAAACTGGAGAAGTAAAAGAACAAGAGATATTTTTAGGCGATATTCCAATGATGACGGATGCTGGTACATTTATTATTAATGGCGTTGAAAGAGTTATTATTTCTCAATTAGTACGTAGTCCTTCTATTTATTTTGTAAAAGAAACAGATAAGAATGGACGTCATATAATTTCTAGTGAAGTAATTCCTAATCGTGGAACTTGGTTAGAATATGAACTTGATGCTAGAGATATCCTATATGTTCGTATAGATAGAACAAGAAAAGTACCAATAACTACTTTCCTAAGAGCTTTAGGATTATCTAATGATGAAGATATAATTGGCGTTTTTGGTGAAAACCGTTATATTGTAAATACTTTAACTAAGGATAATACCAAGAATACAGATGAAGCTTTAATTGAAATATATGAAAAGTTGCGTCCTGGTGAACCAGCTACTTTAGATAGTGCTAAAAACCAATTAATTACTAGATTCTTTGATAAATTTAGATATGATTTAGCAAAAGTAGGACGTTATAAATTTAATCGTAAATTAAATGTATTAGATCGTTTAATTGATTGTACGATTGCTGAAGATATTAAAGACAGTGATGGTAATATTATTGTTGCTGATAAGACTTTAGTTACAAGAGAAGTTTTAGAAAAATTAAAACCAATTTTTCAAGCTGGATATAATTTAAAAGAAGTTACTATTAATGAAGAACTTGATCAATATAATAAAGTTCAAACTGTAAAAGTGTATGATAAAAAAGATGACTCTAAAATTATTGAAATTATTGGTAATGATCAAAGTATTGATATTAAACGTTTAACTATTTCTGATATTTATGCTTCAATTTCATATTACTTAAATTTACATGATGATATTGGGCATGATGATGAAATTGATAATTTAGCTAATCGTCGTGTTAGACAAGTAGGAGAACTTGTTCAAAAACAATTTAATGTTGGTATGTCAAGAATGGAACGTGTTATTCGTGAAAGAATGACTACTCAAGAGCTTGATACCGTAACTCCTAAGACTTTAATTAATATTCGTCCTGTTACAGCGGCTTTAAAAGAATTCTTTGGCTCATCACAACTTTCTAAATTTATGGAACAAGTTAATCCAATTGCCGAATTAACAGATAAAAGACGTTTATCATCTTTAGGACCAGGAGGATTAGCTCGTGATCGTGCTAGTATGGATGTTCGTGATGTTAATTCATCACATTATGGCCGTATTTGTCCAATTGAATCACCGGAAGGTCAAAATATCGGACTTATTACTTCAATTGCAAGTTATGCTAAGGTTAATGAATATGGATTTTTAATGACTCCATATCGTAAAGTTATTGATTGTGTAGCTACTGATGAAGTTGTATATTTAACTGCTGATGAAGAGGCTGATTATTATATTTCTTCAGCTACAATTAACATGAGTGATGATGGTAGGATTTTAGATGATAAGGTTGTTGCCAGATTAAATGGTGAAACTGTTATGGTTAAAAAAGAACTTGTTAATTATATAGATGTTGCTCCATCACAGATTGTCTCTATTACTACAAGTTGTATTCCATTCTTAGAACATGATGATGCCCATCGTGCGTTAATGGGTGCTAACATGCAACGTCAAGCTGTGCCTCTTTTAACTAGTGAATCTCCAATCGTTGGAACAGGGGTTGAGTACATTGCGGCTCGTGATTCTGGTTCAACAGTTATTGCTAAAGCTGATGGCGTTGTTGAATATGCTGATTCAAGAAAGATTATCGTTAAAAATGCTAAAGGTAAAGATACATACTTCTTGGCAGACTATGAAAGAAGTAATGCTTCAACAGTTATCAATCAAAGATCAATTGTTAAAAAAGGCGATGCTGTTCATCGCGGCGAAGTTATTGCTGATGGACCTTCAACAGACAAAGGTGAATTAGCTTTAGGTAAGAATATGACTGTAGCATTTATGACTTTTAATGGTTATAATTATGAAGATGCAGTTGTATTAAATGAAAGATTAGTTAAAGATGATGTTTATACATCACTACATATCGAACATTATGATATTGAATGCCGTGATACTAAATTAGGACCAGAAGAAATTACTAGAG
Organism: uncultured Bacilli bacterium; assembly: GCA_944359625.1. Taxonomy (GTDB): domain Bacteria; phylum Bacillota_I; class Bacilli_A; order RF39; family UBA660; genus CAG-605. The sequence continues at coordinate 10,926 of CALVSW010000010.1, read as the reverse complement.
ATATTCCAAATGTTGGTGATGATGCTCGTAAAAATTTAGATAGTAATGGTATTGTAAGAATTGGTACTGAAGTTAAAGATGGCGATATATTAGTCGGAAAAGTTACTCCAAAAGGTGTTCAAGAATTAACTGCTGAAGAGAAGTTATTACATGCTATTTTTGGCGAAAAAACTCGTGAAGTTAGAGATACATCATTACGTGTAGAACATGGTGCTGGTGGTATTATTCATGATGTTAAAGTTTATACTAAAGATAATTCTGATGAATTACCTGCTGGTGTATCTAAGATAGTTCGTGTGTATATAATTCAAAAACGTAAGATTCAAGTTGGTGATAAGATGTCTGGTCGTCATGGTAATAAAGGTGTTATTTCATTAATATTGCCAGAAGAAGATATGCCTTATTTACCAGATGGTCGTCCTGTTGATATTGTCTTAAATCCACAAGGTGTTCCATCACGTATGAATATTGGCCAAATCTTAGAATTACATTTAGGAATGGCTGGTAAAAAACTTGGAGTAAAATATGCTACGCCAGTATTCGATGGTGCTACGCAAGAAGAGATTTATCAACAAATGGATGAAGCAGGTATGGAACCTGATGGTAAAGTTGTTTTATACGATGGCCGTACTGGTGAACCATTTGAAAATAGAGTTTCTGTTGGTGTTATGTACATGGTTAAATTACATCATATGGTTGATGATAAAATTCATGCTAGAAGTACTGGACCATATTCAATGGTTACTCAACAGCCTTTAGGTGGTAAAGCTCAATTTGGTGGCCAAAGATTTGGAGAAATGGAAGTTTGGGCATTATATGCTTATGGTGCTGCTTATATTCTTCAAGAAATAATGACTGTTAAATCTGATGATGTTGTTGGTCGTGTAAAGGTTTATGAAGCATTAGTAAAAGGAAAACCAATTGATCAAGCTGGAATACCAGAAAGCTTTAGAGTATTAATTAAAGAATTCCAAGCACTTGGCTTAGATGTTCAAATTGTTAATAATGAAGATAAGTTAGTTGATTTGAAAGAAATGGAAGCAGAAGATGATGAAAGTGATTCTTTAAAAATAGAAGAATTAAATACATTAGAAGGGTTACCAACAGAATCTGAAGCTCCTGAAGAAGATTCAAGTGATAGTGAATATCAAGATGATGATTCAGAAGAAGATGATTATGAAGCTTTAGATGATTTAGAATTTTCTGGATTAGATGATGAAGAGGAGGAAGATATAATATGATGGATGTAAATAATTTTAGAGGTATAAAAGTATCTATTGCTTCCCCTGAAAAAATTCGTGAATGGTCTTATGGTGAAGTTAAAAAACCAGAAACAATTAATTATCGTACACAAAAACCTGAAAGAGATGGTCTATTCTGTGAAAAGATATTTGGACCAACAAAGGATTATGAATGCTCTTGTGGTAAATATAAGAGATTAAGATATAAAAATGTTATTTGTGATAGATGTGGAGTAGAAGTAACTTCTTCAAAAGTTCGTCGTGAACGTATGGGACATATTGAACTTGCTGCTCCTTGCTCTCATATTTGGTTCTTTAAAGGTGTACCATCTAAAATGGGTTTAGTTTTAGATATGTCACCACGTGATTTAGAAGAAGTATTATATTATGTATCTTATGTTGTAATTGATCCAGGAAGTGTTCCTTTAGAAAAAAAGCAAACATTATCTGATAAAGAATATAGAGCTTATTATGAGAAATATGGTAATTCTTTTAAAGTAGGCATGGGTGCTGAAGCTATTCAAACTTTGTTAAAAGAAGTTGATTTAGATAAAGAGATTGATGATATTAGAAAAGAATTAGAAGATGCTTCTGGACAAAAGAGAATTCGTTTAGTAAAACGTCTAGATTGTTTAGTTTCATTTAAAGAGTCAGGGAATCGCCCTGAATGGATGATTCTTACAGCACTACCTGTTATTCCACCTGATTTACGTCCAATGATTCAATTAGATGGTGGTAGATTTGCTACATCTGATTTAAATGATTTATATCGTCGTATTATTAATCGTAATAATCGTTTAAAGAAATTATTAGAGCTTGGTGCTCCAACAATTATCGTTCAAAATGAAAAACGTATGCTTCAGGAAGCTGTTGATTCATTATTTGATAATGGTAGACGTGGAAGAAGTGTAACAGCTGCTGGTAATAGACCTTTAAAATCTTTATCAAGTATGTTAAAAGGAAAACAAGGACGTTTCCGTCAAAACTTACTAGGTAAACGTGTAGATTATTCAGGACGTTCTGTTATCGTTGTTGGACCATCATTAAAAATGTATCAATGTGGTTTACCAAAAGATATGGCTTTAGAACTATTTAAACCACATGTAATTCATGGACTAGTTGAACGTGGATTAGCTCATAATATTAAAGGAGCTAAAAAGTTAATTGATAATAAAGATGAATGTGTTTGGGATGTAGTTGAAGATGTTATTGTTGAACATCCAGTAATGCTAAACCGTGCTCCAACTTTACATAGATTAGGTATTCAAGCATTTGAACCAGTATTAGTTGGTGGTAAAGCTATTCGTTTACACCCATTAGTATGTGCAGCATTTAATGCGGATTTCGATGGCGATCAAATGGCTGTTCATATTCCATTATCTGAAGAAGCAAAGGCTGAAGCAAGAATTTTAATGTTAGGTGCTAATAATATTTTGTCACCTAAAGATGGTAAACCAATCGTTACTCCTTCTCAAGATATGGTATTAGGAAATTATTATCTTTCTATCGAAGAAGCTGGATTACCAAATGAAGGTAAAGCATATAAAAGTCCTAATGAGGCTTTAATGGCTTATGAGAGAAAAGAGATTACTTTACATACAAGAATTGCTATTCCTGTTTCATCATTTAAATATAAGATATTTACTGATGATCAAAAGGATAAATATTTAGTTACAACAGTAGGTAAGATTAAGTTTAATGAAATATTACCAGATTCATTCCCTTATATTAATGAACCATCTACTGAAAATATCGAAGGAATTACGCCAAGTAAATTCTTCCTTGAAAGAGGAACTAATTTACCAGAAGCAATCAAAAATATGCCTTTATCTAGTCCTTTTGTTAAAAAGACTTTCAGTAGCTTGATTGCTCAAGTATTTAAACGTTATAAAACTACAGAAACTTCTGTTATGTTAGATAAATTAAAAGATTTAGGATTTAAATATTCTACAATTGCAGGAATTTCTATTTCAATGAGTGATGTTGTTGTTTCTAAAAAGAAACCACAAATAATTCATGATACTCAAGAGAAAGTAGATAAAGTTAATAAACAATTCCAAAGAGGTTTAATTACAGATGAAGAAAGATATAAAACTGTCTGTGATTTATGGAATAAAGCAAATGATACAGTATCTAACGAGTTACAAGAAATAGCTAAAAATGATACTAAGAATCCAATCTTTATGATGATGAATTCTGGTGCTCGTGGTAGTGCCTCACAATTTACTCAGTTAGCTGGTATGCGTGGTTTAATGCAAAATCCAAAGGGTGAATCAATTGAAATCCCAATTACATCTAACTTAATTGAAGGATGTAATGTATCTGAATTCTTCTTAGGTACACACGGTGCTAGAAAAGGAACTGCAGATACAGCTTTAAGAACTGCCGATTCTGGATATTTGACTCGTCGTTTAGTAGATGTTGCTCAAGATATTATTGTTCGTGAAGAAGATTGCGGTACTATTAATGGTGTTGAAGTAAGTGATTTTGTAGATGAAAAATCAGGTACAGTTATTGAGTCTTTATATGAAAGAATTTTAGGTAGATTTACGGCTACAAAGGTTATTGATCCTACAACTAAGGCTTTAATTGTTGATAAAAATGAGCTTATTACCGAAAATATTGCTAATAAAATTATTAAAGCTGGAATTAAAACTGTTACAATTAGAAGTGTTCTAACATGTAATTCTATAAATGGTGTATGTCAACATTGTTATGGACGTAACTTAGCAACTGGTAATTTAGTTGAAACAGGTGAAGCTGTTGGTATTATGGCTGCTCAATCAATTGGTGAGCCAGGTACTCAGTTAACTATGCGTACATTCCATACTGGTGGTATCGCTGGTGATGATATTACTCAAGGTTTACCACGTGTTGAAGAATTATTTGAGGCTCGTAATCCAAAAGGAAAAGCAACTATTGCGGAAATTTCTGGACGTGTAGCTTCTATTACTGAAACTAATGGTAAACTTAAAATTGTTATTGAAAATGATGTTGAAGCAAGAGAACACTTAACTAATTACAATATTAAACTAGCTGTAAGTGTTGGTGATATGGTTAAAGCTGGTGATCCTTTAACAATTGGTTCAATCGCACCAAAAGAATTACTTGCTGTAACTGATCCTATTACTGCTCAACAATATATTGTTAAAGAAATTCAAAAAGTTTACAAATCTCAAGGTGTTGATGTTTCAGATAAGCACATTGAAGTAATTGTAAGACGTATGATTTCTAAGATGAAAATTATTGATGGTGGCGATACTGATTTAGTAGCTGGCTTATCTGTAACTCTAAATGAGTTTGCTAGTGCTAATAAACCTGTATTATTATCTGGTGGAGTACCTGCAACTGGTGTTCCAGTAATGCTAGGTATTACTAAAGCTTCATTAGAAACTGATTCTTTCTTATCAGCTGCTTCATTCCAAGAAACAACAAGAGTTTTAACTGATGCTGCTATTAAAGGTAAAGTAGATCATTTAAGAGGATTAAAAGAAAACGTTATTATCGGTAAATTAATTCCTGCTGGTACTGGAGCAAGACAATATTCTGATATTCAAATGATATTAGAAAAAGAGTTTATGTCTGATGATGCTCAAGAAATGCTAGAGGAAAAATTAATGGATGATACTGGCGATGCTGTTGCTGGTGAAGAAAAATTAGCTTAATAAAAATTCATTACTGATTTAGTAATGAATTTTTTTATATTTTTATTCTTTGCCACCGGATATATGAATCGCTTAACTTATCTATACCAAAATGGCTATTATTGGTCCATGTCGCCGCGCAATTTCGACTCTAGCGCCTTTTCTGCTGTCGAGTTCGATCAGTACGCGGCTGGTAGCGCTACCGGCGACTGGGTGCACAGTGGCAATGGCTTGCGTCCGGTAATCAATCTGCAATAAAAAAAGTACTATTTCTAGTACTAAGTAATAATTAATTTTTCTTTTCTTCAATTGTAATTGCGCCAACTGGGCAACTATCAACTGCATTTTGAACATTAGGATCATCAAGATTTTCTTGAGAAATTGCTTCAGATAATCCGTCATCTCCCATTGTAAAATGATCAGGAGCCATACTAGCACAAGCTCCACAACCAAAGCATTTTGTTTTATCTACTTTTAATTCTTTCATTTATATCACCATTCACATTATAACTAATTTTACAAAAAAATGCTACTAATAATTTATTAAGTATACCAAAATAAATTAAAATATGTTATTATGTTAATGTTAGGAGTATGGTATGAATACAAGGTTTGATGAATATACTACTGAAAATGATTTAGAAACACAAAATTTATCAAGGTATAAACGTAATGCTTCTTTGTATAAAAGGATGAAAGAGGAGGAACTTGATAATTTTGATGTTGAATCAAATACTCAAGTTTTAGAAAATTCAAGTAATGTTATAGATATTGAAAAACTTCGAGATATGTTAGATAAAAAATATCGTGAACCTAAAAAAAAGGTTAATTTAGACATTGATTCTGATACAGTAGAACGTAAAAGAGTTAATTTAGATGAGACTAGGGAATATAATGTAAATGATTTTATTTCTAAAGCATATGCCGAAGATGATACCGATTATGAAATTGAGAGGTTAAAAAAATTACGTAATACTAATATAGATATTTTAAATGATTTAGATATAGAAACTGAAGAAAAATCTGGTTATGCTTATGCTGATGAAAAAAGTGATGAATCACGAAAATTACGTGAATTAATTGATACAATTAATTTAAAAGAACAATTAAATGCCGATAATGATCCTTTAGATATTTTAACTGATTTGAAGGGTGATGATGATACTACTAAAGTATTAGGAGCAAAAGAGACTATTAATGAAGAAGATACGAAAGAAGCTCCAGATATTAAAGGTTTAAATAAGTTAATTTCTAATGAAGATAAAGAAGATAATAGTGATGATGAAGATACTGATGAAGAGGATTTAACTGATAGTAATATATTTGAAGAAAGTGATTTTGATGATTTTAAAGATCTTCAAGATGGTGCAAAAACTAAGATATTTGTTAAATTATTAATTTTTATTGTAGTTTTAGCAATTTTAGTAGGTTTAGTTTTTTTAATTAATCGTGAATTTGGCTTGGGACTATTTTAATAATAGTCTTTTTTTATCATATTTATATAATATGAGAAGATTTAGATATAAAAATAAAAATCGCCGGGTATTCATTATAGGATTATTAATATTTTTGGAAACTTTATATATTATAATTTTTGTTGGGAATAAAATAACTCCTAAATTAATTCAAGTAATAAAAAATAATTTACAAATATATACAAATAATATAATTCGTGATTATGTTGATGTAAATGTTTTAGCAGATGAGAATTTAAATGAAATAATTGATTTTGTTAAAAGTGATAATGGTAATATAATAGGCGTTGATTATAATATGTATAAAGCATATAATTTGCTTGGAAAAATTAGTCAAAATATAAAAAATAATGTTAATAAGTATATTAAATATGATAGTTATGCTTCATTTACTAATAATGGATTAATACTTCGGTATCCAATTGGTTTAGCATCTAATAATATTTTTTTAAATAGTTTAGGGTTTAAAGTGCCTATAAAAGTTATATTAGATAGGAGTGTTTTGTGTGGACTAATAACTAAAGTTAGTAATTATGGAATAAATAATGTTGTAATAAGTATTTATTTAAATGTTAATATCTATTCTAATATTATTAGTTCTCAAGTAGAAGTAATTCATAATAAATATGAAATACTTTTAGATAGTAGCATTGTAATGGGACAAGTACCTAGTTATTTAAATGGAAGAATAGAAAGTAGTAGTCCAATAATTAATGATTAAAAAGTATGTAAAATAACTTATAAATATGGTATTATATTAATATAGATAGTAGGTGGCTAAATGAACAGTGATACTTTTATTAATATTGGATTTGATACAGCTATAAAAAGATATTTACTTTTAAAAAATGAAAATTATACCCAGTTAGCCAATGATTTTTTAGTTTATGTTATTTATATGTTAAATTTTATATATGGAGAAAATTTGATTATTAATTCGTATTTTAATCGTAAAAATAATGGCTATAAAACATTATTAGAGGGTTTTAAACAGTATAATTTAAGTGATAATAAAATTAGTAAATTTTTTAAAGATATGAATTCTTATATTGAAGTTGAAATATATAATCGTAATAATGGATTAGAAAAAAATGAATTTTTTACATACTTACAAGAAGATTTAATTGATATGTTTTTAGCTAAAGCTAGTAAATTAGGGTATACTAAGGATTATTATAGTCAATTTCGTAATTTATTATTTTTTAATAATAGTAACAATAAACAGCGTAATATTATTAATCAAAAATATGCTACTAATTTAGATGCTTCTGTAAATTACTTTGATTATCAAGTATATCAAATGACAAATACTTTAAGTTTTATATCTGTTAAAGATAATTTACTTAGTAATGATGTTTATAAAGTATTTGGCTTAAGTGATAAAATATTAGAAGTTGTTAGTGAAGAAACACTATCAGAAATAAACAAAAAAATTTATGCATATTTTAACATTAATCCTCTAGAAATAAAGGCAAATAAAAAATTAGAAAAAGCATCTTCAAAATTATTGACTTCCCACTTTAATTTTAAATTGGCAAATAATTCTGGTCGTGCTAATATTTTGCTATTTGTATTAATGTTTATTGGATTAATAGGAGTGGGTATTGTTATAGGATTAAATATTATTAGTAAAATTTAAAATATATTGATTGACAAATTAGTTTTTGCTATACTAATATATAGAATGGAAATGGGGTATTTTATGCTTGATAAAGTAGAAGTTTTAAAGAATAATGGCGAAAAAGTAATGTATGATGAAATTTCAATGTTTGAAGTTTCAATTAATGGAACACCAAAAAAATATGCGGTGTTAACTAGTAATGAATTAGATCCTAATGGTCTAACTAAGTTGTTAGTTGCAGAAATTTCTGGCAATAGATTAACTAGGATAACAGATGATACTGAGTGGTCAGTAATTAAGAATGTATTGCGTTCAATAATATCTAGTTCAAGTTATGATTTTAATTATATTAATGTTGAAGGTAAATTTGAAATGGCAGGGGATATATTTCGTGTAATAGCTGTTCAGGAAGCAGCTAAAACTCAATTAATTAGTGATTTTGCTGCTAAAAAGCCAAGCCAGGCTACTATTGATTCTCAGCAACAAAACAAGCAGAATGAAGCCAATACAGTACAAGAACCTGCAATTGATCCCAGCATATATCCAACTAGTACGCCTAATGCAGCCTTAGGCTCAGAAATTATTCCAGGAATTATGGAGGCTAATAGTGATTTAGTAAATGTAACTCCACCTGATGCTGGTCGACTTGAAGAGATAAATGTTAGTGAAAGTAGTAATAACTCTAATAATATAGTTAATGACATTCCTAATGGTGATACTCCTGCTATTGATATTTCAGGTTTCTCTGATGTATCAACACCAACTATAGAAAATTCTGGTGACCCAACAACTGTTCAACATGAAGTCCCAGCAAACAATGTAATAACACCAGAAAATACGGTGATTAATCAAAATATTTCAACAACAGAATCAAATAATGATGCTAAAAATATTTTAGTTAATAGAATTTTAGAAGCAGTAGATGAATATATAAAAAATACTTCAACACCGTCTACTAATAATTCTGAAGAAGTAGAAAATCTAAAAAAACAATTAAAAGAAATGGAAACAAAATTACAAAATATTATGTCTTTAATTGGTTCTTAAAAGGTCTAAAAGCCTTTTTTTTTAATATAATTAATTAGGGATAATATGGAAAATTTTATATTGTATTATTATAATATTAATATAAGTAATGTAGTCTGCTGTAGTGACTATTATTATTTTTTTCAAAATGAAGATATGTATTACTTTTGTGTTAGTAATAGATTAGAAACAGAAATAACTTCTATAGTATCTTATCCTTTAGAAAATAAATATCATATATTAATAAAAAATAAATTTAATAAATACTTAACAGAGTATAATGATAAAACCTATATTTTATTTAAAATTAATACTTTACTAGACGACCATATTCTATTTAATAATTTTCTTTTAAATTATAAGATACCGGTAATAAAACCAAGATTACTATGGCAAAATATTTGGCAAACTAAAATTGATTACATGGAAGAACAGATGAAAGAACTAGGAATAGGCAAAGAAATATTAATTAATAGTTTTAGTTATTATATAGGTTTAGGAGAAAATGCTATTAGTTATTTACATAATATTAAACAACCATCACTAAATATTTCTTTAGTTCATTATCGTATTTATTTTCCAAATATTCCAATTAATTATTATAATACTTTGTCTTTAATTGAAGATTATGATGTCCGTGATTATGCTGAATATATCAAAAGTTATTTTTTTAATAGTAATGATTATAATCCAATAGATGATATAAAATCTATGTTAGCTATAAATAAATATACATATACGGATTATATTTTGTTATATGCTCGTCTTTTGTATCCTACTTATTATTTTGATTTATTTAGTCAATACATTAATATGGATAATTACGATGAAAATAAAATTATAAATATTTTGAATAAACAAAATTCTTATGAATTATTCTTAAAAGATTGTTATTACGAGATAAAAAATAAATATAATATTCCGGAAATTAGCTGGATAATAAAAAGAAGTAATAAATTATAATTCGGTATTTATTACTCCTTGACAATCTTCTACTTCTTCTTTAATAGCATTATATATTACATCTTTAATTGTAAAATCAATAGCATCACAACTGGCACAAGCTCCATGTAATTTAATATAAACATATTTATCTTCATATTTAATAAATTCTATATCTCCACCATCACTATTGATGAAAGGCTTAATAGTATTTATTATATTTATAATTTTTTCCTCCTCATTCATTTTTAATCACCATGTATATTATATCTAATTGGGTTATAATAAGTAAAGATAAATTGATTTAATTTATTATTATTGATAAAATAAAATTATTAGAAGGTGATTTGCATGGAAAAATTTTATCCAGGCCAGCTTATAAAATGTCGGGTTACCGGCGTAGTAAACTATGGGATTTTTGTAAAAGTAAATAAAGATTATACAGGACTTATTCATATATCAGAAGTATCAAAGTATTTTGTTAAAGATATTAGTGATTATGCCATGGTTGGTGATATGCTTTATTGTAAGGTATTAGAAGTTGATGATAAAACTAAAAGATTAAAATTATCCATTAAGGGTATAGATTATAAAAGCAGGCTGGAAATAGTAAAAAAGTTAGAATCTAAAAATGGTTTTACGCCATTAAAAGATAAATTACCTAGTTGGATAAGTGATTACGAAAGTAATTTAGACAAATAAAAAAACTCGTTATTAACGAGTTAAATTTTATTATGGTGCCCAAGGCCGGACTTGAACCGGCACGAGGGTTAAATCTCGCAGGATTTTAAGTCCTGTGCGTCTACCTATTCCGCCACTTGGGCAGGCACTGTCTTTTTTAAGACTATTTAAGTATAACGCATTTTTTTGGACATTGCAAGTAAATTTGCTGTAATTTTCAAAAAAAATGTTACAGTTCAGATAGAAAAGACTAAATAAAAGTCAAATCTATCTTTTTTATTACTATTTTACTAGAA
>CALVSW010000009.1 GCA_944359625.1 uncultured Bacilli bacterium | reverse complement strand
TTCTGTGAGGGGCAATGAGACAAACCTCTCACTTGGAAAGAAAGAGAGGTGCAGTCGAGACTTGTCTACTCGACATATTATGAAGTTTAAAATTGTAACTTTAGGTTGTAAAGTAAATACCTATGAATCTGTTTTTATGAAAGAAGAATTAATTAAAGCTGGATATCATGAAGAAGAACCAGCTGATATTATAATAATTAATACTTGTTCTGTTACTAATGTAGCTGATAATAAATCTAAAAAAGTTATTCGTCATGAAAAAAGAAATAATCCGCAAGCTATTATTGTCGTATGTGGATGTAGTGCTGAAAATAATCGTGAAAAGTTAAATGATTTAGGAATAAATATTTTAATAGGAAATAAAGATAAAAGTAAGATAGTATCTTTAATAAAAGAATATTTAGACAATAAAGAAAATATTATTCGTTTTTATGATATGCGTAAATTAGATTTTGAAGATATGTGTATTCATAAATTTGAAGAACAAACAAGAGGATATATTAAAATTCAAGATGGTTGCTGTAATTATTGCTCTTATTGCATAATTCCATATTTACGTGGTAGTATTCGTAGTAAAGATAAAGAATTAGTATTAAAAGAAGCTACTGATTTAGTAAATAATGGTCATAAAGAATTAGTATTAACAGGAATAGATACGGGTTCTTATGGTAAAGATAAAGGTTATACTTTAACATCTTTAATAAAAGAATTAAGTTTAATAAAAAACTTAGAAAGAATTAGATTATCTTCTGTAGAAATTACACAATTAGATAAAGAATTTTTAGAATTATTAAAAACAGATAAAGTACTATGTAATCACTTACATATACCTTTACAAGCTGGTAGTGATAAAATATTAAAATTAATGAATCGTAAATACGATTTAAAATATTTTTTTGATAAAATAGATGAAATTAGAAGTATTAGACCAGATATTAGTATTACGACTGATGTTATTGTTGGTTTTCCTGGAGAAAGTGACGAAGATTTTTTAACTACATTAGATACTTGTAGAAAATTAAAATTTAGTAAAATTCATGTTTTTCCATATTCTAAAAGAAATGGGACGAAAGCTAGTAATTTTCCTAATCAGGTTGATAATAGGATTAAAAAGGATAGAGCAAGAAAATTAATAGCATTATCTAATAATTTAGAACTTGAATATAATAAATTGTTTTTAAATAAAAAAGTATCTGTATTAATTGAAGAAGTAGAAGATAATTTATCTATTGGTCATACAAGTAATTATTTAAAGGTTTGTATTCCTATGAAATTAAAAAGAAATGAATTATACAATGTGGTAATTACAGGTGTTGATAGTGAAATCTGCAATGGGATATTAGAAGGCGATAGTAATGAATAATAATTGGCCAACAAGTGAAGCTGGAAGATTAAAATTTGTAATTGATTTATATTTTGATTATACAATTACTGAAGAAGAAAAAATTAATCTCTTAGCAACAGTAGATAGTAAATATTTATTATTTTATAGTTATTTAGAAAGACAATTTCCAAAAAGTAGTAAAGAGTTAAAAATAAATTTAACTATCGATAAATAGTATTTATTAATTTATTAAAATTTGATATAATTTTTAATAGTGGTAGATATGAAGTTTAATTTAGAAGATAAATTTAGGGTAAATAATAATAATTCTTTTGTTGGGGTAGTTACTGTTAAAAGCGGTATCTTAAATCCAAGTCAAAGACGTGTTAATCGTTATGCATCTAAATTTACAGGAAATATTTTTTTTAAAAAAGATAGCAATGATTTGACATTAAAGTTAGATAATACTACTAAATTGCAAAAGTAATTAAGTTGTATTATAATATGAACACGAGGTGGAAAATGAAAATTACGGATGTTAAGCTAAATCGCTTAGCGGTAAGAGTAAGTCAATATCCAACTGACTCTTTACCAGAATTTTTATTAGTTGGACGTAGTAATGTTGGTAAGTCTAGTTTTATTAATACAATGATTAATCGTAAGAATTTTGCTAAGACATCAGCTACCCCAGGAAAAACGCAAACATTAAATTTTTATTTAGTTAATAATAGTTTTTATTTAGTAGATGTTCCTGGTTATGGATATGCTGCGGTTGATAAACAAACTCAAAAGAAATTTGGATTAATGATTGAAGAATATTTAGTTAATAGACCTAATTTAAAAAGAGTTTTTTTATTAATTGATTATCGTCATAAACCTAGTGAAGATGATATTTTAATGTATAATTTTCTAAAATATTATAATAATGATGTTACAATTGTGGCTACTAAATATGATAAAATTAATAATTCTAAACGTCCAAAAATAGAGAAAATAATTAATGAATCTTTTGATTTAAAAGAAAATGATAATATCGTTTATTTTTCTAGTATTACTAAAAAGGGTAAAGATGAAATAAGCAGTATTTTAGAAAGATATTTAAAGTAAAGTGTATCAATTTTGATATACTTTTTTTCATTATTTGACAAGATATTTAAGAAAAAAAATTTATGATAATTAGGGTGAATCATTATGAAAAAAACTTTAATTATTATTTTAATAGCTATAATATCGGGGATAGTAATGGGTTTTATGTTTTATCAACGTTTTGAAATAAATGAAGTAGTTTTTGCCAAACAGGATTATTCGGCTAAAGCTGTTCAAGTTGGTGTTTTTTCTAAGTTAGATAATGCTTTATCGATAAAAGATTTATATGATGGAATAATTGTTAATGATGAAAATTTATATCGTGTTTATATAAATATTATAAAAGATCAAGAAGTATTAAGTATTATGAAAGAATATTATAATGAATTAGGTATTAATTATTATTTAAAAGATATAGAAATTAGTAAAGAGTTTAATGATATATTAGATGACTATGAAATTATATTAAAGAATCAAGATATTAGTAATTATTCGTTAACGATTAATAGTATTTTAAAGGAGTATAGTAAATATGAAGAAAATGTTAGAATTGAATAATGATTTAAGACCTAGAGAAAGACTTAAAAAATATGGTGTTAAAGTTTTAAAAGATGATGAATTATTAGCTATTATTTTAAGATGTGGAACTAAAGATACTAATGTTTTAGAATTAGCTAATATTCTTATTAATGAATTTAATTGTCTATATAATTTTAATGATATTACTTTATTAGAATTAGCTAAAATTAAAGGAATTGGTGAGGTTAAAGCAGGAATAATTTTAGCCGCTATTGAATTTGGTAAAAGAGTCATAAAAAAGAATAGTTTATCCTTAAAGATTTATAATAGTTATAATATTTATAGTTATTTTAAATATGATTTTATTGGTATTAAACAAGAACATTTAGTTATTATTTTATTAGATAATAGTAATACTATTATTAAATATAAAACTTTATTTATAGGTACTTTAAATGCTTCTTTAGTACATCCTAGAGAAGTATTTAAAGAAGCTATAACCAATAGTGCAGCTAAAATTATTCTTTTACATAATCATCCATCAGGAGATAGTACTCCTAGTAAAAAAGATATTGAATTTACAAATAGTATTAAAGAACTTAGTCTTATTCTAGGAATACCACTTATAGATCATATTATAATTGGTTATAATAACTATTATAGTATTATTGATAATAAGAGGTATAATGATGAAGAAAATATATAAGTATTTATATTATATAATTATAATTTTATTATTTTTATTCTTAGAACCTTTAATAAGTATTTTAAAAGTTAATGATTCTTCTAACGTAATTAATAAAGTCTTAGAATTACAAGTTAATGATTTAAAAGAAGAAGTTGAAATGTTAAGTAATATTGATTACCAAGATTATAACTATATTTTAGCTAAAATAAGTATTAAAAACTTATATGATAGTAATGTTTATTTTTTAGATAGTAAAGAAAAATTTGCTAATAATTTAGCTGTAATAAATAATCATGGTTTAATAGGAATTACTAAAGAAAATTATATGCAAAGCATAAAAGATATTAATTTATCTATTAGAATAAATAATAATTATGGTTTTTTAAAAAATAGTATTGCCTATATGGATAATGAGGTTCAGATAAATGATATAGTATATACTAGTGGATTAACTAGTATACCTAGTATGTTAAAAGTTGGCACTATAAAAGAATGTATAGAAAAAAATAATAAATGGGAATGTTTAGTTAATATAAATCCCATTGATAATAGTTATGTTGGAGTATTAAAATGACTTATTTATTATTAGATATCTTATTTTATTCTCTTACTAGTTTTAATACATCTTTTATAATCTTCTTTTTTAATAAAAAAAGAAGATTATTAGAATATTTAGTGTTATTGCTATTACTCTTATTTTATACTAAAAAATATTTTTATTATTTAATTATTATTACTATTTTATTTTTATTAAATAGATATTTATATAAATATATATTAGGAAATAAGTATTTTATTTTAATACTTAATTTTTTGATATTTATTAATATAAATTTAAATATTAATTATTTAATAACTTTTTTAATTATAGTATTATTTAATTTATTAGGACCATATAATTTATTGGGTGACTAATTAATGAACGATTTAATATTAGAATACCAAAGAGAAAAACAAAAAAAGAAACAAGTATTTGATATTAATGGTATTATTTCTAAAGCTTTACTTAGTATAATTTTTTTATTAGTTAGTATTATTCTTATTAATAAAAATGAAAATATTAAAAAATTTTATGAAGATAAAGTATTTAATGACTCTATAAGTTTTATTAAATTTAATGAATTATATAATAAATATTTTGGTAGTATTACTAGTATTTATCCTACAGAGGAATTAGTATTTAATGAATCTATTCAATATTCTAATATAGATAATTATTTAAATGGTAAAGTACTAACAGTATCTAATAATTATATTGTACCGAGTATCGGTAGTGGTATTATTGTGTATTTAGGTGATAAAGATAATCTAGGTAATACTTGTATTATCCAAGGGGTAGATGGTGTAGATATTTGGTATTCAAATATTGATACAAGTAATTTAACTTTATATGATTATGTTAGTAAAGGTGATATGTTAGGAACAACTTTATCTGATAAATTATATTTAACTTTAGAAAAGAATAATGAATTTATAGATTATGAAACTTATTAAATTAGATATAACTACTTATTTATACATTATTTTATTTTTTTTATGTGGTAATTATAAGAAAATATTATTAATATTATTTATTACTATAGCGCATGAAATGGGTCATTATATATTATTTAAAATATATAATATAAAAGTATTAAGTATTAAAATTTATCCTTTTGGAGGTATTATAACTACTAATAAATTATTAAATTTTAATCCTAATAAAGAACTTATTATTTCTCTTGGAGGAATAAGTATTCAGTTATTACTATATATTATCTTTTATATATTATTAAATATTAATTTAATTAATAATTATACATATAATTTATTTATTAAATTAAATACTAGTTTAATTATTTTTAATTTATTACCTATATATCCATTAGATGGTCATATTATATTAAATAGTATCTTAAATAAATTTACTTCGTTTAATAAAGCATATAATATAACAATAATTTCTTCTTTTATCTTTTTAATAATATTTATTATATATAATAATTTTAAAATAAATAATATATTAATAATAAGTTTTATAATATATAAACTATATACTTTAATATTAAATCTAAAATATATTAAAAATAAGTTTTTATTAGAAAGATGTATTTATGAATTACCTTATGATAAAATTGTCTATAATAAAAAATTTAATAAAGACTTATTTATGATTAATAAACTACATTATTTTAATTTTATAAACGAGAAGAAATATTTAAATAATTATTTTCATAGTTATAAAGATTAATTTCAGATAATTATTCTATTACTATGTTATTTTTTTTGATATAATATGTATAACATTAATAAAATTATTAATAAGAAAGTAATAATTTTATTTGGAGGATAAGTTGATGAGTAAAGAAAAAATATTTAGAATTTTAACATTTATATTTATGATTATAACTTTTATAGGAGCAGGATATGTATTAATTAACAAAGGACAAGTAAATGCTGGATTTGCTGTAATTCCAAGTTTATTTTGTGCTGTATTTTCACAATTAGCAGTTTACGAAAAATTTAAAAAAGAAAAGAAATAGTAATTTGAAATTGGGAGGTATCGTATGCTAATTACAGGAATTTTAATTACAATAGTTGCGATTTTTATGCTGTTAGTACCTCGATTTTTTATGAGGTTAAAAAGTCCTAGAATTCCAGATAAATTATTAAAAAATCCTAAAATGAAAAATGTTCTTAGAGTATGGGGTAGCATTTTTGTGATAATTGGAATTTTATTAATTGTTTTTTCGATCATTTAATATAAATTAGAATTAGATTAACGAATAATCTTATTTTTAATATTGTGATAGGACTTAGAATACAAAATATAATATAATTAATAATGAAATGCGGTAATAATATGAAAATAATAACATTATGTGGAAGTTTAAAATTTCAAAAAGAAATGATGGAGATAGCTGAGAAAATGGCATTAAAAGGGGATTGTGTTCTTACGCCAATTTATCCGGTATTAAATGTTCTTAAAAGAACTGAAGAACAACTAATAAAATTAAAAGAAGAACATTTTAAAAAAATAGAATTATCTGATGCTATATTAGTAGTAAATGTAAATAATTATATTGGTGATAGTACAAGATTAGAAATAGAATATGCTAAAAAATTAAAAAAAGAAATTTTATATTTTACTAATTTATCTAAGTAATAATAATTAAACTAATGGTATATGTTAAAGCAATTTAACAGTAATAATAATTATTAATAGATATTATCTTGTTAAAAACTATATATAACTTTATTATTTGAACTTTCAGATTTAGTAATCTGATTTTTTTAATTATAATAGGTTTATTTAGATTTGCTTTTTTATATTAGAATTATTCCTATTACCGTAGTATAATATTAGCTAGTTTCAAGGAGGATTTATGAAAAGTGAAAAAGTTTATGTTACAGATATAATGGGATTATGTACAATTTTTAATGAATATAAGCAATTTTCTCATAGTATTAAAATCTTAAATAATGGGTCTTTAGATGATATTGAAAATTTATTAAGTTTATTAAGAGGAGAAAATATCTCTGTCAGTTTTGAAGTTGAAAATTTTTATCATAATAATAGTGAAGCAATAAAAAAATTAGAAAGTAGATTAAGTAAAGATGACTTAATACACTTTATTTTATTATTATATTCAACTTTTAAAATAATTGATAATTTTTATAATTATATTATTGAGCATAAAATAGATATAAATAAATTATATAATTTGTTAGAAAGAATTAAAAATTTAGGTTTTGAAGAATTCGATTTTTGTGAAAATGCAGATTTTAGCCATGAAATAAATAATATTTCAGAGTATTTGAAGCGTAATTTAATTATAAATTATTTAGAAAATATTCAGGTAATACCATCATATCCTGGCAATATTGCTTATTATAGTGAAGGCTCTAGCTATTTAATTGCCTTATCACCAACAGATATTTCTAGTTTTAGGCCTAGCATTAAGTTAAATAATTTAGAATTTGATCCTAATTGTTTGCCTGATAAATTAGATGTCAAAGAATTTTTTTCTAAATTATTAATGGAAAATCAAAGATATAATGGTGGAATAAACGCCATTAAATATTGTAAAGATTTTGATAATCCAATTTCTAATTTACAATTAACAATAAATAAATTAAATGAACTAAAAGATAGGGTAGATAGTGAAGAAACTAAGGATAGATTGACTACTTTATTAAATTCTTTAGAAGAAGAATTTAATAGATTAATTGGCATAAAAAATGGTTATATAGATATTTCTTTAAATCGATATGATTATTTAACTTTAGAAGATTTAAATGGCCAAACTAGAAAATTAACAAAATAAAAGTTAAGTTAGTTGACACGATTAAATTTTAGTTTTATAATCAGTTTATATTAAATGTTGGGAAAAAGTAGTTATTAAACTTATTTATAGAGAGCTAGTGGTTGGTGGAAACTAGTAAAGATAATAATGAAAGAACAGCCTATAAAAAAACATTCGTAAGTTATGCGTTAAATACATATTAAGGTAGATAAAATCTATAAAGTAAGATGGCACCACGGGATTACTCGTTCTTACATTATAGATTTTTTTATATTTAGGAGGATTTATGAATAAAATATATGTTAATGAACTAAATAATTATATAGATAAAGATGTAGTATTTAGTGGATTTGTTGATACTATTAGAGATAAGAAATGGGTTATGTTTGTAATCTTAAGAGATTCTACTGGTAAAATTCAAATGACTATTGAAAAATCTGTCGAAGAAAATAGTAAATTACTGGAAATAATGAATAATTTAAATAAAGATTCTGTTATTAAAGTAACTGGTAAATTAGTAAGTAATGAAGCTGTAAAACTAGGTGGTATAGAGTTAATTCCAACTAAGATAGAAATTTTATCAAATGCTAATGAATTACCATTTGATTATAATAACTTAGAAGGAGTAAATTTAGATACGAGATTAGATTATCGTTTCTTAGATATGCGTAATGAAAAAAATATCTTAGTACGTAAAGTAGAATCTTGTTTAGTAGAAGGTATGCGTGAATACTTATATAGTAAAGATTTTACGGAAATTCATACTCCAAAATTAATTGGCGCAGCATCTGAATCAGGTAGTGAAGTTTTTGAAGTAAAGTACTTTGATCGTAAAGCTTATCTTGCTCAATCACCTCAATTTTATAAGCAAATGGCTATGGCGGCTGGTTTATCTAAAGTATTTGAAGTAGCTCCAGCATTTAGAGCCGAAAATTCTAATACTAATCGTCATGCTACGGAATTTACTTCTTTTGATATAGAATTTAGTTATATTGATTCTTATTTAGATGTAATGGATTTAGAAGAAGATTTGCTTATTGCTGGTTTAACTAAGGTAAAAGAAAAATATGGGGATACGATTAAAGAAGTATTTGGTAAAGAAGTAATTATTCCTAAAAAACCATTTCCAAGAATTAAATTACAAGATTTATATCAAGAATTACATAATTTATATAATTATGAAATACCTAAAGAAGATATTGGTGATATGAATGCTGAAGCCGAAAAATTAACTGCTAGGTATGCTATGGAAAAGTATAATAGTGAATTTATTTTTGTTACTGATTATAGTGCTACTAAAAGAGCATTCTACCATATGCGTAATGATGAAGGTATTCCATGTGGGTATGATTTAATTTGGCGTGGTAGTGAGATTACTACCGGGGCTCAAAGAGAACATAGATATGATGTATTAGTTAATCAAGCCAAAGAAAAAGGTTTAGGAGAAGATGTTAAATTCTATTTAGAATTCTTTAAATATGGTATGCCTCCACATGGTGGATTTGCTCTAGGAGTAGATCGTCTAACTATGTTATTATTAGGTTTACCATCTGTTAAAGAAACCCAATTCTTATTTAGAGGTCCAAATAGATTAACACCATAGAAAGGATATTAAAAATGGATATTAAAGAAATTACAAAAGAATATTTAGATAAAGAACTTACAATATGTGGATGGGTTAAAAATCATCGTAAACAATCTAATTTAGGTTTTATTGCTTTAGGTGATGGAACTTGTCTAAAAACATTACAAGTAGTGTATGATAAAGATATAAATGACTTTGAAGAAATTCAAAAAATCCATATTGGTTCTTCAATTGAAGTAACAGGCACTTTAAAAGAATCACTTGGAGCAGGTCAAGACATTGAGTTAGTTGCTTCAAAAATTACCCTTTTAGGAGATTGCCCTGAAGATTATCCAATTCAACCTAAAAGACATACTAGAGAATTTTTAAGAAGTATTGCTTATTTAAGACCACGTTCTAATTTATTTAATGCTGTCTTTAGAGTAAGAAGTACTGCTGCTCAAGCAATACATGAATATTTTAGATTACATAATTATGTTTATGTTCATACACCATTAATTACTACAGCTGATTGTGAAGGTTCAGATCAAATGTTTAAGATTACTACTTTCGATTTTAATAACTTACCAAAAAAAGATGGTAAAGTAGATATGAGTAAAGATTTATTTGGTAAAGCTGCTTTTATTACTGGTAGTGGTCAATTACATGGAGAAACTTATGCTCACGCTTATAAAAAAATATATACTTTTGGCCCAACTTTTAGAACGGAAAACTCTAATACTAAAACACATGCTAATGAGTTTTGGATGATTGAACCAGAAATTTGTTTTTGTGATTTAGATAGATTAATGGATATTGAAGAAGAATTTTTAAAATATATAGTTAAATATGTTTTAACAAATTGTCCTGATGAAATAGAATTCTTTGATAAATTTGTTGAAAAAGGATTAAAAGAAAAATTAGAAAAACTTCTTTCTAGTAAATTTGTTCGTATTGATCATAAAGATGTTGTTGATATATTAAAAAAAGCTCCTAATAAATGGGAATTTGAACCCGATTATAACGAAGATATAGCTAAAGAACATGAAAGATATATTACAGAATACTTTAATGGACCAGTATTTATTAAGAATTGGCCAAAAGATATTAAAGCATATTACATGAAATTAAATCCAGATAATAAAACAGTAGCAGCTGTAGATTTAGAAGTGCCTGGTGCTGGAGAATTAATGGGTGGTTCGCAAAGAGAAGAAGATTATGATAAATTACTTGCTAGAATGAAAGAATTTAATATTGATTATAAAGAAATAGAATGGTACTTAAATTTAAGAAAATATGGTACTACAATTCATTCTGGATTTGGTATGGGTTTTGAAAGACTTATCATGTATTTAACAGGTATAGATAACATTCGTGATGTAATAAGTTATCCTAGAACACCTGGTTCTTGTGAATATTAATTGATAAATGTCAATAAATGACATTTATTTTTTTTAAAAATTTATTGTATTACATTTACTATTATGTTAGTATACGTATCAGGTGAAAAAATTATGGAAAAACAAGAGGAATTTAAACTATCTAAAATATTTTTAGATGTTGCTAGTAATTTATCTTTAGCTGATTCTAAAAAAAGTATAAAATTAAATATTAAAGATTATGGAGAGTTAGAACAAACTTTAGAAGATTATTTAACTAATATTTTAGGATATAAATCAAAGTTTGATTATAGTCAGTACTATCCAGAAATTAGAAAATATTTTGAAAATATTTTAAATAATGGTTTCTCTTTTAATAAAGATGTAGTAGAAAATATAAAAGAATATGAAAAGAAATTTATTGATATTTTTAATAGCCATTATTATTTAACAATATTTACTGTTGTAATGCGAAGAATTTATAGTCCTTCCTACTCTGGAAGAATAGATTACGGGAATACAGAGGCAGTAAATAATTATGATATATTTATAAGTCATTTAAATAATTCGTTGATATTTGGCCATATAGCAAGAAAAAATGAGGATTCATTACCACCAATTTATGTGAGTAATATTGATGAGTTTGATGATGTTTTAAAAGATTATATAGATACTATTAGAACTAGTTCATCATACTATAATATTTTAGCAAGAAATGAAATATATGCCAGTGAAGAAGATAAAATAAAAGCATTAATTGAAAGTACAATTTTTAATGTTACTAATGCTGATGCTGCACACATAATAAAATTTTTTAGGAAATATACATTGTTTCTTAAAGAACATACATTTTGCCCATTAAGTAGTCCACAAAAAATAGGTTTTGCTTTTAATGATGATTTATATGTAATGTATCGTAAAAGTGAACCTGAATATGAAACACCTTATTATTTTTCATTTATGTTGCCAAATAGAAGAATTGAATTACCAGTTGTACGTATAGGAATAAAGAATGAGGATGGTTTTAAAACCGCTCACATCCTTGCTACTCAATCTAGTCAGAGAATGTTAAATTTTGCTGAATTAAACAAAGTTAATACTGAAATTAAAAGTATAATTCCAAGAGATAAATATTTTCGCTTTTTTAATCCGTCACATTATATATCTATCTTAATAACATTCGGGATATTAAATGGTGCTGGTATTAAAAATATTGAAATAGTCGAAATGCTACCACTTAGATATTATAAGACAATAATAGATAGATGTATGAGTGATGATGAAGCTGAGCGCTATCAAACTCGATTAACAAACAAAAACATTATTACTTATATGCGCTTGTTTGATCAAATAAAAGGCATTAAAATTTTAGATTACCCTGATGGGTATTCACCTTTAACTTTAATATTAGAAGATAATATTGAATGTCCAAATGATGAATTACAAAAATTATATGATTACGGATATGAACTTGGTAGTACGTTAAAAGAAAAAACTTTAAAATTAGAAAATTATTAATTATAAATACAAATATGGCGTAATTGTTTTTAAATGTTTCTTGAAAGTAAATAAAAGGGGCTGTAATGAAATGAAATAATTTCATTACAGTCTTTTTTGTTTATTATAAAATTTAAAAAGCGTTAGAAAATATAGATTCTAACGCGGTTTGTGATACAATCTAATTGTCGAAAGAAGTTGTATCACATGAATTATTTTAACACAAAAAGGCCAATTTTCATAGTACCCTCAAACAGGTGATATGAGGAATTCGAAAAAATAGATAAATTTATATCCATTTTAAATAAAAGTAACATAGGAATTTTAATTGAAAACGTACAAAAGAAAAACGGAAGAAATGGATATAATCCCTATAATTTGGTTGCTACTATAATTTATTGTTTTTCTCAATTCAAAAGTAGTTTAAGAGAAATAGAAAAACTATGTGTATTCGATTTAAGAATCATTTATTTGATGCAACAAGTACAGCCTAGTCATAATGTAATAAAGGAATGCATTAATAAGTATATATTACCCTATCAATATGAATTTTTTTCTATGATAACCAAAGCTATTATAGAAGAATTTCACTTAGATATAAGTAACCAATATTTAGATGGTACAAAAATAGAAGCTAATGCTAATAAATATAAATTTGTATGGAAACCTACTACCTTTCACAAACGATTAGATAGTAAAATTAAAGAACTACTGTTAGAAATGGGGTTTGAAATAACTGAGAGAAACTTTATAAAAAGCTGTAAACTAAATGAATTGATTAATGAATACATTTCTAAAGAAGAAATAGATATTTACTCAATACCAAATGGTAAGGGAAAAAGATTAACCAAAGAACAAAAAAAGTACAAATTGGCTTTTCAATATTTAATCAAATTACTAGAATATGAAGAAAAAGAAGAAACTTGTGGAGAAAACAGAAATTCCTACTATAAAACAGATAAAGATGCTACAGCTATGGTGTTAAAAGAGGATTATTATTCTAAAACAAGTCATGATTTTCATGCTGGATATAATATTCAAGTAATGGTATCAAGTGGACTAATAACTATGTATGGTGTCTTTCAAGATCGAGATGACTTTTATACTTTTATACCGATGAATGATTTATATTATAAGTATTATAATGAATACCCAGAAAATGAATGTGCAGATTCAGGATACGGAATTTATATAAATTATAAATATATGAGAGAACATGGTATAAATAATTATGTAAAATTTCAATCATGGACAAGTGAAGCAAACGGAAAGAATCCACAGTTATTTTATACATTTAATGATGGAGTATTATGTTTAAATACTTGTATTGGTGAAGAAATACCTTTTGATTTCAGGCATCACCAAAGGAATGAGGGAGGCAAACTATATAGATTTACAGGTTGTAATAATTGCGATTACGCATATATTTGTAAGAAAAAATTAAAGATTAAAGATTTAGATTATCGATTATATGAGTTGATTCCTGATTATGAATTATTAAAGGAACAAGCAAGAGAAAATCTTCTTAGTCCTAATGGCATAGAAATAAGAATTAATCGAAGTATTCAGGTAGAAGGAACTTTTGGAGAAATCAAACAAAATATGAACTATGAACGGATAAGAAGACGTGGTCTGAATAAGGTATCCTGTGAAATAATGCTTATGTGTTTAGGTAGAAATGTCAGGAAGCTGTTTACTTTAATTGAAAGTAATAACATTAAAAGTAATTATTGGGAAAAATCATCCGATTTAAAAAAGGAAAATTTTCCTTTTCCAAAACAAAAAAATGCCAAGAAAAAAGCTGTATGAAATTATTTCATTTCATTACAGCCCCTTTTATTATTTTTAAAATAGTACAATTTATTAGGTAGCATTAAATTAAATATTTAGCATATTTATTACGATAAAAGATAATTAACTTTTTAATTTTATTAAAGTTTTCTTCACTAAATCTTGATTTATATTGATCAATTTTTAAAGAATCAGGATTAGCTAATGCTTCTTGCCAATTTTTTTTAATAAAGTCTAATATAAATATTGCTTCTTCATTATTTAAAGTAATGTTATTTTTACTTGCAAAATTAAAAACATCGTTTAAGGATAATTTATTTATATATAAAGATATTAGATTATTCATATATTTATCACCTAATAAATTGTATGAAATATAGATATTTATTAATACTAATAATAGGTGTTTTATCATGAATAAAAAGAATTTATTTTATATATTAATAAGTATAATATTCTGTTTATTAGTAATTCGCTTTATAAATATAAGAGTAGTTAATCATGATTATTATTTAACTTTATATAGTAGATCTACTCAAAAAGTTATTAGTAATTTTACAGCTCCTAGAGGTAGAATATTAGATACTAATGGAAATGTTATTGTTGATAATAAAAAGGTACCTATTATTATCTATCGTAAAATAGATAATATAAGTAAAGAAGAGGAAATAGATTTAGCATATAAATTAACAAGAGTACTTAATTTAACTAAAGAAGCAGAAGAAGATTTATTAAAAGAGTTTTATTTATTAACAAATGATACTAATTATTTATTAACTGAACAAGAAATTAAAGATTTAGAATATCGTAAAATAAGTAATGAAGAAATTAAAAAAATAAAATTAGAGAGAATTAAAGATGAAATAAATAATTATAGTTTAGAAGATAGAATAGCTATTAATACATATTATTTATTAAATAAAGGATATTATTATGATACTAAAATATTATTAGATAATGCTAGTAATGATTTATGTGCTTTAATTATGGAAGAGGATATAAAAGGGGTTAGTTGTAGTTATAAATATGAAAGAGTAAATAATTATAATACTTTAAACCAAATAATTGGTCAAACCGCTATGATTCAATATGAAGATAAAGATTATTATTTAAGTAGGGGTTATAATATTGATGAAATAGTAGGGATAAGTGGTTTAGAACTTTATTATGAAGAATTATTACATGGTACTCCTGCTAAATATATAGTAAAAGAAGATAATAGTATTGAATTATTAGAAGAAGAAAAACAAGGCCAAGATTTAATACTTAATATAGATATTAATATTCAGTTAAAATTAGATGAAATTTTAAAGGAAAATATCGAAAAAGCTAAAAATTATAAATATACTAATTATTATAATGGTTCTTATGTAATTATAAGTAATCCTAATACTGGAGGAATATTAGCTATAAGTGGGTTTCAACGTTTAAAAGACAATAATAATATTATTTATAAAGATGTAACTAGAGATATAATAACTTCTTCTTTTACTGTAGGTTCCGTTATTAAAGGAGCAAGTCATACAGTTGGATATTTAAATAATGCCATTGAAATAGGTAAGAAAATAAATGATTCTTGTGTAAAATTATATAATGTACCTGAAAAATGTTCTTATAAAAAACTAGGATACATAGATGATATAACTGCATTAAAAACTTCTAGTAACTATTATCAATTTATTACTGCTATTAAAACTACTGGTAATACTTATAAAAGAAATATGCAATTAGAAGTAAGTATAGATGATTTTAATCGTTATCGAGATGTATTTAAACATTTTGGCTTAGGTAGTAGTACTTATATTGATTATCCTGGAGAAGTAACGGGTATTACTGGTGATAAAATATCTGCAGATTTATTACTTAATTTTGCTATTGGCCAGTATGATACTTATACACCTATACAATTACTAAGTTATATAAATACTATTAGTAATAAGGGAATAAGATATAATTTAAGCTTTAAAAAAGATAATACTAAAGAAGTAGATAATATTAATTTAGATCAAACTTATTTAGAAAGAATTCAAGAAGGATTTTATCAAGTTGTTAATTATGGTACTGCTAGAGGTTATATTAGTTATGATAATAATGGAGTAGGTAAAACGGGTACTGCCCAGAATTATTATGACGGAACAATAACAACTATTAATCAAACATTTGCCGGTTATTTTCCAAGAGAAAATCCTCAATATTCTTTAGTAGTTGTTAGTCCAAATATTAGTTATGAAACAGATAATAATAGTGATTATTATAATCCAACTACTTGTAATATTAGTAGAGCAATTACTAATTATTTAGCTACATTATCGCAACATCAGATTGCAGATTGATTACCGGACGCAAGCCATAGCCGTGGGTCACCCAGTTGCTGCCGGCACAACCAGTCGCGCCCTGATAGAACTCGAGAGCAGTGAAGATGCCAGAGTAGAAATAGTACGGCGACATGGACCAATAATTGCCATTTTGGTAGAGATAAGTTAAGCGATTCATATATCCGGTGGCAAATCCGGCATACATAAAAGATTTTTATATCATTTAATTATTTTTCTTAATGTTCTTATTGCACTTTTTTCAATTCTAGATACTTGAGCTTGACTAATATTTAATATATTGGCAATTTCTGTTTGGGTTTTACCTATTAAATATCTTTGTTCTAAGACAAGTCTTTCTCTTTCTTTAATACTTTCTAAACCTCTTTTTAAAGATATTAATCCATCTTTATCAGACTTTAAGTCTTTTCTATCAGCTAATTGATCAAATAAGTATATAGTGTCCCCTCCATCATTATATATTGGTTCAAATATACTAACTGGTTCACATAAACTATCTAAACAAGTAGCAATATCATATTCAGGAATTTGTAAATAATCAGCAATTTCTTTATTACTTGGTTCTTTACCATATTTATTTAAATAATCTTCTTTAAATTTAATAATATGATAAGCATTATCTTTAATACTTCGACTAATTCTTAAAGATGTATTATCCCTAATATATCTTTTTATTTCTCCCAGTATTAAAGGAACTGCATAGGTAGAAAATAAACAATTAAAACTTAAATCAAAATTATCTACAGCTTTAATTAAACCAATACATCCTATTTGAAATAAATCATCCATATTATATTTTTCTTTATTAAAACGTTTTAAAATACTTAAAACTAATTTTAAATTATATGTTACTAATTTATCTTTTAAAGAAGTATTACCATTTTTATATTCTATAAATAAATTTAACATTTCTTCATTAGATAATACTTCTAATTCATTAGTATTTATCCCCGTTATATCTACTTTATATCTACTCATAGGACCTCCTATAAGTATTTTGATTATTCAATGATTATTTTATTCATATATATCTTAATTAGTTTGAAATTATATAACTTTTATGTTACTATTTAGGTAGCATAGATTAGTATGTGAGTTAAAAAAATAGGTAGGTATTAATGAAAAGATTTTTAAGACATATGTTATATATATTTATTACTTTATTAGTTTTAGTATTAATTGATACATGGCAAGCTAAAACATTTACTCGTTCACCATTTATTAAAACAAGGGAATATTATGTAGGAAATACGAGAAGGGAATATGTAGATCACGGAATACTTATTAAGTATAGTAAGTATCGTAATGGTGAAGAAGGTACTATATACGTTTGGGAACCAACAACATTAATTCCTTAAATTAAAGATGGGTAGGTATTGATGAAAAAGTTTGTAAAAATATTTTTAAAACATGTAATATATATATCGTTAATTATATTATTAATTGTTATCTTAGATAATGTACAGGCAAAGGTATTTAATCGTTCCCCTTTATTTCGAACGAGAACAACTTATTTTACTATTAGTGATTATTCGGAAAATCCTGATCATCTTAGTTATATGGATAAGGGTATATTTGTTATTCATTACGAATATGAAGATGGAACAACAAAAACTATTTTTTCTTGGGAAGAATAAAATAAATAAAACTACTAGAAACATCAATCTAGTAGTTTTCTTTATCAATAATATATTATTTTAATTTTTTATTTATTTCTGATACATTAGTACATATTTTATATGTAACCATTAAAAATTCAAATATTACTCTTAATATAATATTACCAAATACTAACATTATTAATGCTAGAATCACATTACTGCCGATAGTAGCAATTGAAGATAATGTTAAGTAAATTGCTGAAAATATATAAGCAATTTTTAGTATTTTTTCTAGTAGGAATGTGTCAAATTGTAAAAAATCATATAATCTACGTATTCCATTACTATAAGACTTACTTTTTTCTTTATCTAGAAATAAAACGTAGATAACTATTGCAGCCGCAATAGAAATGATTAAAATTGCAAACGTAAGAGAACTCCCATTACTAGAAGAGGCAATTACATTTTGAGCACCATAACCATATCCATACATAAAAATCTTTCCTTTCTAGGTATATTGTATCAAAAAATTAAAAACTTAACAATATAATTAAATAGGTGATTTTATGCATTTATCAGATTTACAAGCTAAAGATATAGTTAATATTAATGATGGTAAAAAAGTTGGTAAAATTATTGATTGTGATATTTCTCTTGATGGAAAAATTAATTTTTTAATTATCGAAGAAAAAAGGGGAATTAGTTCTTTTTTAACTAAAGATTTAACAACTTCGATTGAATTTAGACAAATTAAAAAAATTGGTACAGATGTTATTTTAGTTGACTTATAATTTTTGACAAATAAATTATTATATGGTATATTAAAGCCCAATTTAGGGGTGATTAATTTTGAATAGGATATTAGATATTTTTAATACATATTTTTGTAATTTACGTGTTAATCGATATTTAATAGATGATATTGAAATTAAAATGGTAAATAGATATGAAAGAAAGATGCTTAAATTATATTTTAAATTACTTAGTTTCGATATTAACTTGTTTGATTTAGAAGAAAGATTAAGGTATCTTATTGATGAAATTAATAATGTATATGATGAATTAAAAACTTGGTTTTGCAATTATTATGGAATAGATGCTAATAATATAAATATAGAATCTAATGTTGATATAAGCACTTATTATGATTTATTATATTTAAAAAAAGACGATTATAATAGTAAACTTTTTGATAATATAATAAAAAGATATGTTAATTGCAATGGCTATTTATATTTAAAAGATAATATTATAGCAACAAAACAATTATTTTTAGAAAGTAATCGTTTAATTAATGAAGAAGTTTTAAGAAAATTTAATGAAGAAATAAATAATATGTTTATTTATTATAATAATTTATTAAAAAGTGATTTACAAGATATAAAAAGATTGAAGGATAAAAAGTTAATTGGTCCTTATCAAGAATCATATTTAAAATCATTTGCTGGTTTATGGAACTATTATTATAAAAGACAAAGGGTTTTAAGTCGTGGTAAGGTAATTTAATACTTGTTCTTAAGTTTTCTATTTGATAAAATAAAGAATGAGGCGATTATATGAACTATGGAATTATTATTATAAGTATTTTTATACTATTAATTGACCAAGTTACTAAAGCTTTAGCTTCTATATATCTTACTTTAAATAAAAGCCTAGATATAATTACTAATTTTTTTAGTTTAACTTTAACTAATAATTATGGTGCCGCTTTTGGTATATTTAAATATAGTAATACTTTATTAATTATAGCAACTTTAATTATTTTAATTATCTTATATAAATATATGCATTCTTTTAAAAAGAATATGCGAAATAAGATAGCTTTTGGTTTTATCTTAGGTGGTGTATTTGGTAATTTAATTGATCGTATTATTAAAGGATATGTTATCGATTTTTTAGATTTTAAAATATTTAATTATGATTATCCAGTCTTTAATGTTGCGGATATAGCAATTGTAATTGGGGTTATATTATTAGGTTATGCTATTATAAGGAAGGAAGATAAATGTGGTAGTAGATGAAAGTGGAGTAGGAATTCGTATTGATAAATATTTAAGTTCTAATACTTCTTATTCTCGTAATACTATTCTTGGAATGATTGAGAATGGTTATATTTCAGTTAATAATGTAGTAGTAAAACCTAGTTATAAATTAAAATTAAAAGATAATATTTTTATTAAAGATGGATATATTAAAGATGTAACAGTTGAGAAAAAAGATATTCCTTTAGATATCGTTTATGAAGATAATGATATTATAATAATTAATAAACCAAGTGGATTAGTTGTTCATCCTGGTAATGGTAATTATAATAATACTTTAGTTAATGGCCTATTATATTATACGGATAATTTATCAAATAATAATGGGTTAGAAAGAGTAGGTATCGTTCATAGAATTGATAAAGATACATCAGGATTAATACTAGCTTGTAAAAATAATAAAGCTCATGAAGTAATGGCTTTAGAATTTAAAAATCATACTATTAAAAGAACTTATATTGCTCTTTTAGAAGGTGTTTTACCCCATAATAAAGTTACTGTCGATGCTCCAATTGGTAGAGATGTAAATAACCGTTTAAAAATGGCTGTTACTAATAAAAATAGTAAAAATGCTATTACTCATATTGAAGTAATTAAAAGATATAAAAATTATACTTTAGTTAAATGTCTTTTAGAAACTGGTAGAACTCATCAGATTAGAGTTCATACTAAATATATTGGATATCCTGTATTTAATGATCCTGTTTATAGTAATAAGCCTTGTACCGAGTTTGGACAATTTCTTCATTCTTATAGTATGGAATTTAATCATCCTATTACAAAGAAACATCTTTATTTTGAATGTCCACTTCCTAAAGAATTTCAAGATTTTTTAAATAAATTAGAGATTGAAGAAAATAGCTAAAATATAAGAAAAAACATAAATACTAAAGAAATAATATGGCATAGATAATAGAGAATATTTTTTCTTAATAATTTTTAATTCTCTTATTATAAAAAATTGGTTTAGCATATAAAGAAAAGAAGTTAATAAACTAATAAATAAGTCTTTATAATAAAAGTAAAAGATAATAATACTTATTCCTAGAATCATATTAGAAATAAGAAAGTATAAAGTATCATTATTTAATTTATTTTTAACTAATAAATTAATTAAATCGATATTAAATAAACTAAAACTAATAAACATAAATAGTATTGCGTAGTTCATAAAGACTCCTTTACTAATTTTATGAAATATGTTGTAATATATGAGAGAGGATGTTTATGAGTCAAATAGTAATGGATAATAAAGAAAAGATAGTAATGCGTTTAGTACATTATTTAATTACTCAAGAAAATTATACTCCTATAGTTGTAAATGGTGTTAAAAATGAAGTATGGTTAGAAAATAATGAAGGACCTTATAAAATAGTCCGAATTAATTCTAATTATATTCACAATAAAGAACAATATCGTTTTGATATTTTTAAAATAAATAATATTGCCAAACAAATAAAGAAGAAAACTTTATCTTTAAAAGTTAATGTTTTAAATATCTTTTTAGATTTAAATGATGATGTTAAAGTTAGTGAAGTAAAAAATATTGATTCTATATCTATTAAAAATGATAAAGAATTAATAAATAATAAATTAATTAATAATGCTTTTCCTAGTATTAAAACGGGATTAATAGATGATAAAGATAATGTTGATTTATTAATTAATGTGACTAATGATATTAATGAAAAAACAGCTAAAGATAATAAAGTATATGAATCTGTATTTAAACCTAAAAAAATAATTGTAACAAATGTTATTATAACTTTATGTGTCTTAGTATATATCTTACAATTATTTAATCCTAAATTATTATATTTAGGTGCTAATATAAGTGATTTTGTTAAAATGGGTGAAGTATATCGTATTATTACATGTACATTTATTCATGCAGGCATTATTCACTTATTATGTAATATGTATTCTTTATATATAATTGGATCACAATTAGAAACATTTATTGGTAAAGCCCGCTTTATATTTGTTTATATAATAAGCGCTATTAGTGGTAGTCTTATGTCATTAATATTTACTGCAGGAGCTTCCGTTGGAGCATCTGGGGCGATATTTGGGTTATTAGGATCTTTATTATATTTTGGATATCATTATCGTATTTACTTAGGCAGTGTTTTAAAAAATCAAATAATTCCTATTATTATTTTAAATATTCTATTAGGTTTTATGTTACCAGGAGTTGATAATGCTGCTCATATTGGTGGTTTAATTGGAGGATATCTTGCAACAGTAAGCGTTGGTATTAAAAATAAATCTAATCGTAATGAAATGATTAATGGAATTATTGTTTTAGTAATTTATATAGCTTTCCTAGTTTACATGGGGATAATTAAATAAGTGTTAAAATTAACACTTTTTTTAATTATTATGATATAATCTTCTTAGAATAGAGGTAATTATATGGATATAGAGTTTTTAAAACAAAATGGAGTTGATACAGATAAAGCTTTAGCACTTTTTGGAGATATGGATACATATAATGAAACTTTTAAAGATTATTTAGAAGGTATTGAAGAAAAGAAAGCTAAATTAAAAATGGCAAAAGATAATGCTAATTGGTCTGAATATGCAATTTTTGCCCACTCTATTAAAAGTGATGCAAGATATTTAGGATTTACAGATATTGCCGCTATTTGCTTAGAACATGAAATGGCTGGCAAAGAGTTTAATCAACATTTTATCTTAAAAAATTATGATAATATGTTACAAGCTGTAGATAAAATGACTGATATTGTTAAAAGATATTTAGCAGGTGAAAAAGCAAGTACTGAAATTAAAGAAGAACCTAAAATTGAAGAAGTAAAAAGTAATGATATTAAAGTAGAAGTTAATACTTCTAATTTAAAGGATGTTGTTGTAGTAGCTGATGATTCCCCAATAGTAAGTAATTTTGCAAGTAGAGCATTAAATAATTTATATGCTGTTATCGTTGCTAAAGATGGTGCTGAATTAATTAATATAATTAATAGTAATCAATATAATATTAAAGCTTTGTTATTAGATTTAAATATGCCTAATGTTGGTGGTTTTCAAGTACTAGAATATTTAAAAAATAGTAATCGTTATAAAAATTTACCGGTATCAATTATTACTGGTGAAGATTCTAAGAATATGATAGATAAAGCTTTTACTTATAATATAGTAGATGTATTAGTAAAACCTTTTAGTAAAGATGATTTAATAAGAGTTTTAGAAAAAACTATTAATTTTAGTAAATAAAATGAAAAGAATACTTATAATTTTAATATTATTTTTTCCTATTATTGTAAATGCTTTAGATTTTCCTGAAACATATTCTGATAGTTTAATTATTTATGATTTGACTGATGATAATATTATATATAGTGTATCAGAAAATAGTAAAAAGAGTATTGCATCTTTAACGAAAATCGCAACTACGATAACTGCTATTTTAAATATTAAAGATTTAAGTGAAAAAGTTACTATAACAAAAGAAATATTAGATACTGTTAGATGGGATGCTTCGCGTGCTGGTTTAAAAGTTGGAGATATTGTTACATATGAGGATTTATTATATGCTTCTATACTTCCATCTGGAGCAGATGCTACCAATGCTTTAGCAATATCTCTTTTTGGAAGCATTGATAATATGGTTTTTAAAATGAATGAATTAGCAAAGAATTTAAATATGAATGATACTTCATATGTTAATACAACTGGGTTAGATGCCGAAAATCATTATAGTACTGCTAATGATGTTTTAACTTTATTAAAGTATGCTTTAAATAATAAATTATTTAAAAAAATTTATACTACAAAGGAATATACATTAACTAATGGTTTAGTAGTTAAATCAACTATTAATAAATATCCTGTTAAAGATGAAACAGCTAAGATTTTAGGTAGTAAAACAGGGTTTACGTTAGATGCTGGTTTATGTATGTCAGCATTATTTAATATAAAAGAACATGATATTTTATTGGTATCTTTAAATGCTGATTATAATATAGATTTTGCTAATATTAAAGATGCTATAAATTTAATAAATTTTATAAATGATAATTATGATATTCAAAAAATTATTAGTAAAGATTATTTAATTACTAATATAAAAGTGATTAATAGTAATATAGATAATTATGAAGTAAATTTAAGTAATGATATTTATAAATTCTTGCCAAATGACTATAACAAAGATTTAATTAGTATTAATTATAATGGATTAAATGAATTAAGTTATAAAAATAAAATAGATTCTAAAATAGGTACTATTAATTGTTATTATGATAATGAATTAATTTACAGTGAAGATATTTATTTAAAAGAAGACATACATATAAATATTATAAAAATTCTTATGAAGTATTGGTATTTTTTAATTTTAATTCCTATAATTTTAATAATTTTTCTAATTAGAAAAAATAGTTATTTGCATAATTAAATTGTATTAGTGTTAACTAATATTTTTTTAATATTAAAAGTATAGTAATTATAGTATAATGGTAATAGGTGATATTATGCGTATTTTAGTAACAGCAGGAGGAACTGGGGGTCATATTTATCCAGCTTTAGCAATTATAGAAAAATTTAAAGAAGAAGATTCTTCGACAGAAGTTTTATATATTGGAACTAATAATCGAATGGAAAAAGATATTGTTCCCAAAAGAAATATTAAATATATTGGAATTGAAATATATGGGTTAAATAAAAATATTTGGCACGATATAAAAAATATTTATTTAATTAGAAAAGGGATTAAAAAATGTCAACAAATTATAAAAGAATTTAAACCAGATATTGTAATAGGAGTAGGAGGGTACGTAACATATCCCGTATTAATAGCAGCACACAAATTACATATACCTATTTTTATTCATGAACAAAATGCTTTACCTGGTAAAACTAATAAAGTACTTAGCAAGTATGCTAATCTTATAGGGGTATCATTTTCAGAAAGTATTAAATATTTTCCTATAGATAAAGTTATTTATACTGGTAATCCTACTGGTATTATGGCATTAAATAATAAAGAAATATCTAAAAGTAGTTTAGGGTTTTCAGATAAACCCTTAGTTGTAATTGTAGCTGGTTCTTTAGGTTCCTTTACTATTAATCAAAAGATGCAAGAATTTTTACAAAAAATGGGTAATAAAGATTATCAAGTTTTATATATAACTGGTAAAAATTATTATGATGATTTTATAAAAATAAAATATCCTAGCAATGTTAAAATAGTACCATATCTAGATAATTTATCAGGACTTTTAAAAAATACTGATTGTTTAGTAACAAGAGCAGGAGCTTCAACAATAGCGGAGATAATTGCTTTAAGACTACCAAGTATTTTTATACCTAGTCCATATGTTGCTAATAATCATCAGTATTATAATGCTTTAAGTTTAGAAAAGAATAATTCAGCTTATATTATTGAAGAAAAAGATTTAACATCATTAAAATTAGAAGAGATGATTAATAAAGTTTTTAAAAATAAGATGTATTTAAAAAATAATTTAGAAAAATATAAAATTATTGATAGTAGTGAAATTATATATAAAGAAATTAAAAAGTTAATAAAAAAGGGATAGTATATCATGGCAAAAAAGACAAAGAAAAGAAAGTTGAACTGGAAAAGAGTATTTAAAGTACTATTTATTTTAATAGCAATACCTTTAATTATTTATTTAATTATAAATCTACGGATTAAAAGAATAACTATAATTGGTACTAATAATCTAACTGACTTAGAAATAATTAATAAAGCTAATATAAAAGATTATCCTAAATTAAAAGATTTAAAATTATCTGATATTAAAAATTCTTTATATGAATTAGAATTAGTAGATAATGTTGAAGTTAAACTTAATATATTTCGTAATTTAATAATAACTATTAAAGAAGCATCACCTTTATATTATGATTTAGATGGTAAATTAGTATTAGATAATGGCAAGAAAATTGCTGATGATAGTACCTATTTAGGATTACCTGTTTTAATAAATAATATTCCTAGTAGTGTAGAAGAAGAATTTATATTAAAATTAAAAGATCTTAATAAAGATATTTTAAGTATGATTAATGAAATTGAATATAATCCCTCTTTATCTAAAGATGGTAAATATATAGATGATAAACGTTTTATCTTTTATATGAATGATGGTAACCAAGCGATTGTTAATCCCGTAAATCTTGAAAAATTTAATAATTATGTTAAAATACTTGATACAACGATTAACACGATGGGAGAAAATGTTAAAGGTCAATTTCATTTTGATACAGCGACTAATCGGGTAACATTTTCCTCTTTTGAATCGTTAAAAACGGAAGAAGAAAGTGATATAGATGAAACCGAAAGTTAATTACGATAAATTATTACAAGAAGAAGTAGCTAAGTTAGATTATGTTCCTAAATTATTACTTCATTCTTGTTGTGCCCCATGTTCTTCAAGGGTAATTGAATACTTAACTAATTATTTTGACATAACTATTTATTATTATAATCCTAATATTGAACCATTCGAAGAATATAATTTACGAAAAGAAGAAGAAATTAGATTTATTAAAGAGTTTCCTCATCATAATAAATTAGATATTATCGATTGTGATTATGATAATAATTTATTTAAAGATATTACTAAAGGATTAGAAAATGTTAAAGAAGGGGGAATTAGATGCTTTAAATGTTATTTATTACGTTTACGAAGTACAGCATTAAAAGCTAAAGAATTAGGATATGATTATTTTGGGACAACGTTAACTGTTAGTCCTTACAAAAATAGTCAAGTATTAAATAAGATAGGTTATAACTTAGAAAAAGAAATAGGTATTAAGTATTTACCAAGTGATTTTAAGAAAAATAATGGTTATAAAAGATCAATTGAATTATCTAAAGAATATAATTTATATCGTCAAAATTATTGTGGTTGTATCTATTCTCAAAATAATAAATAATAATTTGTTATCTTTTGTCGAAACTATGTCATATTGATAATTAATTTGTTATATTATACTTGGTGATAATATGAATATGGTTTATGATGATGATACTTTATATGTAACAGTAAATGATAAAGTAAATGAGTATTTATATAGTCGTTTACGTAAACGGGTTTTTAATATTGTAAATGATTATGCTATTGAAAAAATAGTTTTAAATTTAGTAGCTGATGATAAAAATAATATATTAGTTGCTGAATTTATCGAAGAATTTAATAAGAATTATACAGCTAATATTACTGTTAAATGACAAAATATTGTAAAGTTATGCCGAATATCTTGTGTTATTATTAACAATATGGTATATTTAGGTTACCAGAGATAAATAATCTGACTAACATAAAACCGAGTAAGTGATTATAAGGGAGTCTAATTGGTGTGTGGTGTTGAAGACTTGGTACATTGTGCCAGGGATCCTAAAGCATATCCATGTGATACCCACCTGCAAGTAGCGGGCTTTTATCACAGCAGATTATCCTCTGGTTTTTATATGGAGTTAAATAATGAATCAATTTTCAAGAATGTTAAATCTTATAAATGAAGAAGAACTATTAAAGATAAGTAATACAAAAATATTATTAGTAGGATTAGGAGGAGTAGGGGCCTCATGTTTAAATCAATTAGTTAGATGTGGTTTTAGTAATATCACAATTGTTGATCATGATATTATTGATATTACTAATTTAAATAGACAATTAATAACTAATCATAGTAATATTGGACAAAAAAAGGTTATTGTTGCTAAAAAATATGCTTTAGATATTAATCCTAAATGTAATATAAATGCTATTGATAAATTTTTATTAAAAGAAGATATAAATAATTTAGATAAAGATTATGATTATATAATAGATTGTTGTGATACTGTTACTACTAAATTAGCTTTAGTTTTATTTGCTAAAGAAAATAATATTAAGATAATTAGTAGTTGTGGTACAGGAAATAGGTTAAATCCTACAAAACTTATAATTACGGATATTTATAAAACTAAGAATGATCCTTTAGCTAAAGTATTAAGAAATTTATTAAGAAAGAATAATATTGATTCTTTAAAAGTTATTACTTCAGAAGAATTACCTATTAAATCTCAAGATTATATTAGTTCTGTTTCTTTTGTTCCTAATACAGCAGGAATATATTTAGCATACACTATATTTGATGATATTATAAAAAAAATAAAACTTTATTAATTAGTTTTATTTTTTTTAATACTTTCAAGGCCATAATAAAGGTTATCTTCATATTTATTATGTCTAGGAGTATAATACTTCTTATTTTTTATTTTATCTGGTAAATATTGCTGTTTTACCCAAGAATTAGGATAATTAGGCGGATATTTATAAGTTTTAGAATTAGTTTTAATATGATCAGGTACATTACCAGTATTACCTGTTCTTATATCATTTAAAGCTAAATCTAAAGCAACATGAGCTGAATTAGATTTAGGAGATAAAGCCATTTCACATACTAATGTTGCTAGGGGTATTCGGGCCTCTGGTAAACCAACTAATTCAGCGGCATTAATAGCGGCCATAACCTTAGGACCAATTGAGGGGTTAGCTAAACCAATATCTTCATAGGCAATAACACTTAATCTTCGATAAATTGAATCTAAATCTTCAGCTTCGATTAAACGAGCTAAATAATGAAGAGAAGCATCAACATCAGAACCGCGAATAGACTTTTGAAGAGCAGATAAAACATCATAATGACCATCTTCATTTTTATCGAAGAAAAATACTGGTTTAGAATTAATAGTTTTTAATAAATCTAAAGTAATTTCTTTATTTTCTGAACAACTAATAGCAATATCTAATAAGTTTATAGCACTTCTAAAATCTCCTGAAGAAGATGTAGCCATAAAATTAAAAGCTTCATCAGTAACTAAAACATTCTCATTTTTAGCAATTTTTTTAAGCCCACTAATTATTTCTTCAATAGTTAATTCATGAAGTTCAAATATTTGGCAACGACTTCTTATAGCGGGATTTATTTTATGATATGGATTACTCGTAGTTAAACCAATTAAGATTAGCAAACCAGATTCAATATATGGTAATAATAAATCTTGTTTATCTTTATTCATTCGATGAATTTCATCAATAACTATAATTAATTGACCATACATTTTAGCTTCTTCAATAGCAACATCAAAATCACTTTTATTATTTATAGTAGCATTAAAAAAACGGGTAGGGATATCTAATTCTTTTGCTATTGCACTGGCAATTGAAGTTTTACCAATACCTGGTTTACCATAAAGAATAATTGAATACATTTTCTTATTTTTAACTAAATTACTTAATATTTT
Organism: uncultured Bacilli bacterium; assembly: GCA_944359625.1. GTDB lineage: Bacteria > Bacillota_I > Bacilli_A > RF39 > UBA660 > CAG-605. The sequence continues at coordinate 11,916 of CALVSW010000009.1, read as the reverse complement.
ACCTTTACCAATTAAGTGCGTTTGCCCAATTACTTCACTTAATTTAGTAGGACGATATTTATTTGCTAATAATTCCACTTTTAAATCACCGAACATAATTATATCAAAATTATTGTAATTAGTTAAAATAAATTTTATAATAATAGTTATGAAAAGTAGTAGAGAATATATAACAAGTTATTTACAATATTTAGAATACGAAAAGAAATTATCTAAAAATACTATTAAAGCTTATGACAATGATTTAAATAAATTATTAGAATTTAAAAATAATTTACTTAGTATTAATAATAAAGATATAAAAGAATTTATAAAAAAAAGTAATAATTTAAGTACTAAAACTTTAGCCCATCGTTTAACAGTAATTAATTCTTTTTATAATTATTTATTAAGTGAGAATATAATAAGTATCAATCCTTGTTATAGTATTAATATGCCTAAAATACCTAGTAAATTACCCGAAGTATTAAGTGAAGAAGAAGTAGATAAGTTATTAGATATTAATTTAGTAGATAAATATAGTTATCGTAATAAAGCTATGTTAGAATTATTATATGCTACTGGGATGCGTGCTAGTGAATTAACAAATTTAAAATTAAATAATATTGATTTAGATTCTTGTATCGTTAGAATAATGGGTAAGGGTAGTAAAGAAAGGATTGTTCCTATTAATGATACTACTATTAAACATTTAAATATTTATATAAATAATTATCGCAAAGAAATATTAAATAAAAAAGATAGTGAGTATCTATTTATTAGTAATGCTTTAAAACCCATTACTAGACAAGGTTTATTTAAAATTATAAAAAAAGAATGTATTAGAGCTGGAATTAAGAAAAACGTATATCCTCATATATTAAGACATTCTTTTGCAACGCATTTACTTAATCATGGGGCTAATATTCGTATTATTCAAGAATTATTAGGACATGAAGATATTACTACTACGGAAATATATACTCATTTAAGTAATGAAACAATAAAAAAAGACTACGAAGAATATTTTCCTCGTAGTTAATTATTAGAAGATAACTACATATCGTTATTTCTAGCTTGTGAATTTGATTGATTATGACATTTAGCACTATTTTTAGCTTTATTACGTGCATTATTTTTGGCACTATTTTTAGCACTGTTCTTAGCACTATTCTTTGAATTATTCATAATTACCTCCTAATAGTATTATTACCTAAAAGATAAATATAATACTTATAAATTAATGGTAATATTTACTAAATATTTAACATATTATTAAGTAGTGATAATATGAACTATAACTTATCTTTAGTAATATCTACTTTAGCAGGATTAGCAACTTGTTTAGGAATTATATTTACTTTTATAAAAGTTAAAAATATTAATAAAATTATAGTGTTTTCTTTATCTATGGCTATGGGTGTAATGTTTTTAATAAGTATTAAAGAACTAATTTTTCCACCTATAACATATATATTAGATCATAATAATATTATTCTAAGCTTATTTATTATAATATCATTACCTATATTAGCAATTATTATGTTAAATTTTACTAAAATTTTTATAAAAAAAGATTCTAGTTTATATAGAGTAGGGATATTAAATGCTGTTAGCCTATTTATCCATAATGTTCCTGAAGGTATTGCTACTTTTGCATCAAGTATAACTAATGTAAATCTAGGTTTAAAATTAGCTATAGGAATAGCTCTTCATAACTTACCAGAGGGAATTAGTATAGCTGTACCTATTTATTATAGTACTAAAAGTCGTAAGAAAGCTTTATTATATACATTTATATCAGGTATGGCAGAGTTTTTTGGAGCATTATTAACTATGGTAATACTTAAAAATTATTTAAATAATAATATCTTATGCGTAATATTATATTTTATTGGTTGTTTAATGTTATTAATAAGTTTAACAGAAATTCGTCCCGAAATCTTAAAATATAAAGAAAAAAGATACATTTTATATGGATTAATAGTATCTTTATTCATTCTTTTAGTTTAATTTTTAAATCGGTTAACATAATATATATTATGTAAGATTTATAATATAGTTATTTTTTAAATATTATTATATTTTACGAGATTCAATTTCAGCCATTTTTTCAATAACTTCAGTGGCATTACTTGGATTAATCTCGGTATAATTTAATTCACTTAAAGCTTGAGTTCTAATTGCATAAAACTGTTGTGTACGGGATAATTTTTCTTCTTTTTTAGCTTCAATTTCTTGTACCCAACGACGATGAGATGCTTGTAATCTACTACGACTAGCTCCCCCATTATTATATAAAGTTAGAGCAGAGTATAAGATACTTTCAAAAATAAATTGTCTTTCTTCTTGAAACTTAAACTCACTAGGATTAGTAAAGCCTGTAGTCTTACTCATATAAGCAAATATATATTTAATTTCAGGAACATTATCTAAGGATTGAAGCATATGATATAAATATTTAATTGCATAAAAATCTTCTTTTCCTTTGTCACCTAAAAGTTTTTCTTTAATAAGATATGATATATCAGCAATTAACTGTTGTGATTCTTTATTTAATCCTTTCATATCAATATATGTTTCATTAGATAGACTATTTTTAACACCTTGATTAAGTTTAGCTTCAACATTCATTAAATAATCTGTAGTTACTTTAATTTTATCAATTGCATCTGCCCCACCATCTTCAATGTCTAATAATTTACATAATAAAATACGTTTTTCTTTAGGCCATTTGCTAATATCATCTAACTCTAAATAATTATAAACCATTTGCCTAGATACTCCAAGATATTTAGCTAAGCGAACCTTTGAAATACCTAATTCTTGAAATAATTCATTTAATTTTTTCATTTTGGCCATATGCCACCTTTCATTATTCACCATATAATTATTATAGCATTTTGACTTTACATGTCAAGTAAATGCTAACTTATAAATACCATAATTTTTCGCCATTTTTTTTAACTAATTTAATTATCCCTGATCCTAAGCACTCTTCGCCCAAATATAAAACGCAAGCTTGACCAGGAGTTACAGCTTTAGCCATATCAGGATATGATACTTCAATTGTATTATCATCTAAATATGTTAATTTAACAGGAATATCAGTACTACGATATCTAAACTTAGCAGTACAATTTATTGGTCTTTCATCTGATATAAAGTTAATATTATCGATAATACATGCATCACTTTCTAAGTATTTACTATCTTCACCAAAAGCAACATATAAAATATTTTTCTCAACATTTTTACCACATACATAATGGCGCTCTAAATTACCAGATATTCCAACATTTCTTCTTTGACCAATAGTATAATTCATTAAACCGGTGTGTCTACCAACAACCTTTTTCGTTTCGACATCAACGATATCACCAGGATTTGGTTTTAAATAATTATGAAGGAATTTTTGATAATTACGCTCCCCAATAAAACAAATACCCGTCGAATCTTTCTTTTTAGCTGTTTTTAAATTAATACTAAGAGCTATTTTACGAACTTCTTCTTTTTTTAAATCACCCACAGGAAAGATAATATTTTTAAAGTTTTCTTTAGGAACTTGCGCTAAGAAGTAAGTTTGATCTTTATTATCATCAATACCTCTTAAAAGTTTACCATTTTTAATTCTAGCATAATGTCCTGTAGCAACATAATCTGCTCCTAATTTCTTAGCTTCTTTAAGAAATAAATCAAATTTTATGTATTTATTACACATTAAATCCGGATTAGGAGTTCTTCCTAACTTTAATTCATTTAAAAAGTAACTAAATACATTATCCCAGTATTCTTTAATAAAATCGATACGATGAAGAGGTATATTTAACTCATTACATACTGCTAAAGCATCATTATAATCTTGTTCTTGAGGACAAATATTATTATTTAATGTAGGATTCCCTTCAATATCATTATTTAAAGTAGCATCCCAATTGCGCATGAATAATCCTATAACATTATATCCCTTTTCTTTTAATAAATAAGTAGCAACAGAAGAGTCAACTCCCCCACTCATTCCTACAACTACTGTTTCCATGATTATCCCTTCTTCTTATGCTTATTTTATCAAAATTGAAAGTTAAAGTCCACAAATACTAATTAAATACTTAGTAATATGTAATCCCTTATATTTAAAGATTATATCTATTATACATATTATTACAATAATACTAATAGAAACTAAATAGTTTTTTTTAAGATATTTTTTTATAGAAAGTTTATTATGTATAAAATATAAGTATATTTGTTTACTAATTAATAATCCTTTAATTAAAAAGAATAATAATAAACTTATAAAAATTAATTTAAATACTAAATTATATAATAAACTAAATATTAAGCCTTTTAACCCATAAATAATTGTTAATAGATATATATTAAAACCAATAGCAAGACTATTATAAAATAAGTAAATAATACTAAATAAATAAGTAATTACTAACGAATTACTTATTAAAAGAATACTTAAAATTAATAAATGAGAACCAATATTATTTATATCATTATTTAATATCATTTCTCTTATAGTAGTTTTATTAGTAATAAAAAGTTCTTTAAAACTACTTGATTGATAAATACCTAGTATAATTCCACAAACTAAGCCGATAATTAATATAATACTTAAAAATATTATTATATTCTTATTCTTTTTTACATAGTTCAATTTGTATCACCTAGCTAAGTATATTGGCTTTTATAAAATTTTATGATAAAATTATTATGAATTTAGGAGGCGTATAAAATGAAGAAGAAAACAAGAAAAATTGCTGTATGGATAATGTTAATTATAATGTTATTAGGAGTTTTTGCAACATTTGCGGCAATGTTTATATAATAATTAAAAGTGCTATTTACTAGCACTTTTAAATTGTTTTAATATCAATTATTTCATTTATATTATTATTTTCTCGATATTTTATTTCAACCTTATCATTATCACTTAGAAAAGGAATAAGACTAGTATTAACTTTAATAGATAATGAATAACGATTATTATCAGTATCAGTTATATAATAATATGTATTACCATCTATTATAGCTGAAATAATACTATTTATAGTAATTTCTTTAGTAATTATATTAGCATTACTATTATCAAAACTAACTTCGTTAAGATATCTTCTTGCAGCTTCTTCTATTCCTAAAGATGCTTCCGTAGTAACTACTTTTTGATAATCTTCAACATCAACAAAGGCATACATTTTTACTAATCCAGCTGCATCTTTTAAACTCATTAAATAAGTAGGACGATTATTTAAATTAATTAATAATGGAAAGGTTGCTTCATAACCTTTTTCCTGAACTAACCCTTCACTTGATTTCATCGCACTATATTCTTCGGCACCTGGAACATTGTAATATTTTGTTTCTTTAGTACGAAGATTAGTTAAAACAAAACCAATATTTGATTCATCTGCTGCAACACTAGTAATACCTGTATATAAATAGACATCATCATCAAATGTTAAATAATTATATCCTTCTGTTGTATTAACAACATCTTTTTGACCAAAAATACTATTTAAAAAACCATTTTGATAATTTCCCCAGTCATTTAAAGATTCAATAATCAAATCAGCATTATAAACATGATCGACCCATTTAGGAATATCTTCTGCTTTATATTTAGTAGAATCACCTGTAACAGGATCTAAGATAATAGCTCCAATAATATCTTTTCTAATACCTATACCTACATATTTAATATAAGGTATAATCCAATAAGGTTTGCCATTATCATCTAATTCAAAATTAGCTTCATCAAATATTAATGTAGGATAAGTAAATCTTAATTTGCGATATAAATCTTCATTTAAATAAGCACTAGGCATATATTTCATACCTTCATTTAGTACTTCTAGATTAGCTTGGCCATTAACTGAATTAACTGTAATATACCCTTTTATACCATCTTTACGATTAGTAAAATATTTTATTAAGCCATCATATTCTAAAGGAGTAACACGAATAATTTCATTATTATAATTAATTTGGGTATATAAATCACTTACATAAAATTGACTAACCCATGATGTTTGTTGCCCCATAGTGCGATCTCCTAATTTAGTCGTAGATGCTTTATCTAATAAAGGAATTTGGTTAAAATCAACTTCTTTTATATCATCTATAAAACTAGTATTTTGATTAACAGTAATTCTTTTAGAATAATCCTTAGCAAAAAATATAGGTGATAAGATAAAGTTAATAGTAAATATTCCTATAATAATTATAAAAAAACTAGCTAGTACAACATTAATAGAAAGAGGAATATCTTCTTTTTTAACTTTATTTATAATTTTTACTGGACTAGTAACTAAGAAACTAGTAAAAACAAAGATATAGATTAGACCAACACTTAATAGAAATGCCCAAAAACCCAAACTAGTTACATTTAAAGCAGGTATCGTTATATAATAAACAATTAGTCCTAATACTAAGGTAATGATTAAACTTTTAATTACATTTTTCATTCTAATTTTCTCCTACATAATTAAGATAACTATTATCTCTTCTTTTTATATTTAAAAAATCATCATCTAATTTATTAAAATTTTCTAAATACCCCTTTTTTATCTCATCAGGAATATCCCTATTTTCTAAAGTACCAGTAAATGAATCAAGTTCTTGATATTTTTCTTCAATATATCGTTCATTAATCAAACTATCTAATAATATATTTTTCATAAATTTATTTGCATTTAAAAATAAATACCCTCCATAAATACTATCTGTTAAAGCAAAAGCCATTAATTCTACTACATATTCCATCGTATATTTTTGTTGAATTAAATTCTTTTTCTTTAGTTTATCATACTCATCATAACTGACATGAAAAGGTATATTTTTTATACCAAAAGATTGCATAGCATATTTACATAATATTTGATCTAGATCAATTTTTTGCAACATTTTAGCTTTAGCTCTTCCATCTTTTCTTGATGATATAAATTCATATTTATCTCCTATTTCTAAACCATCAGGAATAACACTAGTATCATCAAATAAAACAAATTTTATCGCATTAATAGCATTTCTAGTTCCTTGAGAAGATTTAGTACCATAATAAATATCATCAAGCCAGTCCATCTTGCATCTTTTCATTTCATAAAAATTTTCACTTTTCACTTTACCACTCCAAATATATCATATCATATATTATATTAATCTACTAGGATGTAATTGATAATCGTTTAAAATTTGCCCTAATAATTCATAATGTTTTTTATAACTATTTATAATTAATTGTCTATTTTCACTAGGTATTATAAACTGAAATTCTTCTTCAACTTCTTTTATACATTGTAAAAAGACATCAATACTTAATGTATTATAAACCATAATTAATTTATCTATAAATTCACTGGATGAATCTCTAATATACTTTTTAATTACATCTACGTAATTTATAAAATGTTCAGTATCTTCAGGATAGATTCCTAAAGCAAAAGAGTTTAGACTTTCATCATCTAAATAAGAATTTAACATATATTCATTATCAAACATTTTACTTAGAGAAATATGATTAATTCCTTCTTCTACCACCCAATTACTATAATAGCGATCTTCATTATCAGTAACGATATCAAATGAAATAACAGTAGTTAACTGATTCATTAATTTAGCTACTATATAATTTCCTTTATCTTTTCCATAAATATGGTTATACCTATATAAAAGAGCATTCCAAATAGTTTCTAAATTATTCATATCACTAAGTTGATACTTTTCTTTAATAGCATTTCGATAATCTTCTAATATTTTTTCTCCAGAAACATAGCTATTTCCTTCTTTTTTAAACGATTCAGACATTAAATATGCTTTACCAAAAAAATCTGCTAAATAATATTTAACATGAGGAATATTTAACTTATCTAATAATTTTACTACAATTAATTCACAATATAAAGTATTTAAATCAGTTTTTATTTCTTTTAAATAGTAGATTTTATTATTATATTCAATTCCGTTTTCACTATCTATTTTTAAATCATTTTCACTAATATTATTTTTATTAAAATAACTAGTTAAATCTATATATTTTTTACCTTTTAAAAATTTACTATCCATATTTATCACTTTTCCTTGATTAATATATTTAATACATTTTGCCAGCCAGTACGCCAATCTTTACCAGCACGGATAATATTTTTACTGGATAGATATTCATCTGCTATTTCTTTATTATGATATGAAGGAAATAATATTTTAATAGGTATATCATTTACTAAATTAGATACGCGATCATCTATTTGAATATCAGCTTTAATTATATTTTTGGTATTAGTAAATATAAAATTTTCTGGTTTTAAAAATGGTAAGGTTTTTATTAAAAAGTCATATTTATCTTTAAAGTATTTACCAGAATTTTCAACATCATAAGGATTAATACAAGCTGAACAAATAATAATATTATAATATTCACTTAATTTTTTAATACTTTCAATTGCATTTGGTAAAATATGGGCATTTTCATATATATTTTTACTATTTAAAAATTTATTATATTCTTTAATTTTATTTTGAGGAATAATTGTATCATCAATAAAATAAGTTTTGATATCATCTATTTCATAATTAGTATTCATAAATTCATTAGCATAATCTAAAAATCCTGCAAAGCATATTACTTCATCAACATCTAATAAAATATTTTTCTTTTCCATGTTTAACTCCTTATATACTTAATTATAACAAAATAAGTATTTAAAACAACTAAAAAAACTAACATAAGTTAGTAATTTAAATTTTTCTTGTAAGTGTTTTTCCTTCTTTAAAACCACAATCTTTTGGACATTGATAATCAGGAAAAGTACATCTTGCACCATGAGAATATTTTAAAATATCTAATGCAAGTGGATTATCTTTCTCTTCTAGAGCTTTTTTATACTTTAATAAAGTTTCTTTTGTTTGTAACATAATTTCAAGTTGAGCAGCGGAACACAATCTTTCCTTACATTTTAAGATAAAATTATCATAAGTTCCTGATTCATTAATTAAAATCATTTCTCCTTGTGGCGTAACATTTTTTACTGAATTTATATCGTTTAACCACTCCAATTCTAAAGGTTTATCACCCTTTATAATTGTTGGCATAATATATTTCTTTTCCTTTAATCTTTCCATTTGATAATCAAGTGTTTTGTGTCTTTGACCTTGGGCAAGTTCGGAATAAGTTCCATAATAATTAGTAGTATAAACATATCCAAAGTACTCTTCTCTTTTATCTAGATCTTTACCAAATAGAGATAAACTTCGATGTTTTTCATTAGTCATTAATCTATCATCAAGAACATTTAATTTATCTAAACAATTTATAAATTCTTGCATACTTTTACTTAAATTATATTCAAAGTTATCATTTAAATTAGCATTATCTATATATTCTAGCATCCAAGAAGCTATATAATTTATTTGTCTTAAAGATGTTGAATATATCATTTGTGTAGGCATAAATACCGTTACTAAGTATCTAGCATTTTCTTGAGCTAATGTTTTTATTTTAAAATCACTATAAACATTTCCATATTTAGCTTTAATTTTTATTTTAAATATATTTAACCATTTATTATATAATTGTTCTTCTCTTTCCGTAATAATTGAATTATCTTTTCTAACTATTGGTGTATATCTAGCCGATTTTTCACTTGTAGTATATTGTGGTTGATTATTAATTACCATTGCAAGCATTTTAGGAATATTTTCAATATTAAAGTTTATTGTAATATGATCATAAACACTGTGATGTCCATTATTTAAAGTTGTATTTACTCTTTTTAATGTTTTATCAATAGGTTCATCTTTAAGATGATTGAATCCCTCTTTATCATAGCAAACACCTGCTATTTTACCACATAATTTAATAGCTTCTTCCTTATCAAAAGTACCATTATTCTTTAAAAATTGATTAGGTAGTATACTTATATTCATTTTATCTCCTCCTTATAACCACTTTTATTCTTTCTTACTCGATTATATCATATTAAATATTGTTTTTTTAATTAAATTTATTGTAAAATATAAAGCAAGTTGGAGGAAATATGAATAAATTAAGTAAAGAAGAACAATTAATAGCAGTTCCAAAAGTATTAGAAGAAATGCAGTATGCCCAAAATTTTTTGAGTAGTTGGAATTTAGGTTGGTGGGAACAATTAAGTAATGCCTATTGTTTACCTATATATGAAGAAGTTGATAGATCTGATGTATTAGATATGGAAAGGAAATATAAACCAAGATACAATTTAACAAATACTTGTTTTAATGGTAAAGGAATTGGTGTTCCTTTATGTTCTGAAGTATTAACTGGAAATAATACTTTAATGAATAAAAAAGATATCAATTATATGATAGATTTTGGTGAAATAATCTGGTATGGCATAAACTCTAAAAATTCTGAAAGAAAATTTATTTTTAGTAACGATGGTGATATTCATTTTTTTAAAAATGCAAATAATAATTACAGTAAAAAACATCCAAGAAGTATTTCATATAATGCTAATTTTAATGTTTTAAGAGAATTGGTAAAAATTAATATAAATATATCTAGTTTATTGCCTGTTAATGATAAAACGTTTAGTACTAATCGTATATCAATTTTAGCTAATACTACTTGCATAGTATTAAGTTATAATAATATTCAGATTATTTATGACTTAGTTACTAATAAAAAATTAATTAAAACTGAAAAATTTAATTCTATTAAAAACAAAGTGGTATCAACCTCTTATGAATTAAGATTAAATCAAAATGGCGATTTAGAAGTTGGCAATGTAGTTATCAGTGATAAGACAGGTTCTGGTAATGTAATTGGAACATATCGCTTTGATGCAAGTTATATTATAGGAGTTCGTGCAAATTATTATTCTAAAAGTGGTAAAACATTTAATTTAGCTGAAAATAAAGAATTATTAAATAATGCTAAATGTTTATTACCTTCTTTAACTCAATCAAGTGATATAAGTACAGTATTAATTAATAATTTTGTATCTTCAGTAGAAGATAATATTAATAAACAAACTACAGATAGTATTAAATCTATAAATAGTAATTTAGATATTGCTAGTATTAATTTAATTGAAAGAAAAATAATTGATGCTTTAAAAAATATAAAAGGTGAATTACCTCTTAAGGGCTTAGTAGAAAGAATAAATTATTATCAAGAATTATTAGAAAAACTAAATACAAGTTTAGTATCAAATAATTCTAAAAAAAGAGAATTAAGTTTAAATAGAAAATTAATGTAAATTAAAAATTCTTCTAAATTTAAGAAGAATTTTTAATTATCTTTTATTTATTATAAATTTTGGCTATTAAGTCAGTAAAATAATTATTTTTCATTATAATAGTCATCATCACCTAATTTACCATCATCTTCAAAATCCCAAGGATTATATAATCCTTTTTTAACTAAATCTTTTTCTTCTTTAGATAATCCATATATATCTAATTCCTTTTCTGTATAATTTTTTTCTTTATTTTTATTATTAATATTTATTATTTTATCTAATAATTTTAATAAACTCATATTTTCTCCTAAATATAATTTTGTTAAATTATAACATTTTATTATTATTTTTAAAATAAAAAAACACACCAATATATGATGTGTAAATTTTATCAACTTGGTGCGGGTAAAGGGACTTGAACCCCCATGGATTTCTCCGCTAGATCCTAAGTCTAGTGCGTCTGCCAATTCCGCCATACCCGCGATTGGTGGACCCCGTAGGACTTGAACCTACAACCGCCCGGTTATGAGCCGGATGCTCTAACCAATTGAGCTAGGGGTCCATCTCTGACTAATTAAATATATCATAAAAAATACTTGCATGCAAGATATTTTGTTTTAAAAATTAAAAAAAATGTTACAGTTCAGATAGAAAAGACTAAATAAAAGTCAAATCTATCTTTTTTATTACTATTTTACTAGAAGATAAAAGA
>CALVSW010000008.1 GCA_944359625.1 uncultured Bacilli bacterium | reverse complement strand
ATGCTTGCTACTAATATTTTTAGAAATAAAAAGAGTAATGAAAATATTTCATCACTCCTCAATGTTTAAGAACCATTATTTTTTTATTTTATATGTAAATAATGTTGAAGGACGATGTCCAGCACCAGTCTTTGTTAAATTAGTTTTTTCTACTTTATTTGCAATTATTCTTCTAAAAGCAGGGTCTAATAATTTCTTATTTAATATTACTTCATATACTTGCTGTAATTCTCCTAAAGTAAAGTATTTAGGCATCATATTAAATACGATATCTGTATAACTTATTTTGTTTTTTAAACGTTCTAAACCAGCTAAAATAACGATATCATGATCAAACGCTAAAGATTTATTATTTATTGTTTTAAATGCATAACGATCAGTTGTTTTATCTTTTAATTCTTTTTTAATACTAAAATTAATATCTACTAATCCATTAGTTAATGATATTTCGACAATATCATTTTTATTTTCAATTAATATGACATCAAACCAACTAGCATTAGGATTTATTTCATCTTTAATACTTTTTTTATCTACTAAAGCCATATATGCTGTTGATATAACTCTCGTTCTTGGATCTCTTTTTAGTGAATCAAATGTATATAATTGCTCTAAATAAAGATTAGAAATATTTGTTTCTTTTTTTAATACTCTTTTAGCACACTCTTCTAAAGTTTCGGTTTTAGGATTTAAAAATCCTCCTGGAAGACACCATTTATCTTTATAAGGAAAAGTATTTCTTTTAACAAGTAAAATACTCATCATCTTCTTATCATTTTTTCGATAATTAGATTGTTCTTGATCTGATACACTGACTAATAAAATATCACTAGTCATCGATAATTGATCAAAATCTTTAACATTATAATCTTTTAAAAATTCTTCTTCAGTTTTATATTCTTTCATTATTTACTCCTAACTTAAAATATTATTTAGTTTATTACTTAAAAAAGTAGCAACTTCATTTTTACTAGTAACCCGATTTTTACCACTTACACTAAGCGTATAATCATAAGATTTATCATGATAAATAATATTTATAAATACTTGATTATCTTTACCATAATTATTATTTTTATCAGCTCTAGCCAGTTTTCCAGTAATACCAATACCTATATCAGAATGACTAAATTCTTTTATATTTTTAGCCATTTCTCTAGCAGTTTCAATACTATATACTGAGTACTTATCAATAATATCTTTACTAACACCCATTTTTATTTTAAATTCATTACTATAGGTAACCGCACTAAATAATATTACTTCACTAGCACCTTCAATATTAGTTATTTGACTAGCTATTTCTCCACCAGTACATGATTCCATTGTTGCAATAGTTAATTTTTTAGCTTTTAATTTTTCTACTATTTCCTTATACATATTTAAATCCCTCCTATATAAATTATTAATAGTAATATATTTTTCTACATCTTTTGGTACTAAGTCTTTGATACTTTTATTATCTTTTATTTTTTGCCGTATTAGAGTAGAAGAAAGTGATGACAACTTTATTTTTACTTGTTTTATATTTTTATACTTTAAAAACTTAGAATTCATTTTCTCTTTATTTCTATTAACGACAATTATTGGAAATTTTAATATTTCTTCTGGTTTTTGCCATTTATCAAGATAATTTAAATTATCCATACCACATACAAAATATATTTTATCATTGTGATATAATTCTTTAAAATAATTTAAAGTTTCATACGTATAAACCATTTGATTTTTAATTTCATAATCACTACTTAATATATTAGGATTATCTTTAATAGCTAAATTAATCATTATTAATCTTTTATCTGCTTCTAACATATGAGTTTTATAAGAATATTTATCTCCAGTAGGAACAAAAATAATCTTATCAAGATACTTATTTTCTATTAAATAATTAGCTATTTTTAAATGCATATTATGAATTGGATTAAAACTTCCACCAAAGATACCAATTTTCATAAAATAACCTTTCTTTTAAATAAAATATTAACATTAATGTTATTAACATTATATTAATAACAAATTAAAAAGTCAACAATTTGTTTATTAAAATAAAATTTTAGGACTTGAAATAGAAAATGAAAAGAATAAAAATGACAACTAAACAGGAATATGAATATTTAAAAGATGATTATGTATTAACTCCATTAGAAAAAGAAGCAGTGTTAACATATGTTCCAGAATTTATTGATAATCTTAATAGTAGAAAAAGATAATAATAGATAAGAGAATAAATAATCTGATTATGATTTAGAAAGTAAATAATAATTGCTTTTTTACATAATAAAAATCTTTTCATTTTTATTATTTTATTATGAAAAGATTTTTTTAATTTCCAGATTAATATTGTTACTCATGTTCAAATTACAAGTTCTTAAATATTCTTCTAATTCTGTCACTTATGTTTTTTTTATTAATTATTTCATCTTTTTCTAATTGGTATTGTACATTAGATATTATTTTTTGGATTTCATTAAATAATATTGGATATGAAGATACATCGTTTTTAATAGCAAAATTATTATTATTGTTGATTTTAAAAGTATTTGTTTCATAAGAATATATTATATTGTACTTATCATTGATAAATATTAACACTTTATTATTTTTATCATAAAAAACTTTAGAATTACAGTATAATAAATATCCTAATAAAATATAATTTTTAATAAATTCATCTTTTGATATAGTTATTGTCTTATTGGCACTCTTCCCACCTATATATTTTAATATTACATATTCATAATTTATTTCTACTATTTGTAGAAAATTAACTTCATTTTTATTTTGTCTATAATCTTTATTTATGTATATGCGCATTGGTGAATAATAATAACCATCTAATATATTATGGTAATCACTAATAACATTAATATTAGCAAGTTTTGCTTCATTTGAGAATATAGCAGTTGCAAATCTTCTTTTTTCTTTAAAAATTGCTTCTTGAACAAATTTAATAAATTCGCTTTTCTTTGCTATGTCAGTATTACTATTATTTTGTTTTGTAATGTCATCGATAAAATTTAAAGTTAAACATAGTTGTTTTATTGCTAGATATCTTTTTTTATAAGTTTCTAATTTATCTATATTTCTATCAAGAGAAAAATTATATTGTTCTTCATTTTTTAATGCATTTAAAATTTTTAATGTTGATTCATAAATTTCATTTACGTTATCATCATTTATATACTTTTTAAATATTTTAATATCTGTAATTAGATAATTTGCTAATAATAAAGAATTATTATACTTATTAAATAAAGCTATAACTAGTTTTTCAAAATTATTAAACATATCTTGATAAGTTTTAAATTGTTTAATTACTAAATTATATAGAAAAGGTGCTTTATATTCTTCAATTTCAGATTTTAAATTTTGATAACCAGATTCATTTTCATATTTTTTTAAATCATTATTTAAAGTTTTAATATATTTTAAAACTTCCATTAATTTTTGATATAATGTATTTAAATTTTTAAAATTTTTATTAATTCCATAAAAAATTAATTCATTAAGATTATTTTCTTCAATAAAATCATCTACAACTTTTTCAAATATTTTTGATATCTTTTGGATACATTCTTTATATTTTATATCCAATTTTAAATAATCCATCATATCATTAGAATAATCTGTAAATTCTAGAACAATTAAATCTATTTCTTTGTTATATTTTTCTAACTTAGGATTATTAGTTTTATCTTTGTAATTATCTAAATCTTTAATACATTTAGCTATATACAATTTTATAAAATTAATATCATTTACATTATTGTTATCTAAATAATTTTTAATAAAATCATGAGCTTCATTAATTTTTTTAATTTTTTCAGTTGCTTCTAAATTTTCTTTAGTTCCTTCAGGAAAATTATCTGGATGATATTTTGATACTAAATTACGATAACTTTTTTTTAGTTCTTCTTCTGTAAAATTTTTATTTAATTTTAATATTTTTAATGCCTCATTTAATGTCATAATAATACCACCTTTAATCGATATTATTTTAACAAAATAATTTTAATAGTCAATAATTTGTTATAAAATATCAAAAAAATATCACCATATTAGTAGTGATATTATTTTTTAATTAAGATAGTCTTCATTTACTTTATCTACAGAAGAGTCAATATCTTCTTCAACTAATTCGTAATCATCAACGATGTCCTCTACAGGTACTTTTACTTTAGTATTACCAACTATTTCAATACCTAATTCTTTATCAATATTTAAGTTAATTATACCATTAGTAATAGATACATCAGATACAGTAGGTTGTTTTAAACTACGTACAATAACTTCTGAACCACTATCAAAACTATTTTGATTTTTAAGTTTTAAGTTTTCAGTATAATTAAATTTTTTAGTACTAACAGTTGTTTTTTTATCATTATCATATGAATACCAAACATTTACATCAAATGATCCATTTACAATAACTTTATCTCCTACATTAGTTCCATTAAATGTATGTGTCATAGTTTTTGGTGATAACCATTCTAAGCTTTGTAAATAATGAGGATTTGATTGCTGATTTTTATATAATTACCGTGTGCCATAGTAAAAAATTGGAGGTATTTTATATGGGAGCAGTAATTACGAAAGCTAGTTCATTTGGAACTGTTGGGACAACTTTTTATGCATTATTAAAGTATATTAAAAAAAATTATGGGAAAAATTTAGAAATTTGTGATGTAGGATGTTTAGATGGTATTTATACTATTCCTTTTCTTAAAAAAGGTTATAAAGTTTATGCTTTTGAAATGAACATGATATATCTTTATGGTGGTCATGTTCAACTACCAATTATAAATGAAAATAATGAAATAATCCTTCAACGAAGAACTATCTATGGAGCTGAAGATAGAATAAATATAGAACAATTACATGATAAAGTAAAGTTGTGTAGTGAAAATTTTTTTGAATTTAATAAAAAATCGTATGATGTAGTTTATTCAAAAAGAGTACTTCATAGAAAAGAATATTCTGAAATCCCTATGAGTAAAAAAATAAAAGCCTTGCAAAATGCAGTAAAAGAAAATGAATTAATTTATTTAGAATATTTAATGTGGAATGATGATGAAAATACTGAAAATCTAAATTCTAATCAGTATATAAAACAATGTGAAATGCAAAAATATTTTAAGGACGGATGGGATATTTTATCAATTGTAGAAGATAGAAAGGGTATTGATGAATTACCTCATATTGGTAATCCTACTTTTCATAAACATAGAGTTGGTGTAATAAAAGCAAGAAAAAATAAGCAATTTAAACCTGATTATTTTAAAGTGAATATGATATTTTAACTGAGCATAGAAAAATCTATGCTTTTTTTGGAGGTAAAAATATGTCAGTATTTAAAATAGAAAAAAATAAAAATTATACAGTAATGTCAAATTATCATTTAAGAGATAGAAATTTAAGTTATAAAGCTAAAGGGTTATTATCATTTATGTTATCATTACCAGAAGATTGGGATTATTCTCTACATGGTTTGTTTTCAATTAGTAAGGAAAATAGGGACGCTATAAGATCAACTTTAAAAGAATTACAGCAAAATCATTACCTGGTAATTGAAAAAGTTAGGGGAGAAAAAGGCTATTTTGAATATAATTATTTAATTTACGAAAAGCCTTATTATTTAGAATTAGAAAATGAAAAGGACACTCCAGATACGGAAAATCCACACCTGGATAATCCAAATGTGGAAAACCAGCCACAAATAAATACTAATATAATAAATACTAAAGAAATAATAGATAAAGATGATAAAACGAAAATATCATCTTTTTTTGTTGCCGAAGAACATAATAGATTGACTTTGGAATTAATAGAAACAAATTATATAAATGAAGAAGATAGTCAAATTTTTTATTATGATGATTTATTTGAAAAATTATTAAAAGATAATTCTTATAGAGATCTTATGACAATGATACATTATATTGTTCCAAGAGTCATATCAAATAAATTTAAAGACGAAGATGGAAATGACATAAAAAATAAGTTTGGATATTTTAAGAATGCTATTGAAAATAGTATATATAGATTTAATTTAAGTGATGATTTATATGATGATTATGATGATTTAGAAAGATAAATTAAAATGATTGTTACATCAAAAATTTATCAAAATTTATAATTTTATAGATAAAAAACATAAATTTCACAATAAATATAGTAGAGTAATAATTATAGACTAAATTTTTTATTTGGGTAATTTATTATTCTAAATCAATAGTATATAAAATTAAGCTCTTCTTTAAGCGAGTTTTATAATATGATAATTTGTAAATTATATGATATTGGAAGGATAAAATAAAAAAATATTTTATAAGTTGATAATAATGTAGTGATGATTCATTCATAATGATTACGAAATTAGAAAATTGAAGAACGTTGTATTCTAAATTTTCTGAAAATTATTATATAAATGATGATGAAAATATGATTTATTTAAAAGAAACATTAGAAAATAATTATATATATGGATAAAATTATTAAAAAAATGGAGTATGTACATTCTATGAATGATGGTAGCTCGGCAGTAAGTATATAAAACAAATGAAGATGATATAAATATAGGCGAAAATTGTATAAAGAAAGAAGCACAGATATTTACCACTTTTTTAAATAGTGTAAAAAGGAACATTAAATTATGAAATTTTTAGGTTATTTATTCATTATGTAAATAATTAAAAATATTTATCACATTATACCAATCTTTTTTATATTTTAAGTCAGTAATTAATAATTTTAAAAAATTTCAAGTTTTAATTAATTTGATAGTGTTTAATATGATAAGTTACTGTAACATTAATTATAAGGCTATTTAACAAGGGATACGTTGTTATGGGAGTAAAAAGTTCCTATACTTTTTTTAAAGCAAATGATATTATTTCGGTATAGAAGGGAATTTATTAATAATCTTAGATATTTAATGTAATCATTTAATTGTTAAAATTATTATATTATTCTAGTTATTAATCAATTAATTTTGGAGTTAATGAATATGACAATAAATTTCAATTGATATATGCAGTTATAAAGGTTATGATAATGCTCCTGAGTTAAATGTTAATTTATAAGATATTAGCTTATAAGAGCTGATATAGTTTTTTAAGGAGTGTGTGAAGGATATGTAATATATTGGAATTCATAATTAATTTCTTCAGCAGATTTAATTTAAGCGATGATTTATATATTGAAGATGATTATAATTTGTCATTATAAATGAACTTGCTTTTTAATAAATGGCAAATAAACCAACAATAAATTTAATAAAGTGAAACACAGAAAAAATCAAATAATTAGTTTGTTTAATAAGTATATAAGATGTATCTAATTATTAAATGTAAGGTTTTTATAATTTAATTTCCATCTTTATTTCAACTGAAACTTAATTTTAAAGTTAGTAATTTTGAAATAAACGCATACATATTTTATAACCTAGGCATAAAAAATAAAGGTTATGGAGGGTATATGAAAAGAAAGTTTTTAATATTTAGTTTACTGATTATTATTTTTATTATATTTTTATGTGTTATTATTGTAAATTTCAATAAAGATAAGAAAAATGAAGATAACGTAATAATTTATGGTGAAATAAAAAGCATTGAATCAAATGATTATTTAATTTTAAATTATGATAATGGGATTATGGAAGTTTATTATAACAATTGTAATCAATTTGTTGCTGGTCAAAAAGTAAAGATTATTTATGATGGCTCGGTTTTAGAAACTTTACCGCCAAAAATTTCTGCTATTTCTATAGAACTAATAGAATAGTTTTGTTTAATTGTGGCGACAACATATGTATTATTGCATTTGAATAAAAATAAAGGATGGCTGATAATATGTAAAATTAGGATTCTATTTTGGTTAATTTAAAGAAAGGAAAAAGCAAATGAAGATTAAATCCAAAAGTTTTTTATGCATAGCTTTAATTTTAATTTTAGGTGTAGTAACTGTAATAGTTAGTGAAAAAATTATTTTTACTAAAGATGGTAATAATAAAAATGTAAATTCAGAATTGGCATATATTGATTTTAATTCTAAAGAATTTCAGCAAGATTTTGCAAAGGTTCTAGAAGAAGAATATGGGCCAAATTATCAACAAATTGTTGCTAAAAATGTAGAATCTACATTAACTGCCAATGAAATAAACGAGATGTTTGTATCGAATACAACAAATGAATTAGAATATCCTGATTATATAGGAGGTATATATATAAATGATGATAATAAACTTGTTGTCCAAATAAAACAAAACGAAGTGCCTTCTAGTAATCAATCATCTTATTCTAGTTATAATGCTGTGTTATCTGCAGATGATGATATGTTAACAGAATACGTTTCTCATTCTTATAATGAGTTAGAAGATATATATGAGTTATTAAACAATTCAGTTAGTCAATCATCTGTTAGTAGTAATGTTACTGTGTTTTATATTGATGTTATAAAAAACCATGTTATTGTAGAATTGTTAGATAATTCTGTAGATAAGCAAAATGAATTTAAAGAAGTAGTAATTGATTCAGATATAATTGAGTTTAAGCAAGGTTCAGAACCTACATTAGAAGCATATAATACGGGACAAGGTACGTATAATTGTACAATAGGTTTTAGAGCTAAATTAGGGTCAACAACAGGCTTTGTAACAGCTGGGCATTGTGTTAGTAGCTTATCTATAGGTAGTTCATATTCTTCTTACGGTACTTTAAGAGCTTATCAGCAAGGTGGTAACGTTGATGCTGCGTTTATTCAAACATCTACTACCATTAATTCAACTCTTCAATATCCTGTTTATCCTGTAACCAGTTTATCAACAACTGCTGGATATGTACCTAATTTAATTGTTGGCACTATGGTTGGTAAATCTGGGAAGGCTACTCATGGTACTTCTGGTAAAATTACATCATTAAGTGCTACATGGAATGGTTCTGATTCTAGTGGTGATGCAGGAATAACTATTACTAAAATGATTCAAGCTGATTATAATTCAGATCATGGTGATAGTGGTTCCCCTGTATTTACAATAAATGGAGGAACTTTAATTGGTGTTCATAGAGGCACAAGCCAAGGGTTGAAATATTCTTCAAATTATAACTATATCAAAACAGCTTTAGGAATAAATATTTATTAAATTGCAAGAAAAATAAAAGATAAGTTTTTTCATTAAGTATAAAATTGACTCTTAAGCATTGATGAGTAATGAAATTTTTCATTACTCTTTTTATGTCGAAATTTTTCCTTTTTACAAAATCTTCTTCATAACCTTCATAAACAATGGCAGTTGGACAAATTTTGCTACAAAAAAGATTGACATTTACAGAGCTTGCTATTGAAAAAGAAAAATACTATACACCGCTTTTAATTAAGACCAATGAAGATATAGATTATTTAAAATCGTATTTTGTTCCGAAAGAAAAAAACTTTGCTCTAAAAAATGTTAATGAAATTCTTGTAGAAGAAAAGATTTTAAAGTTAGTTAGGAGAACTGTTAAAGGAGTATAGAAAGATAAGTAATCAAAAGCCGAAAAGAATTAAATATAATTCAATCAAAAATAATGAGTTAGGCAAACAAATTAAGTCTTTAACAAAAGATATAAAAAAATATCTGTTCAGTGATGAAACATCAATATTATATAATTGCAGAAAAAATATAAATAATGATTTAAAAAAATTAAATGATTATTTTGACAAACTAGATAACGAAAATAATATTGATGAAATAATTAGCAATAGTATTGTAAAAAGTAAAGAAGAATATAAAGTTATCTGTGTATGTAAAAAGCAAAAAAAGTAATACAAATATAACAATAGATGATTTAATACAAGAGGTAGTTTATTTAAATAGTAGAAAACATAAAAATATTTCTGATAAAAGAAAAAGAAAAAATATTCTAGATAATTATTTTAAATCGAACAATATTATAGATATGTTTCCAAATAAAATAAAACTAGAAAAAGCAATTAAAAATATAAATTATGAAATGGAAAAAGCTAGCCAAGAATTTAGTAAATTATTTCAATATGAAACCAAAAAATAAATTTTGAATATAATGTCGAAATACATTATCAAAAATTTATGATAAGGTAATATTTAATTTTATTAAATTTTTAAATCGTTTATTTTTACTAATCATATGTTATCTTCTTGAGATAGATTAGTAAGCAATAGTAGAATCGTTGTTAATATAGGGTTATTTTTTTGTTTAATAAATTATGAAGTAAATGAAAAAGTTTGCTTTTTTTATGCTATAATGTTAGTAGTAGGCAAGTAAATTTGCTGAAAAGGAGGTAAATATGAAAAAAGCAATTTTAACAATTGTACTTTGTGGCGTTATGGTTTTAGGAATTACAGGATGTGGTAAAGAAAAAATAGAAGTTGGGGATAAAAGTGATAAAGTAATTGAAGACAAAGGTGTTTCATTAACTATAAAAGAAAATACAATTACTAAAGATGGTGCTACTTTTATATTATCAAACAATACAGATAATTCTATAATATATGGTGAATATTTTGAGATAGAAACTTATAAAAATAACGAATGGCATGTAATTAATTTAGAAGCATCATTTACCGATATAGGATATACATTAAGTGCACATGATTCAAAAGAGCTAGATATTAATTGGAAAAATACTTATGTAAATTTAGATTCGGGAAAATATCGATTAATTAAAAAAGCAACATTTGAAAATCAAACTGGAGAAAATTATAAGGGTTCATTTTATATTTCTGCAGAATTTGAAATAAAATAGTTGTTTTTATAAATTACAAGTCAATTTGTTGAGTAGTTTATTAAGGTTATCTAATTAGGGTAATCTTTTTTATTTTGTCAAAATTTAAAAAATTGAACATATGTTATTTAAAATAAAAGAATTTTTTTACGACTTAATAAGATTAGCAATACTTATTCTAATTGTTGTGGTAATATTTTTTGTATTAAAAATTAATGCCGATGTTGGTTTAACTTTTGCTTATCGTATAAATGATGAATATGGTTTTATTCTATTAATCAAATCTTTTGCAGTATATTCAATAGTTAATATTTTATTAAGTATTTATGAATTATTAATATTATTTTTTATTTATAGAAAATCACAAAAAATTAAAATTATAAAATTACTCTATAATAGGTTTTTGAATTTTATGGATAATTTATAAAGACAATTAAAAAATGTATGATCGATTATAGTAAAGATATTTAAATAAAATATATATGTTCTGCGTAAATTTTTAGAATGAAGTCTATCTCTTTGCCTAATAGTTAACATATTAGATTAAATTACGCATTTTACCAAATAATCGGTAATAAGGATGGTAAATAATAGTGTATTATGTTCTTTATTAAATATATATATGATAAAATTTCAATAACTATTTAAAAAAAATTTTATAAGTATTTTTAAATAAAAAATATAAAAAGTTTATTGTTGTAAGTAAAAGGAATGATGATTAAAATGGAAAGAAAAATAATAAAAAAGCATTAGCACTACATATTATTAATACAAATGATATTGATGATTTATATAATTAAAAATACGATATAAAATTATGCAATTTTGTATGAACTTATATTAATTAATAATTTTTTTAGAAGAACAACAAATATACTATAAATGAATAAAAAAGTAATAAAATAAATATATGCAAATTTAATGGAGGTACTTTATGGTATCTGTAACACAAATTGTAAAACAAGCAAAACAGCCAAGAGGTGGATATCTTCCAATATCCACATTTGATGAAATACAATTTAATGATAATAATGAATTAAAAGAAGAAAATATTCATAGTAGCTTAGTTGGATTAGTAGTTGATTATTTAACAAGATTTATGCTAACCAAAAATTTAGAAAATTCATTTAGAATTTCTATAATGGGCTCAATCACATACTTTACAGTTGCTTGTTTATTACATAATGGGTATACATTCAATTTATAATGAATTTTCCAGTATAAAGAATCTAGGGATATATAATCCTAGATTAAATACGGCTTATTTGATTCAAATTGCAAATATAAATAAAAATATAATCGACGAAGTTAGTAATAAAATAATTGGATATAATGATAAATCAGTGAATTTTGAGTTAAGTCAAAGAGTGAAATTTAATATAAATGATATTAATGAGTTGCCAATGACTGAAATAATGAAAGAACTAAATTGTTCAAGATATATGGTTATGAAATATTATTCTAAAAAAGGTTTACCATTATATAAAAAATCAAATAAATATTATATAAACAGAAATGATTTATATGAATGGATTGAAGGAATATTTGGTATTACTTGATCAGTTATATTGCTTACCATTGTTGCAGATACTTCAATGCCATATAATTCTTGTATTTGATCGTTTATATCTCTAGTTGTTAATCTCTTTGCATACAATGATATTATTTTATCTTCAATACCTGATACATCCCTCGTATTTTTAGGAACTATTTTAGGTTAAAATTTACCATTTCTATCTCTAGGTGTTTCAAATTCAAAAGAACCAAACTCACTTTTCAAATTCTTTTTAGTAGTGCCATTTCTATAATTAGTTTTTTCAGTTGTTTTATCATAATTAGAATTCCCATAGACGAATCGAATTCTGCATTCATCATTTCTTGTAAGGTACCTTTAAACATATCTATTAAGGCAGCAGATAAATCTTGTCCTGTTTCAATCTCGTAATTTTCTTGTAATAATTTTAATATTTCTTTTCCTTTGTTATTTTTTTTCATAATAAAAATCTCTCCATTTCTCTAATTTTATCATGGAGAGATTTGTTATTTACACAAAATTATTTACAGACTCAAATAATAATATTAATAATATTTCATTTTATTAGCGTTATTTCTAATGTATCAAAAAAATATCACCATATTAGTAGTGATATTATTTTTTAATTAAGATAGTCTTCATTTACTTTATCTACAGAAGAGTCAATATCTTCTTCAACTAATTCGTAATCATCAACGATGTCCTCTACAGGTACTTTTACTTTAGTATTACCAACTATTTCAATACCTAATTCTTTATCAATATTTAAGTTAATTATACCATTAGTAATAGATACATCAGATACAGTAGGTTGTTTTAAACTACGTACAATAACTTCTGAACCACTATCAAAACTATTTTGATTTTTAAGTTTTAAGTTTTCAGTATAATTAAATTTTTTAGTACTAACAGTTGTTTTTTTATCATTATCATATGAATACCAAACATTTACATCAAATGATCCATTTACAATAACTTTATCACCAACGTTAGTTCCATTAAATGTATGATTTATTACCCAACAACCTAAAACTGTATTAGGAACTTCTTCAGTTTCTAATGTATATTTATTACTTGAACTTTTTTTAGCTTTACCAATAACGGCTTTGGTAACAATTTCTTTAAAATTAGCCATAATATCTCCTTCTACATTAATTTATGCAATTAGAATATATTATTTGACACAAACACTTAAAATTTTGTACAATTTAGTTGGTGATAAGAATGGATTGTTTATTTTGTAAAATGGTTAATAAAGAAATAGAATGTAAAAAGATATATGAAGATGATTTAGTAATAGCAATCTTAGATTTACATCCAGATAGTAATTGTCATACTTTAATAATACCTAAAAAACATTATGAAGATTTTACTAAACTTGATAATGATATATTAATTCATATAAACGAAGTTGCTAAAAAACTAGCACCTGTTTTAATAGAAAAAGCTAATGCTACTTCATTAAGTATTAGAATAAATTATAAAGATAGTCAGTATATTAAACATTATCATATGCATTTATTACCAGATTATCAATTTAAAAAATGTACTATAACACAAGAAGAAGCTTATGAATTATTAAAGGATTCTTTTAAATAATTTATTTTTTAAGAATCCTTTTTTTCGTAGGTATTAAATCAATTTTATATATTTCACTAGGATAAATAAAATTTAAATTACTTATAATTCCTTTTTCTGGACCTAATTTAGTAATTCCAGGATTAATTAAAAAAGTTTTATTTCCTTTAATAATTTTTCCATAACAATATTTAGCATCCCATAATATTTTTTCATTCGGAGTAAATATTCCATAATGAGTATTATCAAGTTTACCTAGTTTTCTAGCAATAAATGGTACCATACCTCCATGCATATGCCCTGATAATATTAAATCAGCATTATTTATTACCGGGATATCATTAATTACTTCAATTGCAGCCACTGACGAATGAATAACTAGAATATGGTAATATGATTCATCAGTTATAAAATTAATATTTTTATTTTGATAGATATTTAAAAAACTATTTGGTGATTCTTTATTGATAAAATAATATAAATAGGGTGGATTTAAACAAATAATTTCTATTTTATTATCTAAGTATACCGTACCTTCATATATTTTATTATTATAAACTAATTTACTACTGGTATTATTTTCTATTTCTTGATACCAATCTATATTTAAATCTTGATGCCATTTTAACCCGTCAATAAAACTTATTTTAGATATATCATGATTTCCTAATGCTACAATTGTAGGACAGATAGTTTGTGATTGCTCTAGTAGACTTATTAAACGTTTTTTATTAATTCCTTTAAGAGTACTTGTATCATCTATTAAATCTCCGGCGATAATTCTAATATCAGGATTTAATTTTTTAATAGTATTATGAACTATAATAGGTTTTATAAGACTACCATTAGGACTAATATGCCAGTCACTATCTAATGTTATTAAAATATGTTTATTAATTTTATTAGTATATAATTTAAAATTGTGTATTATCATAATGCCTTCTTTCAAGAATAAGATTAGTATAAATAAAAAAATATATTTGTCAATTATTTTTTAATAAGACTGGTTTAAATAAATATTTAATGATAAAATATATATTGGGTGAAATTTAATGATATTTAAAAGATTTATAGCATATTTTATTGATATTTTAATTGTAACAACCTTAGTTACAGTAATAAATGATAGTAGAGTTAATCCTAATTATGATAATTATATAGATAGTAGTAATAAATATACTGAGTATAGTAATAGTTATTATAAAATGAATTATGTTCTACCTAATTATTATAGTGATCAAGAATTAAATGATACTGAATATCAAAATTTATTAAAGGATAATGATACTTTTTCATATCTATTAGTAGAAAGATATGAAGATGGTATTTTAGATAATGATGAATATAATGAGATAAGAAAAATAGTTAATAAATATTATGAAGATAATTATAAAGATATATATTATGATTATGAAAAAAATAATATCTTTTATTATATAATTTATATTGTTATGTTTCTTCTTTACTTTGTAGGTTTTAATTTAATTACTAATGGAGCTACTTTAGGAAAGAAAATATGTCATCTTAAAATAGTTAGTATAGATGATAAAGAAGTTAAATGGTATAACTATTTAATTAGATCTGTAATACTATATAATTTAATTTTTGCTTTATTAAGAGTTGGCGTTATTTTATTTATCCAACAAAATAGTTTTTTAAATATAATGAAATCTATATATTTTTTAGATATTGTTTTTTCTTATATAATTTTGTTTAGTATCTTATTTAATAAAGATAAAATTGGTATTCATGATAAATTAGCTAAGACTAAAGTTGAAAGTGTTAAATAGAGGTAGAATAATGAAAAAGTTTGTTAAAGAGTATCTTCCTTATGTATTAATATTATTAGTTATTATATTACTTAGAATATATGTTGTAACTCCTGTTACTGTCGATGGTAATTCGATGAATGATACTTTATATCCTAATGATTTAATGCTTTTATTTAAAGTTGGTAATATAGAAAGATATGATATTGTCGTTGCTAATCATGATAATAAAAAGTTAATTAAAAGAGTAATTGGGATGCCAAATGATAAAATAAAATGTGTTAGTGGAATTTTATATATAAATAATGAAGAAGATACTTCTGGTTATGGGTATGGGGAAAATATTGATTTTCCTGAGTATACATTAAAAGATGATGAATACTTCTTAATAGGAGATAATCGTAGTGATTCTTTTGATAGTAGATATTTTGGACCTGTAAAAAAAGAAGATATTGTTGGAAAAGCTAATTTTATAATATTTCCTTTTAATAGGTTTGGTTCTGTAGATTAAGTAGTGGGGTAGTTATGAGTTATTTTAAAAGATTAAAAAAGAAATATAAAGAAACGAAGAAAAAATCATTATTAGTTTATTTTACTTTAAGAATTTTAGTGATTTTATGTATGATATTAGAATTATTAAGAGGTGATTTAAATAATGCTTTCTTATGTTTTCTATCGTTATTATTATTTACTATTCCAACATTTATCGAAGATAAATTTAAGATTGGGATTCCTTCACTTTTAGAATCAATTATATATATTTTTATTTTTTCAGCAGAAATTCTAGGTGAAATAAATAATTTTTATGGTAATATTCCTTATTGGGATACAATGCTTCATACTATTAATGGTTTTTTAGCAGCTGGAGTAGGTTTTTCTTTAGTTGATTTATTAAATGAAAATAGTAAGAATATTAATTTATCACCTTTATATGTTGCTATTGTTTCTTTTTGTTTTTCAATGACTATTGGAGTAGTCTGGGAATTTTATGAGTATGGTATGGATAAATATTTGAATTTAGATATGCAAAAAGATCGGATAGTAAATAAAATAGCTACTGTTTATTTAGATTCTAATCAAAGTAATAAAGTAATCTTAATAAATGATATAAAAGAAACTCATGTCATAACATCTGATGGCGTTATTGTAATTCCTGATGGTTACCTAGAGTTAGGGTTAAATGATACAATGAAAGATTTAATGGTTAATTTTTTAGGGGCAGTAGTATTTAGTAGTATTGGTTATTTATATATTAAAAATAGAAATAAATTTAAATTTGCAACTAACTTTATTCCTTATAAAGTTAGATAATATGAAAGGGTTTATATGAAAAAGAAAATATTTATATTTATTGGCGTTATTTGCTTATTATTTATTGGTTTAATTGGTTATTATGTAGTTAGTGATTTAAATCAAGAATCTAAGTTAGAAGATGAAATAGTTTTAATTGATAATTTAGTTAATACTGATGCAATTGATAAAATTGATTTAGAAAAATTATATAGTTATTTAGATAGAACCATTACTAAAGGAGATTATGCTAAAGTAGAAAGAGCATTTAAGAATTATTTAAAAGATAATTTTGATAATGTTCTTAAAATTGTTGATTTATTAAATGATGAGCGTATTGTCGAAGTATTAACAGTTGATAATTATATAAATGATGGTAAAGAATTTATCGAAACTAAAAAGTATTTAAATACTTATGCTACTGAATTAAAAGAATGTAAAAATAATTATCTTAATTACTTTACAGAAGAAAAAGCTATGTCTTATTTAGATACTAATAATTTAGATAGTTATTATATTGACTTATATAAAGATAAATATATAGGTGATTTAGAAACTGCCTTAGAAGATAAAACTGTTGAAGAATCAATAAATGCTTTATTAGATACTACTAGTATTATGCAACAAATAATAGATTTATTAAGTAATAATCCTAATAGTTGGTATATTGATACTGAATATATAAATTTTACTGATAATAATTTATCAAATGAATATGATAGATTAATATCACTTCTTTAAAACTAGATATTTCTAGTTTTTTTAAGTATATAAATATTTTTCTTGATTTAATATATATTTTATTATTAAATATTACTATAGAGGTTAAATATGAATAAGATATTAATTTGTTATTTTTCAGCAACTGGTAAAACCAAAGTAGTAGCCCATAATATTGCTAAGGTAATTGGAGGAGATTTATTTGAAATAGTTCCTAGTATACAATATACAGAAAATGACTTAGATTGGGAAGATAAAACTAGTAGGTCATCGATTGAAATGGATAATATAAATAGTCGTCCCAAAATATTAAATAAAGTAGAAAATATAGATAATTATAATACTATTTTAATTGGTTATCCAATATGGTGGTATACGGCCCCACGTATTATAAATACTTTTATTGAAGAAAATAATTTAAAAAATAAAAAAATATATTTATTTGCTACAAGTGGTGGTTCAGGAATTGAAAAAAGTTTAAGTGATTTAAAAGATACTTACAAAGATTTAAATTTTATTAGTACTAAAAGATTTAGTGGTAATGAAGATGCTAATACATATCTAAATTGGTTAAAATAACGATATTTGTTAATCAGCTTGCAGATTGATTACCGGACGCAAGCCAAGGCCGATGGCCACCCAGTAGTCGCCGGCATAACCAGCCGCGCTCTGATAGAACTCGCGAGCAGCAGAGGTGCCAGAGTCGAAACCGCGCGGCGACATGGACCAATAATTGCCATTTGGGAATTATTAGTTAAGCGATTCATATATCCGGTGGCAAATAAAATTTATAAAAAAGATAGGAGAGTTTAATAATGAAAAAGATTTTATTGTCTATTTTACTTTTAGGAATATTTGTTTTTAGTTTTACGGGATGTACAAATAAAAATGATTCACGATTAGGAGAAGTTTCTGATATTAAAATTAATGAAAATTATGTTTCTACATCTATAAAAGAAGGTACTTTAACAAATGGGGGAGCAGTATTTATATTAAATAATATAAGTGATAAATTACTTCAATATGGAGAAGAATATCATTTAGAGATAAAAGATAATAATACTTGGTATATATTAAAACCAATTGAAGAATTATCTTTTATAACACCTTTATATTATTTAGAAACTAATAAATCAGTCGAATTAGATATTGATTGGTCATATGGATATGGAAATTTAGAACCTGGAGAATATCGATTTATAAAAAGTTTTGCTTATCCAAGTGGAGATGATGATATTGAAAGTTTTAATATTGGTATTGAGTTTACAATTAACTAAAATTATTTACTTCTATATATGATTTAATTATAATAATTTAACATGGAGTTGAATTTATGATAAATGAAAATATAGAACGTTTAATGTATCAATCTGGAAGAGTTGAAATAGATAATTTTGATTTAATGGTTCAGAATTTTTATAAGGATAATAAAAGTTTTGCTATTATACCTATTAACTATGTGATTTATGATAAGGATTATGTAGTTTATAATCCTGAACTTAGATGTTTTATGAATCATCCGCAATTTAGAAGTATAACTGAATTTAAACCTTGTTTAATACCCGAGGAAATATTACCAGAATTTGAAAAAACTGTTGTAAAAGTACCGGGAATAATTAAGAAAGAAAATTTAACTTTAGAAATTAATAATTCATTACCACCAAAGATTAGATTACTTTCGGATAGAGATATTGAATATATTCTTGAAGATAATGGTTATAAAAGTCATCATTTTATTTGTAATTATGATGAAGAAAATAATATTTCTTATAAAGTTTATGGAAAACCTATTATTAAGGGAAAAAGTATTTTTTGTGATGATTTTGAATATGTTATGCATAATCTGTTAGATTTTTGTTATGTAAAAGAAATTTTATTAAATAAAGGAATTATTGATGCAACTTCTTATCCTAATAGAATACCTGAAGATTTTATTATTGAAAGTTTAGATGAGTTAGTAATTAGTGGTAAAATAAAACCTCAATATGTAAAATTTGTTATGCCTATAGACGATAATAATATTTATGTAACTGATTATTTATATGAGTACAAGCTTTTTGATCGCCGATTTGTATTATATGAAATACCTTATGGAATAAATGCTAATTTAACTTATTGGTTAGAGGTAGAACCTAATCAAACATTTACAAAAACATTAAAAAGAGTAAAGTAAGATGTATTCATATATTTATAAATCTAAATTAGGTAATATTTATTTAGAAAGTGATGGTGTTTATTTAACTAAATTAAGTTTTGAAAAATCTAATTATTTAATTAAAGACTTATTAATTTTTCAAGAAACAAGTAAATGGTTAGATATATATTTTAGTGGGAAGATGCCTAATTTTGTACCTTTAATTAAATTAGAAAACTTAACTTTATTTCAAAAACAAGTATTAAATATTTTAAAAGGCGTTTCTTATGGAAATACAATTACTTATAGTAAATTAGCCTTTGAAGTAGCTAAACTAAGAAAAAAGGAAGAAATGTCAGCTCAAGCAATTGGCCATGCTCTTGGCAAGAATCCAATTGCTATTATCATACCTTGTCATCGGGTAGTCGGTAAAAACAATAAGTTAGTTGGTTATCATTGGGGATTAGATATTAAGAAAAAATTATTAGAAATAGAAGGTAATATTTATGAATAGATGTCACTGGTGTAATTTAAATAATCCATTATATATTAAATATCATGATGAAGAATGGGGTATTCCTAACTTTGATGATCATTATCTATTTATGATGCTTATTCTAGAATCTTTTCAAGCTGGTTTATCATGGGAATGTGTATTAAATAAAAGAGAAGATTTTATAATAGCATATGATAATTTTAATCTTGATAAAATATGTAATTATGATAATTTAAAAGTAGATGAGTTATATAATAATAAGAAAATTATTAGAAATAAATTAAAGATAAAAGCTAGTATTAATAATGCTAAAATTTTTAGACTTATAAAAGAAGAATATGGTAGTTTTTATAATTATTTAAAAGAATTTACAAATGGTAAAATATATTATGAAGTTGGACTTACTCACTCGTTATTATCTGATAATATTTCAAAAGATTTAAAAAAAAGAGGTATGAAATTTGTTGGGACAACAATCATATATGCTTATTTACAAGCAATTGGTGTTATAAATTCTCATGAAAAAGAATGTTATTTATTTAAAAAATAAATGATTAATATGAAATTATAAGATATAATTTAAATGGAGGTAATATGAGTAAACACGCAATTATTGTAATTAAAAATAATAATAGATATTTACAATATTATGATTTAAGATGGGATAGTTATTTGTTTTTAAATTGTAAATTATTAGATAATAATATGTTAGAGATAGTTACTGACTTTGTTTCTAAATCTTTAAATATAGATAAAAAATATATTAAAGTTAAATATATTGATTTTAAAGTTCATAAAAAGTTTTCAGAAAGTGCTAAAGTAGAAAAAGAATATACTCATTATTTTTATCAAGTAGAAGTATTAGATAATTTACTTAGTAATGATTTTATAATTAATAATATTCAATATAAATGGTTTACATATAATGAATTACTAAATAATAAACGAATTATGACTGTTAATAGTGATATAGTAGGATTTATTAAAGAATTTAATATGTAAATCTTTTTTTATAAGATATAATATTTATAGGAGTGGTTATCTTGGTAGGAAAAGATTTAATAAGTATTTTAGAACAATTTAACTTAGAATATTTTATATTAATTGATAATAAGGAAGTATATAGTAAAAATTATAAGAAAATAATTAAAAATGAAATTAAAGATAATATATTTAAATATAAAAATTTTTATTATGAAAAAGTAGTAAAAGATATAATACTAGATAAAGTAAAATATAAAATAGAATATTTAGAAAATATTTCTAAGTATATTAATACTATTATAGAACTTAAAAATGATAAACTTACTGGTTTAAAAACAAGAACTGATTTAGAAAATTATTTATTATTTTTAAATAAAAAAAGTATTTTTGTTCTATGTGATTTAGATGATTTTAAAGATATTAATGATACTTATGGTCATCAAGTGGGCGATGAAGTATTAAAATTATTTGGGAGAATTATTAAAGAAAATATTAGTAGTAATGATTATGCAGCTCGTTATGGTGGTGAAGAATTTTTAATTATATTTAATAATGATAATATAAAAAAGGTTAAATCAATAATTTATAAAATAAATCAAGAACTAATAAGAAAATCTAAAAAGATGCATATATCTTTTTCAGCAGGTATTGCAATATATAATAATGATAAAAAAATAAGTGATACTATTAAAAAAGCAGATTTAGCATTATATTATGTAAAAAATAATGGCAAAAATGGTTATTATGAATATAATAGTGATTTAGAAAAAAGGTTTATAAAAGAAGTAAGTGAGGATTTTTATGATAAATACTAAATTAACTAGAAAGGCAATGATAATTGCCTATAATGCTCATCAAAATCAATTTGATAAAGCAAATATACCTTATATCTATCATCCTATTCATATAGCAGAACAAATGGATACGGAATTAGAATGTATTGTAGCATTATTACATGATGTAGTAGAAGATACTGATATTACTCTTAATGACTTAGAAAAAGAATTTCCACAAGAAGTAATAGATTTATTAAAAATATTAACTCATGATAAAAAGATTGATTATATAGAATATATAGAAAAAGTAAAGACTAATCCAATTGCTACAAAAATTAAAATTGCTGATTTAAAACATAATAGTGATATCACAAGATTAGAGAATATAACACCAACTGATTTAAAAAGAATAGAAAAGTATAAAAAAGCCTTAGAAATATTAGATAAGTAAACTAATGGTTTAGAAAATTAAACTAATAAGTTATCTAATGTTTAAATATTTAATGTTATTATTAAACTGAGGTGAGAAAAATGGAAGAAAAAAAGTTTAATGAACTAATTGTTGAATTAAGAAAAAAACAAGGTTTAACTCAACAACAATTAGCTAAAAAATTAAATATAACTGATAAAGCAGTAAGTAAATGGGAAAGGGGTTTATCATATCCTGATATAACTTCTATATCTATGCTTGCTAAAGCTCTTGGCGTAGATAGTGCTTATTTAATTGAT
Source organism: uncultured Bacilli bacterium (assembly GCA_944359625.1). GTDB lineage: Bacteria > Bacillota_I > Bacilli_A > RF39 > UBA660 > CAG-605. The sequence goes on along the minus strand of CALVSW010000008.1, from coordinate 19,155 downwards.
TCATGCAAAAGAGATGACAGTAAAAATCCTTATCAAAATAAAGAAAGTATAAAAGATTTAATAATTTTAATTATTAATACTTTAGGAGTTGCTATGGGTATTGCTGTAATAGTATTAAATATTCTAAATGAAATATCTACTAAAGATTCTTTAATTATGTTAGGTATTGGTCTTTTTTGTCTTAGCTTAATTAATTTAAATAAAGTTAAAGAATAAATATACTACCTATCATATCATCCGATTGCAGATTGATTACCGGACGCAAGCCAAGGCCGCTGGTCACATGGCTGAAGCCGTCAGCATAGCCAGACGCGTTCTGAAAGAACCCAAAAGCAGCCGAAGCGCCAACGTCGAAAAAGGACGGCGACATGGACCAATAATTGCCATTTTGGTAGAGATAAGTTAAGCGATTCATATATCCGGTGGCAAACAATTTGATGGCTTTGCAGTTGAATATTAATGATAATATAAGAATGTACAAAAATTAAATTTATTTTTATATAAATGTAAATTTCAAGATAAAGTGTCATAATTATTTCATTATCAAAATGTCATATTTTTATTAGTAATTTTTATACTAAAATAACTTGGCCACTTATTGTGACATCAGATTGCAGATTGATTACCGGACGCAAGCCATTGCCGAGGGTCACACGGTCGTAGCCGAAAGTATAGCCAGCTGCGTACTGATAGAACTCGTAAGCAGAAGAGCTGCCAGAGCTGAAAATGCTCGGCGACATGGACCAATAATAGCCATTTTGGTAGAGATAAGTTAAGCGATTCATATATCCGGTGGCAAACATATTTTTCATAAAGCACTATTAATTAATAAATTATGAAAGTTAGGAGTTTTTTATGGAAAAGATACAAATGATTTTATTTTATATTCACCAGATTCTTTAAAATATATAACTGATAATATGGTTAGTATTTTAAATGCTGCAATTGCATTTTATAAAAAGTTATTTGATATTGATTCTTTTAGAAAGATACAAATAAATTATTTTGATAGTTTAGAAGAGTTTAGAGAATATATATACTCTTTAAGAGGAGAAAGAAAGTCACTACCAGAATATGCAACAGGTACTTTTGATAACGGAATGATAAATACTTTTATAAAACCTAATTTATTTGTTGGTAGCCCTTTATATAATAAAGCTTTATATCTAGCAAATCATGAACTATTTCATATTATGTATCAAGAATTAATTTAGGAAAGAAAAAAATTAAAAAGAATTGTCTGGTTTGATGAGGGAATGGCTCAGTTATTTTCAGGAGAAAATAATAAATTATTAAATGATGATAATTTTATTAACTGGTTTAAATATTTAATAGATACTAAGAAAGTAGAAGCATATGGTTTAAATGTATTAAATGATGCTATATCTTTTTATAAAGATAAATTTAATATAGGTAAATCTTTATAGGTAGATTATAAGTCTACTTTTTTCTTTGCTCTAAAATATGGTATAATAAATTAAATTTGATAGAGGTTATGTGGTGATGAAAAAAGATAATTTAAAAAAGTATTTAACAATTATAGTAGTAATTATAGGCCTTATAGCTATTATATATTTATTACCATATGCTAAAGCTATAACTACGGAAGAGGGAAGATTATTTTTTAAAAATAAAGTTAAAGATTTAGGAATATGGGGATTAGTTATTTTAATACTTATGCAATTAGTCCAAATATTACTTGTTGTTTTACCAGGTGAACCGATGGAAATACTTGCTGGAATGTGTTATGGGGGATTCTGGGGTACGATATTTATAATGTTAACTTCTAGTATTTTTTCTACGATTATCTTTTTATTAGTTAGAAAATATGGTAAAAATGTTATTTATTTATTCTTTAATAAAGAAAAAGTTGATAAAATATTAGATAGTAAAATATTTAAAAATACTAAAAAGTTAGAATTAGTTATTTTATTATTATTTTTAATACCAGGTACTCCTAAAGATTTAGTTGTCTATATTGGTGGTTTATTACCAATAAAAGCTTCTAAATTTATTGTTATATCTTCTTTAGCTAGGTTTCCATCTGTTATATCTGGAGTTTTAGCTGGTACTAATATAATTGCCGGTAACTGGTTAGTTAGTTTATTAGTATATGGAATAACATTTTTATTAGTTGGGATAACTATTTTAATTATTAATAAGTTTGATAAAGATAAGACAACTAATAAAATATTTAAAGCATTTAAATAAAATATATTATTAGGAAGTGGTAATATTGGAAAGTAAAAGATGGTATAAACTAGATAATATTGGTAAATTATATTCTTCTTTAGCAAGTAATTCAACCCAAAACATATTTAGATTTTCTGCTACTTTAAAAGATAATATCGATAAATTTATTTTACAAGAAGCTCTTGATTTAACTATAAAAAGTTATCCTAATTTTAATGTAAATTTAAAAAAGGGTATATTTTGGTATTTTTTAGAACAAAGTAATAAGAAGTTTATTGTAACTGAAGAAAATTTACCTATATGTTTTAAATTATATAATAATAGTAATGATTTTTTATATCGCGTATCTTATTATAAGAAAAGAATTAATTTTGAAGTATCACATATTATATCCGATGGTCGTGGTAGTGTTAATTTTTTTCAAACTTTAATCATAAATTATTTAAAAATAAGATATGAATTAAAAGATATTAATAATTATAGTTGTTCTTATTTACAATGTTCAGAAGATAGTTTTTTAAAATATTATAAAAAAACTAATAATAAAGTTAATGATCATTATTCTACGAATATATATCGTTATAATAGTAAGAAATTAATAAATAAAACCCGTTTTTTTGAACTACATATGTCAGTTAAAGAAGTTTTAAAGTTAGCTCATGAATATAATACAACTTTAACAACTTTAATAATTAGTATTCTTATTTATACTATGAAAGATGTAATGTCGGAAAAAGAATTAAATGATACTATTAAAATCGATGTGCCCGTTGACTTACGTCAATATTTTAAATCATTTTCAACTCGTAATTATTTTTGTTTAATATCGGTAATCTATAAATTTAATAATCGTGAAGATAGTATTGAAGATATTATTAAAGAGGTTAGTAAACAATTTAAGAATAATTTAACAAAAGAAAATTTAAGTATTAAAGTTAATCAAATGGTATCTTTAGAAAAAAATATTATATGTCGAATTACCCCTTTATTTATTAAAAATATAATTTTAAAAATAGTTGAATTATATACGAGAAAATTAGCAACTTCTTGTGTTTCTAATATAGGTGTTATAAAATTTGATGATAATATAAATTCTTATATTGAAAACATTAATATCTTAGTAGCTACTAATAGTTTTCAATTTACTTTATGTTCTTTTGAAGATGATTTATCTATAGGTATATCATCTAAATATAAATATAATGAAATTATTAAAAAGTTTTGTACTTATTTTTCTAAAAGAAATATAAATGTTATAATTAATGCATCCGAGGTAGAATAATGAAAAGATGTAATAAATGTAAAATAAATTTTAATACTAGAGATAATATATGTCCTTTATGTCAAAATAATCTAATTGGTACTAATGATGAAGATATATTTCCGGAAAATATTAATTTAAAAACTAATACTTTAATTTTAAAAAGTTTATTATTTATTTCTTTATCTGCTACTATCATAAGTATATTTATTGAACTATATGTAAGTAATTCTTTACATTATACTTTATTTATAGTAGGTGGTTTAATTGCTAATTATATGCTTATATATTTTATTTTAAAGAATAAACAAGATGTACTAGCATTATTTGGTAGGTGTGGTGTTATTTTAATAATTATTTTACTTATATGGTATTTTATTACAAGAAATAAAGTAATTACTAATTATATAGTACCTTCAATATGTTTTTTAGAAATATTATTTAATTTTATATCTTTTATAGTATTAAGAAAATATTATATTGTTAATTATATAAGACTTATTTTATTAAATATCTTATTACTTATAATACCTATTATTTTAATATTATTTAAAATTACTACTTATTATTTATTATCTTTAATATGTTTAATATTTGCTTTAATAATATTATTATGGTTAATTATCTTTTATACTGATGATATAAAAGATGAGTTAAATAAATTATTTAATTTATAATGGAGGAATTATGTCAGTACTAGTTAAAATAAAACAAGATTTAAATAAAGTAAAAAAAATAGATCTTAAAAAATTAGAAGAATATGGAATATTAGGAAACTTATATTTAGGATTATCTGATGAAGCATGTTGTTTTGAAAGATATAAATGGGATAATGATATAAGAAATAAAATATTAGTATTATTTGATAGAGATTTATTTGGTAGAGGAATGCTTTTATTACTAGATAATGATTATAATATTGAATTAGTTTTAAATTATCCAACTACGCAAGTAGATATCGATAATTTTTATCGATTTATTAAAGATATATGTGATAAATTTAAATTTAAAAAAATTATTGAAGATAATATTGAATATGATATTAAAGATATTGATAAATTAAAAAATGGGGTAACAAGAGCTAATCAAATTAATATTAAAAATAATATTGAAGCTGGATTAACTATTTTTGGCTGTATTAATCCGATTACTTTAGATAATGAATTTATTAAAGAAATAGATAAATTAAGTGCAACCCAAGCAGTACAATACTTTGGTAGTTATTTAGAACGTAAACAAAGAAAGATGTATTATTTTGCTAAACCTCTTTTATTTAAAAAAGATAATGGTAAACTTTATAGTAGGTATGCTCTAACTGAAAATGCTACTTCAATATTTCCTTTAAATCCTTATTTACCATTTGGTTATAATCAAAAATTAATTAAAGATATTGAAGATTGGAATGTTGTTGTTTTTAAAGAAAATAATGATGATTATTTATTAGTTGGAGAAGTACCATTTACTTATTTTAAAAAGATTATAAATATTAAAAAATTAATTAAATATGATTATAAACATATCTTAGTAACTGTTGATAAAAAGATAATATTAAAAGTAGAAAATTATAATATAAAAAAAGCTAAAAAAGAATTAATAGCTTGGTTAAAAGGGAATAACTATAAACCATTACAAGTCGTATTTACCAATAAATTTTATGATGAAAATAATGAAATATGTTATATTTTTAAATATAAAAATAATTTATTTACTAGTTGGTATCTAGGTATAGTTAATAAATTAGGTTCTTATGGTAATATAAAAGAGTATAAAAAAGAAACAGAAGTAGAAGATGCTAAAGATATTTTAAATTTATTAAAAGAAGGAAAAGATAAAAATGAATAATATTAGTCATTTAATATCATCATTATCAAAATTACTCTTAAGAATAACAAGAAGTAAAAAAGATTTATTAAAAGATATAAAATTGCTAGATTTATCTGAAGAAGAGATTATTAAAGCTAAAAAAAGTCTTGATGAATGGTTAAGTAAACCTAATGCTTTAGGATATAGTCCTGATAAAATAGAGTTTATTAAAGCTTTTATGGACAGTAATTTTAATAATTGTATAATATTAAAATATAAGAATACTCCTAAAAGTCCCTGGTTATTAGGGATTGTAAGTAATTCATGGGCATTTAGTAAAATGAAAAAGTATCATAAAAGCAGTGAACTCATAGATTCTTTAAAACTATTAGAAATATTAAAATCTTATTATCAAAAAATATTTGCAATTAATGAAGAAGATAATTAACTAGATATTATCTTTTTATTTTGGCAGGCACTTTATTTTTTTCTTCTATTTTTAGATTAACATCTGTTTTAATAATACTATATAATATTGAACATAAAGGAACACTTAAAATCATCCCTAAAACACCATATATACTTGCTCCAATAGTAACAGCAACCATAACCCATATACTTGGAAGGCCAACAGATTTACCAACTACTTTAGGATAGATGATATTACCTTCTAATTGTTGTAAGATAATAATAAAGATAATAAATATAAGAGCTTTAAAAGGTTCTACCATAAAAATTAAAAAAGCTCCGATAAAAGTACCAATGAATGCTCCAAATACGGGTATTAAAGCCGTAAAACCTACTAAAACAGATATCGTGGAAGCATATGGTATTTGAAGTAAAAACATACCTATAAAACATAATAAACCTATAATTAAAGCTTCTAAACATTGCCCACTAATAAAATTACCAAAAGTTATATTTGATAAATTAGCTATTTCTTCAATGCGTCTTTCATATTTTTCAGGTAGATAAGCTTTTAATATCTTTTTAAATTGTCTAGATAAATCTTCTTTTTTAAGTAGGATATATATAGCAAATACTATTCCTATAATTATTGAAGTAATTGATCCTAGAAAACTACTTGCAACCCCAATAGTAATCTGCATAATTTCATTTCTATTATTATTAATATAACTAGTTATTTCATTTTTAAGATTATTTATACTAGTACTATAATTATTTATGCTTTCACTATTAATGCCAAAGTTATTTAATATTTCAATAGTCTGTTCTTTATAAGTATCAAAATTTTTGGTGAATAAACTTACTGTGTTTTGCAATTGTGGTATTAATAAACCTAATATAAATACTATAATTGTAATTATAATAATAAAGGTTATTATTACTGATACTGGTCTTTTTAATTTAGACCATGTTTTATAGTTTTTATTATTTAATTTTTTAAATAGTTTATTTTCGACAAAATTAAGTAATACATTTAAAATAAAAGCAATAAATATACCTATAATAAAAGGCATAAATATATTTATGAGATATGCTAAAAAACTTCCAATTGTTTTAATATATATAAAAGCAAATATTATAATAACTGTAAATAATATTAATTTAATAATATCTTTTTTATATTTTTCTAAATAATTCATAATTTCTCCTGTAATGGGTTAGATTATACCATATAATCTACTTTTTTTAAATATTTAAAATTGACATCAATAAGTAAAAATAATAAAATGAAGTTGTATTAAAGATATGTCTTTAATCAGGAGGGAAAAATAAATATGAAAAAAGAATTAACTGGATATCCAAGTATCGATTTACCCCAATCAGTAAACGCTACTTTTTTGGAAAAAAATCCAATTATACCAGGTATTGATATTACAACAATCCTTAAATTATTAAGTAGAAAAAATCGCGATTTACCTGCAATAGATAGCGATAACTTAAAAGCTACTTATAAAGAATTATTAGAAGATTCTCATAACTTAAGTTTAGGATTTAGAGAATTAGGTGTAAAAAAAGGAGATATAGTAACCATATCTTTACCAAGTAATTATCAAGCATTACTTTGCTTTTTTGCTTTAAATGAGATTGGTGCCATTACTACATATATTGATAATTATGCTAGTGAAGTTGAAATAATGTCTTATTTAAGTAAGTATCAATCACCAATTTTAATTAATTTTGATAAATCTAAAGAATATAATGAAAAGTTAAGAAGTAAATCTAATGTAAGATATATTATTACTTTAAGTGATGATTTAGTTAATTGTAAAGACTTTAATTTTGATTATAACTTAAATAAGAGTGATCATCTTCTTAATTTTAATACTCTAGGTAATTTAGCTAAGTTTCAAAAAGATAGCTTTCATTTACCAAATCGAGGCAATGATGATGCTTTAATTTTATATACTAGTGGATCAACTGGGCAACCTAAAGCTGTGGTTTTAACTAATAAAAATATTCTAGCAGCTGAAATGTATGCTGGAAACACTAGTCATACGGAAAATATTACTGGTACTAAAACAATGACTTGTGTACCTTTAAGATATCCATATGGAATGGTTACATCATTATTAACTTCTTTACTTTGGGGAAAAGAAGCTATTATGACCCCAAGATGGGATAGTAAAACAGTTGAATATTATTTTAGAAAAAATCCTAATATTGTATTTGGTAGTCCTGCCGTTTTAGATATGGTAATTAAACTTTTACCAAAAGATATGGATTTATCCCAAATATCTCATTTTATTTCTGGTGGGGACTTTTTAACAGTAGAACACGCTAATCGTGCTTATGCCTTTTTTAAAGAACATAATAATAGTACTGTGGAAATAGGTAATGGTTGTGGCAATGCCGAAACTGTAAGTATTGGTTCAACTCCCGTTGGTGTGCCTTTAAAACAATCAACTGCTGGAAAAATTTTAGTTGGAACAACGCCGTTAATTATTGATAAAGATATTCCTGATGATAAGCCAATAACAAATGGTAATGAATTAGAAGAGAAAAAATATAATGAAATTGGTGAACTTTGTTTAGCTGGCGATTTTGTATTTAAAAAATATTTTGGCGAACCTGATAAAACGGAGTGTGCAAAGTTTGTAAGAAATGGTAAAACATTCTTTAGAACTGGTACTTTAGGCTTTATCGATAAAGATGGTTATTTTACACCAACTAATAGAAAATCAAGATTTTTTATTCGTAGTACTGGTCATAAAGTATATTTAGATAATGTCCAAAGAATAATTGGCGCTAGTTATAAGGGAATAGCCGATATTGCTTGTGTAAAAGTACCAGATGATGATGAACTATATATTACTAAAGCTTATGTTGTATTAAAACAAGATGTAATTCCTAATGAAGATACAATTCATATGATTAATGATAGTTTATTAGTTCCTACAAATATAGATGGTAAATTAGAGCAATTAAAAGAATACGAAATACCAAAAGATTTTGAATTTGTAACCGAGTTGCCAAGAATTCCTGGAACAGAAAAGATTGATTATACAACTTTAGAACAAGATGCTTTACAAAAGAAAGAAAAAGGATTATGTAGGGTAAAGAAGTGATAATTTTATCACTTCTTTACTATTTATTAATATAATATTATATAACTATATAGTTATATATTTTCTTCTCCTCTCTCTAAAAGTAATGTTTATTCATTACTTTTTTAATACCTTAATTATAAGTTTTAATCTATTAATATTCATGTTATAATGAATATAATAGAGGTGATAAAATATGGGAAGTGGTATGTTTTTTCCTATTAGTGCTTTACCAATAATTATTATTATAATATTAACTTTTAATTTAAAAAAACATATTAAAACTACAGAAACAAAAATTTATAATATGTTAATTATAACTAATTTTATCGGTTTAATTATCGAACTTTGTTGTAATTTAGCTTGTAAATATTATGAATCTAACGAAATACTTAGCTTATTTGTTTTAAAATCTTATTTAGTATATTTAATTATATGGACAGCAATATTTACCAGTTATATATTTAGAATATCAAAAAATATAAATAATAAATTATATACCCAATTACATATTGTTTTTTTAAGTTGTATAGTTGCTATAATATATATATTACCTTTAAATATAGTCCAAAATGATTATCAAACTTATTATACTGAAGGATTAAGTGTTAATTTTTCTTATGCTATAAGTTTTATATATGTTTTAGCAATATTAATCGTTATTATAAAAAGCTATAAGAATTTAAAAAACAAGAAATATTTACCTGTATTTTTATTTTTTATAATTGGAACGATATCAATTGCTATTCAAATGACTCATCCTCAGTATTTATTATTAACTTACGCTGAAACAATAATTTGTTTATGTATGTATTTTACAATTGAAAATCCCGATATAAGAATGATTGCCCAGTTAAGTTTAGCAAAAGAACAAGCCGAGAAAGCTAATCGAGCTAAGTCTGATTTTTTATCAAGTATGTCTCATGAAATTAGAACTCCATTAAATGCTATTGTAGGTCTTGCTGATGATGTTGTTACTTATACAAGTGAGATTCCTTTAGTTGTAGTAGAAGATTGTAAAGATATTCAAAATGCTAGTCAAACTCTTTTAGAAATTGTTGGTAATATACTAGATATAAATAAAATAGAGTCTGATAAGATGGAACTTGTAGAAAATCCTTATAATTTTAAGGAAGAAGTTACAAATATGTGTAAAGTAACATCAACTAGAATAGGGGAAAAAAATATTAAATTTAAATTAAATATTGCCGAAGATATTCCTTATGAACTTATAGGTGATAAGGGTAAGGTTAAAGAAATTATTAATAATTTACTTACTAATTCGATTAAATATACTGATTCTGGAGAAATAAATCTTAATATTAAATGTGTTAACTATTTAAGTAAGAATCTTACGGATATTTATATAACTTGTCAAGATACAGGAAGAGGAATTAAACCAGAAAATATTACTAAGTTATTTTCTAAGTTTGAAAGACTTGGAATCGAAAAAAGTAGTACAATCGAAGGAACTGGCTTAGGGCTTGCCATTACTAAAAGTTTAGTAGATATGATGGGTGGTAAAATAAATGTTCAAAGTGAATATGGAGAAGGAACAACATTCTTAGTTATTTTACCACAAAAAATAAGTAAAATAGCTAAACCTATGACTGATAAAGAAATAGAAAGTTTTGCAGAAAATAATTCTTTAGTTGAAAAAAATAACTATAAAGGAAAACGTATTTTAATAGTAGATGATAACAAATTAAATATTAAAGTGGCTAGAAGAGCTTTAAAAGATTTTGATTTAATAATTGATGAATGCTATGATGGTCAAGAATGTTTAGATAAAATAAATGCTGGAAATAAATACGATGTTATTTTAATGGATATAATGATGCCTAATATGAGTGGAGAAACAACACTTTCTAAATTAAAAGAACTTGATAATTTTAATATGCCAGTAATAGCCTTAACAGCTGATGCTATTGCAGGAGCTAAAGAAAAATATTTAGAAAAAGGATTTATTGATTATATTGCTAAACCCTTTTCTAAGAATGAAATTAAAGAAAAATTAGATAAAATCTTTTAAATAAAAAATAAGAATATCAGTTTATTTAGATATTCTTATTTTTATATTCACTTATTAATATTGATTCTATTTCTTCAGGACTTTCTTTGCAACCATTATCTAACCATTTTTTTATAATTGCATTAATACCAGCATTAAAAAATGCTATATGATAATCTATGTATTTATCATTATATAAAGATGTAGCTAATTTAGAATCGTATTTATAATTAGGTTTAATTGGTAAAAAACTATTATCTGTATCTAATTTAAAATATGTCTTATAAAATAACAGTTATTTCATTAATATTTTTAGTTTGGATTAATTCTATAAAAACTTTTTCTATTTTTTCTTGTGATGTTTTTCCTCTTTTATTATTTGGGATATTCATTATAAGACTCCTTTATTACAACAATTAATTATAAATTGCTGATTGTTTCTTTAAAATAGTAATATTATACTAAAATCATATTAAACAAATAAGTGATGTTTAATTAGAAGGGATTATTATGGCAAAGTCAAAATTAGTTAAAGCTAATGAAAAGATTGAAAAAGCAGTTGTTGGCAGTTATCAAAAAATAGAAGATAAATTTATCGATAATTTTTTACGTCAAGATAATGAAACTATTGAAGAGGCAAAAGAAAGATTAAAAAAAGAGTCTAAGGAAAAATATTGAGATTGGTAGGATAATATTTAATATGAAAAAAGAAACGTTATTAGAAATTATTTTAGGTACACTTGGAGGAATTATTTTTGCTATTGGTATGTGTATGTGCTTAATAGCAGAGTGGGTTTTACTTAAATTAGGAATTATTTTAGGAATAATTGGTCTTTTAATATGTGTTCTTAACTATCCCGTATATGCGTATTTAAAAGATAATAAAAATGATTAGAAGATTTAATTCTTCTTTTTTTGATTGATAATAAAATTTGGCTTTTGTATAATAAAACTATAAAGATTTTAAGAAAGTGTTATTATGAAAAGAAGAAAAATTATACTATTGATCTTATTAATAATAATTATATTTGTAATGTTTTTATTAAAAAAAGATTATATTTTTAAACCTAATTTAAATAATAAAGAAGGAATTAATAATAATCAAAGTAATGAAGAAAAGGATGAAGTAAATTTGAATATAAAAGTTATTATAAATAATAAAACTTATACAGCTACTTTAGAAGATAATAATACTTCTAAAGAATTTATAAATATGTTACCATTAGAAATTAATATGCAAGAATTAAATAATAATGAAAAATATTATTATTTAGATAATAAATTAGCAACTAATTCATATAATCCTAAAACTATAAATAAAGGGGATATTATGTTATATGGTAATAATTGCTTAGTATTATTTTATGAATCATTTAATACTTCTTATAGTTATACTAGATTAGGTAAGATTGATAATCCAGAAGATTTAAATAGTATTTTAGGGTCAGGAAATGTTATAGTAAGATTTGAATATTAATTCTTTAGATTGATAATAATAATTTACTTTTGTATAATAGCCTTAGAAAGAGTTTATGAAAGTGTTATTATGAATAAGTTTAAGAATTTTAAAATTTTTTGGAATTATATAAAAGATGATAAATTTAAATTATTTTTATATATATTATTGGTTGCCTTATTATGTATTCCTCAAATACTTACTGCGTATTTTTGGGGAATAGCTGTAGAGGTCCTTTTAACTAAAGATTTTAGTAAATTTATTATGTATATATTACTATATGAAGGGATATTTATTTTATTTTATGCAATATTACAAGTCCCAAAAGATTTTTTATATAATTATTTTGAAATAAAATTTACTAAAAATGTTAGCAATGATTTATATAAAAAAATTGACAAATTACCAGCCGTTGCTTTCGAAGAAATTGGCGTAGGAGAATTTGTCAATAGATTGTACTCAGATCCTAATAAAGTAATGGATTTATTATCTAGAATTGTAAGATTATTTTGTAATGGATTAGTAGTTATTATCTTAATTATCATATCTTTTAAAATATCATATATTTTATTTTTCGAAATGTTATTATTAATCTTAATTATAGGGTTTATTTCTAATAAAATATTTCCTAAAATCAAAAAAGGTCAAGAAAATATATCTGATGAAAACGATGCCTTTTTAAAAATTGCCACTGAAAATATTACTGGAATAAGAGAAGTAAAAGCACTAGGCATAACTAAAAATATTGAGAAAAATTTATTTAAAGTTAATGATAAATTATTTGTTAATGCTAATAAATTAAAAAAAGATGAAATATGGTATTATGGATTAAATGATATGGCTTATTTTATGATTGAATTGTTAATACTTTTAACATCAGGTAAATTACTTGTCGATGGAATAATTACATTACCATTATTTTTGATGATGCATTCTTATATGGGAAAAATAGATAATTTTGTTGAAAACTTTAGTGATTTTGGTGTAAGCTTTAATAAAGTTTCTGTATCTTTAAATAGAATTAGTCAAATTTTAAATAATGAATTATATCAAGATCAAAGATATGGCAATAAAGTATTAGAAAATCCAATAGGTATTATTGAATTTAGAAATGTTAAATTTAAATATAGAGAAAAAGAAGATTATACATTAAATGATTTAAATTTATTAATAAAGCCTAATAAAAAAGTTGCTATTGTAGGGCGTAGTGGTAATGGTAAAACAACAATATTTAATTTATTATTAAGATATTTTGATGCTAATGAAGGTAGTATATTAATTGATAATATAAATATTAAAGATTTAACTGAAGAATCTTTAAGAAATAATATTTCAATTATTAGACAAAACCCATATTTATTTAATTTAACTATTTTAGAAAATTTTAAATTAGTAAAAAAAGATGTTACATTACAAGAAGTTAGAGAATGCTGTAAAAAAGCATATATTGATGATTACATAATGAGTTTACCAAATCAGTATGACACTTTAATAGGTGAAGGTGGAATCAACTTATCTGGTGGTCAAAAACAACGTTTAGCAATTGCTCGAGTTCTTCTTTTAAATACTAAAATTATATTATTTGATGAAGCCACTAGTGCTTTAGATAATGAATCACAAAAATTCATAAAAAAATCAATTGATGATTTAGTAAATGATCATACAATAATTATTGTTGCTCATCGTTTATCTACTATTATTGATGCTGATATGATCCATGTAATAGAAAAGGGTAAATTAATAGGTAGTGGAACTCATAAAGAATTATTAAATAATTGTTTACAGTATCAAAATTTATACCTTTCTGAACCTAATTTTAATGACAATAGCTTTATAGAATAAAAATAAATTAGAAAGGATTTATATACATGATTAATTTTAATAATACAAATAATATATTTATTAAGGCTAATCCCTCTATGGGATTTAATTTTCCTTTTATGTTAGTAATTCCAACTAATATAAGAATAAACCCGGATTTAATTGTAGCTTGTACATTACCTCATGATTATCTTATTACTAGTAATTCTTATCTAGAAGCACTATCAAAAATTTGTAAGGACTTTTCAAGTTTAGATGCAATGCATAAACATTTAAGCTTAGAAAGTCAAAATCCGTTATTTATTCCATTCATTCCTAAAATAAGTCGATTGAGACCCGGATTTTTAGGAAAAAAGTTATTTTATAATGATTAATAATTAAACAACATTAATAGCTCTTATAATTATACAAAACTAGGGAAGATAAATAATCTAGAAGAGTTAGATAATATCTTAGGAGTCGGTAATGTTATAGTAAAATTTGAGTAATTAGGAGCAATATGAAAAAATATATTTTAAATCCAGTAAGTATGTTTATAATTGGCATTATTTTAGGCGTAATTAGCCGACTTTTTGATATGTATACCCAAAATTTAGGTAATATTTTATCTGAAATGGCAATTTGGATTTTGTTTGGTGTTTTAATTTCTATATACAGTAGTTCTAAGAAAAAAGCTATGTTAAATATATTCTTATTTTGCATAGGAATGCTTTTAGCATATTATTTTGTAGCCATTATTACAAACGGTGTCTATAATAAAACAATTATAATTGGCTGGACTATTTTTGCCTTATTTTCACCTATATTAGCATACTTTACTTGGATGACTAAAGAAAAAGGTGTATTTCCTAAATTAATAAGTATATCTATTATAATAGTATCTATTTTATCTAGTATTGTCTTGTTTGATAAATTAAGAATCTATGATTTTATAATAAATGTTATATTAGTATATTATTTATTTTTTAAAGATATAAAAAGATAACATTATTAAAGGAGATTTAAATATGGAAAAAAGATTTATAGTAATTAAAAATATAGTTTTAACTATTAATTTATTTATTTTCTTCTTTTTAGTATGTATTGGTCGAAATGAATATATTTATGATATGACATATTCGAGATGTATTATATTTATGATAATTAATAGTATATTTATTTATACTTATGGAATATTCTTAAATAAAGAAGAAGTATATAAATCTAATATTTTAATATATATTTTACTTTATTTTATCTTATTAATAAGCATTACATTCTTTATTGGTAGAGTAGATATAGAGTTTAATACTTCCCTATACTTTGATCAAATTAAACCATTTCATACGATAATCTCACAATTTAAATATGGTTCTAAACTATCTTTTTTAAAAAATATTATTGGTAATTGTACTTTATTTATACCTTTTTCTTTTTTACTTATGATAAATAATTTAAAATATAGAAATATTTTAAAACAAAGTATTATTATTTTACCAACTATAATTATTATTGAATTTTTTCAAATATTTACCCATACTGGTAGTTTTGATATTGATGATATAATTTTAAATTATATAGGAGTAGTAATATTTACTTTTATTATTACTAGATTTAAATTTATTGATAAAATAAGAACATTATTTTATACAGATTTTAAATTAAAAAAATATTTCAAATATTTATTATTTTGTATAAGTTTAAGTATATTAATTATTTATAATATTATTATCTTTATTTAATCAAATAAGATTATAAATTCCATGTTATAATTATTTATGTAACGATTAATTAAAAAGTTATAAAATTATAAAGAAAGGATTATTAAATGAAAAAATATCGTTGTACAATTTGTGGATATATATATGATGAAGCTGTAGAAAAAGTTAAGTTTACTGATTTACCAGATGATTGGAAATGTCCATTATGTGGTGCTCCTAAAGAAATGTTTGAAGAAGTTATTGAAGAAGAGAAAAAAGAAGAAGAAAAAGTAGTTGTTTTTAAAAGTGAAAATGAAGGGGAACAAGAAGATTTAAGAGAATTATCTAATTATGAAATATCTTTAATTTGTTCAAATCTTGCAAGAGGTTGTGAAAAACAATATTTAGAAGAAGAAACAAAACTTTTTAAAGAATTAGCAGAGTATTATGAGAGAAAAGAAGTTAAAAAAGAAGGAACTTTTAATGATATTCTAAATAACGTTAATAATGATATAAATAGTTTAAAAGAGGCAATGGAAGTTGCTAATCAATATCAAGATCGTGGTGCTAAAAGAATCATTACTTGGGCTACTAAAACTACTAATATAATTAAATATATTATCGAAAATTATCAAAAAAATGGTGTTAATTATTTAAAAGATGTAAAAATTTGGGTATGTGATATATGTGGTTATGTATATATAGGAAATGATGTTCCTAAGATATGTCCAATATGTAAAGTACCAAGTTTAAAGATATTGGAGGTGAAATAATATGGCCGATATGCACGCTTATAGAGATTTAAAATTATGTACCAAAGATTGTTTATGTTTATTTGTATGTCCCGTAGGAGCTACAGATACTGAAACAGGTCAAATTGATTTTGAAAAATGTATCGGTTGTGGTGCTTGCAGTAGAGCGTGTCCTGCCCATGCTATTACAATGCTTCCTAATACAATGCCTGCCCAGCAAAAGAAGAAAAAAGAAGTTATAGATTCTTTATTTAAAGTAGCTCGTAGTAAAATAGAAGAATTAAGAACTTTAAATTATTTATTAGAAAATACAAACGATGATAAAGAAAAATTATTATTAAAAGCATTAATCCATTCTAATAAAGTAATGGTAGAAGATATTATGAGAGAAGCTGGTTATATGTTACCTCAAAGTACTAACTCTAATAAGTTCTTAAATTATTTACTTAATAAAGAAGACGATTTAGATAAAACAATTATTAATAAATTATTAGAAAAGTTAGAGGTTAATGATTAAGTAGATTAAATTCTACTTTTTATTTTGGTTTATACATATGATATACTAATAACTATATTTTAAAAAGTTAAGGAGAAATATGGACTGTATATTTTGTAATATTGATAAAACTAAACTTGAAAATACAATTATTGATGAAACTGCTAATTTCTTAGTATTACCTGCGGTTGGTTCTTTAGTAGAGGGATATTTATTAATAATTAGTAAAAGACATTTAAATTCTATGGCTGAATTAACTAAAGAAGAAAAAGAAGAATATCAATTTTTAATTAATAAGTATCGTACTTTATTTAAAAAATATTATTTTAAATATCCCATTATTTTTGAACATGGTTCTCCTGTTATTGATAGTGATATAAAAGCAAATAGTGTCTTACATGCTCATACCCATATCGTAAATTATAATTTTATTGATGAGATAGATATTATTAAGCAATTAAATTTTAAACAAATTAATAATCTAAGTTATTTAACTAAAGATAAAAATTATATAATGTATATAAATCATAATAATACTTATTATTTATCTAATAACTTTGAACCAATAAGTCAAATTATGCGTATATTAATTGCCAAAGAATTAGGGTATGAAGATAAGTTTGATTGGAAAAAAGATATGTTTATAGAAAACATTATTGATACTATAAAGAAATTTAAAAAAGATAATAATCTTGATAAGTAGATTTTTATCTACTTTTTCTTTGCTTAAATATTATGATATAATATGATATTGTAAATGAAGAAGTGATTATTGTTGTTAATGAAGCAAAAGTAAGTATTAATTTTGAAATATCGATTTATTTAATATTTCTTTAAAAGTATAAAAAATTACGGATATTTATGCAACTAGTGTAGATTATGATACTAAATCTCCTACAACTATCAAATTTTTTAAAAAAGTACAAAACAAAATACATTATGCAGTATCACATCAAATCGCAGCTGAAATCATTTATAATAGGGCGGATGCCAAAAAAAGAAAATATGGGGCTTACAAATTGGCTAAGTTGTACCAAATGACACGAAATGAAAAAATAATAAAATTGCTTTATTTTAAAGGAAAGTTTGACAATAAGCATATTATGCTAAATAAATTAAAGAACAAAGAGAATGATGACAACTTTACTATTATAGTATCAATTATTAAAAACGGGAGGCAGAACAATGGATGAACATGGCAATATAATTATTTATAAAGATAAAAATGGCAATGATAATATAGAAGTTAAATTGCAAGATAATACTGTTTGGCTAAATCAAGAACAACTAGTGAGATTATATAATTCAAGTAAATCAAATATATCAGAGCATATAAAGCATATATTTGAAGAAGGAGAATTAGATGAATTAGCAACTGTTCGGAAATTCCGAACAGTTGCCTCAAACGGAAAAACATATAATATGAATTATTATAATCTTGATATGATTGTAGCTATAGGGTTTAGGGTGAAATCTAATACTGGAACAAATTTTAGAAAATGGGCAAATGAGAGATTAACTGAATATATGATAAAAGGATTTGCTATGAACGATGACTTATTAAAACGAGCAGGTGGTGGATTATATTTTGATGAATTACTTGCAAGAATTCGAGATATTAGATATATATGCGACATCTGTTGATTATGATCCTAAATCAAAACTAACACAAGAATTTTTTAAAACCGTTCAAAATAAAATGCACTGGGCAGTACACGGACACACTGCAGCAGAAATTATAGTTGAAAGAGCTGATGGAGATAAAGATTTTATGGGGTTAACTACATTTAGTGGAGATTATCCAACGTTATTAGATGCTTCGGTTGCAAAAAACTATTTAACAGATAAAGAATTAGACATTTTAAATAGAATTGTTTCAATGTATTTAGATTATGCAGAATTACAAGCGATTGAAGAAAAACCGATGACTATGCAAGATTGGATTAAAGAACTGAATTATTTCCTAACAATGAATAGAAAAGATATATTAAAAGGAGCTGGAAAAGTTAGTCATGAAGAAGCTTTAAATCATGCAAAAAAAGAATATGATAAATATAAAAATAGAATTGCATTAAAGCCAAGTGAAGTAGAACTTCATTACTTACAAAGTATTAAAGATTTAGAAATGATTGATACCAAAAATTAGTCTTGTCATTTGGACTTACAAATTG
>CALVSW010000007.1 GCA_944359625.1 uncultured Bacilli bacterium | reverse complement strand
TTATGCTTGCTACTAATATTTTTAGAAATAAAAAGAGTAATGAAAATATTTCATCACTCCTCAATGTTTAAGAACCGACAATTATATATAATTAAAATCTTTATTTATGACCCCATCATTTGAAGTACAGCAAATATCAATAATATCATAACACCTAAGCCGGTAGCAATAAGCATACTCATAGTTTTATTTTCCATACGATCTAAACGTTCTTTATATTTAGTATCACGAGCCTTCTGTTGTAATGAAGATATAGACCTTGAAAATGTTAATAATTGTTCTTGCTTACGTTCTTGTCTTCCTAAACCTAATCGGTAAAGTAAACGCATCATACGCATTGAATCACGTACGGGATAAGTTCTAGCAAATTCCATATATGGCTCAATACTAGAGTCACCAGCATTAATTTTAGCAATCATGGCTAATAAGCCCTTTTTAAATATTTCTGGTGCAGTATCTACACTTTTACCAATAGCTACTGGTACAGTATAATGCTGAATTAAAATTTCTAATCCTTTTAAATAATGTGGTAACATTGCATCAATAGTATGTAGATTATTTTTATAATATTTTTTTAAATTACTATAATCAAGCTTGAATACTAATATACCAATTACTATAGCTGCTATAAAATAAACGTAACTTAAACTATTAATCATTAAACAAATAATAACTATAGCAACAATAATACCATTACTTATTCTCTTTCCAAATAAGTAATCAGGATCAACACCTTCTCCATACTTAGCACGTACTAAAAAATCATAATCACTTTCTTTAAATCTTCTAAAATAAATAACATTATCATTTATACATTTTTTAACGTCAATTACTTTAGTGTAATTAAGTACTAGTAAAAATACAGCACCTAAAGCTAATATTTCAAAATACATTACTCTACCCCCACATCTTCATTATAATATTTTTCTCCTGAATGTAAGAAGTAACAATTAATTAAAATAATACCATGCAATAATCCTTTAACATACCATATTTCAATTAATTCAATGTATGAATCTCTTCCTAACAAGAATTGAATAACAGCTACGAGTAAGAATAGTGCCATACCAAATGTTAAAAACTTCTTATGGAAGTTTGCTCTATCCATTCTATCACGATAAACGCCTTCAACTAAAGCATCAATATCAAGTGACATATTTTCTAGTGATTCCCCAGAATCTCTTGCACCTTCTTTAGTTATTTGATAGAAAAGTTGATGCATATTTTTAACCATATAATAAGGATATTTTTCATTAAAATATGCGATAGACTGATCTATAGTACCATTTGCATAGGACATATCAATCATAACTTTAACATCATCATTAACTGGAGATCCCAATATTCCTGAATCTCTAACGCCTTCTAATGATTTTACAAAACTTTGAGTTGTATTAAATTCCATAATTACATTTGTACAATAAGTTTGAATTTCTTCAAATATATATTCAGAATAAATACGTTGTGTCCTTAAATATGACAAATAAGGAATCATGGATACAGCAGCAATTGCATAAATAGCTGTCCAAACTAAATTATAGAAATACAAATAAGCAATTCCACCGGCAACTCCAGCAAATAATATAACTTGAGCTACATATTGCTTTACAGTATATTCCTCACCTAATTCTTTAGTTTTTTCCCTTATTTGTTTATAACTATAAGGAGCATATTTTTCATAAATATTACCAATACCATGTTTAATAAATTTAAAAGTTCCCTCAACATCCGCATCAGGATTTAAACGATAACTTATAGCATAAATTGCTAATGCTAATAATATAACTAATTCCATATAAGCACCACCTATAAAACATCCTCATTATTTCCTAACATAGGATTAACGTTTTGAATACTAATATTAGGCTTTATCGTTGCAGAAGCTGCTGAATTATCAGTTGTAGCATCCGAAGGAATATTTTGATTATTTCCTTGGACATTATTAATTATAGGTTTTTGAACGTTTTGAGAACTCAAAGAATTGATATTAGAATTATTCATCGATACAGACTTTGAAGTATTTTGTATAGAATTGTTATTAATAGATTGATTAGAGATATTAACATTTTGAGGAGTTGATACTTTATTTTGTGGAGAAGCAGTTTGTGCAACACTAGCAGCATTTTGATTTATATTTGCTCTAGGAGGTTCTGTAACTACATCTTGAGTATCCTTTAAAGCCTCAGATTTAGTTCTTGTATCAGTATTTTTATCACCATCTAATTCAGTACTATTTCCAAGTCCAAAGACATCATCTGGTAGTATTACGTTTTGAATACTCATATAGTCTAAAAGACGTTTAGAAGGATTTTTCAAAACGAAATGACCATCCAAATCCTTTTTATATATTATATTTACTTGAGGCATATTATCTTCATCAACAAAAAACTCGCAAACTTCAATAATCTCTCTTTGAAAGCGATTATAAACTTTACTAAAATAGCCTTTAACATATATTCCGATTTGAACATATCTATGAATCGTACTTAAAAATTGCTCTGTATCCTGTGACGATTCTAATAACGAATACATACGCATCGGAATACTACTAGCTTTATCGGCGTGAATAGTTGATAAAATATTATGACCTGAAGATATTGAGTTACGAACTGCCATTACGGCTTCTGCACTACGAACTTCTGAAAGTAAAATCCATTTAGGGTTTTGACGCATACAAGCAACTAATACATCAGAATAAGATGCAATATTATTCGTTTTCATAGCAACAATATCTCGATGAGGAAATATTTTATCTAAGTGAAGTTCTAATGTATCTTCAATTGTTATAATCTTTTCATTTTCTTTAATATGTGCTGCTAAATATTTAACTAATTCTGTTTTACCTGAACCAGTTTCTCCAGCTACTATTATATTGCAATGGCCTTCAACACATTTAATAAGAAAATCATGAAGATTTTCAATAACATAATTTTCATTAAGCAACTTCTGTTTATTTAAACGAATCTTAGCGGGTGTTTTACGAATTAAGCACGCAATACCATTAGTGGCAATTGAATCATGAACAAAATTCATACGTAATTCGGCAGATTCAGCATCTAATAATGGATGAGCCATATTAAAAGTTTTTCCCATAACATTCGAACATTGAAATGCTAATTTTTCCATAAAAGCATCGTTAATATCAGGACGTTCAACTTGATAAACACCCTTTGACAAAGTTTTCAGCCAAATTTGTCCCCCATTAGAATAAGAAATATCGGTTACATCATCTTCAGCTAAAAACTCTGCCAAAGGTCCGAAATCCATCTGCTCAAATATAGCACCATTCATAACATCAACCCTTTTCTTTTTTTAATCTATGTTTGCACATTTATTTAGAATATAACTAGTTAGTTCACTTGATGATACCATCGTAGCGCCCTCTTCTTTAGTATAATTAGCATTTCTTGGAACAGGAATTATTTCTACATCACTAACATACTCACTTTTCTTTAATAAATCAAACAATGAATCTTCTACTTCAAAAAGCATAGCAGCAGGTGTTCCACCAGAAATAGTGTTTTCTAATAATGAATTGCCACCACTATCTTTTACAGCTTTAATTCTTATTGATTTTACTAATAATCCCATAATAACCTTGCCATTATCCTTTGCTTGCATATATAAATCAATGTAATCACCAGGACGTAATCTATTAGAATAAGTAGAATTGTTATTAACTTTTAAGGAATAAACAGTATAACCATCTTGCATGCTCATAAAAGCATAATCTGGCATTTCTTGTTCTTCTAAAATAACTTCTTTATAAAATAGACTTTTAGCTGGTATGCTTGTTGAATAACTAGAATAATAATTAATCAACTCTTGATCACTTGTAATAATATTATCAGCAGCAGAAATCAAAGAAGCAGGAACCTTAACGTGACCAATCATATCTTTTGTAATCTGTGTTTTTTTAGGAATTTCCTTTAATGCATATGGTACAGATACTAAATCAGTAGCTATACTAACACGATAATTATAACCAATTACAAGCGTTAGAACGCCAAGAAAGATACACATAATAGTTACAGTATTTTTATTTTTAAAAAACTTTTTAAATGGTGTTAAAATATTACTCATATTATTCCTTTCTACTATTGTTCAACTGTTGGGGTGTCTTGAAAATCGACTCCAATATTAATTGACTTTGACAAAATAAAGTTTTCAATGTACTGACTATCAATTACAGGCTCACGATCTTCTAAGGAATAACTAGCGTTTCTTGGTATTGGCATTACTTCAACACCACCTATATATTCTGTCTTCTTCAATAGTGTATAAATTTCATCAGGAACAGAGAACCACATCTGCCTTGGATTACGATCATCTGTTGATGACTCAAAAACATCATTGCCATCACTATCTAATACAGCTAACACTTTAATTCCTTCAATTAATCTTCCAAAAATGATTTTATCATTTTCATCGACAGCTTTAACATACAAATCAACATAATTACCAGTATAAATTGAATTGCCATATGTTGAATCAATATCAACTTCTAGGTTATAAGCGGTATATCCATCTTTCATATCCGAAAACTCATTTCGAATTGCTTCTTCAAAATCCACTATTACACTAGAATAGAAGAAACTATTTTTTGGAATAGTATTTCCATATTTAACATAATTACCAGTTATATTAACAGGCGTAGTAAGAATTCCTAAAGAACTAGCTATTTTTTTAGGAATTTCTGTATAACCAATCATGTCGCTCGTTATTTGCATACGACTAGTAATTTCCTTACTAGCATAAGGAACTCTTATCATTGTAACTGCCTGATTTACACGATTATTATAAATAGCATATAACACGACAATACCAGCTAAAACAATTAAAATAGTAAGAGTATTCTTATTACTAATAATTTTTTTTAATTCTTCCTTTACGTTACCCATTTTATTCTCCTTAATTAACTACAAGAAGTAGTATTATTGACAATATAAACCCAGTTATTAGCAACAGCTTCTTTAAAGAATGGTTCAGAATTTAATTGACTACTTAATCCACTTATACTTTTTTGAGAAGTAATCCAAGGAAATTGTTTTGAAATTGCTTCTCTAAAATTTCCGTCTTTACCATTCGCACGATCATTTTTCCAATCTTGTAAATAAGTATAATTAGAAACATCATTAGAAATAATATAATTTTTGAAAGCATCATCAAAATGTAAACAGCAAATACTTTCAGAACCACCAGTAGTTCCTGTTCCATTGCCAACACCACCAATTAAAATAATGTCTATAGTATCAACAATTTCAGCAGCATTATTAGAAGTGTTAGCAATATTAAATGAACTGCTAACACTAGAAACTTTAACGCTTACTTTAGGAGGAACTTCATGAATATCGTAAAATTCAACGGTATAGTTTTTTGCTAAAGTCGTAGATTCAGCAAATCTTCTAATAAAATTTTCTGCAAATTTTTGTTCACTCATTCTAACATCACCATAAAGACGATAATATGAATAATCAATTGCATCAATCATCGAAGCTTGTGTAACCTCTTTTAACATATAATAATCTTGAGTAGATCCCGTAGTCGCACTATTGACTAACATCATTACTCCAATTATAAATACGCCTAGCAAAATTAACCAGTATGCCCAATATGACGATTTCATATTTTTTCCTCCTATTCAAAACCTTTTTCAACAATACATCCTGCAGCTTCTAATTGAGCTAAGAACGTTGATGTATCATAAGTTCCATCACTATTCATATCTAAAGTATAATCATTTAACCCTAAGCTTGAATTTTCTTGAGTATTATTATATTCAAGAATTTGTGCACGACAACTTGGATTAATAACTATCTTAAAGTCTGGATCATCATTATAAATAGACTCCCCAGCATTTTCTATTTCTTGAATAACACTACCTATACTTGTACCATCATATGTTGTACCAACCCAGTTAAAGCCACGGCTATCCTCAGCATTAGGGAATAAGTTATTCAAAGATACAGTCTTTGGTGTAAATTCTAATTTGCCATCAACAATAACTGCAGAACCACCGGAACCACTACTTGTAGTCCCATCTATAATTCCAAAACCTTGACAATATTTTTGTTTTGGACAAACAGCATTGTATTGATCAACCATATTAATTGTCATTTTATTTAAACTAATAACCTCATCGCAACATTCTTCTTCAAGTAAAGCCGCAATACAATCATCTAAATCAGCAGTATCATCACTCTTACATACATCGCTTGCTAAAATATTAGAACATACAGCATTGCTATCAGGAACATTATCACAATTAGGATCATCAATTGCACATACAGTATAATTACATAAATAAGAATCTTCTTCATTAACAGTTAAATAACCAGATTGACCATTACTTTCACCCATAATACGGCCTAAAGTATTATCAGACATAAAATATTGACCAATATTCTTAAATGTAATTGTGTAATCATAAACTCCAGCAGGAGTAGTTAACTTAATTGGATATACTAAACCATCTGGTTCTGTCCCTTCATTTCTATTAGGATCACCTTGATCAATTAAAGTACTATCATCGGTTTTCTCAGTTGTTACAATGCCTTTGTTTGGATGCGTATAGAATGGAACACTTGATTTATAATATATTAATTCCGGATCACTTCTAGTACCATCTAATGCGACTCCAGGATCACCATACTTAACTATTCCAGTTATTCTCTTATATTCATAATATACTTCATCAGATGATTCTGTAGCACTTTCTATTGAATTATTAGGAACTTTAACAGTAATTGTTTTATCATCAGAAACACTATTAGGGCAACTACCAGTTTCAACAACAGTCTCCTTATTGTCTTCACAGAAATATCCTAAAGTTGTTGAATCAAATTCAGCTTCTGGTTGTAATTGATTATTTCCATTCATCATAGAAATATATTCTTCTTCAGCATAATCAAATCTAATTTCTGGATTAAATTCATAAGTTTGTTTTAATTTGTCTTCTTCAGCCCACGTAGTACAATCTTGAATTTTATCAACTTGGTCATTAAGTTTATTTAAAGCTTCTTTGTAGGATTGTTCTGCTTTAGATATTTCATTATTAATATTTTGCAAAGCAGAATTATATAATTCTTGTTTAGTACTACTACCATAAACAACTACTGCTGCATTTTCACCACTGCCAATAGTTTTTGTTGCTGAACTACCACTGATAACTAATGCTGGACCACTAGTAGTGTTCTTTGTAATAATATTAGATTCAACAATTTCATAATTATTAGATGATTTCTCAAATACATAAACTGGATATGTATAGCTTA
Source organism: uncultured Bacilli bacterium (assembly GCA_944359625.1). Classification (GTDB taxonomy): domain Bacteria; phylum Bacillota_I; class Bacilli_A; order RF39; family UBA660; genus CAG-605. The sequence continues at coordinate 39,968 of CALVSW010000007.1, read as the reverse complement.
TCGTTTTAGATGTTATCACTGGATTATAACCTGATAAATCAACTCCTTGGCAATTACCACTACATGTAGCATTATTAACAATACTATTATCACTCATGTAATTGCTCTTTTCTAAAGCTTCCTTTTGAGCTTTATACATATAATACTTATTAACAGCATCTAATAAAGTTTTCTTTTGCTCTACAGCATCATTTAAGAATTTTTCTGTTAATATTTCACTAGTAACACAAGTCTTTTGACCTGCTAACCCAGCAACAGCATGGTAATGTTTATCAAGGTTAATTGAAATATATCTTCCTTGAGCAAAGCCGTTACCATTTGCAGAATATTGATCTAAATTTCCAGGGACTTTAAATGTATAATCCTCTTTACAATAGATTGAACAATACCCATTATCTTCTTGTAACTCATAAGTATTTCCATTTGGATCCTTACCACCACTTACACTACCATTTTCAGTTTTTTCACCGATGATACAAGATTCCCACTCCACATTTGCATCTTCAGCTTCTGTACCTTCAACAACGTAAGTAATACTTGAAGCATCGTCGCAAGAATATTCAGCAACAGGAGTACATGCATTATTAGAATTGCAATTCTTACTAACTTTAAAGTTTTCTGTTGTACCAATTTCAGATGTTCCACCTTTATTAAATATTAAAAATCTTTGTAAAGAACCAGTTGATGATGTAGAGGTTGCAATACCAATATTAGCAATATCATTTTCACCATTATATTTAGCGCTAGCAACTAAGATGACATCACAAATTGTATCATCTAATGAAGAGGCAGTAACGGTTACTTCTAAAGTATATTTATCACCATTTTGTTGCCAATTGCCAGTTGAAATGTTAAATGAAGATGAAATATCTTTTTTGGTATTATTATCAACAACATAAAGTTTCAAATCAGTAATCTTTGATATATCTGTAACACCAGTTGCAGTTATTTTAAATTTAATGCCAGTTTTAACATCATCACCACTCTCGTGATTGATATCTAAAGTTGCGTTACTTGAACTAAAATCTTCAGATTGAGCTTTTTTAAGAACATCTTCATAAACGGCTTTTACATCACTCGTTACCGGACTATCAATATAAGCTTGAGCCTTAGACTTGAAAGCTCCATTATTCAATCCTAAGAAATTATATTGATCATCTAGCTTAGCCATTAAGAAACGTGAAACTTGAGTTGCTACATAAAGATCTTTATCTGTCTTGGCTGTATTTGCATAGTAATCACGATATAAGATGTAAATAGCTTTACCATAAGTAGTAGTTAAATCAACAGTGTCTGTGATTGTATAGTAAGAACGGCTATCACCATTTGATGCTTGATGTGGTCCATATAAAGCCGGGTCTACGCAGAACGCATCATAAACTGTTGTTGTATCATCTGCACAATTAGCCGTAGCTGTATATAAATGAATACCAGATTTGCCACCATAAGTACCAAAGCCTTTAAATCCATCCACTGTACTAGGATAAAAACCTGTATGAAAGATTTTTAAAGATGTACAAGCATTTTTTGTTGCATCAGAACTATTATTTAAATTATTTCCATTAGGATTTGCACCAAGTATACCGCTAACATTTCCATTATTCAATAAAGTATTAATAACATCAGATGTTGATACTTGTCCATTATTGGAATGAATTGTATTTAAAATATTAGTAATTGTTGTGGCACCATCTTCGCCAAGCATCATGTTTAGAGCTCCTTGAAGAGCAGTACCTGAATATTTATTAAGGGTATTTGCAACAATTTGATCCAAATTTGCTGTACTTCCAGAACTTATGACTTGATTAACAATATCAGTAATAATATTTGTAGCCATATTATTTATACTTACATCATTTCCAGGTGTAGTAGAAATAGTACCAGGTGTGAATTGAATTAAACTATAAAAGCAATTTTCTGGTACTGCTGTTCCAGAACCAATGTATTGCGTTTTGCCATCGCAAATATAATATCCACCAGGGCTTGTCATAGATATTCCGCTATTATCAATTACTACACCCCCAACTGTAGTATTTATAATTGCTTGTGGATTTATAGCAAATCCGCCTTGACCATCACTTGCAACATCAATTTTTAATTGATAGGAATCAACTCCAAAATTAGAAATAGCTTCCGTCGTTTTACAAGTAAGAGTACAGTTTCCAGCTGCATTCGCAGTTATATTAACCTTGCCATCAATTGTAAAATAATTAGCTACGCCACACGTTCCACTACAAGAATCAGTAGCAAAATTTTGACTAAAATTCAATGATGGGCCAAGTTGAAATACTGAACTACTGCCTGATGTAGAAGTATTAGTTCCAGATTGTTGCCCACTTGAAGATGTACCTCCAGTTGAACCGGTATTGCCAGTTGAACCAGTATTGCCAGTTGAACCAACATTTCCAGTTGAACCGGTATTGCCAGTTGAACCAGTATTGCCAGTTGAACCAACATTTCCAGTTGAACCGGTATTGCCAGTTGAACCAGCATTTCCAGTTTGAGAATCATCTGGGGCCATTTTTACATTAACATTATATAAACTATTGCCAATAATAGCCTTTGTGAAACATGCACTATCTTTAGCTGTCAATACACATGTGGAAGTTCCAGTATTATAAGAACCCTTAGTAGCAGTAATGCAACTATCATTAAGGCTACTACAACTAATACCAGAATTATTTGAAAAATATACTGTATGTTTTTCGCCAGTAGACAATGTTACATTATTGACTTTACCAACGCTAATATCGTAACTATTATCACCTATTGCCACTCTAGCTTCACAAGATTGTCCAGTCCCTTTTAAAGTACATACGCCACCATCTAGAGTAGCTGTTACGCAAGACTTATTATAGCTTTTGCAAATACTAACATCTTTAAACTCCGTTACTTGAGTAGGATATAGATAGCTATCACTAGCATAAGCATTTAAACCAAAACCAAATATACATATTAAAGAAAATAATGATAATGATATTTTTTTAATATTATTTAAATTTTTCATTTTTTCTTTCCCTTTCTTTTACTATAAATTTTAATATAGAATATGTATCCCCCGATACCAACGCAAACCGCAAGAATTAATAGTGCACCCCAATGGTTTTTAATTAATTCAGCAGTTTGTGAAATTATCCCCTGATTATTCTTTTCAGCCTCCAATCTTTCAGCATAATCTTCAATCCCACGATAAAATTCAGTTTCTGGTATATTATCTAGAAAAACGAATTCACTGCAATAATAATAATCCGGATACTCGTCGCACTGACTATACGTACTAAAAACGTTATATCGTGGTATTGTGATATCTATTGTTCTTATTACATCATCAATACATGAAGAATCTGTAGCATAAACTTCAATTTTATATTTTTTTACTTCATTTGCCATACCAGTTCCAACATAAATAACACCATCTGCTGCTACATCATCAGAAGTATAATCTTTAGAATTACCATTATTATCAATTACTTTAACGTATACATCATCAGATAGATTATATATGTGAATTAACCCATACCAATAAGATTCGCTAACTTCTTCTCCATATGTTTCATCGTAATAATTATTATTATACTCGAAGGTCTGATATTCTGCCTTAATTGTTCCTGCAGCATTATTAATTTTAGCTTTTGTTTCATAATCACACTCAGCATACGCAAAATTAATAAAGCTGAAAAACATAATAATTGGCATAAATACTAAAACCAACTTTTTTTGCATAGCACCACCCACATTTCTAACTTTAATTCTACCATGAATAATGAAAAGTTACAAGTATTAATAGATTAGAGAAATACAATTGACCATAATTTTATTTATACTTTTCATAAGGTAAAACTAAAATATGTAGAAGTTACTTTAACAAATTTTTTCATAAAAGTCAAAAAAAACTTATGACACTATTTCATAAGGATTTTCTAATGTTCCCATACCACTGACTTTAACACCTTTATCTAAAGATATTACTGGACGGATTCCATAACTACTATTTAACTTTCCTTCTAAATCTATACCACCACCACTGGTTATAAGATAATTATTAACGTTATTGCTTTGAGCATTTACTTTTGAACTAGACATAGTCCACCAATTATTTAAAATACTTGGATTATATAAATAATAGGAATTATTTGTACCATCTTTAGATGCACCAGCATAAATAACTTCATCTATACTTAATAAACCTACTTTACCAACATATATCCCTTCTTGACAATTAAGACTTGCTGCATTGCTTACATAAATCCGGTCATATGAATTAGTAAAATATTCAGATTCATTTTGCAAATAAAAGGCATTATCATAACAAAAGTTACTACTTGCTATATAATTATCTGCACTAAGTAAATTAGTGTTATACCACTCATCCAATACTTTTTTTATATCACTATTATCAAAAATCATATTATTTAAATACTCATTTGTTTTATTTATACGACGTAAATAGTAACTATTATCCTCTAAAGTATTATCTAAAACTAATCTAACGCTACCATCACCATTAATTCGAACAATTCTAAACATTAAATTATTCATTTTTACGTAATTATTATCAACACTTCCACGAAAATAATATGTCTGTCCAAGTTCATCTTCACTTACCAAAAGTCCTTCATTAGTAGTTGAAACAGTTCCAATAGGACTAACAAGTTCTCCAAATTGATTATCACGTAGTATTGTTTCTTTAAAAGAATTAGCAACTTCTAGTGAATATTCATTATAAACTAATAAATCAGCACCAAAAAAAGTATCTTCACCTTCATTAGTTATAACTATGGTATAATTCAATGTTTTCTTACCAGATATTTCTTTTGTCTTAACAAGTTCGGTATCAGTTCCTAGTAAATATTCATCATAAACAATATTATCATCTTCATCATAAACTTGGATTTTTATGTTTTTACTAGCAATATTAATATCCATAATAGCTAAAGTAAAACCAACGATATTATCAGTTAAATTTGTAACTGATACTTTTTTAATTATTTTATCACCATTTAAAAAATCAGGAATATCGTATAAATTGCCATTAAGATAATTCAAACTTAAATATTCGTTAGATAATACCAAAGTTTTATTATTTAAATTATCATCTAAATAATTAGAATAAGAAAAAAAGACACTAACTAACCCAACAAGTAAAAATGATATTACTATAAGTGTTAGCTTGTATCTTCTTCTCATCGTACCAACCTTCTCCTATTTTCAGTATATCAATTGTTGAAAAAGAAAGCAATTTTTTTTTAATTTTCAATACTTTTTAATTAAAAATAGACATCTATTTTACATTATAGCCAAACATTATAGGTAATCATAATCATAGATAATAGTAATCCAATTACCCAAAATAATTTTACAATATCACGTTCAGCCCAGCCTAATTTTTCAAAATGATGATGTATAGGAGCCATCAAAAATATTTTTTTATGAAATTTACGAATAGCAAAAATTTGAATTAAACTTGATAAAGCTTCAACTACAAATACACCACCAATTACAGCTAAAGATAATTCATGACGAGTTAAAATAGCAATGGCAGCCAAAGAACCACCTAATGCTAAAGAACCAGTATCACCCATAAATATTTTAGCAGGATGACTATTATAAAAAAGAAATCCTAATAAAGCGCCAACTAAAACAAAACAGAAAATAGCAATTTCTTGATAACCAGCTAGCCATGTAGTATTCCAAGTTATTAAACCATAAGCTAAAAAGGCAATTGCGGATAAGCCACCTGCTAACCCATCTAAGCCATCAGTAATATTAACAGCGTTACTAGTACCAACTAATAAGAAAAGAATAAATAAACCATAAGTCCAACCTAGATCAATTCGTAAATTTAAAGCACTAATCGATAAAACAGGACTTCCTCCATTACGAATAAATATATAAAAGAATACTAAAGCAATAATCGTTTGAACAACTAGTTTAAATAAAATACTTAAACCTTTATTATTTTTATAATATATTTTTAAAAAATCATCCACAAAACCTAATAAAGCATATGCTAAAAATACAAAAATAACAATAACTAAATTATAAGTTAAAGAAATACTTCCTTTAAACCATAATAATAACAAAGTTATAATCATAGGAATAATAAATATTAACCCACCCAAAGTAGGAGTTCCATCCTTAGATAAATGACGTTCTCCTAATGTAAGACTTACCTTTTGTCCAAGTTTTAAACTTTTCATAACAGGAATAACAATTAGTCCTACAACAATTGCTATAATAAAACCTAACATCATGGCAAGTGCCGCCTTTGCAAGTATTAGCATAAATACACACTCCTCTACAACATTATACTACTTTAATTCATAATTTAATAAAGAGAACAAATTTATTTACATAATAATTGTAAATACTAATATATTATATTAGGTGAAATTTATGTTCTTTCAAGAAAAACATGTAAGAATTAGAATTATCGTTTTATTTATCTCTATATTATTAATAACTATTATAGGTAAAGTATTTTATATCCAAGTATTTCAATATCAAAAACTAAATAAATTAGCTAGTAGCCTCTGGAGTAGAAACCTTCCAATTACAGCGGATAGAGGTCTAATATTAGATCGTAATGGCAAAGTATTAGCTAGTAATATTACAACAACCTCCCTTTATTTAGTTCCCAATCAGATAAAAAATAAAGAAGAAGTTGCTCAAAGTCTAGCTCAAATATTAGATGTTTCATATGAAGAAATGTATAAACATGTTAGTAAAAAAACATCAATTGAAAGAGTCCATCCTGAAGGAAGACAATTATCCTTTGAAATAGCTGATGAAATAAATAAATTAAATTATGATGGTGTTTATTTATTAAAAGAGTCAAAAAGATATTATCCTTACGGAAATTTATTATCACATGTTTTAGGATATGTTGGAATAGATAACCAAGGACTTTCAGGTTTAGAACTAGAATATGATGATGTTTTAACAGGAAGTGTTGGGGCTATTAAATATTATAGTGATGCTTTAGGAAATAAATTAGAAATGGCCGAAGAGTATGTAGAACCTATAAATGGTAATAATGTTACTCTTACAATCGATTTAGATTTACAAATTGCTGTAGAACGGGAATTAGATAATGCCCAAGCTAAATATAATCCAGAACATATTTTAGCTGTAGCAATGGATCCTAATACTGGTGAGGTTTTAGCAATGGCATCTCGGCCAAATTATGATCCAAATGAGTATCAAACCTATACCCAAGAAGTCCTTGCTAGAAACTTACCAATTTGGATGATGTATGAACCAGGTTCAACGATGAAAATAACTACCCTTGCTGCTGCTATTAACGAAGGGGTTGTTAATCTTTTTGAAGATACTTATTATGACTCCGGAAGTGTAAACGTTGATGGAGCTACAATCCACTGTTGGAAAGCTGGAGGTCATGGAGCCCAAACGTTTTTAAATGTTGTTGAAAACTCATGTAACCCCGGATTTGTTGAACTGGGATTTCGTTTAGGCAAAGAAAAACTATTTGAATATATAAAAAATTTAGGTTTTGGTGAAAAAACCGGTATTGATTTAAATGGTGAAGCTAAAGGAATATTATTTTATTTAGATAAAGTTGGTAATGTAGAACTAGCTACTACAGCTTTTGGTCAAGGTGTTTCGGTTACTCCTATTCAGCAAATAACAAGTGTATCTGCAATTGTAAATGGTGGCACTCTATATAAACCATATATTGTTAAAAGTACAGAAAATTCTAAAGGTGATATTCTTACAAGTGTAAGTCCAACCGAAGTAAGAACTGTTATAACTAAAGAAACTTCCGAAATGGTTAGATATGCCCTAGAAAGTGTTGTTGCAAATGGTAGTGGTCGTAATGCCTATATTGAAAACTATCGCATCGGTGGTAAAACAGGTACTGCACAAAAAGTTAATAATGGTACTTATATGGTTGGTAACTACATCTTATCATTTATTGGTTTTATGCCTGCAGATAAGCCAGAAATAGTTGTTTATGTTGCCATTGATAATCCTAAAGGTGTTGTTCAATATGGTGGTACAGTTGCTGCTCCTATTGCTAAAGGAATATTTGAATCATATATCGAAATAAATGATTTACAACCAGTTAAAGATGGAATGCCTAAAGAATATAATTGGTTAGATACTAAATATTCTGTACTACCAAATGTTATAGGTAAAAGTGTTAAAGAAGCAAATACTATTTTAAAAGGATATAAACTTGAATACTCTGGTACTGGAAGTAAAGTAATTTACCAATCTCCTGAAGAAGGATATTATGTCAAAGATGGTACTACCATTAAACTAATGTTAGGAGATTAAAAAAGAACATAATTTTTTTAAAATGTTCTTTTAGTTTGAAAAAAAGATTTTTCTATAAAATTATTACAAAAATAAAACTTATTTAATTTTACATCTTTTGCTAAATTTTTATATAAAAATTACGATAAATTATTCAAAAAAATAAATATAATATACAATATAGCCTTCTAAATATTCATGTTCAAAAGCAATTTTAAAATCACCAATATCAATAATTCTTTGATCGTTACTTGTTAATATTCCTTTGGCATTAACTAAAGTAATTTTATATAAATTTGGCAAACTAGCAATTAATAAATCAAAACTATTTCCTTGCTTAACATATTCATCAAGATTTTTTAAATAACCTTCATTAGTTTCAATACCATTTATAATAACATTTTTAAGAATTAATTTTTCTTTTTTATCTTCATTATAAAATTGATAATCTTGATCTTCAGTTGTTCTTTCTAATTTAATATTTTTAATATTTAAATCATTATTTTTTTCTTCGATGTAATCAAAATTTTTTAACCATAATATATCAATTGTAGAATTATATAAGGCATTTCTTAGATTATAAATTTTAAAATTTTCTCCATTTAAAGTATAGATATTAATTTTGTTTTTAATTTTTTCTTTAGCATACTCAATATCTTCATCGGTTATTGCTAAACCAGAATCTTTGATTAACACATATGAATCAGTATAATCATAACCCTTTATATAATAATCATAGCCAGATTGACTTATTAAAAATTTTTCTCCAGAAATTTCATCACCTAATATAACTTTAAAATGTTCAAGTGAATTTATTGAACTATCATTTTTATAAAAAAATAAGAAGAAAACAAAGATAATAACCAGCAAAATAGAAATAGATATAAACAAAAATATTTTTTTAAATTTACTCATGACTGCTCCTTTTAATGGTAAAAAATTGAATTATTGTTTCAACAACTACAATAACAATTATGATAATTAATAGAATTATTATATATTTAAAAAATAACAAATTGCAGTATTTATTTAATAAAAATATTCCTATTAACATATATAATATAAAATTACTCATATATATACCTATAATATACAATAAAATTATATAAATATATATAAAATAAATTTTAGATAAATTAATGCCTACAACTCTATAAATTGTTATTGCCTTTTTTTGTTCATAAAACAATTGAATTAATTGAAAGATTAGAATAGCAATGGTTAAAATAAACAAAATACCAAAAATTCCTAATAAATTATTTTGAACTTTCGAATAGATATTTAAATCATTATTAGAAGTATTATTAGAATTGATTGCTATGTTACTTTCTTTAAACTGTGAAATTATATTATTTATATCTTTATAATCTTTTATATATAAACTAATTGTGCCATAGTATCCTTTTTCTAGAAGAGTTTTGGATAATAATTGATTACAATAAATTATATTATCCTCATAATCAGTGATTATAACATTTACATCAGATATATCTAAAAATTCATTTTCATTTACAATATTATTTTTAGGAACTTTTATTGCTAACTTATTAATACAAAAATCTTCATAATCAGTAATAATATTAAAATAGTTATCACCAATTTGTTGATTTTGAATAGATATATCAAAAGACATAGAACTAACTTTATTTTGAATTTTTTTATAAATTTTTTCAAATTTATCATAGTTTTTATTTATTTCTAATATTAAGTTTTTATTATATTCATCATTTATAATTTCATCAATTCGAAAAAAACAATAAGTATGCGTAAATAAAATTCCTAACATTAAAAAAAATAAAAGAATATTAATAATTATAAAAACTTTAAAAGTCTTTGAATTTTTAAATAAATGATTATGTATTTTAATTAAATTAATCATATATAATATCCTTAATTTCCATTTTACTTATATTTTTTAAAACAATTTTAACAGCTAAACTAAAAATTATAAGTACAAAAATAAAGGCTATAGCAACTGTTGTTTTAGAAATGCTTATATTCATCAAGGCTAATTGTGGATCAGAATATAAAAATAGTTCTAAAAATTTTGAAGAAACAATTATATTAATTAAATATCCTAAAACAATAGATATTATTGAAATGAGTAATGTTTCTGTATAAAACAAACTTTTTATTATGTAATTATCATAACCTACTATCTTCATTAAGCCAATATATTTACATTGATTTATTAATTTTCTTTTATAGATGAAATAAGATAAAAAGAAAACCATGATAGTTGCTAAAATAACTGCTATTCCACATATTCTAATGACATCGTTTATTGTATCTTCCTTTATTTGCTTTACTAATACAACATCTAAAACACCTTCAATATTTTTAATTGAGTTAACATTTGTATTATTATCTAATTGAATATAAATAGGCATTCTTTCATAATCTAAATTTGCTTGATATTTATTATTTAAATTTTTTAGGGTTAAATGACTCACATAGCAAATATTTGGATCAGATAAATCGTACGTTGCATCAAAAATTCCAACAATTTTCATTGGTATCTCATATTCACCAAGATATTTAATATTTAAGGGTTTATCAATATAATTTTTAAGATCTATTGTATTATTAAAATTATATCTTTGATTAACATATATAGGATCTGGAAAAAAGTTTGATGGACAAATCATTTCCATTGAACCATCTTCTTTAATATCGCGTCCATACAATATTTTTTTATTTCCATTGATTGTCCCAATCATTTTTATTTCTCCAGACATAATAGAAGATTTAAAATCATCTATAATAGCACTTCCTAAGAATTCATCATATAAAAAAGAATCTAAAACATTAGGATTATTTTGTAGTTTTTTTAATAATTCTTTTTGCGTTATAGTATTGTTATCAGATAAAACATATGCTAAATCAAAATCGTATGAATTATTTAACCATTTATCCCATAAACTATTAACGCCATTAAAATATGAAATACAAAAAATAATAATAGAAGATAATGCTATATATAATATAATTAAAACAATATTATTTTTATTAATGATTTGCTTAGATAATAATTTTAAATATTTACTTATGCTCATAAATTTTTCCATCCCTTAATTCAATTAATACATCACAATATTTTTTTATAGCATTATTATGACTAACAACTATAACACATTTACCTTCTTTTGATAATTTTTTTAAAAGCTTAAATATAAATTGTTCATTTTTCTTATCCAAATTGCCAGTTGGTTCATCCGCTATAATAATTTTAGGATCATTAACAAGGGCACGCGCTATGGCAACACGCTGCTGTTCGCCACCTGACATTTCCTTAGGAAAATGATTTTTGCGTTCCTTTAAGCCAATACTATCAAGTAAATAAATAGCTCTTTTTTTGGCACTATTTAATGTAAAAGATTTATTCAAATAGGTTGGTAACATAACATTTTCTAATGCCGTCATATTATCGTGAAGCAAAAAATTTTGATAAACTAGACCAACCTTTTCCATTCTAATTTTTGCAGCAGATTTATCATTATTTAAAAGAATATTATCAACAACTATACTTCCAGTATCTAAAGAAACAAATCCCACAATTGAATTTACTAATGTTGATTTGCCACTACCACTATCTCCCATAATTGCATAAAATTTTCCACAGTCAAATGAATAATTCAAATTTGAAAAAACTTTTATAATTTTATTTTGTTTAATATAATTTTTTGAACAATTAACTAATTTTAAAATAGACATATAATACCTCCAACTTTGAAAAAATATGTGACAAGGAAAAGCCTCAATATAATTATATAATATAATATTGAACATAAAGATTTCAAGTTTAAAATTTTAGCGTTCGTTAATTTTTATATGGATGTTAGGAGATTAAAAAAGAACATTTTGATTAAAATAATGTTCTTTTTAGTTAGTTTTAAATATAGTTTGCGGAGAAGATTTTTCTATTCTTTTTCTTATAAAATATGCTATTAAAATAACAAATATAAGTATAAATATTAAAACCATTAAAATATATTTTATATATATTGGAAGAATATTTATTTTAATTGCTAGAATATCACTTACTATATTATTTCCAAAGTATCTAATTCCAATAAATAGTAGAAAAGAAATTATATAGGATATTATTAACAAGAATAAAATTTCTACTATAAAGATAAAACTTATAATATTTTCATTTATACCAAAACATTTTAATAAAGCAATATCTTTTATATGTCTATCGATACTATCCATTTCATAGTTAATAACAATAAATATAGAAATTATTGCAAATATTATAATAATAGCAATAAATATATTATATAAAAAATTAATTACATTATTTAAACCTATAATAGCATCACTATAATTAGTAGTTATTGTATATTTATCATTTTCTAAAGAAAATTCATTTATTATATTTTTTATCTTATTAAAATCTTTTTCATTTATAAATAGCTTATTTATATAGTTATCAGGATTTAAATAATTAATAAAATCATTTACATTAACATAATAATTATCAGTATTAGAAAGACCTACTACTTTTAAATTCAAAGTTTTTTCAGAAATATTTCCCAAAGAATTAACTATATCTAGTTCTATTGTTTTATTAAGATAATCATCTCCTAAGTTTAATTCTTCAAGTATTTTATTATTTATTACTATTTCACCTTGATTTATTTTAATATTATTAACATCTGTTAATAAAGTACTATTATCAACTAAAATTGGCAATTTTTCTAAATAAGTATTATTTGTATTACTATATTTAAGTAAATAAGTATTACTTATTGAGTAATTGTTAGTATGATATTCAAAGAAAGAATTATTTACATAAATATTACCGGCAACATTTTCTAAATAAACACTCATAGCATCAGATAAATGTTGTATTTTAATTGGTAAATTATCATAGTTTTTATTTAAATCGGTATATTTACTAGTATCAATATTGTATATTCCAACGATTTTAACATTATTATTAGCACTTAATGATATACTTCTTCCATCATTAATAATAGCATCAAAACTTTTTGGATAATAATATTCATTGGAATTATCTAATATTCCATATCTTATTATTTGTTCAGCAACATAGGAACTTATAACTATTTCATCGCTATTTACTGCTTTTCTACCATAATCTATCTCTTTTAAATTTGTTATATCAATAAATGAATATTTTGTTAATAAAATATGAGAATAATAGGGATTAGTATCATTAGTATCATATTTTATCTTAGGACTTAAAATCTCACCATTATCAAAAATAGCATTTCCTTTAATTAATTTAGTACCTGTCATATTTTCAAGAGTACTTAAATCAGAATCATCGAACTTATTAGTTGAACTATAAGAACCATTTATTAGTTCATTCTTATTAAATATTATTGTACTATCATTTTCAAGTTTCATAGTATCATAATGTAATTTTTTATAATCAAGTGATGCAAGCGATAAAAAAGACCACAAAAAGATAAAAGTAAAGGCAAGCATAATTATACTTAAAATTAATTTTTTCTTATTCTTAAAGAGATTACTTAAAGCAAAATGGATACTATTAAATTTGTTCCTATATAATGGATATTGATTAGTACTATATATTTGCTTATTATTAGTTACATTAATTAAGTTTCCATTATTTAATTCAAGTACTATATCAGGTATATTATTTATTAATTCTAAATCATGACTTATAAGAATAACTAATTTTTTCTCACTTAATTTTTTAAGTAATAAAAATATTTTTTGCTTTGTATCATAATCCAATGAAGATGTTGGTTCATCTGCTAATAAAATTTTAGAGTTTTTCATTAGATTCCTTGCTATAGCAACCCTTTGCTTCTCTCCCCCAGATAACTTTTTAACTTTCACATTAAGAATTTCACTAAGGCCTAAAAAATTAACTACTTCATAAAAATTGTCACTTTTACCAACAATAGTAATATTATCATATACCGTCATTTCTTCAAATAAATTATACTTTTGAAAAACAAAACTTACATTTTGTTCACGATATTTCTCCAACTTAAATTCATCTAATTCAGTTAAATTAGTATCATAAAAATATATATTACCATTTGTAGGCTTATCTAACGCTCCTAAAAGATTTAAAATAGTTGATTTACCAGCACCGTTAGGACCTTTAATTAAAACTAACCCAGTTTCAGGAAGTTCAAAAGAAACATTGTTTAAAATAATCTTATTATTTACAATTTTACTAACATTTATAACCCTAAACATACTATCTACCACCTATTATAATTTATAACATATTATTAATTATATTTTCAATTAAAATGTAAAAATTTTAAAACTAGCAATTGTTTATTATTAACAAGCATTAAAAAACACTTCCTTTCGAAAGTGCATTCTAAAATTTTCTTATAAATAAAGTAGTATATAAATACCTACCCTTCATTCTTTACACAATTATCAATTATAGTCTCATCGTTTCCTATAAAAATATCTTTTATTCCCCCATTACCTTCAAGACTATTACAAGATGCTAAATATAATTCATTAGTACCATTTAAGCTATTACCTTTGGCTTTGTATAATGCAGAACCACCATCATTCATAGAATCCAACCACTCCATATTTTTTATAATTTCATCCATAGATATATAATTATTTTCTAATGCTTCTTTTAAATCAATTTTATTTCCATCATCATCTATATAATAATTTTCAGAAAATTCAGAATAAACCGTCCTCCCATTTTCTAATTTTGTAATCATAGTGAATGAATCATCTACTACATTACCTTCAACTGATAAAATATCTCTCTTATTACATCCTGCCAATATCATAACCATTATTACTATTAAACCCAATTTCTTTTTCATTTTTCCTCCTAATTAATAGAACATTTATCCATTAAACTATTTTTATATTTTGCTACATAAATATCTTTTATTCCATCCAAACTATTACACTCTATAACATAAAAATCAATATTTCCATAATTACTATTTATTTTACTATCATATTTATAAATTTTTGAACCACCATCTTTTAAACCATCTAAATATTCTAAACTATTTATAAAATCTTTTGGTATAAGTTCACCTTTTAAAATGGCATCACTAACAGTAGTTTCCTTATATTTTGGATCATATGCAAATTTAATCAATCTTCCGTCATTTAAAGTATAACTAATCTTAAATTCCTCTAATTCTGAATTATTAGAACATCCAGTTAATCCTAATAACATTACAGAGTAAAGAAAAATAATTAACAATGTTTTTTTCATAACTTCCCATCCTATAGTTATACATTACCATAAAATTAAGAAAAAAACTAGTGCCAATTTGGCACCATATTTATTTTAAATATTTTTTAATAAGTTTTATAAAAATTAGTATCATATGCATTATTAAATTAGACGTATTTTGTATTAAAATACCTTATATATTTGCCAATTATGTAAAAGTGTTAAAAAAGTAAATACTATTTTAAAAGGCAACCTTTTCCAAACACATATCTTTTTCACATCAAATCTTATCAATGCATCTATAACATATAGCTAACTATTCCAATATGATTATATAATAACGATTCAAAAAAATTACTTATATAGTTAAATAACTAAAAACAAAAGAATAGATATTATCATAGTAGGAATTAATGAAAAAAATATTAAAAAGAAAATTTTTTTTAATAATATTAAATAATTTTCTAATTTTGAATAACCTAAACATCTATATAACATCATATTTTTTTTCTCATCATTAATGACATTATAAATAGATATACAACCGGTAATAATAAAAATCAAAATCATAAAATATATAAAAATATCAACTATAGTAATAATAAACTTATAATTTGATGTCTCATTATCACTTAAGTAAGTAACTACAGTAACATCTAAATCTTGCTCAATTTTTGAAATGGTTTCATCCATATTTAACCAATTTTTTAATTGAAAAAAGTAAACAATATTTTGATCTTTAGATAACTTTTGATAATCTTCAGAATTTATTTTAAAAATAGGAAAATTTATTATAGATTCATAATAATCATAGACTAATAAATCTTGATTACTATACTTCGTAATTAAAGAAATAGAATCACCTAAACCAATCTCATTTTTGTAATTACTTGGCAAAATAATTTTTCCTTTTGGAACGTTATTATCGATAACAAAATAAATCAAAGAATTATCAACACTTAATTCGAATCCTTTTTGAAACATTAAAATATTATTAATATAATTTAAATCTATAGAATCATTAGATTTAAAATAAGAAAATGATCCATCATAATCTTTATTAACTTGCTTAATATAATAATTTTTACCAACACCTAAAATAAATAAAATTAAAAAGATAAGGCCCAAAATAATAGTGTATATTTTAGTGTTTTTCTTTCTAAAAAAGCTCTTAACTATCATAATTATCTTTCTAATAAATATTGAATATCTTTGTTCAATATTTTAGTAATTATTCGATTTTCAAATTTAATAAAAACTAGCAAAAATATGGCTACTAATAATATTAAATATAAATAAGGTATTGGTAATGTATAATTGTTATAAACAAATTCTACAAGAATAGTATTTTGGGCTATAAAATAAATAATAAAATAAATTATTAATGAAATTAAACAACTTATAAAAAATACAATTATGGTACTCCACTTTTCAACATTTATTATCTCTTTATTTGTATATCCACAACTTCTTAAAATTCCGTAATTTTTTTTATTATAATTGCACTTTTTTAATAAAAAAGCATAAACAATATTCAAAGTAATTATAATTACAATAATACACAATAGTAACGGAATATAAGCAATATAATTTAATAGTTCAGTATCAAAAATAAAATTTTCTTTTGGTAAATATCCCATTTCAATTAATTGTTTGCTAACAATATCTATATGCTTAACATCATCAACCACTATCATTAATCCATTATACTCATTGTATACTTGATGTTCTATACCATTTTCATCAATATAACCAGAAATCGATGCGTATTTCGAACTAATTTTATCATAATCTTCTTTTGATAAATAACAAGTATTTAAATAATCAAATTGTTTGTTAGCATAAGTACCTACAATAGTAAATTCATATTCTTTTCCTTGATAATCCTCATTACTAGAAATGACATTAAAACTTTTTCCAATGATATCCTTACTATTTAAGTACAAAGAATTCATTATTTTTTGATTTGTTGTATCATCGATATATGTGCTATGGGGATAAAATTTAGCAGGACAAATTACCTCACCAGATTTTTTTACATTTTGGCCTTCTATAATTTCTAACGTTTCTTCATTTAAAATTGGTTTAAAAAATATTGAGCCATCAATGTTATTAGTATTAAATTCAGGGACTAAAAATTCCCCACCACTTATATATTTATTACTATCAACATAGTCAATATAATCTAATTTACTAACTTCATCAAAAGTATCTTCGTTTATATTTTCAATAACTAAGGTTCTACCGATTTCACTATTAAATGTATCATGTTTAAAATTTATAACTAAATTTATTACAGTAATACATCCCATAATAACAGTTAAAAGAACAGAAAATACAATAATTAAAATTATGTTTCTCTTAGTTATTAATTTATGTTTTATAATAAACATTTTATCACTTAAAGTCATTTTAATACCAACTTTCCATCTTTTAATTGTAGAAGAACATCGGCATATAAATCAACAATTTTACTGTGAGATACAACAATAACACATTTTCCACTTTTACTCATTTTTTTCGTTTTTTTCATCTAAATTACCAGTTGGTTCATCAGCTAAAATGTATTCAGGATCATTTGCTAAACTTCTAGCAATGGCAACACGTTGCTGCTCACCACCACTCATCTCTTTAGGATAGTGATTTATTCGATTTTTTAACCCTAATTCATCTAGTAATTTAATAGCTTTTTCTTTTCGCTCTTCTTTTTTAATTTTCTTATTAATCAACATGGGAAGCATAACGTTTTCATATGCTTTTAAATATTCATCTAAATAAAAATCTTGAAAAACAAAACCTATTTTATCCATTCGTAATCTGGATAATTCAAAATCATTTAAATCGGCTATATTTACACCATTTAATAGATAATTCCCACTACTCATTTTATCAATTAATCCCAAAATTCTAATCAAAGTCGATTTACCACTTCCAGAATGGCCTGTAATTGCATAAAATGTACCCTTTTTAAAAAAATAAGAAAAGCTTTGTAAAGCTACTACTTTTTCGGAATTAATTTCATAATTTTTTTCGACATTATCTAAATCCATATATTATCTACCACCTATTATAATTCTAGCATAGATTTTATAGTATGACTACACTAATCACGAATAATACTTCATTAGTAATTTTGTATATAAATTTAGTAATAAAAGAAAAAGTAATTAATAATTTATACATTTACAAAGCTATTTAACTCTCTGGAGGAATGATACTATGTAAACTACTAAATTAATGCTAGATGATTAATTTTTACGAATTAGTCTTTGGATATTTTCATCTTTTAAAGAATAACCTAAATCTTCTAAAGTAAGTAAACAATCTAAATAAGTACGATTAGATAACATAGAGAGTAATTCTTCTTTACTATAAGTTAATAAATTACCTAAAGTTAATAAAGA
This sequence comes from uncultured Bacilli bacterium, assembly GCA_944359625.1. Taxonomy (GTDB): domain Bacteria; phylum Bacillota_I; class Bacilli_A; order RF39; family UBA660; genus CAG-605. Next base: position 21,104 of record CALVSW010000007.1, on the reverse strand, counting down.
ATGATGTTCTAATTCGTCAACTGAAAATAAATCTAAACCAGTATCTTTTAAGAAGACACCATCAATAGATAAGCCTTCTTTTATCATCTCTTTTATAATTAAATTTTTACTCATATTATTAATAGTTTTTTTTAATTCATAATAACCAGATCGCAAAATCTTTGCAACTTTAGCAATATAAGTATTTAAAAAAGTTGCTAATTGTTTATATGTAACTATATTATTATTATCATACAATCCAAAGTGCGTTCTAATAAGTTCTAAACTATATAGATTAACATCACGAATACTAGTAACTTTTAAATCAAATACTTGATCCACTACATCTTTTAAACATTTTATATATGCTTTACTATTATTTTTATTTATAAAATAATTATTACATAGTAACTTATTATAAAGTAATTTTTTATTATCTTCTAAATCCATATTAATCCCCCTCAATTAAAATTAACTTACTATCGATAATTGAATATAAATATGTAATAGTCTTCTTACCAGTTAAATCTTTAATATACTCACGATAATAAGATAATTGTTTAAAATAATTACTATCGTCTACGTATTTTAACTTGTAATCAACAATTATACAAGTATTTTCTTTAATAATTAATAAATCTATTATTCCATGAATTAATTCTTTATTATTATAAATAAATTCATATTCCTTATAAATTCCTATATTATTATCTAAAATCTTAGTATTTAAGAAATTTTTAAGACAACTTTTTTCAAAATCATTCATCATACTATAATCAGGATTATTAAAATCAGTTATTTCAAATAAATAATGCATTCTTAAACCTAATTCAATATTTTTCTTTTCTTCACTACTTAATAACTTATTAACAACTTTAGATACTCTTTTATTAGCTATTAACTCTTCTTCTACATCATAATTATCAACAATAATTTTAGAAGTACTATTAAAATTAAATTCTTTAACAAGTTTAGATAAATTATAATCCTTATTTAATCCTAAACTATTAATATCTATTTCTTTTACATATCTAGTTAAATATTTATAAATAGAATTAATAATATCACGAAAACTCATATATTTTAAACGTTCTTCTAAATTAATTAAATTTTCTTTTTTATATGCTAACTCATTTTCTTTAAAACTACCAACTAAGATAATCTTTTCTCTGGCTCTTGTTAAAGCTACATAAAATAAACGAATCTTTTCCGATACTTCATCTTGAATATATTTAGTTTTTAATAAAGTTTTTAATATAGTATTATTAATACCTTTATTAAAATAAGGAGTTATAAAACCATAATTATTATCATAATATAGTTTATCTTTTAAATCACTAATATTAAATTTTTTACCTAATCCTGTAAAATAACATATTGGATATTCTAAACCTTTAGAGGCATGAATAGTCATTATTTTAACACTATTAGAACTATCTTTATTTAAAGATAACTTAATATCTAAGCCTTCTTCACTAACTTGATTTAAGTAATCTAAAAAATCTTCGGGCGTATATCCTAAACTAGTAGCATTACTTACTATTTTAGCAATAGAATCTAAAGTAACTAAATGTTCTTTAACATTACCTATTGTAATAACTCTATCTAAAAAATTAAATTCTTGAATAATTTTATCATATAATTCAATATTATTTAAATTATCTAAATCTTTAGCTAAATTATAACAAATAGCATAAATCTTAGTAGCACTATAATCACGATCTTTAATTGTTTTTAAAATTTCTAAATCACTAATATTAAAAAGATAACTACGGGCAATAGCCATATATGAATAAGAAAATAACTTACCAAAATCTTTCTTTTTAATTAAAATTATTAAATTATAAATATTTTTAATTATATTAATATCTACAGAATCACTAATAGTTGTATCACGATATATACTAATAGGAACATTATAATATTCAAATATCTTTTTATATAAATCAAAATTTGTAGCTCGATCCATTAAAATAACAAAATCCCCATAATTAGCTTTACGTGGTAAATTTGTATCTTTATCCATTATTTCATAACCATTTAAAATTTTATTTTTAATATCATTTAAAACTATAAATATTTCAATTTCGGTATCACTAAACTTTTTATCTAAAGGGTTATAATTTAAAACTTCCATAGCATAATTTTCTTTATTAACACTATCATAACTAGTCAAACCAAATTGCATTTGATGCGTTTCTAAATAATTAGCACCACCTACTTCTTCATCCATAATTAAATTAAAAATTAAATTTATATTATCTATTACTTGTCTACGACTACGAAAATTCTTATTTAAATCTATTTTTAATCCTGAAACACTTTTAGAATAATCTTCATATTTACTCTTAAAAATATTAGGATTAGCATTACGAAAACGATAAATAGATTGTTTAATATCTCCTACCATATATAAATTATTATTAGCTATTAAAGAAATAAAAATATCTTGTAAATCATTAGTATCTTGATATTCATCAATTAATATTTCTTTATATTTATTTTTTAATTCTTCACATATTAAAGGATTTTCTTTTAAAAGTTTAATAGCTAACTTAGCAATATCAATAAATTCATAACTATCATTATCCTTTTTATATATACTTATTTTATTATCTAATTTTTTTAAAATTTCAATAATAATAGTAACATAATCTTTAGTAGCAAATAAACTATTAATAATTTCTTCTTCACTATTATACTTAGTTAATTCTTTTATAATTTTTATTATTGAACTAATTTCTTCTTTTATTTTTTTAGCTTCTTCACAAGCATTTCTTAAAATAGGTAATTTTTCTAAATTATAAATATTATACCTTATATCTTCATAACTTTTACTATTAAATAAGTTAATAAAGACACTATTCATTTTATCGATAAAAGAATTATCAACATAAATACTTAAATTATCTATTTGATTACTGATTTCTTTTATCTTTTTATTAATTAATTTAAAATATTCATTAAAAATATTTTCTAAATTATCTATTTGATAAAACTTAGAAATATAATTATTTAATATTTCTTCTTTATTATAAATATTATCTAATTTATTATTTAAATTTAAAATACCATTAAAAATATCTTTATCATCTTTTAATGTTAAATCACTAAGTAATTTTAAAAATAAAGAATTATTATTAAGATATAATTCATCAAATATTTCATTTAAAAATTCTTTCTTTTTTAAAGCAATAATACTATTATCAATTATTTTAATATTACTACTAATATTTAAATATTCTTTATATCTTTTAACTAAAGATAAACTAAAAGCATCAAATGTTGTAATAAAAGCAATATCAATTTTATCTAATTCTTCTTTTAATTCCGGAATATTTTTTACTTTCTTTCTAATTCTATCTTTCATCTCACTAGCAGCAGCATTCGTAAAAGTTAATATTAATAAATCAGTAATACTTATCTTATTTTTTAAATGGGTTAAAACCCTTTCGGATAAAACTGCTGTTTTTCCAGAACCAGCTCCCGCAGATACAATAATATTTTTACCCGTTTCATTAATAGCACTAGATTGTTCAACCGTCCATTTAGGCATTAGCTGCACCTCCTAATATTTCATCTTTTTTAGTATCTTTTAAATCAACAATATCTTCTTCACAACGATAGCAAACCTCTTTAAAAGCACAAAATTCACAGCCAACTAAGTTATTATTAATTCTTTTAGGATTAATAGAAAATTTACCTTCTAAAATAGCTTTAACAACTTCATTTATTTTATCATCGACTAAATCAACTATCATATCAATTTCTTTAGAACTAATTAATTTAGCATAAGTAGAAAAACCTTTTGAAGTTAAACTCATTCCTTTAATAAAGACACTTTTTTCATAACTATGATCATATTCACTAATTAAATTTTCATCAGCAATCGTATAACCATCTAACATTAATTTTTGTCTTAAAGAAGCCTCTTGATCTTTAGAATCTACTTCTAAACTATTTAATATTCTTTGTAGATAAAAACCAGTAATTGTAGCATTCTTATTAAAACCTTTTTTTATTAAATAGATATAAACAGGTAATTGTAAATGTAAGCCATAATTAATATTATCTAAAGTTGTAACAACATTACCCGTCTTATAATCAATTATGCTTATATATAACTGATTATCTTTTTCTAAATATTTTATCTTATCAACAAATCCTAAGAAATTAATATTTATATCTTTACTCTTATCAATACTAATATGTTTTTCAGTTAAAACTTTATCGTAACTACTATATGATTCTTGAAAACGGATAGTATTGATAACAAACTCTAAAGTACTATATAATTTTTGACAATAAAACTTCTCTTTATTAGTTAAATCTCTTTTAGTTAAATATTCTTCATAACACTTCTTCAAATCAAAGTCAGTATTATACATATTACTTAAGCAATAATGAAATAAACTACCAATAAAAGCTGCAAAGGAATCTAAATAAGGATCTAATTTAAGAATATTAGCTATATAAAAACGAAAAGCACATAAAAAGTAATTATTCATACTTGAATAAGATAAATTTACTTTATTTTTTAAATATTCTTTTAAATCATTTATATCGATATTAGTATATTTATTAGAATAAGTTTTATAAGAAATATCTTGATAAGTATTATAAAATAAACTTAATTTAGAATCGTTTTCATTAAACATAATATATCTATCTAAAAGATTAGCTAAATGTAATTTATTATAATTATTAGAATATTTATACTCTAAATTAGGATTTTTAATTACTTCTAAATTATATTCACCAATTAAAGGTGATGGATAATACGTACTATAATTATCTTGTAATTTATAAGTAACAACTATATTCTTTAATGATTTTAATTGTTTTATCAAAACTTTTTTACTTAGTAATAAATTTTCATAAGATGTTCTTAATTTTAATTTAGAACGATATATATCTTTAATAATTTTATCATCAAAATATAATTTAGGTACTACTCCTTGATTAAAACCTAAAACAAAATAATAATTATCATCCCCTATCATTTCATTAATATTAATAATATTAATAGCCTTTTTATAAGTAGGAATAGGTATACTAGCATTCTTTAATTCATAAGTCATTATCTTTAAAACATATTCATCAACTTCTTTAAAAGAATAATCATTTATGATACTAATTATCTTATTTTTAATATCACCATCATAAATATCTTCTAAAGACTTACTAAAATCTTTTGTCTTTTTTAAAGTATTTAAAAACTTTTTAACTATATTTGTAGCATAAATCTTTTTATTTGAATAAATATTAATAGGAATTTTAAATAAATTAAATATTTTTTTAATATCTAATAAATAATCTTCGTTTACATTTACTAAAAATATTTTGTTTAAATCAATCTTTTCTCTAATTAATTTACTTATATTTTCAGCTACAAAGGTAACTTCATCTTTTTGTTTATTAAATTCATATATTTTAAATTCTTTATTACTTTCATGAATATCTAAATATATAGTTTCATATTTTTCTAATTCTTCTTTTAAAAAAGGTTCTAATTCATAACCAATTACAATAATTCTTTTTATATTTTTTCTAAATAAATTATTAAATTTTAAATAACCATTATCTTTTAAAATATTATGCATTTCTTTTAAAGGTTCATAATTTAAATAAATATTTTCTAAATATTCAATCGCAACATCATATGGATAATTATAATGTTTCATTAAAAAATATATTGCATCTTTTTGATAATCACCATAATAATTCTTTATAAATTCTTTATCAGTATAAAATTTAATATTTAATAATTTATGTTCTTTAGTTATTTCTTCTAATATCATTTTTTTGATATTAGAAGGTACTATTAAAATATCATTATTTTGTAATTTATCAATCATAACTTCACCTACTACCTATAATTTTAACATATATAAATTACTTTTATATATAATAATTTAATTAAAAAATGACATAGTATATAGATTATTTTAATAACTATATTTAATGTCATTTATAATTTAATTATATTTTTGTAATTCTTTTAATTTATTAATTTGTCTATTTAATAATATACATAATCTATTTATTCTAATATCAGAAAATCCGGTTAAATATTGATACTTATGTAAGAGCTGTTCAAACCATTCAACGATACCATCTAATTTAGATAAATCAATTCTTTTAATATCTTTAACAACATTTATTATTTCATCAAAAGGTTTTAACTCATAAAAAAATCTTCCCTCACCCGAAATATGCATTTCTTCTTCATCGTAATACTTTATATTAAGACTTTGGCCATTATCAAATATTGGTGCAAGATCTAACCACTTTAAAGTATTTACATCTCTAATAATTCCAAAATTATTTAAATGACGATCTTCATTCATAATTAAAAAATCTAATATATACATATCTTCTAATTTAATTCTTGCATCTTTTATTCCATGATTTTCTAATATCTTTATATATTCTTCATAATCATTAATATTATTATGTCTTTCCATAGCATTTTTAATTTGATTACAAGTAACTAATTCTGTATCTTTATTAATAAAACATGGACATTTAGAAACTACTATATCCTTATAAACAGCAATTTTATAATCAACATGATTAAAACCTAAACGCGAACATATTTCGCTTGCTAATACTTCATTAAATGGCTGTAATAATTCATTTTTATATCCACCTTTAAGTAAATATCTTACACCATCTTCAATAATCCATGCTTTTTTTAACATCCCATCAGTAGTATTATTAGGTGTTTTTAAAGAAGCATCTTTAGTTATTATTTTACTATTTTTAGATAATGATGCCTCCATAAACTCTGTATAAGAAAAATCATGGTCAAAAAAATTTATATCATCGTAACATACATCTAAGTTTTGCGGCTTTAACCAGTATTGATCTGATAAAGATAACCCAAAAGCTTTATTTAATAATTCACTGGGCGCTACTATATTTAAACGATGTAATAATAAATCTAAACTATCACGCCATAAAGGTATTCCTCTTCCTTTAAACCAATTACTTAAATTAGTTCGAAAAGAATCATCATTTAAATTATCTTTATTATAAAAATTAGTTATTATATAAGGAGCATAAAGAATATTATAAACATCTAAAATTTTCATAAATACACCAGTTGCAGAATCATATTCTGCTAATAAAACTTCTGTATTTTTATTCATTAAAATACACTTCATATTATAACCTCCTAGATAATTTTTATATGCTTTATTATACAAAAAAAAGAACCATTATTCAATGATTCAATCCTATTATATTTAATTATTCTTTTTACTAAAATCTAATTTTCTACTTAAAACTGGTCCTTTAGTTTGAGTATGGGAACTATCAGTTTGCTCAGTAACACTTTTATCTATCCCTAGCACTGCACTATAATCAATAGATTTTAAAGATTCTACATGTTTAGAATAATATGTCATTTCTTCAGTAGAATCATGCAATTCATCCATATTTTTTTTGCTTTCTTTAGTCTCTAGAGCTTCTTTTTCGTCATTTAATTTAATTGTTGCTGTTGAAATATCTTGTATTTCTTTTTCAATTAAAGATCTGATTTCACTGAATTCTTCAAAGACACCATCAAATTTAAGAGTATCAGATAAAGCATTATCTTTTAATTGTGAATTATAATAATTAAATACTTTTTCATAATTCCTGTTTCTTTTTAACATATAAAGATATGTTCCTACACTCCCAATAGCAAAAGGCACTAAAATAGGTACAGAATTTACTATTACTGAACTATCAGCAGCAAGTGTAAAAAGAAATGGAAACTCTACAAAAATCATCGTACCAAGTCCAAATAATAAAGGATATATTATCATATCTATTTTCTTATTAATCTTAGATCTAATTTTCCAAAATTTAGTATTTAAAACAGCTTTTGTTGAAAGCATATCTAAATTAGCATATCTTTCTTTAATAAGATTAGATATTTCTTCAATGTTTCTTTCTAGTTCTTCTTTACTCTTTGATGAATATTTTTCTTTTACATCACATACACTAGGCAATTTATCTAACACTGATTCTGTAGAACCTATTAAATTTAAAGTACTATTTATAACTATGTTTCTATTACGAGCTTTTTCTAATTCTATTTTATAATTTGTTTCTTCCATTAATTTTTCAAATTCATTTTTAGCATTAGAAAAAGATTCATATCTTTCTTTTCTTTTATATATTTCTGATATTTTATCATTAATAAAAGTTCCAACACCTAAAGAACTTCCAATTAAAATTATTGGATAATTTAAAGATAAAGAATTAAAATCATTAAATAAAAATACTGTTAAAAATAAAATTAATAAATAAATAATTCCTGATAATCCCAAATTAATAAAAAACTTGTTTTCAAAAGAATTTAATTCAGTCAATAATGCTTTCTCACTAAATTCCATATTTTTTTTATTATTTTCTTCCCTTTCATTCTTTAATTCTTGTTTTACTTTTTCAAACTGTTCCATAAAACCTCCTAAATCCATATTAATTATTATATATTAATAATTAATTTATATCTATCTATTTTTGCAGTTATGTTCATAAAAACATATAAAAAAAATAATGCTTAAACAAAAAAGTAATAAATTAATATTACTCTTTAAAACTATTAACAATATTCTTAAATTCTGTTCCTCTATCTTCAAAACATTTATATTGATCCCATGAAGCACAAGCTGGTGATAGAAGTACTACATCATTTGGTACTGCTTGTTCATAAGCGTAATTTGTAGCTTCACTTAAATTATCCACTACTTTTACAGGAATATTTAAACTAGTAGCCCAATCTTTAATACGTTCTTTAGTCTGTCCATAACATATAATTAACTTAGTATGTTTTAAAGCATAGTTAAGTGGTTCAAAAGAATGTCCTCTATCTAAACCTCCCATAATAAGAATAGTAGGTTCTTTAAAAGAATCTAAGGCAATTCTTGTAGATACAGTATTAGTAGCTTTAGAATCATTATAAAAGACAATATTATTTATACTTCTAACATATTCTAGACGATGTTCTACTCCATTAAATTTACTTAAAACATTAATAATAGATTCATTAGATACATTAAAGTATTTAGTAGCTCCAATTGCACACATTATATTTTCATAATTATGCATACCTTTTAATTTAATATCACTAATCTTAATAATTAATTCATCATGATAATAAATAGCATTATCTCTAATACATAAATCACTATCTTTTTTAGAACTAAAATATACTTTAGTAGAATTAATATCTTTTGTTATATCCATAGAATCTTTATCTTCTAAATTAATAATAGCTAAATCTTTATTAGTATGATTATTAAATATTTTCTTTTTAATATTTAAATAATTTTCATAGCTATCAACAAAATCAATATGAGTAGGACTTAAATTAGTTAAGACACTTACATTCGTTTTAAAATGTTTCATATTACATAATTGTTGAACAGATATTTCTAATACTAAGATAGTATTACTATCTAACTTATCTAATGTTCCACATACCGGAATACCCATATTACCAGCCATTATAACTTTTTTACCACTAGCTTTTAATATTTCATAAATTAAATTAGTAGTTGTTGTTTTACCATTTGATCCAGTTATCCCAACAACACTCAGGTCTTCTGGGAAAAAGTATGATGCAACTTCTACTTCATTTACTACTGGAATATTTAAATTATTTGCTTTTACTACAGCATCATGCGTATATTTTATTCCTGGATTTTTAATCATTACTTTATATGTTTCATTTAAATACTTAGATGCATCACTATCGATTATAACTTTAACCCCTAAATTTTCTAATTCTTTAACTTTATCATTTTCTTGTTCTTTAGCATCAACAATAAGTATTTCATTATTATATCTACTTAAATATTTAGCAACCTCATAACCACTACGAGCCATTCCTAAAATAAATATTTTAGAATCTTTAAACATAATTATTTTCCTTTCATTTTTGACAATTTTCACAATAATAGGTACTTCTACCACCTATTTTAATCTTTTTAATTGGTTTACCACATATTGGACAAGGTAAACCTTCCCTTTTATGAACACATAAATAATTTTGGTAATTACCAGTTACTCCTAGAGAAGAAGTATAACTTCTAATAGTAGTACCTCCCTCTGCAATAGCTTTTTTTATAATTTCTCTACTAGCCTTAATAATATTATCACAATCTTCTATCGATAAAGATGAAGGTATTCTTATAGGATTTATATGAGCTTTAAATAAGACTTCATCAACATATATATTACCTAAACCACTTATAATACTTTGATCTAAGAGCGTAGTTTTCATCGGTTTTTTCTTATTTTTAAAACTTTCATATAAATACTCTTTAGTTAAATGAATATCATCAGGATCATAACCTAATTTAACTAGTTCCGAAGCTAAATTTATCTCACTTTTTTCAACTAAATTCATACGTCCAAATTTTCTTGTATCATGATATCTTAAATCAGTATTATCTTCAAAGCAAAATATTATATGTTCATGCTTATTATATGCTTCACTACTATCTTTTATATAATATTTACCTTCCATTCTTAAATGACTTAATAAATAATAATCACCTAAATCAAATAATAACCATTTACCTTTTCTTTCAATATTCTTTATTTCTTTGCCAATAACTATATTTTTAAAATGTTCTTCATCTACTTCTAAAATATTTTTATAACGCACTATAACATTAATAATTTTTTTATGTAATACTTTTCTTTTTAATACATTACGTACCGTTTCAACTTCAGCAATTTCTGGCATACATATCACCTACTTCATTTCATACCAATTTATTCCATAATCGTGACTAACTTTAATTGGAACACTAAGTTTAATAGCATTTTCCATATCATTAGTTACAATCTTAGTAACAATATCTTTTTCACTTTCTATTAAATCAAAGATTAATTCATCATGTACTTGTAAAATCATCTTACTTTTAATATTATTCTTTTTAAAGTCACGATAAATATCAACCATTGCTTTTTTCATAATATCAGCACCAGTTCCTTGAATTGGTGTATTAAGAGCAATTCTTTCTCCAGCTTGTCTTATAATATACGATTTATTATTAATTTCATCAACAGTTCTTTTACGATTAAATAAAGTACGTACAGAACCAGTATTATGAGCTTCTTCTACACAATTATCCATATATTTTTTAACTCCTGGATATAATTTATAATATTTATCGATAAAAGCTTTAGCTTCGGCTGGAGAAATATTTAAATTTTCTCCAAGTCCAAATCCACTTATTCCATAAACTATACCAAATATTACAGCCTTAGCTGTTTTTCTTTGTTTTTTAGTAACTTCAGAAATAGGAATCCCATTTATATCAGCTGCTACACGTGCATGAATATCTTCATCATTATTAAAAGCTTCTTGAAGTTCTTTAGAACCACTTATATGGGCTAATAATCGCAGTTCTATTTGCGAATAATCACAACTTAAAAGTAAATCATTAGTAGGTAAAAAAGCTTTTTTAATTTTCTTTTCTTCTTCATCTTTAGCCGGTATATTTTGCATATTAGGTTCGACAGAAGATAATCTACCTGTTCTTGTTAAATTTTGCTTGTAAATAGTATGAATTTTACCATCACTTTTGATATAAGGAATTAAGCCTTCTAAATAAGTATTATATATTTTAGTTAACCCACGATATTCTAAAATATCAGCAATAACTTCATGACTTCCTAATAATTTTTTTAAAGTATCAGCATCAGTTTTATAACCATTTTTAGTTTTTTTACCAGGTAATCCTAATTTTTCAAATAAAATAACTCCTAATTGTTTAGGGGAAGAAATATTAAATTCTTCATGACATTCTTTATATATTTTATCACTTAATTTACTAATTTTATCTTTATATTCTAAAGACATATCTTCTAAGATTTTTTTATCACATTTTATACCTGATATTTCCATATCAGCTAATACTTCTATTAAAGGCATTTCTATTTCATTAAATAATTTATCCATTTGTTCCATTTTAAGACGTTTTATATAATCATTTCTTGTATCATAAATAAAACGGGCTTTTTTAACAATATCTTCTTTATTAAAACCATTTTTTAAACTATCACTATAAAATGTTACTTCATAATTATTATTATGCATTAAATAAGCAATATCTTCTTTAGTATTTTCTTCTAATAAATAAGATGCTATCATCGTATCAAAAATACAATTTTTAATAATAATATTATCTTTATTTAATAAACATATATTCTTTTTTAAATCATAAGTATACTTAATTTTATCACTTATTTTTTCTAAAACATCTTTAATAAGTAAATTACCAACATAATAATTATTCTTTTTAGTAGCAATACCCATGCCTACTATATTACCATCATGATAATTTTCTTTATCACATTCAATATAAATTGCATAATCATCTTCTAAAGGTATTTCACTAGCATCTAAAATATTTAAATAATTAAATTCTTTAATACTTTTTTTCTTTACTTGATTATTTTTTAATAAAGAATAAAATTCTAAATCTTCATATAAACTACGTAATTTATCTTCCCAAGCACCGCGATATTTTATTTTTTCTAAATCAAATGCAATAGGTACTTTAGTATAAATAGTTGCTAATTTCTGAGATAAAAAAGCATTTTCTTTATCTTGAATTAATTTATTTTTTAAAGCACCTTTAATATTATCGATATTAGCATAAATATTATCTAATGTTCCATAAGTACTTAATAGATTAATAGCCGTTTTTTCACCTACTCCTTTAACTCCTGGAATATTATCAGATGGATCTCCTGCTAAGGCTTTATAATCAATCATTTTAATAGGAGGAAAACCCCAATCAGTTAAAAAATTAGAAGGATTATATTTTATAAATTCTTTAGTTTTTAATAGTTTAACACTTACTTTTGGACTAATTAACTGTAATAAATCTTTATCAGAAGAAACAATTAAACCTTCACAATCATCACTTTCATCACAATAATGAGCAAATGTTCCTATTATATCATCAGCTTCGAAAGGTTCTAACTCGTAATAAGTAATACCTAGTGCATCTAATATTTCCTTAGCTTTTGGAAATTGTACTTTTAATTCATCAGGCATAGCACTACGTCCTTCTTTATACTCTTTATAATATTCTTTACGAAAGTTAGTCCCAATATCAAAAGCAACCATCATATAAGAAGGTTCTTCTTCATTAATAATTTTATTAATCATATTTACAAAACCATATAAAGCATTAGTAGGAAAATTTTTAGAATTTTTCATAATACTACCTGAATAAGCCGTAGCGTAATAACTTCTAAATAATAAATTATTTCCATCTATTAAAACTATTTTCTTCATACATCCTCATTTCTTTTACTATCATACTACATTTTTTAACGAGAAAAAAGATTAACCAATAACTTTGATTAATCCATGTTCTAATTCTTCTAATGCGCGGCCTAGTTCCTTTTTACTCTTATATTCACTTTCCTTCATTTGAAAGTGTTTATTCTCAATCATTTGCTTACTTCTTCTAGAAATTATATGAACTAATTTGTACTTAGAATCTACTATATTAAGCATTTTATCAATTGATGGATATAACATTCTAATCAGCTCCTTGTATTATTATAATACTAAATATTTTTAAATATATATACACATTAATATAATATTTTACACTTTATTTACTAATCAAGAACTTCAGCATATACTGAATCAGTACTACTATCATAAATAAGTTTTATTTTAATGCCTAACATTGAATTGCCATTAACATCAAGAATATCTCCATTTATTAAAGTAGCATATCCCGCATCTACTAAATCTTTTATAGTAATAATATAATTATCATTAGTTTTTACTTCTTCTTTTACTACATTATTTCCATAAAGAGTTGCACTATGCAAATAAACATTAAGACTAGATTCATATAGTTCTTCACTATTATCATAAAAAGCAGTACTTAGTTTAGGTACAACAAATAATGTTACTAGTCCTAGTGCTCCAATCAGGATAATTAATTCAATTAAAGTATAGCCATTCTTTTTCATATCCAACCTCTAACAAATATATTTTAACACATTTTAACTAGTTATAACAATGATATTATTATTTTAATTTTAAAGTAAGATCTTTAGCATTATCTAAATATTGAATTAATGCCAAAGATTCTTTTCTTCTTCTTATTTTTTTCAAAGCCTCTTTCTCAATTTGAACAACTCTTTGCCGTGATATATTAAAAATACGTGCAATTTGTTCATAGGATTTGGGTTCATTGCCATTAAGGCCATATCTTAATCTTAAAATATTTAAAGTTCTTTCTTTAAAATTACAACGTCTTAAAATATAATCTAAATCTTCATATAATCTTTTTTGTTCATATACTTGTTCTACAGATAAAGAATCATCTACTAAATAATCTTTAAAATCAGTATCTGAATAACTCGTTAAAGGCTCATCTAAACTAACTGATCCTCTTACCTGTATCGCAAAAAAATATTTTTTTACAGATAATTTGGAAACATGAAAACTCGAAGATATCTCCTCTATAGTAGGCATACGGTTTAAACTTTTCTTTAAATTCTCAACGCACTTTTTAAATTTTGGTAAACTAGAAACAATATTTTCAGGAATAGTTACTATACTTGTCAATTTATTAATCTTTTTTTCAATGTAAACCTCTATCCATCTATGAGCATAAAACGAAAAATGTATACTTTTTTGATAATCATATTTTTCCACAGCACGAATTAAGCCAAGATTTCCTTCTTGAATTAATTCCTCTAATTCAAAACCATATCCTGCATATTTTCTAGCAATCTTAACTACTAATTTTAAATTTCTTTCAATAACAATTTTTCTAGCTTCTAAATCATTATTAGCAATTCTTTTAAATAATTCATGTTCTTCTTCAATTGTAAGTAAAGGCATCCTCTTAATATCTGATAAATATATTTTTAAATTATCATCAGTGTTTTCCTGATTAAACTTATTGTCTTTTAAATGATATATTGCTAAAAGTTGTTCTAAATCTGAATCTATTTTATTTGCTTTTTTTAAATCTAAATAGTTAGAATTTACATTTATAAGTAATTCTTCTAATAAAGGACTACTATCAATTAATTCTAACAATTCTTCACTATCAAATTTATAGTTAATTTTTTTAAATAAAGTAAATAACTTTTTTAATTCTAAAAGATTTTTATCTACATTATTATGAAAATCTAGATAATTTTCAATAAATTCAATCGTATTTTTAATAAAAGCACTATCGAAATCAGATTTATTTAAATTTAATATATCTTCCATATTTTCCATAACCCCCTGGATATTAAATTATTCTAATGTTTCTTTTACATTAACTCTTTTTCTAGTTAAACTAAAATCTTCAATATTATAGTAATATTCATCCGTATAATGCGTTCGGGTACTTTCTTTAGGTGTTGAAATTTTTAACTCATTCCCATTTAAACTTATATATAAAGGTTTAACTCCATAATTACTCATTTCAAAATAAATAGGTATTGCTTCTTTATTAAGTTTTTGACCATTAAAATCAACTATACATACTTCTTTATTTTTTATATAAACCATAAAATTACTAAATATTTCTAAATAAAGAATTGTATCATCGCTAAAAATATTAGTTCCAGCACTATTATAGACTTTATAAAAATAAGTATTAAATTCTTCTTCATTAGGCACTTTAGTCATCATATATACTTCATCATTTACTACATAAATATTACTAATAGCCTCTGGAATATAACTAGTTTTAGTATTACTAAAAGCATCATATACTAAATAACCATTACTATCATGGAAGATATAACGTTTACTACTTGGATCATAATTTATTTCATCGTATAAATAATCAACATAATTAGTAACCTTTCCTTTTACTACTTGATCAATACCCCATTTACCATTCTTTTTAATAATATATTTAGAAGAATCAATATAACCTTTATTATCATCACCAATTGTAGAGTAACGAATATCTTCATATTCAGCAATTAGCTTTTTAGCTTTAATATCATATAAATAGATTGTACTTTCTTCAACCTCAGTATATCTACTACGATACTCACGTATGAAAACATAACGATTATCAATTACTCCCATTTTAACTGGATCTAACTGGTCAGTATCTTCTGGATAAATAGTACTAGATGTTATTTCACAATCATATTCTGACCATAAACATTTATAAGTATCTAATAACTCTTCTCCATTATAAAAGAATAAGACACCACTAACTTTTTCATACATTTGCGAATTATCTGGAATAATATAATCAGTTTCAATTGCAGGTAAATTGCCATCATTTACACGATTTAAAACATCGTCCATTCTAATTTCTTTCCAAAATGGTACCATTTCTGAATCTTTAATGGTTTCACGATTATACTCTCTAAATATCCAACCTAAAGAATAATAAGTTTTTACAGTACCATCATCATACTCTTTAGTTTCTTCTTTAATAGTTATTAATGGTTTTAATCCATTTTTATATCTTCCTGTATCTATTAATAAAATAACAAAGTAACTTAATAATATTAATAAAAAGATAACCGCACATATTCTTTTTCTTAAAACTTTACGACGATGGAACATATCACTTTTCTTTTTTTCTTCTTGTTCATACATTGCCCCAGCTAAATCATTATACATAAATCACACCTACCTATCTTTTGAATCTATAATTATTGTTATTGGCCCCTCATTATTTATTTTAACCAACATATCCGCCCCAAAAATACCCGTTTCTACAGATACATATTTTTTTAAACAATCATTAAACATATTATATAAATTTAAAGCTTCATCTTTATTTAAAGCTTTAATAAAACTAGGACGATTTCCTTTTTTAGTATCAGCATATAATGTAAATTGCGAAATAGATAATATCCTTCCTTTTATATCTAGTATTGATTTATTTAATAAACCTTTATCATCGAGAAATATTCTTAAGTTTATAATTTTTTTTACTAAATATTCAATATCATTTAATGAATCACCTTGAGTAAAACCTACTAAAATAACTAAACCTTTATCAATTTTTCCTACAATATTATTATTAACAATAACTTCGGAATTACCACTTCTTTGAACAACAACACGCATTAACTTCCTACTCTTTCTATATTGTTAATATAAGACTTACTATATAAAGCATTAATAAAATTATTTAAAGAAGCTAAATCTTTTAATTTAATAGTCAATTTATATTTTACTAAAGATTCATTTACCTTAGTACTTACAGCATCAATTATAATTCCTTTTAAAGTGGCTAGTGCTATTATATCAGCTAAATAATTCTTTCCATTATAAACACTAACTTCAATATCAGTATAATAATTATTATCATTATTAGTATTCCATGATACATCAATTAATCTTTTACTATCGATAATATTTGGACAATTTTTACGATGAACTGATATTCCCGCACCTTTAGTAATATATCCTACTATCTCATCACCTTTAATAGGCTTACAACATTTAGCTAAAGATACTTTAATATCACCAGCTCCAGCTACTATAACATCACTCTTATAATTAATATCTTCTTTTTTATGATTACTTACTCTTTCTAATAAGATATCTTTAACATCTTTTTTATCTTCATAAGCTATATTAATAATATAAGATGGCGTATATCTTAAAGAACCTATACTTAAATAAATATCTTCTAAATTATCTAATTTTAAATCATGACATATTTTATTAATATTATTACTATTTAAAACTTCATTAAAGCTTAGTTTTTGATGTCTAATTTCTTTTTCTAATAAATCTTTTCCCTTTGTAATATATAACTCTCTATCTCGTTTAGAAAAGTATGACTTAATTTTATTACGGGCTTGGGATGTTTTAACAAAATTTAACCATTCTTTATTAGGCGTACTATTAGGATTAGTTTTAATATTAACAATATCGCCATCATTTAATTCTTGATTTAAGTTAACGATATTATCATTTACAATAGCACCAACCATCGTATCACCAACTTTTGAATGAATACGATAAGCAAAGTCAACTGGGGTTGCGCCGGCAGGAAGTTCTACAACATCCCCCTTAGGAGTAAAGCAATAAATATTTTGACTTAATGCTTCTAACTTTATTTTTTCACCAATTTCAGCATCTGTATTATCTAATTGTTGTTCAATTAAATTACGAAATAATTCTAATTTTTGTTCAAAAACATTTTTAATAGCACCAGATGTGTGTTCTTTATAAGACCAATGGGAAGCAATACCTTTTTCAGCAATTTCATCCATTTCTTCAGTTCTAATTTGAATTTCATAGACATAACCATCGATACCAAATACTGAAGTATGTAAAGACTGATACATATTTTCCTTAGGCATAGCAATATAATCTTTAAAACGTTTTGGTAAAGGACGATATTTAGCATGAATTAATCCTAATATTTGATAACAATCACTAACTTTATCAACAATAATTCTTAAAGCTAAAATATCATATATTTCATTAAATTTTTTACCCTTAGCCATCTTTTCATATATACTATGAATACTTTTAACTCGAGCTTTAATATGATATTTAATTCCTTGTTCTTCTAAAATATCACATAAACTTTGTTTCATTAATTCTAATTCTTCATTTAATGTTGTTTTAGAATTATTTAATTTTTCTTCTATTTCTTTATATATATCTGGTTTAGTATATCTTAAAGATAAATCTTCTAATTCTGATTTAATACTATTAATACCTAAACGATGAGCAATAGGAATGAGTACCGAAATAGTTTCATTAGCTTTTTTAATTTGACTTTCAGGATCTAATGCCCAAATAGTACGCATATTATGTAATCTATCTGCTAATTTTATATATAAGACTCTAACATCTTCACATAATCCTACTAATACTTTTCTTAAATATATTGCCGAACTTAATTTATCATCATTTAAAGTTAATTTATTAATCTTGGAAATACACTTAACGATATCAGCTATTTCTGGGCCAAAATTTTCTTGTATCTCCTTTACCGTTTTACCACCATGATTTACAGTTTCATGTAATAATGCTCCACATAAAGTTACATAATCAACATTTAAATCAGTTAAAATCATGGCAACATTTAAAGGATGACTAATATAAGATTCATTATTTAATCTTTTTCTACCTTTATGAGCTTCACTAGCAAATAAATAAGCTTTATGAATATAGTCTAATTCTTCTTCATCATTAATATAAGTCTTAACTTTATTTATAAATTCTTCATATGTTAATTCTTTATTCAACTTTATTCCTCCTTTATTTTAGGCAATTCTACTTTTTTACCTAATCTATCTAAAACAAAGCGATTAAATTTATTATAATCAGTATTTAAAATATCATCAACAATAGTAGCTAAATTAAGATTACTAGAATTACTCCATTTAAAAAGACGTAGATATTCCCAAATGTCATCACTATTAACATAATTAATACCTTTTAAACGCATCTCTTTAACTTTAGAATTTAAAGCAGGTTTAACTCTTAATTTTAACTCTAATAAATTATTAAATATAATATCACTCATTTTAACACCTAAATTCAATTGCAAATTCATATATTATTATATACTAATTTGTTTGTTTTTTAAAGGAGAAGTAGATGCAAAAGAATAAATTTCTAAGAAGTACTCTCATTTTATTAATTGGTAGTTTTATAACTAAAACATTAGGTTTCTTTATTAAAATTATGTACACAAGAATTATTGGCCCCGAAGGAATAAGCTTATACACTTTAATAGTCCCATTATTTTCTTTAACTGTTACGATTGCCGGTTTTGGAATGCCTTTTGCCATTTCTAAAATAGTAGCAGAAAATAAGATCAGAAGTAAACAAGTAATACTTCACGGAGTAATAATTCTTTTATTACTTAATGTCTCTTTAATGATAGCCATTATCTTAGGAAGTGATTTTATTGCCACCTATTTATTACATGAACCTAAAGTAAAAATTCTTATTATTGGATCAGTTATGGCTTTACCTAATGTAGGTTTAGCTTGTTTATTAAAAGGATACTTTTATGGGAAGCAAAAAATGCTACCTAA
Source organism: uncultured Bacilli bacterium (assembly GCA_944359625.1). Lineage (GTDB taxonomy): Bacteria > Bacillota_I > Bacilli_A > RF39 > UBA660 > CAG-605. The sequence goes on along the minus strand of CALVSW010000007.1, from coordinate 1,097 downwards.
TACAATATCAAATATTATTGAACAAACTATTAGAATTTTATTTATTATCTTTATTTTACCTTTGATAGTAAAAAAATCATTAATTATAGGTATTTTATCTTATCTATTATTAAATGTAGTAACCGAATTAGCTAGTATAATTACATTTATATTTTTACTACCTAAAAATGTTAATCTTAAAATTAATGAATTTAAATATGATAAAAATACTATAAATACACTTTTAAATGCATCAATTCCTTTAGTATCAAGTAAAATTATAGGTAATATCGGCTATTTCTTCGAGCCAATAATTCTTTCAAATACGATGCTTTTTGTTGGTTATAGTGCATCTTACTTTACCCAAGAATATGGAATATATAATGCTTATTCAATTGCCTTATTACTTATGCCATCATTTTTAATTCAAGCAATATGTACAGCTACGATTCCAGAAATATCACGATTAAATAGTACTAATAAAACATTATTAAAAAAAAGAATAAAACAAATTATTACTATATCACTTCTTATAGGCATTATATCCACTTCTTTTATAACTATCTTTAGAGATAAATTATTATTATTAATATATAATACTACTTTAGGTTCAGATTATATTAAGTACTTAAGTTATTTTTTCTTTCTATATTATTTAGAAGCTCCAATATCCGCTATCTTACAAGCTTTAGGTTACGGACAAAACACTTTAAAAATCACTACTATTGGGGTCATAATTAAACTATTAGCAATGTTTGTTTTTACTCTTTTAAAAATCGGTTTATATGGTTTAATTGTTGCTGAATTTTTAAATATAATATATATAGTTTCTAGTTATGTTCATGAATTATTAGTAATTAAAAAAAATAATTTTACCCAAAAGCATCAGATTGCAGATTGATTACCGGACGCAAGCCAATGCCGCGGGTCACCCAGTAGCGGGTAGCGTAACCAGACGCGTCCAGATTGAACTCGTGAGCAGCAGAGGTGCCAGAGTCGAAACTGCTCGGCGACATGGACCAATAATAGCCATTTTGGTATAGATAAGTTAAGCGATTCATATATCCGGTGGCAAATCCGGCATACATATCTAAATTAAAAGCATAAAAAAAAGATAA